>DAOPZL010000001.1:0-81197 GCA_035353395.1 Holophaga sp.
CGGGACCACCCTCCTCGTCGCCAAGGCCAAGCAGCACCCCCTGGAAGAAATCCATACCTCCATCCAGCGATTCGAACATGGCGGGATCAAGGTCAAAGGATGTATATTCAATGACGTCCCGGAGGCCAAGACGGGGTACCGGTACTACCGCTACGCCTACCACTACGAGTACAATAAATAATGCACGACTTGCCTCTTGGCCCTGGGCACGGAACCATTATGTCTGTCAGGAAAAGCAGCGCCTGGATGACCGCAGCTGTATTTTTCGGTTTAAATTGAATGATAATTTAAAGGAATCAAGATCGAACATACAGTGATGTGGTTTTGGAGATGGTGTATGGCTTCATATTCGGCGGCGGTATAAATAAAGAGAGAATGGATGTCATGGGGATAAAGTTAAAAGTCATCATTTCATATGTATATATTGCGGATCGAGATTTATGGTAAATGATACAGACTCCAACGCTGTATGTGCTGTTAAAAATATGGGAAGCCAATCGCTTACCTCCAAGGCTGGTTGGAGTTCTGTAGCCAGCATATGCAATCTTGTGGGTCGATTGGTGGTACAGATAATGATTGCCCGTAAGTTGGGGCCGGGAGGTGTAGGTCGGATTGCATACATAATGTGGTTAGTTGAGATAACTAATTTACTCACATGTTTTGGACTTCCAAACACTCTCACCAGATATATTGCTGAATTGTTTGGTCAGCGGAGGGAGCATGACGCAGTTCGTTTCGCCCAATGGATTTTTATCCGCTATTTTTTGTTCGCCATCGTTGGTGCGCTGACTGTGAGCATTCTGTTCTATTGCTCTTCACAGTATCAAGGTTCAAATATGTTACTATTTACCTTGATGATTTTTTATTTAATCAATGCTTTGCAAACGATCATTCTGGCTGATCTTGCTGGTCGGCAACGATTTGATCTATTGGCTCGTGTTAATTTTATATCAACATTTGCATTGCTGACCGGTGTCGCCATAGGCGTTTATGGTTATGGCGTAACTGGTGTGTTCTACGGATATCTTATCGGAGCGTTAGTTCCTGTAATCTATGGTTTCAAACTCCATCGGGACTTTTCTATTTATCCGTTGGTGGAGGAGAACTTCCGCCAGCGCGTGTGGAAGTTCTCTTTCCATACATGGCTAGCAATGCTAGTTTCTGCATTTGTCTGGTCACGAATGGAGATTTTCTTTTTAGAACATTATTGGAACGCTCATGAGGTCGCCATGTTTACGGTGGCCTTGACATTTGCCAATGTGGTTCAGCAAGTTGCAAATTTGCTCGGCGGAGCGTTCATGTCGCACTTCTCACACCTACTGGGTGAAGGCAACTGTAAATTGGTACAGAGCCAGTATGAAAGTGCAACCCGATTGGTGGCCTTTGTAGTAGTGCCTATGGCATTTTCTGGCGCGGCGATCATACCAACCCTCCTCCCTCTACTCTTTGGAACTAATTTTTCTTCTGCTATTCCCAATGCAGTTATTCTCACGGCCACATCAGCTCTTGCCTTCTCGATGATCGGCTCAGCTTTGATCTATGCCAAAGAGCGCTCTGACTTCATTGCACTAAGTGGTTTTGTCGGGGCCATAATCGCGGTGGTCACTAACTATATTGTTGTTCCTCATTATGGCGCATGGGGGGCGGTTTGGATAAAACTGTTTATACAAACTTCAATGATTGCCCTTGGAACATGGTTTATTATCGTTAAGCTTCATTTCTCGTTTCCATTTTGCAGCCTTGGACGTACAACTGTGGCAAGCGCATTCTGTGGAATTTCTGCGTGGATGATCCAGAAGGTGGAACAGAATTCAATCACTGGGTTGCTTTTGGCAATATTTGGAAGTGTAATTGTTTATGCTTTCAGTGTAAGGATTTTTAAAGTCCTAAAATCTGAAGATGCTAATCAGTTGAAAAGAATATCTAATAGGATGCCTGGGGCAATCAATTCATCAGTAAATGCAATCCTTGATATAATGGTTGTTGAGTCATGAAGATATGTTTTTTATGCAACGAATATCCACCATGCCCACGAGTTGGTGGGATAGGCACCTTTACTCATACTATAGCCCATGGGTTGGCGGATGTTGGTCATGAAATAACAGTTTTAGGGTATGGTGAACATTATGGTGAATGGAAAGATAACGGCATTCGGGTTGTCGTTCTCGCGCAATCGACAATGCGTGGAGTGGCATGGTTTGTCAATCGTTGGAACCTATACTTATGGCTTAAGCATGAAGCCTGTGCAGGTCGAATAGATATTGTAGAAGCTCCGGATTATCAAGGCATGCTTCCCTTTCCCTTTTCTGTATGTCCTGTGATTATTCGTTTGCATACATCATTTATCCCAGTAAGTAAACTCCAAAGAATTTTGGAGAGAAAAACATTAAAGATTCACCGAAATTGGATTGGCGTCTCTAAGTGGATTGTCACTGAAACACAGAGAAAGTACAATCTTATGCCAGAAAATGGAGTGGTCATATATAATCCTGTGCCAGATGTTGACGTAAATATAATGCAATTGGACGAATCCCTATGCAACTTTGTCATCTATGTTGGCACGGTGAGAGATGGAAAAGGTGCGTATACTCTTGCTGAAGCAGCCAATATGTTCCTTGCTGCTCATCAGGACCTTCATCTTATTTATATTGGTGGACTTACTGTGGAAAATGGGAAGAGATCTGACGAAACAATTCGTCGGATATTACGAAATGAAATTATGGAACGAGTGCACTTTTTGGGGTCGGTGGAACACGATGCTGTTCTTGCTTACATGAGAAAGGCTAGAATATGCGTTCTACCGAGTAAGTTGGAAGCCTTCAGTATGGTCCCTCTGGAAGCAATGTCCTGTGGAGTCCCAATTGTATACAGTGCCTCACACTCGGGTCCAGAAGCTATTGACGACGGTGTAACCGGGCTCCTTGCCGATCCATACAGTTCAAGTGACATTGCGGAGAAGGTGGAGCAAATCCTAAATGATCCTTCTCTCGGGGCCAGGTTGGCCGAAAATGCAAAGGAGGTTGTCAAAAAACGCTTTTCAATACAGCAGTGTGTGCGTAAAACGTTAAAATTCTATGAACAATGTTCATTGCACATTACGAGAAAAGACTGAGTTGAAGGAGAATATTCGAAACGATATGGAACCATCCATTTGCAAATCAAAAATGAATATGTCAACGGAAAATCGACTCACGGTTGGCATTGCCATCCCAACATACAATCGTGAGGAAATATTAGTGAAAACACTAGAGCAGGTGTTTACATTAGCTCCACTTCCAGATGAAATCTTGGTAGTAGACCAGACGAAACAACATAACTCTGAAACTATAGAATATCTTGCAAAAGCAGAAAAAATTGAATATTTTCGGTGGATAAAACACGGTCCTCCTAATTTAAACAGCGCACGCAACCGTGCGATCATTGAAACAAAATGTGATATATTGGTTTTTATTGACGATGACGTAATATTCAATCCATCTTTTTTAGAAAAACATTCTCGTAACTTTTATGATCAGAGGGTAATCGCTGTATGTGGGCGAGTGATCCAGGCCAGAGGAAACCTCCCACAGGATCGACAACAACCGTGGCTTAATAATTATACTTGCAATAAATATAATGGATGGGGAGAGGAACGTGTTGAAGGTATTGCGGGCTTGTGGGGTGGAAATCATTCGATTAGGGTGAACGTAATACGTGAAATCGGAGGCTTTGACGATAATTTTTTCGGTTACCTGTATGATGAAAGCGATTTGGCGTTAAGATTATGGAAAAAACAAAAACTAATTATATATGATCCGGAAGCACAATTGCTACACCTTGGTGTATCGACTGGTGGTTGTCGGACGAGTGGAAACGCTCATCCCGAGTATTGGATGTCTTTTTCGACGATATATTTTCACATGAAACATTTTTTCCCAAAATGGTATTTCTGGAAACAGATATTCGGAGTGCAATTTCGGAGAAGGGCTCTTAGGAAGGAGATTGTCTTTTCTCCATGGAAGATTCCCTGGGCTGTTCTATCATATGTATATTCACTAATTCTTGCCGCGAAAATATATATTCGCACACATAATAAAGAGAATTATCTTAACATTCATCCATAGTCTAAAATATCTACATGTATGGACTTGTATAGGCTATGATCATGAAACAATATAATCCAAATAGACATCATCCTTCGCTTATTAAATTTGATTGGTTTGTGTGGGCAACAATATCGGTTGTCCCAGTGATTTATATTTCTTATATTTTATGCTATTATGAACGAGCGGAATCAATCCTTGGCCTATTTCTAGTCGAATGGCTTGTGGTAATCTTGTTTTGGAAAATATTATGTCCATGGCTTGGAGCCAAGAGTATCGCATTGGCTTCTGTGCTTTTTTTACTTTCCTTTTGTATGGCAGCCATTGTGTGCAGAGAAAACACCATTGCTTATGGTACGGTATGGACCGGGAGCGATGATTGGTGGTACCTGAATCAAGCCGGAGATGTGGTGCGTTTTTTACACGCATCAAATGGAAACCCTATAAAAGCTTGGAATGAGTTGACATCTAACGAATCGGGAAGATGGTCCCTGTCGGGTTGGCCCTTCCTATTGGGGTATATAAGCTCATTGATAACTTCAGAACCTGAACCCAATCTGCTTCACGCTATTGCCCTCAGTCTCAACTCTGTGTTTCTCACTTGCGTTCTAGCACTTGTTTACAACATCATTGATGAGCCAGCGAAATGCTTTCCGTGGAGGACTTTGTTTTTTTCTCTTCTGATTATATTTGACCCAATTATTTATGCGGCGATGAGTCTTAAAGAATCTATGCTTCAATTATCATTGATGTTGACATTTGTATTTTGTTATAAATCTTCCAGACAACTAAGTCCATCATGGTTTATTTTAGGACTTATAGGTATAATCGGATTGATTACGTGCCGTGTTGTCTATATCTTTCTTATTGCGATATTAATTGGTTGGATTATATTGAATAAATATAAAACCAATAATCTTATAAAAATCGCAATTTATTTCACTATTTGTGCTGTGTTTTGGAAACTGTTCTTTGATTCTCAGTTAAGAGAACAAACAATCGCAGAATATATGATCGGGCGATCCCTCGAAGGACAAGAGGGATTGGCGATGAGGATATATAAAATCAAGTTGATCGGCCCAATAGTATTTTATGCCCTGTCGCCTATGCCCCCTTTGCCTTGGAAAATATTGACTCAAAATCAGATCATCGTCGTGCTGATTAGAGGCATTGGTTCGGTGGCATGGGTTTTCTCTGCCTATTATGTCCTACGTGGAATATTTAGTAATCCAGCGCTGTTTAAAAATCGACTATTTGTTGCAGCGGGTATAATGTTTCTAGGTCTTTTTGCGGCTGCTGTGATATATGCTGATGATTCAAGATATAAACAACCAACTAATTTTTTCCTTGGTATATTATTGGTATTAACGTGGTATAATGGTCGAATAAATAGGTGGCCCTGTAAAATATTACCTCGTCGACCCTGAACAAGATCAAACGTATGTTGAATGATCCTTCCCATTTACCTCGAAAAGCGCGGCTACGCACCCAGTCACCACATTCGCCGATGAGCCGCCATCGAGTTCGCGATTGGCCACATGAAAAGCGATAAAATTCTCGGGCGGAACTTCCTCAAGGACGTGGAAGGTGATGCGATCAATGCGTTCCTCTGCATGGTTAGGCACAACCTGCGGAAGGTCTTGTCCCGGTTCTGGGTCCTCTTGTGCCTGCTTTCTGCTCAGGCCAAGAAAGTCCTGGGAGCCTTTCTGATGCGAATTGATGGTCCTCTCGCCCTTCAATTCACGAGGGATGCCACCTCATCTGCCAGGAAGGGTTGTTTAGAGATGACTAAAAAATCTCGTCGTAAAATAATATTAAAAGATAGATTTGGATTACGACATAAAAATTGCTCTTCAAATTTCTATATTTCTCAAGTCTATTTTGCGTTGTAAACAATTTGTTATTTTACATGAATTAAATTTTTACATAATCTTGTCCTTGATTGTTCTGGAGAATACCTTGTTGATCAATGTTACACATTTTATGCGCAGGAGCGAGCCTGGTGCCCATAGTATAGAGCGCTTGTTCGAAGATATTCGCAGCCACCTTCCAGGTGATATCCGAGTTACTGTTTGCGAAAATAAATTTCCCTCCAAAGGACTGGTAAAGCGAATATACGACATGATCCGAGCAGGCCGTCATCAAGGGGATGTGAACCACATTACCGGTGATGTACATTTCTTGACATATCTCTTGAACCACCGAAGGACGATTCTGACAATTCATGATTGTGTATTGCTTGAACGCTTTTACGGGATCAAACACTGGCTTTTATGGCTGTTCTGGTATTGGCTTCCGAGTAGACGATGCGCCTGTATGACCGTGATTTCTGAAGCGACGCGTCAGCAGGCACTTCGACATCTGAAGTGTGATCCAGCTAAAATTCATGTCATTTATAACAATGTTTCGGAAGAATTTAGACCATTCCCAAAAACCTTCAATGCCATAAGTCCGCGTATTCTGCAAATCGGTACAGGGCCAAATAAGAATATCGAGCGTGTTGCCGAAGCGCTTTCCGGAATGGACTGTCGCTTGGTAATAATAGGGCATCTATCTTTAAAACAAATTCATATCTTAAAATATTTTCAAATTCATTATGAAAATCATGTTAATCTATCAAGACAAGCTCTTGTTGAGCAATATAATTTATGTGATTTTGTCGTATTTGTATCAATATATGAGGGTTTCGGACTGCCGATCGTAGAGGCAAATGCCGTTGGGAGACCTGTTGTGACTAGTAATATTTGGTCCATGCCTGAGATAGCCCGAGACGCAGCCTGTCTAGTAGACCCATTTGACGTTGCAAGTATCCGCGGTGGACTGGACAAAGTCATAGGAGATCCAGCTTACAGAGCACATCTCGTGCAAGCTGGCTTTAAGAATGTGAAACGCTTCGAGGTTAATTTTATCGCTGGGCAATATGCACAATTGTATCGTAATATGTATGCATTGGGCAATATGAAATGAAATGATATTGTATGTGGAATTGCAGGTTGTTTGAATATTCCGAACATAAATACGAATGTCGAACGGGAAATTGTTCAGAGCATGACGAACCACATGTCCTACTGCGGTCCTGATGCGGAAGGTCTTTGGACTGGCGAGGGAACCGTTTTGGGACATCGGCTTCTCGGCATCCTCGGTCTGTACACCCGGGCCAACCAGACAATGGTGTCCACTGACGGTCGCTATGCCATGGTCTTAAACGGCGATATTTATCATTCCCGCGACCTGCGTCGAGAACTGGAAACCACGGGCGCTTCCTTCCGAACCACCTCCGATACGGAAGTAGTGATGACCATGTATGCACGGGTGGGGGAGGCTGAGCCCTTGACACTTCACCGAAGTGTGTTCGCTCAGATACCATCGCCCGGCTATGTTGTCAATCGCTCCACATCCGGCCTGGGCATCCCCACGGCCCAGTGGTTGCGGGAAGCCAGCGGCCAGCGCCCAGAGATCCGGCCGCTGGGCCATGAAAGCCCCTGTGCGCGGCACAGGGCAAGGATGATACTCACCGGGGAAGGGGCCATTGCATGCGCGTGATCCATGTCGTTCCAGTCATCGCCGAGGAAGCCAGCGGGCTTTCGTATTCCGTGCCGCGTTTGTGCGAATCACTAATCAAAGCCGGGGTCGACCTTCAGCTCGCCGCCCTGGATTGGGCGCCGATGTCGGTCCAGCTCCCCTTTCTGAAGACCTTCCCCCTTGGATTCGGTCCCCGTCGGCTGGGCCCATCTCCGGACATGCGGCGCTGGCTCACGGTGGAAGCGGGTTCCGGCCGTGTGCGCATCCTGCACAATCACAGCCTGTGGATGATGCCCACCGTGTACCCGGGCATGGTCCGGCGGGCTTCCGGTTGCAGGCTGGTGGTTTCACCGCATGGCACACTCTCGGCATGGGCTATGGGATGGAATTCCTTCCAGAAGAAGGTCTTCTGGCGTTGTTTTCAAGCGCAGACCCTCCAGACCGCGGACTGTTTCCATGCTACGGCCGCTAGTGAGTTCCAGGACATCAGGCGGCATGGCTTCAGGCAGCCTGTCTGCATCCTGCCGAATGGCATCGGTGTGCCTCCCCTTGCGGAGACACCGACAGGTGGTCGCTACCGGCTGCTTTTCTTGGGCCGAATCCACCCCATCAAGGGCATCGACACCCTGCTGAAGGCCTGGCGGGCTGTGGAGCAGCGGTTTTCCGACTGGGAGTTGCTCATCGCGGGTCCATGCAACGATGGTTACCTGGCGGAACTGCAGGTGCTGGCGGCGAGCCTGGGGGTTGTGCGTGTTACGTTCTGCGGACCCATCTATGGAGAAGAGAAGCTGGATGCCTATCGGGCAGCCAGTCTTTTCATTCTGCCTTCGCATTCGGAAAATTTCGGTAACACCGTGGCGGAATCGCTGGCGGCGGGGACTCCGGCCATCGTGACCCGAGGCGCGCCCTGGAGCGGTCTGGAAGAGTATGGCGCGGGCTGGTGGATCGAAGATGGCGTGGATCCACTGGTGGCATGTCTGGAGCGCGCCTTGGCAACTCCTGTGGAACGGCTCGCCGAGATGGGCCGTGCTGGTCGTGAGTGGATGATCCGGGATTTCTCCTGGGAAGAGATTGGAAACCAGCTCGCTCATGTCTATCGATGGCTGCTGGATGGTGGAGCAACGCCAGGGTGTGTCAAGTTGGGTTGAAGGTGATGGAGTCTGTCCTCCTGCCGTTCACCGATCAGGGGAGGGGAGATGGGTGCCTTGCGAGGGTTTGCCCGCCCTGCCTCGTGTCGTCAACAGCGATCAGTTCCAGGATCCAGGATGCCAGCGCAGCCATGAGGGCCGTCCGGTCAAAATGCTGGTGGCAGTAGTCACGCCCTCGCTCTCCCATGGCCGCGCGATCGGCCGGGGCCAGATCCGCCATGGCCTCCACCCGCTTGGCGAGCTCCCCGCCTTCCCCGGCAGGACAGACTAGGCCGGCACCCGCCTCGGTGATCACGCGGGCTCCCTCTCCGTCCAGCATCCCGAGGATGGGCAGACCAGAGCCCAGGTAGCTTTGGATTTTTCCCGGGATGGTCATGGCGAAGATGGGGTCCTTCCTGAGGCTGACCAGGAGCGCCTGCGCTCCGCGGAAAAAAGAGGGCATGCGTTCGATGGGATGGCGACCCAGCAGGATGACGGATGCCCCCAGGGAGCGCTTCCGTACTTCCGTGCGGACCCAGTCGGCCGCCCGACCGTCACCCAGGATCAGCCAGCGGATATCGGGCCGGCCCCGCAGGGCGGTGGCGGCCTCCAGGATGGCCGGGAAGTCCTGGGCCTCCCCGATGTTGCCCGCGAAAAGGACATTGAAGGTATCGCGGTAGGGGAGCATCTCGCGGGCCAGCGGCGTCTCCTCGAGGGGGGCATGGAAGATCGGTTCGGCCCAGTTCGGGAAATACTTGATCCTTTCCGGGCCGATGGCGTAAGCCTCGATGGATGGAATGAACGTCTTGGACTGGACCAGGATCCGGTCCGACCGCCGGTAGATGAACGCGACCAGGCGGTCTATCCAGGCCAGTGCGGACCTGGATTTTACGACGCCGATGGCCGTGAGCGTCCCGGGCCACAGGTCCAGGATCCAGAGGAACATGGGGGCACGCTTGCATCGGCGCAGCCAGACTGCCGGCAGGGCAACGGTGATGGGAGAGGTCTGAAATACGAATATCGCATCGATGTTCCGGCCACGCAGGCGCCAGCTGCCGACCACGAGACCCGAGACGACGAAGCTGAGGTAGTTCAGTACCAGACGCAAGCTGCCCTGTCCCCTTGGGAGCAAAGGCACACGAATAACGTGCATCCCCTTATATTCAGAGAACAGATTGGGATTGCGAACAAATTCGGGGTAGACCTTTCCCTCGGGATAGTTTGGAAGCCCCGTGAGAACGGTCACTTCATGTCCCAGGCAGGCCAGTTCCGAAACGATGTCATTGATGCGGAAGTTTTCCGGCCAGAAATACTGGGAAACGATCAATATCTTCATTTAAAGCTGTTTCTTCCACACAACCCGATTGATGTAGTCCGTGTAGCTGAGGAGGATCCGCACGATCTTGTCGGACACATTCGGCATGGAATAATCCGCCACCTGCCTCAAGGTGCGGGCTGTTCCGCGGCCCTGGTCGGTGAGAATGGCCAGGCCTTGATGCACCCGGTCCAGTTCCAGCCCAGTCATGATGACGACGGTTTCTTCCATGCCCTCGGGGCGCTCATGAGCCTCACGGAGGTTCAGGGCCGGGAAGTTGAGAATGGAGGATTCCTCGCTGATGGTGCCACTGTCGGACAAAGTAGCCTGAGCGTGCATCTGTAGGTGCACATAGTCGGTGAGAGCGAGAGGCTTCAGGAGTTCCACCCGGGAAGGGAAGGTGATCCCAAGGCTCTCCAATCTCTTGCGGGTGCGCGGATGGGTGGACACGATTACGCGCTGACCATAGGCCTCGGCTAGGCTGTTCAGGATGCCCGCAAGTTTCCGGACGCTGCCTTCGGGTTCGATGTTTTCCTCCCGGTGGGCACTCACCACGAAATAGCATCCAGGGGTGAGGCCGAGATCAGCTAGGATGCGCGAAGCTTCGATCTTGGGGCGGTAATGGTTCAGCACTTCGAACATGGGAGAGCCGGTCTTGATCACCCGGTCCGGGGGCAGGCCCTCGCGCAGCAAGTATTCCCGGGCGATGGCGGAGTAGGGCAGGTTGAGATCGCTGAGGTGATCCACAATCTTGCGGTTGGTTTCCTCGGGCACACGCTGATCGAAGCAGCGGTTGCCGGCCTCCATGTGGAAGATCGGGATCTTCCGCCGTTTGGCGGGAATGGCCGCAAGGCAACTGTTGGTGTCCCCCAGCACCAGCAGTGCATCGGGCTTTAATTTGCCCAACAGGGGATCGA
Source organism: Holophaga sp. (assembly GCA_035353395.1). Taxonomy (GTDB): domain Bacteria; phylum Acidobacteriota; class Holophagae; order Holophagales; family Holophagaceae; genus UBA1801. The sequence goes on from DAOPZL010000001.1 coordinate 10,964, forward strand.
TCTTCATGATCAGCTGGCCGATGGTTTCCGCAGCAGTGCTGCCCGCCGCGCCTAGGAAGTGATCGGGCTTCCGAATTTCCAGATCCTGGAAGAAGATCTCATTCAACTCGTAATCATAGTTTTGCCCGGTGTGGATCAGGATGTGCTCCATGGTCACATCCAGCTTCGCCAGGACCCGGGAGAGCCGGATGATCTCCGGCCGGGTGCCTACCACCGTGACCACTTTTAGTTTCCGCATCGGGTCCCCTCAGACTTCCTCGACCCATGTGTCCGGTCGGGCAGGGTTGTATGGCTCATTCACCCACATGATCGTAACCAGGTCCTGGTCGCCGAGGTTCGTGATCTGGTGCGTGTAGCCCGGTGGTATATCCACCACTTGCAGCTGTGTGCCACTCACGGGGTAGGTGAAAATCTCGGTTGTGCCAGGCTTTCGGAAGCGAATCACCCCTATGCCGCTGACCACCAGGAACTTCTCGTTCTTAGTGTGATGCCAGTGGTTGCCCTTGGAGATACCGGGGCGGGAGATGTTGACTGATACTTGCCCGCGTTCGGGAGTGCGCAGGAATTCTGTGAAGGAACCTCGCTCATCTTTGTGCATTTGCAGCGGATAGTTGAAGGCATCAGTCGGTAGGTTGCTCAGGTAGGTGGCATAAAGCTTACGGGTGAAGGGGTCGCCTTGGTCAGGGATGGAAAGGTCTGTTCGGCTGGCCTTGAATCCCTGGATACGTTTGGCCAGATCACCAACGGTTGTTTCATGCACGGTTGGGACTGCGCAGAAATCCCCATCCCTGGTGGGGCGTCCTGCAAGTGCGCGCAGGAACTCATCGAGCAGGTCGTCAATATAGGTCATCCGCAGCAGAGCCTTCGGGTCATCGACCTGGATGGGCAGGTCCCGTGCGATGTTGTGACAGAAGGTGGCTACGACGCTGTTGTAGTTTGGGCGGCAGCCCTTGCCGAAGAGATTGGGCAGGCGATAGACATAAACTGCGGCACCGGTCCGGTGACCGTAGGCGAAGACCCACTCTTCTGCAGCTCGCTTGCTCTGGCCGTAAGGGTTATCCAGGACAGCTTGGGTGGAGGAGGACAGGAGGATCGGGGTGGCCAAGCCTGCAGTCTCCAAGAGGGCCACCAGTTGTTCAGTTAGGACAACATTGCCGGTCCGGAAGTCCTCCCCGGGTTCGGGCCGGTTGATGCCGGCCAAATGAACGATGGCATCGGCGGCCCGGGCTCGCTCCGCTAGAGCTCTCGGTTCATCGGCAAGGTCGAAGGTCAGGAGTTGCACCTCCGGGCTTCGACTCAGAGCTAGGCATAGATTTTGGCCAACGAACCCACTGGAACCTGTGACGAGGATGGTCTGCATCGGGCTCTCTCCGGGCTAAACCTCGACCCGTTCGCCGCGAAGAGCGCGCTGCACGCAGTCCAGACGCAGTAAAAGTTGGCTCATGCCCGCTAAGTCCAACAAGGGGTCTTGGTGAGAGTTGAAGTCCTTCAAGTCGCTGAGACCCGCCTGGCCTTCTGTGAAGTATTTTTTATAGTTGAGATCCCGGTTATCTGCTGGGATCCGGTAATAGTCCCCCAGATCCTGCGACACGGCCATCTCTTCACGGGTGAGCAAGGTCTCATACAGTTTTTCGCCGTGGCGCGTACCAATGATGTGCACAGGTCGATCACTGTCAAAGAGTTGCTGAATCGCCTCAGCCAATACACCCATCGTGGCGGCCGGGGCCTTCTGCACGAAGATGTCTCCAGGCGTCCCATGCATAAATGCATAGATCACTAAATCCACTGCATCTTCGATAGTCATCATGAATCGACTCATCTTGGGATCGGTGACTGTCAGACTTTTCCCTTCCTGGATTTGGTGCAAGAAGAGAGGGATGACAGAGCCCCGGCTGGCCATGACATTGCCATAACGAGTCACACAGATCGTGGTATTGGGTGCTGCGACCCGGGACTTGGCTATGGCCAACTTCTCCATCATAGCCTTCGAGATACCCATGGCATTGATGGGATACACGGCCTTGTCCGTGCTGAGCACGATGAGTCGAGACACCCCTGCCGCAATGGCGGCGTTGAGGACATTCTCGGTCCCAAGGGCATTCGTACGTAGCGCTTCCAGGGGGAAAAATTCGCAAGATGGTACCTGTTTTAACGCCGATGCGTGAAAGACAAAATCGACTCCCCGCATAGCATCCGTGAGACTCGACTCATTGCGGACATCTCCAATGTAAAAGCGCAATTTATCATGGGTGAAATGCTTGCGCATATCATCCTGTTTCTTCTCATCCCGGGAAAAGATACGAATTTGTCTGATGTTCGTTTCCAGGAAGCGCCTGAGTACTGCATTGCCAAAGGTTCCGGTTCCGCCGGTAATGAGAAGGGTCTTGCCCGTGAACATAAGGGTCTCCGAGGTGGTGCGTGGAAAGATTCCCAGCGTTAGCAAATTCAGTTATAGTCGTACGGCGCCTGTTTCAGAAGGCAACGCTCCCTTGACATCGAATATCACAGCATTAGGTGATAGGAAATGCTGCATGGGAAATGTGCTGAATTCATGGTGGGGAACGGCCAGAACCACCGCCTCGAAGGTTTCGACATCGGTTGCCAGGGCCCGGCAGGAGCTTATCCCGTACTCATGTTGCACTTCCGCAGGATCGGCCCATGGATCCAGGATGGTCACTTCGCACCTGAATTCTTGCAGTTCTTTGATCAAATTGACAATTTTAGAGTTCCGTATGTCGGGACAATTTTCCTTGAAGGTGATTCCCATGACGAGCACCCGGGACCCTTCAATCCTGCGGCCATGGCGTATCATGAGTTTGATGAGTTTGTTGGCGGCAAAGATAGCCATGTTGTCGTTGATGCGTCGTCCGGCAAGGATGACTTCGGCGTGATAGCCCAAGCTCTCGGCCTTGTGGGTAAGGTAGAAGGGATCGATTCCGATGCAGTGGCCACCCACGAACCCGGGACGGAAGGGTAGGAAGTTCCACTTTGTTCCGGCGGCTTCCAACACCTCCAGGGTGTCGATGTCCATGCGGTCAAAGATGAGTGCCAACTCATTCACGAAGGCAATATTGATGTCGCGCTGGCTGTTCTCGATGATCTTGGAAGCCTCAGCCACCTTGATGCTGCTGGCCTTGTGGGTTCCGGCAGAAATAATCGCCTGATACAACTCGTCCACGATTGAGGCGACTTCTGGGGTGGAACCGGAGGTGACCTTCTTGATCTGGGTGACGGTGTGTTCCTTGTCACCAGGATTGATGCGTTCGGGGCTGTAGCCACAGAAAAAATCCCGATTGAAGACAAGCCCGCTCGTGCTTTCCAGGATGGGCACGCAGTCCTCTTCCGTGCAGCCGGGGTATACGGTCGATTCGTAAATGACGATGTCACCCCTCTTGAGGACCTTGCCAACCGTTTCGCTGGCTTTCCGCAGGTGAGTCAAGTCTGGACGGTTGTACCTGTCAATGGGCGTGGGTACGGTAACGATGTAGATCGTGCAGCGGCGAAGCTCCTCGGAATCGCAAGTGCAATCCAGCCGAGTGGCTGCCGCAAGATGTTCCGGAGAAACCTCCAGGGTCCGGTCAACCCCGGCCTTGAGTTCGGAGATGCGCTGGATGTTGATATCGAAGCCGATGGTGTCGAACTTCTTCCTGAATTCGACGGCCATGGGAAGTCCCACATAGCCGAGGCCGATGATGCCGATGGTCTGTTGATGGATATTCATGCGAGCCTCTCTGGGTGTTGCCGATACCACGCCACGGTGGCTGCAAGGCCATCCTCCAGGCTTGTCCACTGGCTGTAGCCGAGCAGCGACTGGGCAAGACGGATGTCGGCCTTGGAATCCCGGATATCGCCTTTGCGATCGAGGCCGTGGACAGCGGGGATTGTGGAATGCAGCTCCCGGGCGATGAGCTCGAAGAGGCGATTCACGCTGGTGCTGGCGCCGCAGGCGACGTTGACGATGTGGGCGCCGGGGGGTACTTCTCCGAAGAGGGCCCTGACGTTGGCCTGAACGACGTTTCCCACATATGTGAAATCCCGGGACTGTTCGCCGTCCCCGAAGATGGTTGGTGATTCACCCTTGTTCAATTTCGCGATGAACAGCGGGATGACTGCGGCATATGGGCCCAGGGGATTCTGCCGGGGACCGAACACATTGAAGTATCGGAATCCGATCAAAGTAAGTCCATAGGCTGTGTGGAAGACCTGCGCGAAATCCTCGTTGCCCTGCTTGCTGGCGGCGTAAGGAGAAAGCGGGCGGCCGCGCATGGACTCTGCCTTTGGACTGGCGGTCGCATCGCCGTAGACGGAGGAAGATGATGCATAGACGATGCGCGTGACTCCCGAAAGTCTCGCCTGGTTGCAAAGGGTGACGAATCCGTGGAGGTTGTTGAAAGAATAGAGTTCTGGTTCCCGCATGGATCGGGGTACGGAACCCAGGGCCGCCTGGTGGGAGACTAGCTCCACCCCTTCGCAAGCTCTGGCACAATCCTCGGAAGAAGTGATGTCCCCCTTCATGACTTCAAGATCGCCATTCAACCCTTCCAAATTACGGGAGTCACCTGTGCAGAAATTGTCGAGAATCCTGACAGAATGCCCGCCTGCCAGAAGGGTTTCTGCCAAGTTGCTCCCGATAAAACCAGCTCCACCAGTGATGAGAATTTTCAATACTGTTCCCCTTTATGATAAAGCATAAAACTTAAGCCTATCTGTCGAATCAATTCTGACATATACCAAAAGACACCATGGACTTCATGGTGTCGATGTACGAAATTGCCGTGGCTTTCACGATAGAAAATGCCACGGTTTCATCTCCCCCCGATTCCGAACAGCACGACACGCACCGTGCGCAGCACGATGAGCAGGTCGAGCAGCAGGTTGTGATTCTTGATGTACCACAGGTCGTAGGTGAGTTTGACCCGGGCATCTTCCACCGAGGCGCCGTAGGGGTAGTTGATCTGGGCCCATCCCGTCAACCCGGGGGGGACCAGATGGCGCAAGTGGTAGAAGGGGATCGCATTCTCATAGTTGGCCACGCATTTCGTCCACTCGGCCCGGGGACCAATGAAACTCATGTCGCCGCGGAGGATGTTCCACAATTGCGGCAGTTCATCCATGCGGGTCTTGCGCATGAGGCGACCGAGACGGGTAACCCGTTTGTCGTTCGTGGTGGTGTAAATGCCCCCGTCGTCGGCTGAACTGGTATGCATGCTGCGGAATTTCAGGCAGGTGAATATTCTCTTATTTTTACCTACACGGGGCTGAGTGTAAAAAACAGGTCCTGGATAGAGTAGCTTCAGGCTGATCGCAAGTAAAAGCATGGGCAGCCCTGCAATCAGCAGAAGCGTCCCCGCGAGAAGGATATCGAATAATCTTTTTGCTCTTGCATTCAGCGGGCTTTGCACCAAGTCAAAGCCGCCGGCGAAGGTGAACCAGTCCCCGCGTAAATATTCCACTGGCAATCTTTGCCAGCGTCGTTCGCAGAATTGGTCGATCGACTTCACAAGCATGCCATTAAGGCGTGCGTGCATCAGGATGCGACTCACGGATGGGGGCAACGCATTGGCGTCCGCGACGATGATTCCGGACCAAGGCTCGCCGAGCTTCTCGTCCAGCCCATTCCAGGTTCCGGCAATTTCAGGGTGTTCATCGCTCTGGCATGCTGTTTCAGCTTCGGATTCGGCCAGGAACACCAGGGCGCCATGGCCATGCTCCGCCTGGAAGTCACGCCAGAATGGGGCCAGGCCTCGGGCATCATGACGGCCCAACAGAAGCCAACGCGCCCGGCCGGAGCGGCGCCGCTGCCAGGCATGGAGCAGGAAACGCTGCAGGATGCCCCAGACAGTAAAGATGAGGACAAACAGCACCAGCGTGCGGCGGCCCCAGAACCCAACTCTCCCCGCCCAATGGATCGGACCCAGAAGGTAGACGCTGATGCCAAAAATACCGGCCGCGAGAGCCAAGCCACATAAAAATTTGACTACAATCCTCCAGTTCTTGTCTTCGACATCCATCTGTATCGCATCCAGTAGCCATAAGGTTGTGATCGTCAAGATCAAGATGGTCGCAACCTGCCAACTGGTAAAAAGGCCTGCAATGTGATCGGCCCTCAGGATGATTCGTGCCAAGATAAAGCTAAAAATGATGCCAGTAATATCTCCTAGGAGTAGAATGCCCTTGATTAATTTTGAACTCAGCGGCCTGGCTATGCATAAGGGTTTCGGAAGATTTTCCTCAGCAGCATCCTTGGAAGTGGAGCTGGTAACTGCGGAGGGGAATACCATTTCCTCTAGCATTCAAGCCTGCCTTTGAATGATATTAAACATGTGATTCTATATTTATCAGTAATTTCAAAAACAATAAATAAAAATGCATTTTGAATTTTTGATTGAAGATAATGCGATATGGATAAACCTGTCTGCTCGGGACGAAGCGACTCGGATGTGCCCAGGAAGGAGGGAGAGGAGGAGGCAAGCAAGTCCGTGAAACTCTTTTCCAAGAGCATGAAAAGCACATTGACAGCAATATACCTCCCAACATTCTTCCGGCGCAAGCTGTGCGGGTGTAATCCAAGTCACATGTGATACATGAATCGAAAACATCCTATCGCCATCGCAACAAGGACTGGCTTCCTCTCTTGCGAGACGCCAGGACGCATCTATGTGAAAAATGCGGAAAACATCCAATTTATTGAATGAATCATGGTTTCCTCTATCGTCCACATCCGCAAAGCTTATGAAATAGTCGAATTGAAGGCGCAGTTCGGGTAGTGGAAAGCGCTGCTGCCGGCCTCAAGGAAGTATATCGGCTAGTTTGTTGCGCAACTCAACCAGAACTTTGGAAACAGGTCGGAGCGGCCCAGTTCGAGCCAGTGCCGCATGCGGAAGCCGACCGTGGAGCAGAGCGGGCAGGCCGTCGAGGTACCGCAGATGAACGCAGGACTTGATTCCGGAGTCCGAGGGGGTGGTGTACAACGGCGATCCAGAGACCTGCAAACGATGCAACGAGCCTCTGGCGGATGAGCCTCGCCTCGCTGCCGCCAGCCCCCCGGTGAACGAGACCCGGCATTCAAAGCCAGTCCAAGGGTTCCACCTCGAACGAAAGGGGAGCCTGGGCGCGGGCAGCGAAGGAGATCCCCCGTATCGAACGCAGGCAGGCGCTGGCTGGCAATGCATGGAAGAACTCACCGGCTCGATCGATGCCATGCAAAGTTGACGATGAGAACCTGCGTCCGGCACCCCGTTGCTCCGTGGGGAACTGAACGACAAAAAACAGGGAGAAAAGCCGAGGCTTGTCTCCCTGTCTTGATGCATGTTTCTCGCTTCCTGCTATTCGCTGCGTCGGGGTCCGCGGGGGCGGCGGGGGCGATGCTCGCGGGGGGCTTCGGCGGGCGCCTCGCCCTCGGCGGGGGCCTCCTGGCCTTCGACGGGGGGCATGAGGGCCTTGCGGCTCAGGCGGATCTTGCCGTTGGCCTCGACCGCGATGCACTTGACCATGATCTCCTGGCCTTCGCTCACCTCGTCGGCGGGGCTCTTGACGCGGTAGGGGGCCATCTCGGAGACGTGGAGCAGGCCGTCGATCCCGGGGAGGATCGTCACGAAGGCGCCGAACTCCACGACCTTGGCCACCTTGCCCAGGTAGGTCTGGCCCACTTCGGCGCTCTGGATCAGGTCGCCGATCATCTTGAGGGCGATCTGGAGCTTCTCCTGGGTGGGGCCGGCCACCTGGCACAGGCCGTTGTCGTCGATGTTCACCTCGCAGCCGGAGACCTCGATGATGTTCCGGATGGTGGCGCCGCCCTTGCCGATGACGTCGCGGATCTTCTCCTTGGGGAGCTGGAGGCTGTGCATCTGGGGGGCGTTCTTGGCGAACTCGGCCCTGGGGGCGGCGAGGACCTCGCCCATGGCGGCCAGGAGCTCCAGGCGGCCCTTCTTGGCCTGGTCGAGGGCCTTGGTCAGGATCTCGGTGGTGATGCCGCCGATCTTGATGTCCATCTGGAGGGCGGTGATGCCCTGGGTGGTGCCGGCCACCTTGAAGTCCATGTCGCCGTAGTGGTCTTCCTGGCCGGCGATGTCCGTGAGGACCACGAACTTGTCGCCGTCGGAGACCAGGCCCATGGCGACGCCCGCCACGGGGGCCTTCAGCTTGATGCCGGCGTCCATCAGGGACAGGGTGCCGCCGCAGATGGTGGCCATGGAGCTGGAGCCGTTGGATTCCAGGATGTCGGAGACCACGCGGACGGTGTAGGGGTTGTCCTCGGGGTCGGGGAGCATGGCCATGATGGCCCGCTCGGCCAGCATGCCGTGGCCGATCTCCCGGCGCCCGGGGCCGCGGTTGGGCTTGCACTCGCCGACGCTGTAGCCGGGGAAGTTGTAGTGCAGGTAGAACTTCTTCTTGTACTCCTCCTCGAGGCCGTCGATGATCTGCACGTTCTCGATGGTGCCGAGGGTGGTGGTGACCATGGCCTGGGTCTCGCCGCGGGTGAAGAGGCAGGAGCCGTGGGTGGCGGGCAGGACGCCCACCGCGATGTTGAGGGGGCGGATCTGGTCGAACTTGCGGCCGTCCAGGCGCACGCCCTGCTTGAGGACGGCGTTCCGGAAGAGGCTCTCCTTGAGGAGGTCGAAGCTGGCAGTGACGGTGGCCTTCAGCTCCGGCTTCTCGGCCGCGAATTCCTCCACGCAGGCCTTCTTGAGGGCGTCGATGGCCTTGTAGCTCTCGATCTTCACCTTCATGGTGAGGGCCGCCATGAGGCGCTCGGCGTACTTGGCGGCGATCTGCTTGTAGACCGCCTGGTCGAGCTCGGGCTTGGCGACGGCCATCTTGGGCTTGCCCACCTTGGCGCGCAGCTCGTTCTGGAGCCTCGCCAGGGCCTTGATCTGCGTGTGGCCGAACTCCAGGGCCTGCACCATGTCGGCTTCCTGGACTTCCTGGGCGCCGCACTCGACCATCACGATGGCCTCCTCGGTGCCGGCCACGACCAGGTCGAGGTCGCTCTCCGCGCGCTGGTCGGTGGTGGGGTTGACCACGAACTGGCCGTTCACGCGGCCCACGCGGACGCCGCCCACGGGATTCAGGAACGGGATCTCGCTGATGACGAGGGCCGCGGAGGCGCCGACCATGGCGAGCACCTCGGGGGCGTGCTGCCCGTCATAGCTGAGCACCTGGGCGGTGATCATGGTGTCGCCGTTGTAGCCTTCCTCGAAGAGGGGGCGCAGGGGACGGTCGATGAGGCGCGAGGTGAGGGTCTCCTTGGTGGTGGCCTTGCCTTCCCGCTTGAACCAGCCGCCGGGGATCTTGCCCGCGGCGAAGACGGGCTCGCGGTAGTCCACGGTCAGGGGGAAGAAGTCGATGCCTTCCCGGGGCTCGGCGCAGCACGCGGCCACGAGGACCATGGTGTCGCCCTGGCGGACGAGGACGGAGCCGGCGGCCTGCTTGGCGACGCGGCCGGTCTCGATGGAGATGGGCGTCCCTTCGAGGTCGAGGGTCACGCTCGTGGGGTTGAACTTCAGCGTGTTCATGGATTCTCCTGGGGCCTCCGGCCCCGCAAGATTCCCCCGACTTCGATCCCTCCATGAAACCCTCCGCCAGTAATGGGTATAGGGGAGGTGGGCTTCCTGCAGAGGTCGGATCCAGGGGAATGGGAAATAGGGATGGTTGCGGCAACCCCCGAGAGGCGTTGCACATCCCCCATCATACGTGAATCCGGGGGGCCGGATGGGCACATTCTTCGCCCGACCGGCTCCCCGGGGGCGGGAGAAGTTCACAAATCGAGGGGGCGCACAGGATCCGCGGGCGGGCGAGGACGCCAGGCGGCCAGGAAAGGGGATGGTCAAAAAACGATAATGCGATTTTTCGCCAACCTCGGGCCGGGTTTTTAGGCCCTTGCGGAGAACCGCTCCCCAGCATAGGTTTCCCTTGCAGACCTTGGAGGCTTCCATGATCATCCGTGCGGAATGGCCGGGGTACGTCGTAGATGTCCTCGTATCCCAGGGCCAGGAGGTGGAGGAGGACGAAGCCTTGGTGCTCCTGGAAGGGACGGATACGGACCACACGCCCTTCTATTCCAACGCGCCCGAGCCCGGCAAGGTCAAGCGCATCATCGTGGAGGAGGGCGACTTCGTCGAGGAGGACGACGAGCTCATGGAACTCTCCGAGGCGGAGTAGGCCCGGCCCTCCTGGCGGGGCGGCGGGCATCCGGTCCCGGGGGGCGGATTCGGGCGGGCCGTGAGGTTCTCCCACACGCGACCAGGGCACCCCAGGTAACATGGATCGGTCAACCGAGGTGCTCATGTCGCTGCTGGTCAAGAATGTCCGAATCGTGGACCCAACCCAGAACCTGGACGGGATGTCGTCCCTCCTGGTCCAGGACGGCAAGGTCGCCGCCATCGGCGCGGACGCCGCCCCGGACGCCGGCGCCGAAGTCGTCGACGGCAAGGGGAAGCTGCTGGTGCCCGGGCTCATCGACCTGCACGCGCACTTCCGGGAACCCGGCCAGACGGCGAAGGAGAACATCGCCTCCGGTTCCAGGGCGGCCGTGGCCGGGGGCTTCACCTCGGTCTGCGCCATGGCCAACACCAAGCCCGTGAACGACACGGTCGGCGTGACGGAGATGATGCTGAGCCGGGCCAGGTCCGCGAACCTCTGCCGCTATTTCCCGATCGGCGCCGTGACCAAGGGGCTGGAAGGGCAGGAGCTGGCGGACTACGGCAACCTGATGACCGCGGGCTGCGTGGCCTTCAGCGACGACGGCAAGTCCGTCATGAACGCCGCCATCATGCGCCGCGCCCTGAAGTACACCTCCTGGCTGGACATGCCCATCGTGGCCCACGAGGAGGACACGAACCTCATGGGCAAGGGCTACATGAACGAGGGCGAGATCAGCGCCCGCCTGGGCTGCATCGGCATCCCCGCCTCGGCGGAGGAGGTCATGGTGGCCCGGGACATCATGCTGGCGGAGTACACGGGCGGGATCCTGCACCTGGCCCACCTGTCCACCAGGGGCTCCCTGCGCCTGGTCCGCGAGGCCAAGGCCAACGGGATCAAGGTCACCTGCGAGGTCACGCCGCACCACTTCACCCTCACGGACAGGGAACTGCTCCGCCTGGACTCGGACTTCAAGATGAATCCGCCCCTCCGCGCCCAGGCGGACGTGGACGCCATCCTGGAGGCCCTGGCGGACGGCACGGTGGACGCCATCGCCACGGACCACGCCCCCCATACCCTGGAGGACAAGGAGTGCGAGCTGCCGGCGGCGGCCTTCGGGATCATCGGCCTCGAGACGGCGCTGCCCCTGGCGCTCGAGATGCTGGTGAACCGCAAGGTGGTCAGCCTCTCCCGGGCCGTCGAACTGCTCACCTCGGGGCCCGCCAGGGTCTTCCGGCTCGACCGGAAGGGGCTGGGCAGCCTCGCGGTGGGGCATCCGGCGGACTTCACCCTGGTGGACCCGGACGCCCGGATCACCGTGGACCGCGACTTCATCCAGAGCAAGGCCTTCAACACCCCCTTCAAGGGCTGGGAACTGCCCGGGAAGGTCCTGGGAACCTGGGTCGAAGGCCGCCGGGTCTGGGGGGCCTGAGGCCCTCCCCGGCTACAGGATCCCCGCCTCCTCAAGGCGCTCCAGGAGACCCTCCACGAGGGTCTCCGCGGCGTGTTCCGTCGTGGAGAGGACGATCTCCGGATGTTCCGGCGGCTCGTAGGGGGAGGAGATGCCGGTGAAGTCCGGGATCTCCCCGTGCAGGGCCTTCTTGTAGAGGCCGTGGGGATCGCGCGCGATGCACGTCTCCAGGTCGCACTGCACGTGGAGCTCGAAGAACCGCCCTTCGGGGATCAGGCCGCGGGCCTGGGCCCGGTCCCGCTCGAAGGGGGAGATGAAGGTGCACAGGACGATATGCCCCGCCTCGAAGAAGAGCCGGGCCACCTCGCTGACGCGGCGGATGTTCTCGCTGCGGTCCAGCCGGGAGAAGCCCAGGTCCCGGCACAGGCCGTGTCGGAGCTGGTCCCCGTCCAGCAGCATGGTGCGGCAGCCCCGCTCGAAGAGCCGCTTTTCCAGGGCCCGGGCGAGGGTGGACTTCCCGGAGCCCGAGAGGCCCGTGAACCAGAGGACGGCGGCGCGGTGGGTGCCGTGTGCCTCCCGCTGCTCCCGGGGGATGTTCCACTCCCGCCAGACCGTGTGGGGGGATTTCTCGGGATGGGCCTCCCCGCCGTCCTGGTCCAGGAGGTCCTCCAGGGTCATGGGGGTCCCGCGGATCATGCCCGCGGCGACGGTCTGGTTGGAGTCGGGGTCGATGAGGATGAAGCTGCCCGTGGCCCGGTTGTTCTTGTAGGGGTCGAAGAAGATGGGGCTGGCGGTCTGGATGGCCACCCGGCCGAGGTCGTTGAGGCCGTAGCTCTCCACCTTGCGCCGGTGGAGGGTGTCGACGTCGATGGCGTAGAAGAGCTTGGAGACGGAGGCCCTCACGGTGCGGGTCGTGTGCTTGAGCAGGTAGGAGGTCCCGGGGCGCAGGGGCGCCTCGCTCATCCAGCACAGGGTCGCCTCGAAGTGGTGCTCCATGCTGGGCAGGTTGTGCTTGCGCACGATCATGTCGCCCCGGCTCACGTCCACTTCGTCCTCCAGGGTGAGGGCCAGGGACTGGCCCGCGAAGCCCTCCTCCAGGCAGCCGTCCGGGGTGTGGATGGACTTGACGGTGGAGGGGGTGCCGGAGGGCAGGACGACGATCTCCTCGCCCGGCCTGATGGTCCCGGAGGCGATCCGGCCCGCGAAGCCCCGGAAGTCCAGGTGGGGGCGGAGGACGTACTGGACGGGGAACCGGAAGTCGATCAGGTTGCGGTCCGAGGTGAGCTGGAGGTTCTCCAGGTGGTGGAGGAGGGGCGGCCCCTCGTACCAGGGCATGTCCGGGCTCTTCTCCAGGACGTTGTCGCCCCGGAGGGCCGAGACCGGGATGAAGGTGAGGTCGCCGATCTCGAGCTTCTCCGCGAAGGTGCGGTATTCCTCGACGATCCTGCCGAACGTCTCCTCCGAGTAGTCCACGAGGTCCATCTTGTTCACGGCGACGACCAGGTGGGGGACCCGGAGCAGGGAGACGATGAAGCCGTGGCGCTTGGACTGGGTGAGGACGCCGTTGCGGGCGTCGATGAGGATGAGGGCGCAGTCCGCGGTGGAGGCCCCCGTCACCATGTTCCGCGTGTACTGCACGTGGCCCGGACAGTCGGCGATGATGAACTTGCGGGCGGGAGTCTCGAAGTAGCGGTGGGCCACGTCGATGGTGATGCCCTGCTCCCGCTCGGCGGAGAGGCCGTCCAGCAGGAGGGCCAGGTCCACGTCGGCGAGGCCCTTCCTGCGGGAGGTCTTCCGGATCGCCTCGAGCTGGTCCTCGTAGATGGACTTGGTCTCGTACAGGAGGCGCCCGATGAGCGTGGACTTGCCGTCGTCGACGCTGCCGGTGGTGACGATCCGCAGGATGGACTTCCGGGTCATCAGAAGTAGCCCTCCTTCTTCTTCTGTTCCATGGAGGCGTCGCTCGTCAGGTCGATGACGCGGTTCTCTCGCTCGGACTTCTTCGCGGCGGCCACCTCGGCGATGATGCCGTCGAGGGTGACGGATTCCGAGGCCACCGCGCCGGTGCAGGGCATGCAGCCCAGGCTGCGGAAGCGGCAGCGGACCCGCTCCACGGGCTCGTCCGCGTGGGTCTCGGGGACCGGGATGAGGATCCCGTTCCGCCGCACCACCGTGCGCTCCATGGCGAAGTAGATGGGGACGACGGGGATCTCCTCGAGCTTGATGTACTGCCAGATGTCCTGTTCCGTCCAGTTGCTCAGGGGGAAGACGCGCACGGTCTCCCCTTCGTTGATCCGGGTGTTGAAGAGGTCCCAGACCTCCGGGCGCTGGTTCTTGGGATCCCACTGGCCGTGGCGGTCCCGCAGGGAGAAGATCCGCTCCTTGGCCCTGGACTTCTCCTCCTCCCGGCGCGCCCCGCCCAGGGCGGCGTCGAAGCCGTGCCTGGCGATCGCGTCGAGCAGCGCGCCCGTCTTCAGGTGGCTGCAGCACTTGTCCACGCCGATCCCGAGGGGGTGGCAGCCCTTGGCGATCCAGGCCTCGTTCCGCTCCACGATGAGCCGGAAGCCCAGCTCGCGGGCCATCCGGTCCCGGAACTCGTACATCTCGGGGAACTTGTAGCCCGTGTCCACGTGCATCAGCGGGAAGGGGATCCGGCCGGGATGGAAGGCCTTCTGGGCCAGGCGGAGCATGACGCTCGAATCCTTGCCGACGGAGTAGAGCATCACGGGGTTCCGGAACTCCGCGGCCACCTCCCGCATGATGTGGATGGATTCCGACTCGAGGTGCTTGAGGTAGGGAAGGCTGTAGCCGCTCATCGTCCGTCCGCTCCTGTCACCAGCCTAGCTGATCTCGCCGCTGACGTAGGCCTTGGTCCGGTCGTCCTTCGGGGAGGTGAAGAAGGCCTCGGCGGGGCCGTGCTCCACCAGCTCCCCCAGGTAGAAGAAGACGATGTAGTCCGCGAGGCGGCGGGCCTGGCGCAGGATGTGGGTCACCATCAGGACGGTGTAGTCGCGCTTGAGCAGCCGGAACTGGTTCTCGACGATCTTGACGGAGTGGGGATCCAGGGCGCTGGTGGGCTCGTCCGCCAGGATCGCCCCGGGCTCCACGGCCAGGGCCCTGGCCAGGGCCAGCCGCTGCTGCTGGCCGATGGAGAGGCGGGAGGCCGGGGTGTGCAGGCGGTCCTGGACCTCCTCCCACAGCCCCGCCAGCCTCAGGTAGTGTTCCACGGACACCTCCATGCCGTGGATCCTGGGCCCGAAGGCGATGTTGTCGTGGATGGACATGGGCAGCGGATAGGGGCGCTGGGAGAGGAAGCCGATCTTCTTGCGGAGGGCCGCCACGTCCGCCTTCTCCCCGTAGATGTCCTCGCCGTCGATGAGGACCTGGCCGGTGACGTGGGTGTCGTCGACCAGGTCCAGGAGCCGGTTGAGGCTCTTCAGGAAGGTGGTCTTGCCGCATCCGGAGGGCCCGATGAGGGCCACGAGCTGGCCGTCGGGGATGTCGAGCGTGATGTTCCTGAGCACCCTGCGGTCGCCATAGTGCACGCTGAGGTTCCGGATCTGGATGTGGGACATGGGCGGCTCTACTGGATGACGTGGCGGGAGAAGCGCCTGCCCAGGAGGCGGGAGGCGAGGTTGATGGCCAGGACGATGGCCAGCAGGATGAGGGCCGCCGCGTAGGCGCGCGCCTGGACCTCCGGGACCGGCGTGGCGATCTGGAAGAAGATCGCCAGGGGCAGGGAGGCCACCGGGTCGAGCAGGGAGCCGGGCATGTAGTCGGTGTAGCCCGCGGTGAACAGCAGGGCGGCCGCGTCGCCCACCCCCCGGCCGAAGGCGAGCAGGATGGCGGTCAGGATCCCCGGCACGGCCTGCCTCAGCACGACGGCCAGGGTCACCTCCGTCTGGGTCGTGCCCAGGGCGTAGGCGCTCTCCTTGAGCTCCTGGGGCACGGCGCGGATCACCTCGCCCATGGACCGGACCATGATGGGCAGCATCACGAGGCTGAGCGCCAGGATGCCGCCCAGCATGGACGCGCGGATCCCGAAGCGGACCATGACGACGAAGCCGAAGGCGCCGTAGACGATGGAGGGGGTTCCCCAGAGGATGTCCAGGACCAGGCGCGAGAACCTGGAGAGCCAGGGCCTGGCGTATTCCTTCTGCAGGGCCAGGGCCGCGGGCAGCCCGACCAGCAGGGAGAGCAGGGAGGCTCCCAGTCCCAGGTACAGGGTCCCGGCGATGGCGTTGGCGATGCCTCCGCCCTTGCCCAGGTAGTAGCCGCCCTTGGGGGTCTCGAGGAGCATCGCCAGGTTCATGGCGGAAGCCCCCTTCACGACGATCGTGGCGAGGATGGCGACGAAGGCCGTCACGACGAGCGACAGGGAGGCGATCATCAGGAACCTGAACAGGGATTCCTTGAACCGGCGGAGCCGCACGTCAGAGCCCCCTTCTCTCGATGCCGCGCAGCACCAGGCGCGCGCCCAGGCTGAAGGACCCGACGACGAGCATCAGGATCAGGGCGGCCAGCATCATCGCCGCGTCGTAGCGGGGGATGGACATCATCTCGCCGTAGTTGTTCGCGATGAGGGCCGGGAGGGGATAGGCGGGATCGAAGAGGCTGTGCGGAACCCTGGGAACGTTCCCCACCACCATCATCACGGCGATGGTCTCGCCGAAGGCCCGGGCGAACCCCAGGACGAGGGCGGCGACGATCCCCTTGCGGGCCGTCTTCAGGACGACGTGCCAGGCGGCCTCGCAGGGCGTCGTGCCCAGGGCCAGGGCGGCCTCCCTCGCCTCCATGGGGACGGCCCTCAGCACCTCCAGGGAGACGGAGATGATGAAGGGCATCACCATGATCGCGAGGACGAGGCCGCCGGCCAGGGTGGAGTAGCCGGTGGCCGGAAGCCCGAGGGAGCCCTCCAGGGCCGAGACGAGGGGGACGATGAAGAGGATCCCGAAGAGCCCGAAGATGACGGAGGGGATGCCGGCGAGGATGTCGATGAGCAGCCGGAGCGCCTCGCGGGTCCGGCGCTTCGCGTATTCGGAGAGGTAGACGGCCGACAGCAGGCACACGGGCGCGGCGATCGCCATGGCCACCAGGGTGACCGCCAGGGAGCCCAGGATGAAGGGCAGGAACCCGAATTCCCCTTTCCAGGGGGACCAGGCGCAGGAGAACAGGAGAGAGGGCAGGGACCGGCCGCCGAGGATCGGCCAAGCCTTGGCCGCCAGCACCAGGAGCAGGATGCCTGCCACGGCGTTGAGGAGCAGGAGGGAACCTTTGATATGGACGGCGGCCAGCCGGTCCTTGAACGTCCGGAGGGTCATGGCCTAGGGGTGGACCTTCGCCAGGGCCGAGGCGATCTGCGTGTCCGCGATCTTGATGTAGCCGGCCTCGTCGACGTACTTCTGCCCGTCCGTCAGCACCCATTTCACGAACGCGCCCGCCGGGCCCTTGAAGTCGGCCTTGGCCACGAGGTTGAGGTCCCGGGCCGGCGGGGCCGGATAGGCCCCGGAGCGGATGGCGGCCATGGCCTTCTCCTTGGTGTCGATCGCTTCCGGAGGATCCACCTTCCCGTTGCCGTTGACGTCGATGGGGATGGCCATGAGCCCCTGGACGGGCTTCCCGCTGGCGGGATCGAAGGCGAAGTTCAGGTTGTTGTAGCCGATGCCCGAGGCATCCTTCCGGACGGCTTCGGCCAGGCCCGGATCCCCGTAGACGCCCACGCCCTTCAGGTCCTCCTGCTTCCTGCCCAGGTACTGGGCCCAGGTCTCCGCCGCGCCGCAGGCGTCGGATCGCGAATAGACCTGGACCTTCTGGGAGGCGGACCCGTGGGCGAGCTGGCCCCAGGTCAGGGGCTTCTCCTGGATCCAGAGGTCCGCGAAGTGGCTCCGCTGGAGGCCCTGCTGGCCGATCCGGGCCGCGACCGGGTTCCCGGCGTTCATCACCGGGATGACGGCGTCCTTCACGACCGGGACGAAGACGGCGCCCTGGCTGGTCTCCTCGGGCTTGATGTCCCGGGAGACCATCCCGAGGTCCACCAGGCCCGCCATGCTGTCCGCGATGCCCTTGCCCGCGCCGCCCGCGGAGACGTCGATCCGCACGCCGGGGTTGGCCTTCTGGTACTCCTCGCCCCACTTCACCATCATGGGATAGAGCGCCCAGGCTCCGGAGACGCGGATGGTGACGGGGCCTTCCGTTCTCGATGCATGTTCGCGGCGGCAGTTCATCCAGGCCGCGGCGACGAGGGCGACGACCAGGGCCGGGAGCAAGGTTCGACGGAGGTTGCTGGGGGGTCGATTCATCCGTGGCCGCCTATAATATGAGAGTTCCAGCGCATGTTAACGCAAGAAGCCCCGGATTTCCGGGGCTTCTTGCGGGGGCCTGCGGGCGCGGCTACTGGCCCATGCCGTGCTTCTTCAGGATCACGGCCCGCTGGGCGTCGTACTCGGCCTGGCTGATGAGCTGGGAATCGAAGAGATCCTTGAGGTCCGTCAGCTCCTCCTTGAGCGTCTTGGCCGAAGCGGCCGCGGGGGCGGTGCCGGCGGGGAAGGGCGTCTGGGCCATCTGTCCCATGGCGCCGCCCATCTGCTGGCCCATCATGTTGCCCATGCCGACGCCCACGCCCAGGCCCATGCCCATGCCGGCGAGGCCGCCGGGGTTCTGGGCGGCGAGGGGAATGGCGTCCGCCACCTGCATCTGGGTGTAGGCGCCCAGGACGGGGGCCATCATGCCCAGCTGGGTGCGCTTGTCCATCATCGCTTCCACCTCTTCGGGGAGGCTGATGTTCTCGATGAACAGTTTGGAACACTCCAGGCCCATGGTCTGGAACTCGGGGTCCATCTTCTGGCGGAGCAGGTCCGAGAGGTCGTCATACTTCGCGGCCAGGTCCAGGGCGGGGATCTTCGCCTCGCCCAGGGCGTCCGTGAACTTGCTGACGAGGCTCTTGCGGAGCTGTTCCGTGATGTCGTCCTTGGTGTAGACGCCGTTGGTGCCCACCAGCTCCTTCAGGAACCTCTTCGAATCCTTCACGCGGATGGAGTAGATGCCGAAGGCCCGGACGCGCAGCATGCCGAAGTCGGCGTCGCGCATCATGATGGGGTTCGCCGTTCCCCAGCCCAGGTCGTTGAAGAGCCGCGTGTTCGTGAAGTAGACCTCGGACTTGAAGGGGCTCTCGAAGCCGTACTTCCAGCCCTGGAGATCGGCCAGGACGGGCAGGTTCCTGGTGGAGAGGGTATGGGTTCCCGGCGTGAAGGTGTCGGCGAACTGGCCCTCGTGGACGAAGGTGGCCTCCTGGCTCTCGCGGCAGACGAGCCTCGCGCCGTTCTTGATCTCCTGGTCCCGGACGGGGAAGCGCCAGGCCATGATGTCGTTGGAGTCGTCCAGCCATTCGATGATTTCGATGAATTGGGCTTTGCCCCAGTCCAAAAGACCCATGGGAGGCCTCCGCTCGGCACGCGGCCGTCCGACAAGTGTACGCGGAGTCGCGGTCCCGGCGGCCGGAATCCGTCGAGCCGGCGGGAACTCGGGCCGGACGGACCCCGCGCCGTGCCGGGCGGGAGGAGGTCGGTCTACTTGGCCTTCCTGCGCGGCTTTTCGGGGTTCGGGATCCGGTCCTTGGTGAAGACGGCATGGGTGTCGCAGTCCACGATGCAGCGCCAGCCCCGGGCCTCGCCGGGCATGTGGACGATGACCTCCCACCCGCAGCTGGCGCCGTTCAGGCTGATCCTCCTGGCGCTGAGCGCGACGCCGCTCGTGGCCTGCTCCGCGATGGCCTTGGCCTCCTTGGCACCGGCGACGGGCCCTCCGGAGAGGGGGCCGGCCGCGAGCAGGCAGAGCAGGACCGACTGTGGAAGGCACAGGTTGCGCATGGGATCTCCTGGGGGAATTCCATCCAGGATACCTTGCGTGTATGAATGAATCAAGAAAGCGTCACGCCCCGTCCCGTCGCGATCCTTTCCACGATGGCGCTGGTGCTGTGGCCCGGCAGGAAGGGGACGAGGACCAGCCTGCCGCCCCGGGCCTCGACGATGTCCCGGCCGACCACGTTCTCGGGGGCGTAGTCCCCGCCCTTGGCGAGCACGTCCGGCTGGAGCGCCTTGATGAGGTCGAAGGGCGTGTCCTCCTCGAAGCGCACGACCGCGTCCACGCTCCTGAGGCCCAGCAGGACGGCCGCCCGGGCGCGCTCGTCCTGGAGCGGGCGGCCGGGGCCCTTCAGGCGCGCCACGCTGGCGTCGCTGTTCAGGCCGACGACCAGGAAGTCTCCGAGGGCCCGGACATCCTCCAGGTACTTCACGTGGCCGGGGTGGAGGAGGTCGAAGCAGCCGTTGGTGAAGCACAGCGTCTTCGGACGGGCGGGGAAGGCCCTCTGGTAGGCCTCGGGAGAGAGGAAGAAACGATCCAGTGACGTCATGGGAGGTCCAGGATAAAATGGAAGGTTGTGGCTCCGGCCACTTCCCTTTCGAGGATGCCATGCCGCTCTATGAATATCGCTGTCAGGTTTGCGGAGAGGAGGAGGAAAAGCTCCAGTCCTATTCTGCTCCCACCGAGCACGATTGCCCGAAGTGCGGGGCCAAGGACGGGATGACGCGACAGATCTCCGAGGCCGCCTTCAACCTGACGGGGGGAGGGTGGTACGCCCAGGGCTACTCCCACAAGGGCAGCTCGGGCGCCTCCAAGGATCCCGCGCCCGCCTCCTCGGGCGGGTGCTGCGGCGGAGGGTGTGCCTGCAAGCGGGGCGCCTGAGGGCATTCATCGATTGACATCCGTCCCATCTTTGGTAAGATTGTCGATTCCCGGCCCGTCAAGGGCCTGGGCATCATGTCCATCCGATGTCGGCGCCTTCCGGCCCCCCGACCTCTCGGGTCCAGGCGCGACTGGTTTCGTCGCCTTAAACAGGAGGTTGGAGTGCCAACCATCAATCAGCTGATCCGCCAGGGGCGGAGCACGTTCCTCAACAAGACCAAGAGCCCCGCGCTCGACGCCTGCCCGCAGAAGCGCGGCGTGTGCACCCGCGTGTTCACCACCACCCCCAAGAAGCCGAACTCCGCGCTTCGCAAGGTGGCCCGCGTGCGCCTCACCAACGGCATCGAGTGCACCACCTACATCCCGGGCGTGGGCCACAACCTGCAGGAGCACTCCATCGTGCTGATCCGCGGTGGCCGCGTGAAGGACCTGCCGGGCGTGCGCTACCACGTGGTCCGCGGCACCCTCGACACCACCGGTGTCGCCGGCCGCAACCAGTCCCGTTCCAAGTACGGCGCGAAGCGGCCCAAGGCCGCTCCCGTGAAGAAGTAGGAGGGCAGACATGTCTCGTCGTTCTACCCCGGCCAAGCGCGAGATCCTTCCGGATCCCGTCTACAACAGCGTCACGATCACCAAGTTCGTCAACGTCCTGATGGAACGCGGCAAGAAGGCCACCGCCGAGCGGATCCTCTACGGAGCCCTCGACATCGTCGCCCAGAAGTCCGGCGAGGAGGCCATGGAGGCCTTCCAGAAGGCGCTCAACAACATCAAGCCCACCGTCGAGGTGAAGTCCCGCCGCGTCGGCGGCGCGACCTACCAGGTCCCCGTCGAGGTGCCCCAGAACCGCCGCCAGTCCCTGGCGATGCGCTGGCTCAAGACCTACGCCGCCTCCCGCGGCGAGCGCACCATGCGCGACAAGCTGGCGGGCGAGATCCTGGACGCCATGAACTTCCGCGGCGCCTCCATCAAGAAGAAGGACGACGTCCACAAGATGGCCGAAGCCAACAAGGCGTTCGCTCACTTCCGCTGGTAGTCACAGTACATTCATGAACGGGGCCGATCGTAAAGGATCGGCCCTCGTTTTGCCTGATCGCCGCATCCCGAGTTCCCTGAAAATCTGAAGGAGGCCCCCGTGGCCCGCGCAACTTCCCTCGATCGCTACCGCAATATCGGCATCATGGCCCACATCGATGCCGGCAAGACGACTACGACGGAGCGCATCCTCTACTACACCGGCAAGATCCACAAGATCGGCGAGGTGCACGAGGGTGCTGCGACCACCGACTGGATGGTCCAGGAGCAGGAGCGCGGCATCACGATCACGTCCGCGGCCATCACGGCCGGCTGGGCCCCCCAGACGGGCCAGTGGAAGGACGTGGAGCACCGGATCAACATCATCGACACGCCCGGCCACGTGGACTTCACCGCCGAGGTGGAGCGCAGCCTGCGGGTGCTGGACGGCGCCGTGGCCGTGTTCTGCGCGGTGGGCGGGGTCCAGCCCCAGAGCGAGACGGTCTGGCGGCAGGCCAACAAGTACAAGGTGCCCCGCCTGGCCTTCGTGAACAAGATGGACCGCGTCGGCGCGGACTTCTACCGCGTGCTGGACATGATGAAGTCCAGGCTGGCGGCCCATCCGCTGCCGCTGCAGATCCCCATCGGCGCGGAGGATTCCTTCCAGGGCGTCATCGACCTGGTGACCATGCAGGCTCTCCTGTTCGACGAGTCCGACAAGGGTGCCAACGTCATCTATTCCGATATCCCCGCCGAGTACCAGGCGGAGGCCCACAAGTGGCACGAGCACATGGTGGAGATGGTCGCGGAAACCGACGAACATCTCATGGAGGAGTACCTCAACGGGACCGAGCCCACGGAAGACGAGCTCCGGACCGCCATCCGCAAGGGCTGCATCGACCTCGTGTTCACGCCCGTCGCCTGCGGGACCGCCTTCAAGAACAAGGGTGTCCAGCCCCTGCTCGACGCGGTCGTCAGCTACCTGCCGAGCCCCCTCGACATCCCGCCCATCCAGGGCGTCGACACGGACGGCAACGAGGTCGAGCGCAAGGCCGACGACAGCGAGCCCTTCAGCGCCCTCATCTTCAAGATCATGGCGGACCCCTTCGTGGGCAGCCTGTCGTTCATCCGGGTCTATTCCGGCGCGGTGTCGTCGGGCGAGGCCGTCTACAACGCCACCAAGAACCGCCGGGACCGCATCGGGCGCCTGCTCCAGATGCACGCCAACAAGCGGGAGGAGATCCAGGAGATCCGGACGGGCGACATCGGCGCCGCGGTCGGGCTCAAGGATGTCTCCACGGGCGAGACCATCTGCGACGAGAACCATCCCGTGATCCTGGAGAGCATGGAGTTCCCGGACCCCGTGATCCAGGTGGCCATCGAGCCCAAGACCAAGGTCGACCAGGAGAAGATGGGCATCGCCCTCCAGAAGCTGGCCCAGGAGGATCCCACCTTCAAGGTCCACACGGACCGCGATACTGGCCAGACGATCATCGCCGGCATGGGCGAGCTGCACCTGGAAATCATCGTCGACCGCATGCTCCGGGAGTTCAAGGTCGACGCCAACGTCGGGAAGCCCCAGGTGGCCTACCGGGAGACCATCCGCAAGAAGGTGGACGCCGAGGGCAAGTTCGTCCGCCAGACCGGCGGCCGCGGCCAGTACGGGCACGTCAAGGTCACGGTGGAGCCGAACGAAGCCGGCAAGGGCTACGAGTTCGTCAACGCCATCGTGGGGGGCGTCGTGCCCAAGGAATACATCAAGCCCGTGGACCAGGGCATCCAGGAAGCCCTGACTTCCGGCGTCCTCGCCGGCTACCCGGTGGTTGATGTGAAGGTCACCCTCTTCGACGGCAGCTACCACGAGGTGGACTCCAACGAGATGGCCTTCAAGATCGCGGGGTCCATGGCCTTCAAGGCGGGCTGCGAGAAGGCGGGAGCCGTGCTCCTGGAGCCCGTCATGGCCGTCGAGGTGGAAGTCCCCGAGGACTACATGGGCGACGTGATCGGCAATCTCAACAGCCGCCGGGGCCGCATCGAGAACATGGAGGACCGGTCCGGCGTCAAGGTGGTCACGTCCAAGGTGCCGCTCGCCGAGATGTTCGCCTATTCGACCTCCCTGCGCAGCATGACCCAGGGCCGCGGCAACTACACCATGCAGTTCAGCCACTACGAGGAAGCGCCGAGGCAGGTCTCGGAAGAGATCATCGCCAAGGCCAAGGGGACGCGCTAGCGCGTTCCTGCCGGCCGGACGCCCGCGGGCCCCGGCCATCGACCCCTACAGCCCTTCCAGGAGGGTGAGGCCATGAGCAGGTCGGCCTCTTGATACGTGAACCGATCCGGGGGACCCCCTCCGAGCGGGCTTGAAAACCAAAAAAGCCATTGCATTCGCACTGGCTTTTGCTATTCTGATTAGCCTTGTCCCTGTCCATAGGGACCTTTATTCATACGGGCGATCAGCGCCCCACATCTATGGACGGCCCGTCCGTCCCAATGGAGTGAACATGAAAGACAACATTCGCATCCGTCTGCGAGCCTTCGATCACCGTCTGCTGGACCAGTCGACCCGGGAAATCGTCGACACCGCCAAGCGCACCGGTGCCCAGGTGGCGGGGCCCATCCCTCTCCCCACCCGGATCTCGAAGTACACCGTGAACCGGTCCCCCCACGTCGACAAGAAGAGCCGGGACCAGTTCGAAACCCGCACTCACAAGCGGCTCCTCGACATCCTCAACCCCACGCAGAACACCGTGGACACGCTCATGCGCCTGGACCTCCCGGCCGGCGTGGACGTTGAAATCAAGGTGTTCAGCCGTCAGGGCAACAGGTAAAGGCGAGGGGAGCAAGCCATGAGCAAAGGAATCATCGGAAAGAAGCTGGGCATGACCCAGATCTTCAATGAGAAGGGGCAGATCGTCCCCGTGACCGTCATCCAGGCCGGTCCCTGCGTCGTCGTCCAGCGCAAGACCTCCGCCAAGGAGGGCTACGAGGCCGTCCAGATCGGCTTCGTGGATCCCCAGGGCGGGAAGCGGGCCTCCAAGCCCGAGCGCGGCCACTGCGAGAAGCACGGCGTGGCTCCGGTCCGCGTGCTCCGCGAACTCCGGGTGGAAGCCGGCGATCCCCTCAAGGAAGGGGACAGCGTCCTGGCCAGCCACTTCGAGGAGAAGGCCAAGGTCCACGTGACCGGCATCAGCAAAGGCAAGGGCTTCGCCGGCGTCATCAAGCGCCACCATTTCGGCGGCGGTGTGGCGACCCACGGCTCCATGTTCCACCGTGCCCCCGGTTCCATCGGCGGCAGTTCCTATCCCAGCCGTGTCTGGCCCGGAATGCGCATGGGCGGCCACATGGGCAGCGAGCAGGTCACTGTTCGCAACCTGGAGATCGCCAAGGTGGACGCCGAGAACAACCTGCTGCTCATCAAGGGCGCCGTCCCCGGCCCCAAGGGCGGCTACGTCGTGATCAAGCAGGAGGCGTAGGATGACCGTCTTTCAGCACCCCGTCGTCAATTTCGAGAACAAGCAGGTCGGTACCGTCGATCTGCTCCCCGAGGTCTTCAAGCTCGAGGACATCAACCAGCACCTGATCTGGGAAGCCGTCCGCCACTTCCTCGCCAAGCGCCGCCAGGGAACCGCCAAGACCAAGGACAAGAGCGAGGTCTCCGGTTCCGGCAAGAAGCTCTGGAAGCAGAAGGGCACCGGCCGCGCCCGCATCGGCTCCGTCCGCAGCCCGCTGTGGCGCCACGGCGGCACGGTGCACGGCCCCAGGCCCCGCAGCTACGACTACGCCTTCCCCAAGAAGGCCCGCCGTTCCGCCCTGCGGCACGCCCTCTCGGCCAAGCTCGCCGCCGGCCAGCTCATGGTGGTGGAGCACTGGGAAGTCGAGTCCCACAAGACCAAGGCCCTCGCGAAGACTCTCCTCGGCATGGGGGTCCAGGGAACCGCGCTCCTGGTGGGCACCGAGGCCTCCGAGAAGGTGGTCCTGGCCGCCGGGAACAACTCCAAGGTCCGGACCGTCGAGAGTCTGGGCGTCAACGTCTATGACCTTCTGAAGTACGACCAGGTCGTCTTCTCCAAGGACGCGATCCTGGCCCTCCAGGAAGTGGTGAAGCCATGACCAAGATCTTTGAAGTCATCCGTAAGCCCCTCCTCACCGAGAAGGGCCAGCTCCTTCGCGAGAAGAACATCCAGGTGTTCGAAGTCGCGACCTGGGCGACCAAGCACCAGATCCGCGAGGCCGCCGAGCTCCTGCTCCAGGCCAAGGTGAAGTCCATCCGGACCATCAAGGTCCCGGCCAAGGCCAAGCGCCTGGGCCGCTGGATGGGGCACACCAGCGCGATCAAGAAGGCCTACGTGGAACTGGCCGAGAGCCAGGCCCCCGCCGCCGAGCAGAAGTAGGCCAACTTTCCAACCCTGCGGGCGGACAAGCATTGCCACTATCGCCCGCCACTTTCTAGGCAAGAGGCAACCGATGAGCATCAAGCTGCTCAAACCAACGACCCCCGGTCAGCGGGGCATGTCGAAGCAGGGCTTCGAGGAGATCACCTCCGACCAGCCCGAGCGTTCGCTCCTGGCCAAACGCAACCGGACAGGCGGCCGCAGCAACACCGGCCGCATCACCACCCGCCACATCGGCGGCGGCCACAAGCGCCGCTACCGCATCATCGACTTCAAGCGCAACAAGGTCGATGTCCCGGCCAAGGTCGCCACCATCGAGTACGACCCCAACCGGACGGCCCGCATCGCCCTGCTGGTCTATGCGGACGGCGAGAAGCGCTACATCCTGGCCCCCGACGGCCTCGAGGTGGGACGCACGGTGCTGGCCGGCAAGAACGCCGACATCCTCGTGGGCAACACCCTGCCCCTGAAGAACATCCCGCTCGGCACCGAGGTGCACAACATCGAAATGAAGCCGGGCAAGGGCGGCCAGATCGCCCGCGCCGCCGGAACCTTCGCCCAGCTCGTGGCGAAGGACGGCGACTACGCCCAGCTCCGCATGCCCTCCGGCGAGATCCGCAAGATCCACCTCGACTGCAGCGCGACCATCGGCAAGGTGGGCAACCTGCAGCACGAGAACGTGGATCTTGGCAAGGCCGGCCGCAAGATCTGGCTGGGCATCCGCCCGACCGTCCGCGGCGTGGTCATGAACCCTGTGGATCACCCGCATGGTGGTGGTGAAGGCAAGACCTCCGGCGGACGTCACCCCGTGACGCCCTGGGGCCAGCCGACCCGCGGCTTCAAGACGCGCAGCAACAAGCGCACCACCAAGTTCATCGTCAAGCGGATCAACTAGGAGAGGCACACATGGCACGTTCGCTAAAGAAAGGGCCATTCATCGACGGCCACCTGCAGAAGAAGGTCGAGACCGCCCAGGCGGCCATGGACAAGCGCGTGATCAAGACCTGGTCCCGCCGCTCCACCGTGATCCCCCAGATGATCGGCCTCACCATCGCCGTCCACAATGGCAACAAGTTCATTCCCGTCTATGTGACCGACAACATGGTGGGTCACAAGCTCGGTGAGTTTTCCGCCACCCGCACATTCAGGGCCCACGCCGGCAAGTCCGACGCCAAGGCGAAGGGGAAGTGATATGAGTGACATCGTTTCCAACGCCACGATCCGGCACCTGAGAGGCTCCGCCCAGAAGGCCCGGCTCGTGATCGATCTGATCCGAGGCAAGAAGGCCGGCGAGGCCCAGTGGATTCTCGGCAGCACCAAGAAGTACGCCGCCGCCCCCATCAAGAAGCTCCTCGACTCCGCCATCGCCAATGCGATCGACAAGGACGCAGCCGTGAATCCCGACGAGCTGATCGTCGCGGCCGCTTTCGTGGACGAGGGCTTCCGCATGAAGCGCGTCCGCCCCGCACCCATGGGACGTGCCTACCGTGTGCAGAAGCGTACCTGCCACATCACGATTCAGCTGGGTCGGGAGGAGTAAGCCATGGGCCAGAAATGCCATCCCTACGGATTCCGTATCGTCCACTCCAAGAACTGGCACAGCAAGTGGTTCGCCAAGCGCGAGTACGCGCACCTGCTGCACGAGGACCTCAAGCTCCGCAAGGAGCTGAAGGCCCAGCTCCACGGCCTGAACGCGATGATCAGCAAGATCGACATCGAGCGCGCCGCTGACAAGGTCACGGTCCGCATCTTCACCGCCCGCCCCGGCATCGTCATCGGCCGCAAGGGCGCCGAGATCGACAAGCTGCGCGAGGAGCTCCAGACGAAGCTCAACCGCCCGGTGAGCGTCGACATCCAGGAAATCAAGAAGCCCGAGATCGACGCCCAGCTCGTCGCCGAGGGCGTTGCCCAGCAGCTCGAACGCCGCATCGCCTTCCGCCGCGCGATGCGCAAGGCCGAAGAAGCAGCCATCCGCTTCGGTGCCAAGGGTTTCAAGATCAAGGTCTCCGGCCGCCTGAACGGCGCCGAGATCGCCCGCACCGAGGACTACCTCGCAGGCCAGATGCCCCTCCAGACGATCCGCGCCAACGTGGAATACGGCTTCGCAGAAGCCCACACCACCTACGGCATCATCGGCGTCAAGGTGTGGGTGAACCTGGGCGAAGCGGCCCTCGAAACCGTGAAGCGCTGAGGTGAACCCATGTTGATGCCGAACAAAGTCAAGCACCGCAAGGTCCAGAAGGGCCGCACCAAGGGTATCTCGACCCGTGGGAACGAACTCTCCTTCGGGGACTATGGCCTCAAGGCCATGGAGCACTGCTGGGTGACCAACCGGCAGATCGAGGCCGCCCGTATCGCCATGACCCGCTACATCAAGCGCGGCGGGCGAATCTGGATCCGCATCTTCCCCGACAGGCCCACCACCAGCAAGCCCGCCGAGACCCGCATGGGCTCCGGCAAGGGCGCTCCCGATGGATGGGTCGCCGTGGTTCGTCCCGGCAGGATCCTGTTCGAGATGGAGGGCGTGGACGACGCGACCGCCCATGAGGCTCTCCGCCTGGCCCAGATGAAACTGTCCGTGGCGTCTGAATTCGTTTCCCGCACGCCGCCGGAGGAGTGAGATGAGCAAGCAACAGCCTTTCAAAGAACTGGCCGGCAAGAGCATCGAGGAGCTGGCGCAGCTCGAGGCAGACCTGGCCGCCAAGCGGTTCACCCTGCGCTTCCAGCACGCTGTGGGCCAGGTGGAGAACACCTCCGAGATCCGGAAGACGCGGCGGGAACTCGCCCGAGTCAAGACGGCTCTCCAGATGAAACTGGCCGAGTGAGGTAAACCATGAGCCTAGAAAACAAGATGATCCGCAGTGGCGTCGTGGTCTCCAACAAGGCCGACAAGACGGTGGTGGTGAAGGTGGAGCGCAAGTTCCAGCACCCCCTCTACAACCGGACGGTCAAGAGCACCAACAAGTTCATGGCCCACGACGAGACCAACGCCTGCCAGATCGGCGACGAGGTCAAGATCGTTGAGTCCCGTCCCCTGTCCAAGCGCAAGCGCTGGACGGTCCTCGAGATCGTCCAGAAGGCTGGCGAGTAAGGAGCCGACATGATTCAGATGGGATCCATGCTTACCGTCGCCGACAATTCCGGCGCGAAGAAGATCTGCTGCATCCTGCCCCTCGGGGGAGGCGTCGGCAAGACCGCCCAGCTCGGCGATGTCATCACCGCCTCCGTCAAGGAAGCCATCCCGGGCGGCACCGTGAAGAAGAAGGCCGTGGTCCAGGCGGTCATCGTCCGCCAGCGGAAGGCCTTCCGTCGCAAGGATGGTTCATACATCCGCTTCGACGAGAACGCCGCCGTCATCATCAAGAAGGACGGAGAACCGGTGGGAACGCGCGTCTTCGGGCCTGTCGCCCGCGAGCTCCGCGAGCGGAAGTACATGAAGATCGTTTCCCTCGCTCCTGAGGTGCTGTGATGGATAAACCGGTCAAGATGAAGCTCAAGAAGGGCGACGAGGTCGTCGTCATCACCGGCAAGGACAAGGGCAAGCGGGGACAGATCTCCAAGGTGAGCCCGGCCAGCAACCGCGTCCTGGTCACCGGCGTCAACATGGTCAAGAAGGCCACCAAGCCCAACCAGCAGACGGGCGAGGGGGGCGGCATCATCCAGAAGGAAGCCCCCATCCACGCCTCGAACGTGGCCCTCGTGGACCCCAAGACCCAGAAGGCCACCCGGAAGCGCCCCGAGAAGTAACCGGACGCCCGCGTGTCCCGGCGTGAAGATGCGGCCCCCCGGGGCCGCATCTTTTCGGTTGATCACCGGCAACTTACCCCTATCTTTTTCGCCGAAGTACGAGATACTGGCCATTCCGTCGCGGGGACGCCGGCGGCGGAGAACTGAAAACCCGAGGCTGGAAGGAAACGGACCGGACCGCCGGCCACCAAGCCCTTCCGCTCTCCCGAACCCTGGGGTCGTAGTCGATCCCCGGAACTGGAGGAAACGATGCCAACTGCTGCGGAGCCCCGCATCAAGGCACGCTACAGCACCGAAGCGGTGCCGAAGCTCAAAGAGGAGTTCGGATACACATCTGCGATGCAGGTGCCCCGGCTCAAGAAGATCGTGATCAACATGGGCGTGGGCGACGCCATCCAGAACATCAAGGTCCTGGATACGGCCGTCGAGGAACTCACCTCCATCGCCGGCCAGAAGGCCGTCATCCGCAAGGCGAAGAAGAGCGTCGCCCAGTTCAAGCTCCGTGCCGGCATGCCCATCGCCTGCATGGTGACCCTGCGCGGCCCCCGGATGTGGGAGTTCTTCGACCGCCTGGTCACGCTTTCCCTTCCGCGCGTGCGCGACTTCCGCGGCGTGCCCACCAGATCCTTCGACGGCCGCGGCAACTATACGCTGGGGCTGAAGGACCAGCTGATCTTCCAGGAGATCGACTATTCCAAGGTCGAGAAGATCAAGGGCATGAACATCACCTTCGTGACGTCCGCCCCCACCGACGCAGAAGCCCGCGCCATGCTCACCCACCTGGGCATGCCCTTCCGCAAGTAGTCAGGAGAACCCATGGCCCGCAACGCAAAAATCTACAAGGACGCTTCCAAGCCCAAGTTCTCGACCCAGCACCGCAACCGCTGCAAGATCTGCGGCCGGCCCCGCGGCTACATGGGCAAGTTCGAACTCTGCCGTCTCTGTTTCCGGAAGCACGCCCTTGCCGGCGAACTCCCCGGCGTTCAGAAGTCCTCCTGGTAATAGAGGAAACCATGTACACCGATCCCATTGCTGACTACTTGACGCGCCTCCGCAACGGCATCATGGCCGGCCACGATTCCGTGGTGATTCCCGCCTCCCGGATGAAGGAGAGGCTCTCCGAAGTCCTCAAGCGCGAGGGCTACATCCACGGGTTCAAGAGCGTGGAGCACGAAGGCCGCGCCTACCTCGTCGTCAACCTCAAGTACGTGAAGAACGGCGCATCCGTCATTCACGGCCTCAAGCGCATCTCCACCCCCGGCCTGCGTGTCTACGCCGGCGTGAAGGAGATTCCCGAGGTCAACGGCGGACTCGGCATCGCCATCCTCACCACCCCGATGGGGCTGCTGACGGGCAAGGAAGCCCGCAAGCACAACCTGGGCGGCGAGATCCTGGCCCACGTCTGGTAACCATCACCCCACCCCGGCGACACCGTGTCTCCGTGGTGAATTTTCCTAAGGATTGACTCCATGTCTCGCATCGGAAAAAAGCCAGTGGCACTGCCGAAAGGCGTGAAAGTGACCGTCCACGGGGCCGAGGCCGTGATCGAGGGCTCCAAGGGCACGCTCAACTGCCCGATCCTTCCGGGGATCACCCTTGACGTCCAGGCCGATTCCATCTCCCTGGCCAGGGCCAACGACGAAGCCAAGAGCCGTGCCTTCCACGGCCTCACCCGCGCCCTCCTCAACAACGCCGTCCTCGGCGTGACGACGGGCTGGAAGAAGGAACTCGACATCGTCGGCGTCGGCTACAAGGCCGCGATGGAGGGCGCCAAGCTCCGCCTCGACCTCGGCTACAGCCACCCCATCTTCTACGACGCCCCCCAGGGCATCTCCATCGCTGTCGACAAGAACACCCACATCACGGTGACGGGCATCGACCGCCAGCTCGTGGGCCAGGTGGCCGCCGACATCCGGAAATACCGCAAACCCGAACCCTACAAGGGCAAGGGCGTCATGTACACCGGCGAAGTCATCCGCCGCAAGGCCGGCAAGACCGGGAAGTAAGGGGAGAACATGACCAGCAACCTCACACTTCGCCGCCAGCAGACCA
Source organism: Holophaga sp. (assembly GCA_035353395.1). Lineage (GTDB taxonomy): Bacteria > Acidobacteriota > Holophagae > Holophagales > Holophagaceae > UBA1801. Next base: position 42,455 of record DAOPZL010000001.1, read on the forward strand.
AGAAGCGCATCCGCGGCCGGATCGCGGGGACGCCAGAGCGCCCGCGCTTGACCATCTACAAGAGTCTCAACCGGATCTACGTGCAGGCCGTGGACGACAGCAAGGGCGTGACCCTCGCCGCCGCCTCCAGCCTGGAGAAGGAACTCCGCGCGACCTTGAAGAATGGTGCCAACATCGAGGCCGCCAAGGCCGTCGGCGCCAGCATCGCCGCCCGTCTCAAGGAGAAGGGCATCACCGCGGTGGTCTTCGATCGCAATGGCTACGTCTACCACGGCCGCGTCAAAGCGTTGGCCGACAGCGCCCGCGCCGCCGGGCTCCAGTTCTGAGGAGGGGCCCCATGGCAATGCCAAACACCGAAAAGAACCCCCAGGAAGCTTCCCAGCAGGGCAGCGAGTTCAAGGACCAGGTCATCTACGTGGGCCGCGTCACCAAGGTCGTGAAGGGGGGCAAGAACTTCTCCTTCTCCGCGCTCGTGGTCGTCGGCGACGGCAACGGCAAGGTGGGCTTCGGCCTGGGCAAGGCCCTCGAGGTCCCTTCCGCCATCAAGAAGGGCATCGAGAGCGCCAAGCGGAACATGATGCGCGTCCCCGTCACCCCCACGGGCTCCATTCCGCACCAGATCACCGGCCGGTTCGGAAGCGGCTCCGTGCTGATGAAGCCCGCACCCGAGGGCACCGGCGTGATCGCCGGGGCCGCCGTGCGCGCCATCATGGAAGCGGCAGGCATCAATAACGTGCTCACCAAGAGCCTCGGTTCCTCCAATCCGCACAACGTGGTCCGCGCCACGTTCGACGGCCTGAAGAACCTCATGGATCCCTACACGGTCATGACCAACCGTGGCCTGGATCAGGCGGAGGCCTAAATGTCCCAGCTGATCGGAAAGAAGGTCATCCTGACCTTGAAGCGCTCCACCATTTGCACGGTCCCCAAGCACCGGGCCTTCGTCCAGACCCTCGGCCTGAAGAAGATCGGGGATACCCGGGAGTGCGAATACACGCCGAATGTGCATGGAATCGTCAAGCGCATTCCCTATCTCATCGACGTCACGGTGAAGGGGTAAAAGTCATGAAGCTGAATGAACTCAAACCCGCCGAAGGGGCTGTCAAGAACCGCAAGCGCGTGGGCCGCGGCAAGGGCTCAGGCATGGGCAAGACCTCGACCCGGGGCGAGAAGGGCCAGAAGTCCCGCCGGGGCTACAGCGCCCAGCGCGGCTTCGAGGGCGGCCAGATGCCTCTGCACCGCCGCCTTCCCAAGCGCGGTTTCACGAACATCTTCGCCCCCGTGACCAAGGAAGTGGGCCTGTCCTTCATTTCCAGCCACTTCCAGGACGGCGACACGGTCTGCCTCGAGGCGCTCCGCGACAAGAAGCTCATCGGGTCCAGGATCGAGAAGATCGTCATCCTGGCTTCCGGCGAGCTCACCCTGAAGGTCAACGTGGTCGCCGACCGCGTCACCAAGGGCGCCCGCGAGGCGATCCTGGCCAAGGGCGGAACCATCCAGGAACCCTGCCCGCAACCGGCTGAGTAAAGGCATCGTTGGATGAATCGACTCCGCCAGCTGTTCTTGAACCCGGAACTCCGCAAGCGCCTGCTCTTCACGCTGGTCATGCTGGTGATCTACCGGCTCGGCGTGCACGTCTCCGTGCCCGGGGTCAACGCCGAGGCTCTGGCCAACAGCCTCGGCAAGGCCAGCGACCTGTTCAACGTCGTCGACCTGTTCTCCGGCGGCGCCTTCAAGAAATTCTCGGTCTTCGCGCTCGGCATCACGCCCTACATCACCGCCAGCATCGTGCTGCAGCTGATGGGAGCCGTGGTGCCGGCCCTGGAAACCATCCAGAAGAAGGAAGGCGAGGCCGGACGGCAGAAGATCAACGAGTGGACCCGCTACCTGACCTTCTTCCTGGCCTTCGTCCAGGGATTCGGCGTGGCCTCCCTCGCCCAGAGCATGGGGCCGGACGTCGTCGTGATCCCGGGGATCGGCTTCAAGCTGCTCTGCGGATTCACCCTGGCGACAGGCTCGATCTTCGTCATGTGGATCGGCGAGCAGATCACGGCCCGGGGAGTCGGCAACGGGGCCTCGCTGCTGATCTTCGCGGGCATCGTGGCCGGGCTGCCGAAGGGGATCGAGACCGTCAGCACCATGTTCATGGAATCGGTGAGCGGAAAGAATCCGACTCCCGAAGGGGTCTACCTCCTGCTGGTCGCCGCGATGGCCGCCGTGCTGTTCGCCGTAGTGCTGGTGGAGAACGCCTACCGGCGGATCCCCATCAACTACGCCCGCCGGGTGGATTCCTCGCGCATGGCCAGCCAGCGCAGCTCGTACCTGCCCCTGAAGGTGAACACCGCGGGCGTCATGCCCGTCATCTTCGCCAGCTCGGTCATCTACTTCCCCGCCACCATCGCGCAGTTCACCCAGTGGGGGTGGCTCGGCAAGGCTGCCGGATACATCAGCCCCCAGGTCCACCCCTTGACCTACACCGTCATCTTCGTGACGACCGTGGTCTTCTTTGCCTTCTTCTACACCAGCATCGTCTTCAACCCGGACGAGACCGCCGAGAACATGAAACGTTCGGGCGGCTACATTCCCGGCATCCGGCCGGGAAGGGAGACCAGCATCTACATGGACAGCATCCTGTCGAAGCTGACCTTCGTGGGGGCGGTCTACCTCGCCCTGATTTCCCTGTTCCCGCTGGTGCTTTCCTTGAACATGCCCGGTCTCAATTTCTACTATGGTGGAACTTCCCTCCTGATCGTCGTCGGCGTGGCGCTGGATACGGTGGCCCAGATCGAAAGCTACCAGATCATGCGCAGCTACGACGGGTTCCTCGAGCAGGGACGGATCAGGGGCGGTGGGAGACTGGCCCGCGCGGGAGCGAGGACGCGATGAAAGTACACATACTGCTGGGACCTCCGGGATGCGGGAAAGGGACGACCGCCAAGCAATTGGTGGGTGAATTCGCTTTGACGCATCTATCCACTGGAGATATTCTGAGAGATGCCGTTTCGAAAGGAACGGAGATTGGCCTTCGGGCCAAGGCCATCATGGCCGCTGGCAAACTCGTGGACGACGACACGGTGAACGGATTGGTCTTTGCGCGGCTGCGGGACGAATCCGGGGATGTGTTGTTCGATGGCTACCCACGGACCCTGCAACAAGCCGAAGCCCTGGGGACTTTCCTCTCCGCACAGGGCATCGACACCGGGCTCGTGGTCGACATCGAGGTTCCCGAGGATGTCTTGGAAGCGCGGGTGGTGGGTCGCCGCGTATGCAGCAACAACGCATGCGGCGCCATCTATCACCTGCAGAACAAGCCCCCCAAGGCGGACAACACCTGCGACAAGTGCGGAAGCCCCCTGAAGCACCGCGCGGACGACTCCTCCGAGGCCTTCAGGAGCCGGATGGTCGAGTTCAATGCGACCTTCCAGCCCATGGCGGCCTTCTACAAGGGCGGCAAGAACTACCGGCTCGTGGACGGGAATCGCGCGCCGGACCAGGTGTTCGTGACCCTGTCCCAGCTATTCAAGGAGAACGCTTGAGCAAAGAAGAAGCCATTGAGCTTGAAGCGACAGTGGTGGAGTCCTTGCCCAACGCGGTCTTCCGTGTCGAGCTGGAGAACAAACATCAGGTGCTCGCACACATCAGCGGAAAGATGAGGAAGAATTTCATCCGCATCCTGCCCGGCGATCGAGTCCTCGTGGAGGTGACTCCCTACGACCTGACCCGGGGCCGCATCATCTACCGATTCAAGTAACTCAAATTCAACCTAGGGGAAACCATGAAAGTACGGCCCTCTATCAAGAAGCTGTGCGAGCACTGCAAGGTGGTCCGCCGCGAAGGCATCGTCCGGATCATCTGCAAGAAGAACCCCAAGCACAAGCAGCGTCAAGGCTAAGGAGGCGGCATGGCACGCATCGCAGGAGTTGATCTGCCCGCCAACAAGCGAGTCGAGATCGCCCTCACCTACATCTACGGAATCGGGCGCCCCAAGGCTCACAAGATTCTCGACCACGCGAAGGTCGGCTACGGCACCATGGTGCGCGACCTCACCGAGGACGAGATCGGGCGAATCCGCCGGGTCATCACCACCGAAGAGACGGTGGAAGGCGACCTCAGGAAGAACATCGGGCTCGACATCAAGCGCCTGATGGATATCGGAAGTTACCGGGGAATCCGGCACCGCAAGGGCCTGCCGGTCCGCGGACAGCGCACGCACACGAACGCCCGCACCCGCAAGGGCAAGCGGAAAGCCATCGCCGGCAAGAAGAAATAAGGTTTGAGGAACTGATATGGCAAAGACCCAGTCCAAGACCGCCGGTAAGAAGGTGGTCAAGAAGAAAGAAAAGAAGAACATTCCGCATGGGATCGCCCACATCCAGGCGTCCTTCAACAACACGATCATTTCCATCTCTGACCCCATGGGGAACATGCTGTCCTGGGCGTCCTCGGGCAACCAGAACTTCCGGGGCACCCGGAAGGGCACGCCCTTCGCGGCCCAGATCGCCGCTGGCGTGGCCGCGGAAGCCGCGAAGGAACAGGGCATCCGCTCCGTCGACGTCCGCGTGAAGGGGCCCGGCGCAGGCCGCGAGTCCGCGATCCGCGCGCTCAACGCCGCAGGCATCTCGGTGACCAGCATCCGCGACGTCACCCCCATCCCCCACAATGGTTGCCGTCCTCCCAAGCGGCGCCGGGTTTAAGAGAGGAGGAGAACCATGGCTCGATATTCTGACGCCGTCTGCCGCCTCTGCCGCCGCGAGGGAATGAAGCTCTACCTGAAGGGCGAACGCTGCTTCAAGGAAAAGTGCTCCTTCGAGACCCGCAAGGGCAAGATCCCCGGCCAGCACGGCGCGGGCAAGACCAAGAAACCTACCGGCTACGCCCTCCAGCTTCGCGAGAAGCAGAAGGTCAAGCGCATCTACGGCGTGCTCGAAAAGCAGTTCAGCCTCTACTTCGAGAAGGCCAACGCCAAGAAGGGACAGACCGGCCACAACCTGCTGGCTTTCCTGGAAGGCCGGCTGGACAACGTCATCTTCCGCCTCGGTTTCGCCCCGAGCAGGGCTGCCGCCCGCCAGATGGTCCTCCACGGACACGTCAAGGTCGACGGCAAGCGGGTGGACATCCCCAGCTTCCAGACTCGTTCCGGCCAGAGCATCGAACTGTCCGAGAAGGCCAAGAACAACGACTTCGTGAAGTCCTCCGTGGAAACCGCAGCAGGCCGCGGGATTCCCAAGTGGCTCACCCTCGACAGCGCTGCCTTCAAGGGCCAGGTCATCGCCGCTCCCACCCGGGAAGACGTGCCCCTGGACATCAACGAACAGCTGATCGTCGAACTCTACAGCAAGTAAGGGGACAGGAATGCTGAACATCAGCGATTTCCAGCGTCCGCGTTTCGCGGAAGTCAATGCGGGCTCCAAGACGGCGTCCTACGGCGAGTTCGTCGCCTACCCGTTCGAGCGAGGGTTCGCGACGACGTGTGGGCATGCCCTCCGCCGCGTTCTGCTGAGCAGCATCCAGGGTGCCGCCGTGACCAACGTCCGCATCAAGGGCGTCCAGCACGAATTCACTACTCTCCCGGGCGTGTGGGAAGACATCACCCACATCCTGCTGAACCTCAAGGAAGTACCGTTCAAGCTCCACAGCTCCCAGCCCCAGACGGTCACCATCCGCCACAAGGGCGAGGGCGTCGTGAAGTCCGGCATGATCCAGTGCAACCAGAACATCGAGGTCATCGACCCCGAAGTCCACATCGCCACCCTCAGCGAGGACGGCGAGCTGGAGATGGAGATCCAGGTGAGCATGGGCCGCGGTTTCGTCACGGCCGACCGCAATCTGGACGAGAAGCTCGGGCTCGGCTTCATTCCCATGGATGCCAACCACAGCCCGATCACCCGCGTCAACTACATCATCGAGCCCGCCCGCGTGGGGCAGAGCACCGACTACGAGAAGCTGACGCTCCAGGTGTGGACCAACGGCACCGTGGACCCCAAGGACGCCGTCAGTGACGCCGCCTTGATCCTCCGCGAGCACTTCCTCATCTTCGCCCGCCAGGACGAAGAGGTCGTGGAAGCGGAACCCGGTGTCGCGCCCCTCAGTACAGAGAACGTCAACAACATGCTCAGCAAGTCCGTCGAGGAGCTGGAGCTGTCGGTGCGCGCCAACAACTGCCTGCGCAACGCCAACATCACCACCATCGGCGAGCTGGTTCAGCGCACCGAGGCGGAGCTGATGAAGACGAAGAACTTCGGCAAGAAATCGCTCCAGGAGATCAAGGACGAGCTCGCTCGCATCGGTCTCTCCCTCGGTATGCGCATCGAACAAGAAGTCTAAGGAGTCACCCCCATGCGTCACAATGTCACCGGCAAGCGCCTGGGCCGTACGACCAACCAGCGCAAAGCCCTCATGAAGAACCTCGCCACCGCCCTCATTACCGAGGAGCGCGTGGAGACTACCCTGGTGAAGGCCAAGGAACTCCGTCAGTACGTGGAGCCCTTCATCACCCTCGCCCGGGTCGATACCGTCGCCAACCGTCGCCTCGCCATGTCCCGCCTGGGCAGCAAGGCCGCAGTACAGAAGCTGTTCACCACGGAATTCCGCAACCGTTTCCAGGATCGCCCCGGTGGCTACACCCGCATCCTGAAGACCTCCCACCGCCTCGGCGACGCCGCCGACATGGCCCTTGTCGAACTCGTGGACTATGTCCTCCCCGAGCCCAAGGCCGCGGCGGAAGAAGCGAAGTAGGCTGCGTTCCGGAGCAGGAAAAGGAAAGCGCCCCGCGAGGGGCGCTTTCCTTTTTGGTGCGTGGGCGCCGGGGAGGGCGGCCTCAGCCGAGCAGGCCTTCCAGGAAACTGCCCGGGGCCACGAAGCCCTCTTCCCGGTCCGGTCCGGTGCTCAAGTAGACGATGGGGGTCTCGATGGCTTCGGAGAGGGCGTCCAGGTAGGCGCGGGCCTCCCGCGGGAGCCTGGCCGGATCCTTGATTCCTCGCGTGGATCCGGTCCAGCCCTTGAAGTACTTGACCTCGACCTGGAGCTGGTCCCAGTCGGAGGAACAGGCGGGGATCTTCGTGGTCACGCCGCCCTCGCCGTCCCGGTAGCCGACCACCATCCCGACCTCGGGAAACCCGTCCATGACGTCCAGCTTCATGAGGCCGATGCCGTCCACGCCGTTGATCCGGCAGGAGTGGGCGGTGATGGGGGCGTCGAACCAGCCGCAGCGGCGCGGACGTCCCGTGGTGGTCCCGAACTCGCGCCCGACGTTCCGGAGGCGCTCTCCGACCTCGTCGAACAACTCGGAGGGGAAGGGACCGGCCCCGACCCGGGTCGTGTAGGCCTTCCCGACGCCCAGGACCGCGTCCAGGGCCTTCGGGGACAGGCCCGTGCCCGTGAACAGGCCGCCGAGGCTGCAGTTGGAGCTGGTGACGAAGGGATAGGTGCCGTGGTCGATGTCCAGGAGGGTCGCCTGGGCTCCCTCGAACAGGATGGACTCGCCGCGCTTCCAGGCCTGGTACAGGTGTTCCTGGGCATCGCCGATGAAGGGCAGGATGGGCTGGGCCTGCCGGAGCAGGGTCTCGGTCATGGCCTCCAGCGTCGGCAGGTCCGCGTTCTTGCCCATGCGGACCAGGACTTCCTCGTAGCCCTGCCGGAGCTTCTCCTTCAGGGTCTCCGGGTGCTTCAGGTCTCCCAGGCGCACGCCCATCCGGGCGACCTTCATCTCGTAGGCCGGGCCGATGCCGCGGCCCGTGGTGCCGATCTTGACGGCGCCTCCTTCGCGCCAGCGGTCCAGGGCGATGTGGTAGGGCAGGATCAGGTGGGCCTTCTCGGACATGAGGAGCCGGCCGGCGACCTCGAAGCCCCGCTGTTTCAGCTGGTCCAGCTCTTGCAGGAACCCTTCGAGGTTCAGGACCACGCCGGATCCGACCACCAGGAAGCAGCCGGGGTGCAGGGCTCCGCTCGGGACCTGGTGCAGGGCGACGCTCTGGCCGTTCACGACGACGGTGTGGCCGGCGTTGTTGCCGCCCTGGAAACGGACGACATGCCGGTAGCAGGGGCTCAGAAGGTCGACGAGCTTGCCCTTCCCTTCGTCCCCCCATTGAAGTCCGAGGATGGCCAGGTTTGGTGCGTGACGGTCCATATGATGACTCCCAGCCTTCAAGATTAGCCTCCGGGCAGAACGCTTCCCAGCGGGAATTTCCGCAGGGAAGGGAGGGGCGGATCTCGGCGCTTCCAAGCGGACAATTGAAATGGTTGGCGCTACCCTTGAGGCTGTCGCACTCTGGAACCTCGGCTTGGCTCCGGAACCGATATACCCCAAGGGGAGACTGTGTTCGAGAAATTCACTGAGAAGGCTCGCCGGGTGATGTTCTTCGCCCGGTACGAGGCCAGTCAGTTCGGCGCCGAGAGCATCCAGAGCGGACACCTGCTGCTCGGCCTGCTCCGGGAATCCGAGAAGACGTCCACGGAGCTCCTGGACCGGATGGGCGTCCAGACCAGCGTGCTGCGGGAGAGGCTCATCTCCGCCCTGACTCCGCGCGATCGGAAGATCACGCCCAGCAGCACCTCGATCGACATCCCCATGGAGGAGGAGGTGAAGCGGATCCTCCAGCATGCGACCTCGGAGAGCGCCAAGCTGAACCACAAGCATGTCGGGGCCGAACACCTGCTGCTGGGGATGCTGAAGGAGGAGCAGTGCCTCGCGGGCCGCCTCCTGCGCGAGATGGGCGCGGACCTCATCGCGGCGAAGGAGATCCTCCTCGAGGCCACCAAGGAAGAGAAGATCGCCAAGAAGAAGAAGGAACACCCGCTGCTGGCGGAGTTCGCGAGGAACCTCTCGGAACTGGCGGAGCGGGGGATCTTCGACAACCTCATCGGCCGCGAGACCGAGGTGGAACGGATCGTCCAGATCCTCAGCAGGCGGCGGAAGAACAACCCCATCCTGCTGGGCGAAGCGGGCGTGGGCAAGACCGCCATCGTGGAGGGCCTGGCCCAGAAGATCTTCGAGGGCGTGGTGCCCCCCAGCCTGCAGGACAAGCGGATCTACGCGCTCGACCTGTCCCTGGTCGTGGCGGGGACCAAGTACCGCGGGCAGTTCGAGGAGCGCCTGAAGTCGATCATCTCGGAGGCCTCCAAGGACCCTTCCGTGATCCTCTTCATCGACGAGGTCCACAGCATCATCGGGACGGGCGCCGCCGAAGGCAGCCTGGACGCGGCGAACATCCTGAAGCCGGCCCTGAGCCGCGGCGAGATCCAGTGCATCGGCGCCACGACGCACAAGGAGTTCGCGAAGTACATCGACAAGGACCGCTCCCTGGTCCGCCGGTTCCAGCCCGTGACCGTCAATCCTCCGGACGAGGCCGAGAGCCTGCGCATCCTGGAGGGCATCAAGAACCGCTACGAGCTGTTCCATCGGGTCCGCTACGACGAAGCGACGCTCCAGGCGGCGGTCTACCTTTCCAATCGCTACATCACGGACCGCTTCCTGCCCGACAAGGCCATCGACCTGCTGGACGAGGCGGGCGCGCGGGTGAAGCTCCGCGTGGGCCCTTCCGGCGGCGGGGCACCCAAGGCCGAGGAGGAACTGCACCGCGTCATCAACGAGATGAACGAGGCGGTCCTCAACCGGGATTTCGAGCGGGCAGTGCTGCTCCGGCAGAAGGAAGTCCTGCTCCGGGAACAGCTCCAGGGGACCGACCAGGGGCCGACGGACGAGGACCACGGGAACTTCGCGGAGGTGAAGGAGCAGGACATCGAGGACGTCGTCGCCTCCTGGACCGGCATTCCCGTGAAGGCCCTGAAGAACGACGAGAAGGCCAACCTGGCCCACATGGAGGCCCACCTGAACGAACGGGTCATCGGCCAGGACGCGGCGGTGAGCGCCGTGAGCAGGGCCGTGCGCCGCGCCCGCACCGGACTCAAGAACCCCAACCGTCCCATGGGCTCCTTCCTCTTCCTGGGGCCGACCGGCGTGGGCAAGACGGAACTGGCGAAGACCCTGGCGGGATTCCTCTTCGGGGACGTCAAGAAGATGCTCCGCTTCGACATGAGCGAGTTCATGGAGAAGCACGAAGTCTCGAAGCTGCTGGGGGCCCCTCCGGGATACGTCGGCTACGAGGAGGGGGGGATGCTCACGGACCGCATCCGGCGCAACCCCTACTGCGTGGTGCTGTTCGACGAGATGGAGAAGGCCCATCCGGACCTCATCAACGTCCTCCTCCAGGTCTTCGACGACGGCATCGCCACGGACGCCTTCGGGAACCAGGTGGACTTCAAGAACACCATCATCATTATGACGTCCAATGTAGGCAGTCGCGAACTCATGCCGGACAAGAACCTCGGCTTCGTCGAGCAGGATTTCCGCCCGGACGCGAAGGCGGGGGACGCGATCAAGATCCTGAAGAAGACCTTCCCTCCCGAGTTCCTGAACCGCATCGACGAGATCATCGTGTTCAACCGGCTCGGCGACGAGGAGCTGAGGAAGATCGTCAGGCTGCTCATCAACGACCTGAACGTCACTCTTTCGAAGTACCACCTCACGGTGGATCTCTCGGACGCCGCCTGCGACTGGCTCGTGAAGACGACCGTCCGGGATCGCGCCTACGGCGCTCGGCCGCTGCGCCGGGCGATCCAGAAACAGGTGGAGGACCCTCTTGCCGAGCTCATGGTCGCCCAGGAATCCGTGCCCGCGGGGACCGTGCGCTTCGACGTGGTGGAAGACAAGCTCGCACCGGCTTTCACCCAGGCCCCCGCTTCGGTCCAGGACATGACTCCTGCCGATGCGGAAGGGTGAGGGCTCGGTTCCGTGCCGGACCTCATCACAGACAACCCGCTCTCTCCTGCAGTCGAACCCACGCGAAGGCTTTTTTCGCCTTGGCTTTCCAGTGTCCCACTCCTAGCAATGGATCCTGAATGCGGATGACGATGAAAAACCTTTGCGAAGAAAAGCCCGGCCGCCAGTTGCACAGGAGCTTCCTGGCGCTGCTCCTGGTTGCCGGGTTGCCCCTCGTGGCCCAGAGTTCCGAGACGATCCAGGCGCTGGAGGTCGTGGGCGCCAGCAAGCAGACCCCGGCGACGATCCTCTACAAGGCGGGCCTGAAGACCGGCGACGACCTTCGGAGCGTCGACCTGACCGCGGTCATGGAGCGCCTGTGGGAATCCGGGGCCTTCGACGACATCAAGTTCGAGGTCGCGGACGTGGAGGGCGGAAAGAAGCTCACCATCCTGGTGGTGGAGCGGCCCGTCGTCAAGGAGGTGGACTACCGGGGCGGCTCGAGCATCGGGCTGTCGGGCATCAAGGACAAGGTCAAGGACATGAACCTGGCCATCGGGACCGACAAGGTCTATGACCCCGAGGCGGCCCGCAAGGTCAAGGCCATGATCGTCGAGAAATGCGCCGAGAAGGGCTACCGGAATCCCGTCGTCGACGTGGACCTCGAACCCATCGGACCTGGCCTGGTCCGCCTCGTCTTCGACATCAAGGAGGGCGGCAAGGTCAAGGTCTACCGGGTGGTCTTCAAGGGGAACAAGGTCATTTCCAGTTCCAAGCTCCGGAAGGCCATGAAGACCACCCGGAAGCACTGGATGCTCAGCTGGATCGGATCCCACGATCTCCTGGTTGACAAGAACCTCGAGAACGACCTGCAGAACGTCAAGAGGGTCTATTGGCGCGAGGGGTACAAGGACGTCTTCGTTGGGCAGCCGATCATCGAGGTCGAGGACCACACGAGCCCGGGGCGGAAGCGGAAGAACGCGAAGCGCCTCGCCGCGGGCAAGAGTACGAAATACGACCTCCGGGCCACGCTCACGATTCCGGTCCTGGAAGGTGAACGCTTCTATGAAGGCTCGTTCCAGGTCGAGGGCAACGAGAAGCTCTTCGAAGGAGAAAAGGGCAGGGACGTCTATCGCATGAAGATCGCCGAAGCCCGGCGGGACAACCATTCCACCTGGGGCCGCCTCTTCGGGATCAAGCCCTCCCTCAAGGAACCCCGTTCCGGCAAGCCGCAGCCCTTCGACCTCGATGCCCTGAACACCGGCGTCGACAAGATGAAGGAGGAATATTCGAACAAGTCCTACATCATGTTCCGCGCAGACAAGAAGCTCGACGTCCGGGAGGAGGAAGGCCTCAAGAAGGTGGACGTGTCCCTGAAGGTGGACGAGGGGGAACCCTACACCATCCGGCGCATCGACATCGCGGGAAACACCACCACCAAGGACAAGGTCATCCGCAGGGCCCTCCTCGTGAAGGAAGGGGGACCGTTCAGGACGGACCTGTTCCAGGAGTCCTTCACGAGCGTCGGGCAGCTCGGCTTCTTCAACGTCACGGGGCAGGAGCCCAAGGTCGACGTCGCTCCGGACAAGCCCGAGGTGGACATCACCCTGAAAGGCCAGGAGGCGGGCACCAACGAGATCATGTTCCAGGGAGGGTACGGAAGCGTGTTCGGCTTCACGCTGGGGGCGAGCTATGCCACCCGCAACCTCGGGGGCAACGGCGAGACCCTCAGCGTCGGCTACAACGGCGGCAGCACCACGAAGTCCTTCTCGATCTCCTTCACCGAACCGTACATCTTCGACCTGCCCTATTCCTTGTCCGCCTCCCTCTTCGACAGCAAGGTCGACTACACGGCCTCGCGGGTGGGCGCGGACAACGCCTACAGCCAGAAGACCCGGGGGTTCAGCACCGGCCTGGGCATGCGGCTGTCCAACTTCTTCCCGGACTCCATCTTCGCCCACTACACGAGCTACCAGATCGGCTACACCCTCAAGCGGTCCGAGTACGACGGCGGCAAGAACTACCTCTACCGGGACATCGGCAGCCTGGTGACCTCATCCATCACCCAGTCCCTGACCTACAACACGACCGATCATCCTTTCAAGCCGACCCGCGGCACCAAGGCCTCGATCTCCTTCGAACTCGGGCCCGGGGCCCTGGGTACGGACCGGCCCTTCCACCGCACGAGCGTCGACTTCTCGCAGTTCATCAACTTCGGCGGCCGGCACATCTTCGGCTTCAACGCCAGCTACGGCTACATCAAGGGCATGGGCGACGAGGGCGTCCCCCTCTTCGACTACTATCGTCCCGGCGGCGAGAGCTCGGTCCGCGGCTACGACTACGGCCAGATCGGCTCCATCTACGTCGACAACAACAACGATTCCGTCGTGGTGGGCGGCATCAAGCAGCTGACCATCAACTGCGAGTACCAGTTCAAGATCAACGACGACATCCGCACGGTCCTGTTCTGGGACGCCGGGAACGCCTGGGGGCCCGGCGAGAAGATGTTCAACCACGACCTCGTCCGCTACCAGAACCGGGAAGAGGGCGAGAGCGCCGTCTACTACAACCCCAAGATGCTGCAGAGCGTAGGCGTGGAGCTGCGGCTCTTCCTGCCCATCAGCCCGGCCCCGCTGCGCTTCATCTGGGCCAGGAAGCTCAACCCCTATCCTTTCGATAGCAAGGGGAAGACCGCCTTCCAGTTCAGCATCGGCACCACTTTCTGACCCCTCCGGGCAACTCCCGGATCCACCTGCTACTTATCGGAGATTTTCATGAAACGCATGTTCACGGCACTGCTCCTCGCGTTCGCACTTCCCCTCGCGGCCCAGGAATCCGCGAAACAGGAGCCCCCCACGCGGTTCGCCTTCTTCACGGTCGGACTGCTCGTCCAGCACAGCACCAAGGCCAAGGCGATCTTCTCCGAGCTCGAGAACCTCCAGAAGTCCCTCAACGATGCCCTGAAGGCGAAGGGGGCGGAGGGCCAGAAGATCCAGCAGCAGCTGCAGGGATCGAGCCTCAGCGAGCAGGGCCGCGACGCCCTGAAGAAGCAGCTCCGGGACATCGAGATCGACTACAAGAAGCTGCAGGAGGACAGCCAGGAGCAGTTCGGTAAGGTCCAGCAGAAGGTCATGGGCCAGATCTTCCAGCAGGTCGGGCCCCTCATCGAGAACCTGGCCAAGGAACGGAAGCTCCAGGTCGTGCTCTCCGGGGAGTCCGCCCAGGCCGGCCAGCTGATCCACTGGGCCGACGAGAAGTGGGTCCAGGAATTCACGCTCGAGATCGCCAAGCGCCTGGATGCTTCCCCGGCCGTTGCCGCAGCCGCCAAGCCTGCCGCCGTGCCTCCCGCGGCCGCCAAGAAGCCTGCGGTGAAGAAGCCCTGATCCTCTGCAGTCGACGGGAGCCGCGGCGGGTCGTCCGCCGCGGCTCCCCGGCTTCAGGTCAGGCGCGTCCCGTGGAGCCGTAGCCTCCCAGCCCGCGTTCCGTGGAACCGAGCGCCTCGGCCTGGGACACAGGGTGCCAAGCGCAGGCCGTGACCGGCGCGAAGAGGATCTGGGCGATGCGTTCGCCTCGCCGAATCTCGAAGGCCTCCTCGCCGTGGTTGACGAGGACCACCATGACCTCGTTCCGGTAGTCCGCGTCGATGGTTCCGGGGGCGTTCAGCACGGTGACGCCGTGCTTCAGGGCGAGGCCGGAGCGGGGCCGGACCTGGGCCTCGTAGCCCTCGGGAATGGCCATGACGAGGCCGGTCGGAACGAGCCGCCGCCCGCCCGGCTTGATCTCCCAGCACGCGTCCTCGGGAATGGCCGCCCTCAGGTCCATGCCCGCCGCATGGGGCGTCGCCCGGCTCGGCAGGGGAAGCCCCTCGCCGTGGGGCAGCAGGAAGAGCTTCACGGGGATGGTGTTCGCGGTCATCGGTTCCTTCCTTGAGCGCCGGGCAAGGCGGCTTCCGCATTCTACCGGAGACGGGAGCGCTGGCCGGCCCTCGGCGCCCCGGTTTCAAAAACGGTCAATATCGGCTCGTCCCGCGGGCAAAGGATTTGCTACTCTTTTCCTGGTCCCTGTCGCCGATGAGACCCGGGGATTTCGTGGTTCTTCGCCAGGGGACCTCCGATGATGCTCGTCCGCTTCACAGCGCATGCTCTCTGGATGGTGCTCGCAAGTTCCCTGCTAGCACAGGTTCCGACTGCACCTTCGGAAGCGCCCGAGGCTCCCTCGGACGGCCAGGCCATTCCGGGGATCACGAGGATCCTGATCCGTTCGGAGAAGCTCGAACTGGGTTCGACCCTCTGGGTCAGGAACCGGAACGGGGACATCCGGGTCGTGGCCTGGGAGAAGGATGAAGTGCATCTGATCGCCGAGATCAGGGATACCTACCGGCGTCAGGTGGACGTCTCGATCCAGCCGAAGGGGAACGATCTCGACATCGAAACGGTCTTCGAGCAGCCGTTCCTGTCCTTCGACTGGAACCTGGTGATCAGCCCCCGCTGCGAGATGACCCTGTTCGTCCCGCGCAGGCTGTCGGGGCATTTCAGGACGACCAACGGATCCATCTTCGTCTCCTACCTGGGAGGCTACGTCCGCTGCGAGACGAACAACGGGGACATCGAGATCAAGCATTTCTCCGGCGAGGCCCTGGTGGAGACGAAGAATGGATCGATCGAGGCCCAGGATCTCCAGGCCCGCATCAAGGCCGTCACGACCAACGGACAGGTGACCCTGATCGGCGTCGACGGCGGCATCGTGGCCGCGACGACCCACGGCAGCATCGTCGCCAAGTCCCTGGACGGGTGGGGCGAAGGCATCTCGCTCTCGACCACCCACGGCTCCATCGACCTGTCCCTGGGGGATGCCACGGGAGAGATTACGGCCGAGAGCGCGGACGGAAGCCTCAACATCAACCTCCCCGACGCCAAGGCGCTCGAAGTCTCCAAGCGGAAGACCCGCCTGCGGGTGCCCGGCCGGAAACAGAAGATCAACCTCCGGACGACCCACGGCACGATCACGCTCCGCGAATGACGGGGGGCGAGCAAGATTTTGAGGCGGCGCGCAGGTTGTGTGGGACGGTCCCTGAGCTAAGCTGGGCTGATGCGATTCTCCTTCCCGAGCCGCGTGATGGTCCTCCTGCTGTGGAGCCTGGGACTCCTGCTCCGGGCCCAGGGGCTCCTGCCGGAGGTCCAGGAACGGAAGCTCAAGAACGGCTTCCGGGTGCTTGTCGTGGAACGGCCGGGAACCGGCATGGTGCATGCGGGCTTGTTCCTGGGTAGCGGCAGCGCCGGCACGGGGGGGCTCCCTCCGGCGGCTTCCGAGCTGCTGGCCCGGTGCCTGTTCAAGCCTCCGATCGAAGGGGACGCGCAGCATGGGAAGGACGTGGAGGCCCTCCTGAGGCAGGAGGAGGGTGCTTTCGAGGCGCTCCGTTTCGAGAGGATCAAGCTCGCGCGGCGCCCGGACGCGGGGACCTCGGAGGAACTCCAGGGGCTCGAGCTGCTCCAGCGCAGGGCCTTCGAACGCATCCAGGAACTCGAGGACAAGACCTCGCAGGTGGATCCCCTGGCGGCGCTGGGAGCGGACCGCCAGGATCTCAGGGTGGAGGCCGACCTGGTCGCCTTCGGCCTGGACCTGCCGAAGGCGAGCCTCGGACCCTGCTGCGGCCTGCTGGCGGATCGTATGAGGACGCTGGTGCTGGCGCGCTTCCCCCTGGAACGGGAGCGCCTGCTCCGGGAACTGGACGACGAGGACGCCTGGAGGGACCGGAAGTCCTTCGACATCCTGGTGGGGGCCGCGCTGGCCGGGCATCCCTATGCCCGGGTCTACGACCTGCGGAAAGCCGGCGTGGAGACGCTGACTTGGTCCGATCTGCGAGCCTACGCGCGATGGGCGGCGGCCCCCGAGCGGGCCGTGCTCGTGCTCGTCGGGGACCTGAAGCTGCCGGACATCTCACCCCTGCTGGACCGGACCTTCGGTCGGCTGGAGCCTGGGCCGTCGGGCTGGGGGCACCTGGAGGATCTTCCCCTGGAGCTGCCGGAGGGAACGGGGGCGCGCCGCCTCCAGGTCAGCGTCGCGGGAGAGCGGCGGCTGTTCATGGGATGGCGCGTCCCGCCCGCCACCCATCCGGATCATCAGGCGCTGTGCGTGGTGGCCAAGATGCTCGGGGGAGGGACGACCTCCAGGCTGGTCCAGCGGGTCGGTGGGGAGCGGGGGCTGGCGGACTCCCTGTCGGTCCGCCTGGACGTCCCCGGGGGCAGGGATACCAGCCTGCTGGTCATCGACGCCAGGCCCGCCGAGCGGCACGGGCTCGCCGAGCTGGAACAGGCGATGCAAGCCGATCTGGTCGCGCTCCAGCGAGGGGCTTTCCAGGAAGGAGAGATCCGCCGTGCCCAGCGACTGGTCGAAATGGACCAGCTGGCGCTCCAGGAGGACGCCGCCCGGCTGGCGCAGGCCTTGGGCGCGGCCGTGTGCCGGAGCGGCGACTGGCAGCTCGCGTTCCGAGCCCTCCAGTTCAAGCAGGACTTCACGCAGCAGGAGATCCAGCGGGTGGTCCTGAAGTACCTGGTGCCCGGCCGGTCGACCATCGTCTTCCTGGAGCCTGACCCCGTGCTCATGCCGCAGGATCGGATCGAGGCGGAAACGGCGAAGCTCCTCACGCGGATCCTGTCGGCGAAACTGGAAGGGCCGGGACAGGTGGAAACCGTCGTGCGGGAGACCCTGCGCCAGCTCCGCATGCTGCCCGTGGCCGAGCGGGAGCAGACGCTCAGGCTCCTGGAATCGCAGGTGCGCCCATGAGGCGCCGGGCCCTGTGCCTCGCCGTGGCCGGCTGGGTCTCCCTGGCCGGCGCCGAGGCCGCGCAGGAATTCCGGCTCCCGAACGGGCTCCAGGTCCTCCTGGTGGAGAGCCACGAACGGCCATTGGTGCGGCTGGAGCTTCGGACAGCCTGGAATGCTGCCGAGGAGCCCAGGGGCAAGGAGGGGATGGGGGGCTTCCTGGGAGACATGCTGCGCACCTGCGGGGCGGGCCTCTTCAATCGGGACGCGTTCCAGAGATTCCTGGAGAACCGGGCCCTGAAGTTCGCGTTCTCCACGACCCCGCGCGCCTTCGCCTGGTCCGTCCTTGCCGACAGCCAGGGACAGGACGACGCTTTCGAGAGCCTCGCCCTGGCCGCCACCCGACCGAGCTTCGATGGGCCCGCGGTGGAGGCCAGGCGCAGGATCTACCTCAAGACCCTCAAGGACCAGACGCCGCGGAGCAGGGCCGAGGCGCGCTTCCTGGGCCGGATCGGGGATCCTTCGCAGCCGCTGGTTCCGGAAGAGGACCCCCTGAACCGCATCGAGTTCCAGGACCTGCTGCAACTCTCCCGGCGGGTCCTCAGGCCGGAGCGGTCGGTCCTCGTCATCTACGGGGACATGAACCTTTCCCAGGCCAAGCAGCTTTCCATGCTCCATCTGGGGGCCTGGGGACCGGGGCCGGAAAAGGCCCTTGCGCCCGCGCGCGAACCGATCCCGGCCCAGTCCATCCCGACGCGCACCTGGGTGGTCGTGGATGGCGGCGGGACCCTCCAGATCAGGGTGGGCGCCCCCATGCCGGCCGGCCGCGGCCTCTCGGGCCCCATGCTGGCGGCATGCACTTGGTGGGCGGACCGGATCGTGCGGTCCCGTCTTCCCTTCCCCCTTGCGCAGGCGGCCCTCCGGATCTCTCCCGAAGGCGCCTGGCTCGTCAAGGCCACCGCTCCTCCCGGAAGCTCCGCGTCCGAAACCCTCGAGGCGGTGCAACAGCTCACGAGGCGCCTGGGCGGGGAAGCCGCCGGACCTGCCGATCTGGAGGCCGCCAGGCCGGCCTGGAACGCGGTGCGGGAGAACCGCGGCCTGCACCCGGAGCAGGAAGCGGCCTCCCTCGCGGATCAGGCCCTGGCGACGGCCGGGACGGGGCAGGAGGAGGGGGACTTCAGCGGAGCCGGGCTCCAGGCCGCCCTTCGGCGGCTCTTCTCCGGGGAAACCTGCCTCTACTTCATCCAGGGGCCGGTCCCCCGGGATCCCGACTGGCTCGTGAAGGCGGGACTCGGACCAGTGGAAACCCTCAGGTGAACTGCACGCCGAAGCGGTTCGCCAGGTCCCGGTAGCGTTCCTGGACGCCCGCGATGACGGATCCGGGCAGATGGGGCGCGGGGGCTTGCCGGTTCCAGTCGTGGAGTGTCTCGAGGTAGTCGCGCAGGAACTGCTTGTCCAGGCTGGGCGGATTCACCCCGGGTTGCCAGAGGTCGGCCAGCCAATAGCGGCTGGAGTCGGGGGTCAGGGCCTCGTCGACGAGGATCAGCCCGCCGTCCTCCAGGAGGCCGAACTCGAACTTGGTATCCGCGAGAATGATGCCGCGCTCCTTCGCCAGGTCGACCCCCCGCCGGTAGAGGGCGAGGCTGGCGTCCTTCATCCGCAGGGCGAGGTCCCTGCCCACGATCGCGGCCATGCGGTCGAAGTCGATGTTCTCGTCGTGCCCCACCTCCGCCTTGGTGGAAGGCGTGAAGATCGGTTCCGGGAGGCGGTCCGCCATGCGGAGCCCGGAGGGGAGAGGGATGCCGCAGACCGTTCCCGAAGTCCGGTATTCCTTCAGTCCGGAGCCCGCCAGGTAGCCCCGCACGACGCACTCGATGGGCACGACCTTGGCGCGGCGGACGAGGATCGACCGGCCTTCCAGCTGGTCCGCGTAGGCGTGCAGGCTGGCAGGATACGCCGCGACGTCCGTGGCGACCAGATGGTTGGCGATGATGTCCTGGGTCGCCTTGAACCAGAAGTTGGCCACCTGGGTGAGGATGCGCCCCTTCCCGGGGACACCTTCGTTCATCACGACGTCGAAGGCGGAGATGCGGTCCGTGGCCACGATGAGCAGGTGCTCGCCCAGGTCGTAGACATCGCGGACCTTGCCCCGGCGGACGGGGAACGGGAGCTGGGTGGTGAGCAGAGCGGTCATGGAACACCTCGAAAGGGATCGGGGGGTGGCCCTTCAGGGTAACTCAGGGATGTGCCGAGGTGTAGGCGCCAGCCAGTGGAGCCCGATGGGGAGCAGCTGGTAGCGGTTCTGGATCGAGACCCACAGGGACAGCTCCGATTCCCGGATCAGGCCTTCCCGGCAAGGCAGGCCGTGGTGCTCCACGAAGAGCTTCACTTCCCCGGCCGTGACGCCGAGGAGGATGGGCAGTTCCTCCGCCTGGTAGAGGGATTCGCTGGGGATCGGGGGAAGCACGCGGAAGTCGAAGGTCTCGCGGAGCACGGACAGGGCCGCGTCCCGGTTGAGTTCCACCGCCGCGTCCAGGTGGGGGCAGGGGTTCCCTCCCGCGAGGCTGCGGGCCTGGGCGGCGCCCAGGTGGGCCAGGGCGTGCATGGGACTCGCCTTGAGGATGTCCGTGAAGACCTCCAGGGCCTCCTGGTGCCGTTCCAGGTGCAGGAGGGCCTCGCCTCTCCGGAGCTTCGCGTCCAGGTTGTCCGGCTGGATCACCAGCAGCCGCTCTGCGATGCCGAGCATCTCCTCCACCATGCCTTGTTCCCTGAGCAGGGAGGACAGCCAGGAGAGGGCCGGGGCGTGCTGGGGAGCCAGCAGCAGGAGCCGCTCCAGGAGCTCGATCGTGCGGACGGTCTCGCCGTCCTGTTCCATGTGCTGGGCCCAGTCCCACAGGATCTCGACTTGGCGGGCGACCTGGTGGTTCAAGGTGCTCTTGCGGTCCTCGGTGGGATGCAGGATCTGGGTCTGGACCCAGACATAGCGGTGGGGATTCCGTCCCTGCGGCGTCGCCAGCTCGTCCTCGATGGCCCGGATGATCACTTTCAACCCCTTGTCCCAGGCGGGGGGGATGGGCATCTGGACATGGGTCTGGAGCTCCCTGCGGAGGGGCTGGATCGGGTCCCCGGAACGGCCGAGGTAGAGCTTCAGGCGCAGGACGGACGGCGCGCTGTCCGTCGCGGTGGTCAGGCCCACCCGCACCGCCAGCTCTCCGGTATCGGGGTCGAAGCCGTCCATCAAGAGATAATGCAGGTGATCGCGCATGAATTCCCCAGTAGGATGAGTTTACTGGCAGGCCGGGAGCTTCGGAGGTATCTTTGGATCCTCGTTCCGGCACGCAGAATGCCTTGACCTGCCGACCTGGATTCGGGGACCATGGATGAGGGTCTTTCCCGGGAGGGGCGCAATCATGAGATCGCTGATCCGTGTCGCTGTGGTGGCAGCAGCCTTGGCTGCGCTGCCCGGCCGGGCCAGCGAGCTGGGGCTGCTCGTGGACAAGCAGTTCGGCGGCTCCCAGACCTTCGGCTCCTACCACTTCGACGGCTCCAAGCCGGGCGGCTACGGCATCCGCGGGGTCTACACGATCCTGGACCTGAACGTGGCCGAGGTGGGCCTCTCCGCCACCTACCATCCCGAGCAGGAATCCGACCTGTCGAATTCGGGAACGCTGAACAATCAGTACATCGCCATCGGCGCCCAGGTGGACTGGAAGTTCCTGGTGAACCTCCACGCGGGCATCGATATCCGCCGGGAGAAGCTGACGACGGACGGGAACTCGATCGTCCCCAACGGCAGCACCACCTACACGCGTCCCTGGATCAAGGCCGGCATCGGCTATGCGCTGCCCTCGCCCGTCGTCAGTCCTTTCGTGCGCCTGGAGGTGGCCGTGGCCGCCACCAAGCAGGGCAGCCTCAATTCAGGCTCCAGTGCGGACGACTTCCGGAAGGCCATGGCACCCGACTACCAGATCGGCCTCTACGGCGGCATCCGCTTCTGAACCTCGCTGGATCCCGTGAGGGGGAGCGCCCGGTCGGCGCCCCTTTTGCCGGGATCGCCTTGGGGCTATGATGGCTCCACGTCCAGAGGGGATATGGAACTCCGGGTTCTAGGCTGTTCGGGGGGAGAAGCCTGCGGCGAACGGCTCACGGGCCTTCTCGTGAACGGGAAGGTCGCCGTCGACGCCGGCTCGCTGACCGTGGCCCTCGAACTGGCCGAGCAGAACGCCATCCGGCACATCTTCCTCACGCACTCCCATCTCGACCACATCTGCACCCTGCCCTTCTTCACGAAGAACATCTTCGGACACGCGGAGGTGCCGGTGGAGATCCACGCGCTGCCGCAGACGCTGGACGCCCTGCGCCGGCACCTGTTCAACGACGAACTCTGGCCCGACTTCTCGGTGATCCCGAGCCCCGACAAGCCCATCATCCGCTACTCGGAAGTCGTCCCCGGCGAGCCGTGCCTGGTCGAGGGGCTGCGCATCACGCCGGTGATGGTCAACCATCTGGTGCCCTGCGTCGGCTACCGGGTGGAGGACGACCATTCGGCCTTCATCTTCACCTCGGACACGGCCGCGACGGACGCCGTCTACGACCTGGCCAACGCGACCGGGAACCTGAAGCTCTTCATCACGGAAGCGAGTTTCCCCGACGAGCAGGCCTGGCTGGCCGAAGCCTCCAAGCACCTCACGCCGAGGATGCTGGGGCGGGAACTCCGCAAGCTGAAGCAGGCCGTGCCGGTGGCCATCTGCCACCTCACGCCGGGCGAGAGATCCATCATGCAGCCGCAGCTGGAGGCCCTTGGGCATCCGGATCTGCGGCTGCTGAACCAGGACGAACGCTACAGCTGGTGATCGGAATGCCCCAGGGCCTGCATGCGGACGAGGCAGGCATCGAGGGCGGTCCGGGCCTGTTCGAGATCCTCGGGGGTCTGGGCCTCCTTGAGGCGTTTTTCCGCCTGCTGGGCCTCCGCCTTGACCTTGGCCGGGTCGAGCTTCTCCAGGGTCTCGGAGAGGCGCGCGAGGATGGTCACGTGCTCCGGACCCACCTCCGCGAAGCCGCCGAACACGGTGATCCAGCGCTTCTCCCCGCCCTGCGTGTAGTGGAGCAGGCCGTCCCCCAGGGGCGTGAGGGTGGGGGTGTGGCCGGGAAGGATGCCGTAGTATCCCCGGGCGGCGGTCCGGAACTGGACCTCGGACACCCGGGTGGACAGGACCCGGCATTCCGGCGTCACCACTTCGAGAAGGATGTGGTCCGTCATGGCGTCCGTCCTAGGCCTGGGCCGCGAGCTTCTCGGCCTTCTCCGCGGCTTCCTCGATGGTGCCGACCATGTAGAAGGCCTGCTCGGGCAGGTGGTCCCACTTCCCTTCGCAGATCTCCTTGAAGCCCCTGATCGTGTCCGCGAGCTTCACGTACTTGCCGGCGATGCCCGTGAACTGCTCGGCCACGTGGAAGGGCTGGCTGAGGAAGCGCTGGAGCTTGCGGGCCCGGGACACGGTCATCTTGTCCTCGTCCGAGAGCTCGTCCATGCCGAGGATGGCGATGATGTCCTGGAGCTCCTTGTACTTCTGAAGGATGGCCTTGACCCGCATGGCGGTGCCGTAGTGCTCCTCGCCCAGGATCCTGGGATCCAGCAGGCGGCTCGTGGAGGCCAGGGGATCCACGGCCGGGTAGATGCCCAGGGCGGACAGCTCGCGGCTGAGGTTCGTGGTGGCATCCAGGTGGGCGAAGGTCGTGGCCGGCGCGGGGTCGGTGTAGTCGTCCGCGGGCACGTAGACTGCCTGGATGGAGGTGATGGAGCCCTTCTTGGTGGAGGTGATGCGCTCCTGCAGTTCGCCCATCTCCGTGGCCAGGGTCGGCTGGTAGCCCACGGCGGAAGGCATGCGGCCCAGGAGGGCGGACACTTCCGAACCCGCCTGGGTGAAGCGGAAGATGTTGTCGATGAAGAGGAGCACGTCCTTGCCTTCGTAGTCGCGGAAGTATTCGGCGACGGTGAGCCCCGACAGGGCCACGCGGGCGCGGGCTCCGGGCGGCTCGGTCATCTGGCCGTAGACCAGGGCCACCTTGGACTTCGCCAGGTCGTCCTTCACGATGACGCCGGAGTCCATCATCTCGTTCCAGAGGTCGTTGCCCTCGCGCGTGCGCTCGCCCACGCCCGCGAACACCGAGATGCCGCCGTGGCCCTTGGCGATGTTGTTGATGAGCTCCATGATGACCACGGTCTTGCCCACGCCGGCGCCCCCGAAGAGGCCCGTCTTGCCGCCCTTGGCATAGGGTTCCAGCAGGTCCACGACCTTGATGCCCGTCTCCAGCATCTCGGTCATGGTGTTCAGCTCGTCGAACTTGGGAGCCTCCCGGTGGATGGGGAGCTTCATCTCGGCCTTCACGGGGCCGCGCTCGTCCACGGCGTCGCCCACGACGTTGATGATGCGGCCCAGGGTCGCGCCGCCCACGGGGACCTGGATGGGATGGCCGGTGTCCACGACGCTCTGTCCGCGCACCATGCCGTCCGTGGGCTGCATGGAGACGCAGCGCACGCGGTTCTCGCCCAGGTGCTGCTGGACTTCCAGGGTGACGGTGGACGTGCGGCCCTGGGCGTCGGCGACTTCGGTGAGCAGGGCGAACATGATCTCGGGCAGGTGGTTGTCGAATTCGACGTCCACGGCGGGACCGACGATGGCGATCACGCGGCCGGTGTGCTGGTTGGACATGGGAACCTCGAAAGGCAGGATTAACCGCGAAAGGCGCTAAAAAGGGCGCGAAAGAGAAGACGGGAGCGGAACCGTTTGGGATATGCCCATTTCGCGCGATTTCGCGCTTTTCGCGGTTCGCTTCTTGGCTGGCCTCATGCGTTCGCCCCGGACACGATCTCGATGATCTGGTTCGTGATGCTGGCCTGGCGGAGCTTGTTCATGTGGAGCGTCAGGCGGTCGATCATCTCGGCGGCGTTGGAGCTGGCCTTGTCCATGGCGGACATGCGCGCGCCGTGTTCGGAGGCGCTGCTCTCGAGGAGGCAGCGCAGGATCTCCGTCTCCACGAACTGGGGCAGGAGGGCCTCCAGCACCGACACGGGATCGGGCTCGAGCAGGTGCGGCACCTCGGTCTTGCGGGCCTCGCCGCCGGACAGCGGGAACGCCTTGAGCGCCTTCGGGATCTGGGTGACGGGGGAGGTGAAGTAGTTGTAGACCACGTACAGGGCATCGATCTCGTCCGCCGCGTACTGCCGGATGGCTTCCTGGGTCAGTTCACGGGCGATCCTGGGCAGGTCGGCCAGGGGGACGGCGACGAACTCGCGCGCGGCTTCCAGCCCCTGCTTGTGCGCCCAGTCCGCGGCCCGCTTGCCCACCACGTCCAGCTGCACGACGTCCTCGCGGCGCTCCCGCAGGAAGGCGTCCGCCAGCTTGAGGAGGTTGGCGTTGAATCCCCCGCAGAGGCCCTTCTCTCCGGCCACCACGACCACGCGGATGCGTTTCTCCTCCCGCGGGGCCAGGAAGACCTGGGTCAGGGGCGTCACGGGAGCCGTCTCGTCCTGCCGGATGTGGCCGACGACATTCTGCACGACCTCGATCAGCTTGGCCGCGTACGGCCGCAGGGAGACCAGGCGCTCCTGGCTCTTCCGCAGCTTCACGGCAGAGATCATCTTCATGGCCTTGGTGACCTGCTGGGTGTTCTTCACCGACCGGATGCGGCGGCGAATGTCCTGGATGCCCGCCATGGGTTATGCTCCGACGCCCGAAGGGGAGGCCGTGAAGGTCTCCTTGAAGGCCAGCACTTGGGCCTTCAGCTCGTCCCGGGTCTCCGGGGAGAACTGCCCCGTCGCCTTGATACGCTTGAGGGTCTCCGCGGCGTTGAGGTCGAGATGTTCGAAGAGGCCGGCCTCGAAGCGGCGGATCTCCGGCACCGGGATATCGTCCAGGTAGCCGTTGGTGGCGACCCAGATGATGGCGATCTGCTTCTCGACCGCGAGGGGCTTGTACTGGGGCTGCTTCAGGATCTCCACCATGCGCTGGCCTCGGTTCAACTGGGCCAGGGTGGCCTTGTCCAGGTCCGAGCCGAACTGGGCGAAAGCCGCCAGCTCGCGGTACTGGGCGAGGTCCAGCTTCAGGGAGCCTGCCACGCTCTTCATGCCCTTCACCTGCGCGGAACCGCCCACGCGGCTCACGGAGATGCCCACGTTGAGCGCGGGCCGGACGCCGGAATTGAAGAGGTCGGTCTCCAGGAAGATCTGGCCGTCCGTGATGGAGATGACGTTGGTGGGGATGTAGGCGGACACGTCCCCTGCCTGGGTCTCGATGACCGGCAGGGCCGTGAGGCTTCCCCCGCCGCAGTCGGCGCTCAGCTTGGCGGCGCGCTCGAGCAGGCGGCTGTGGAGGTAGAAGACGTCGCCCGGATAGGCCTCGCGTCCGGGAGGACGCCTCACCAGCAGGGAGATCTCGCGGTAGGCCGCGGCCTGCTTGGAGAGATCGTCGTAGATGATGAGGACGTGCTGGCCCGGGTTGTCCTTGCCGGCGGGGTTCCCGTCCTTGCCCGTCCACATGAAGTACTCGCCCATGGCGCAGCCGGCCATCGGGGCCAGGTAGAGCAGGGGAGCGGGTTCCGACGCCGTGGCGGACACCACGATGGTGTGCTTCATGGCATCGTATTCCTCGAGGGTCTTCACGACCTGGGCCACGGTGGAGCGCTTCTGGCCGATGGCCACGTAGATGCAGATGACGCCCGTGTCGCGCTGGTTGATGATCGTGTCCACGGCCACCGCGGTCTTGCCGGTCTGGCGGTCGCCGATGATGAGTTCGCGCTGGCCGCGCCCGATGGGGATCAGGGCGTCGATGGCCTTGATGCCGGTCTGCATGGGCTCGTGCACGCTGCGGCGCTGAACGATGGGCGGCGCGATCCGCTCCATCGGGAACCGGTCGACGGATGGGACCGGGCCCTTGCCGTCGATCGGAAGGCCCAGCGGATTGACCACGCGGCCGATGAGGCCGGGGCCGACGGGGATGGACATGATGCGGCCTGTACGCTTGACGGTGTCGCCTTCCTTGATCTTCGTGAACTCGCCCAGGAGGATGATGCCGACGTTGTCCTCTTCCAGGTTGAAGGCCAGGCCCATCACGTCGTGGGGCAGCTCCAGCAGCTCGCCGGCCATCGCCTTCTCGAGTCCGTGGGCGCGCGCGATGCCGTCGCCGATGCTGATGATGGTGCCGATCTCCGCAACGTCCACCTGGGCATCGAAGCCTTCAATCTGGCCGCGAATGATGCGGGAAATTTCTTCCGCGCGGATGTCCATGCATTCCTCCGAACTGATGATGTCTTCTTCTTGGAAAGGGGAAAGTTCAGGCCGAGAGCAGCTGCGCCTTGAGGAGCCGCAGACGGCCCTGGAGCGAGGCGTCGTAGACCGTGGAGCCCAGCTGGACCTTGAGACCGCCGAGCAGCGCAGGGTCCTGGCGCCACTTGAGGCGGATGGTCTTGCCCGTGCGCGAGGCCAGCGAGGCCGAGAGGTGCCGGGACTGGGCCTCGGTCAGGGCCTGGGCCGAGGTGACGCTTGCCTCCACCACGCCCATCCTCTCGTCCACGAGCTCGCGGAAGGCCGCGACGATGTCGTGGAGGACGGAGAGGCGGGCGGCCTGCGCGACGACCTGGAAGAACCGACGGAGCATCTCGCTGGCTCCGGCCTGCTCCAGGATGGCGTCGAAGGTTTCGGCCCGCTTGGAGGGCGCGATGAGCGGAAAGGAGACCAGGCGCTGGAGGTCCTCGTTCGAATCCACCAGGGTGTCAATGGTGTCCAGCTCCTTCAGGAGTTCCTGGAGCGTGCCCCGGCTCTCTCCGATATCGGCCAGGGCCTTGGCATAGCGCCGGGCGATGGATCGAGCGCTCACTTGGCACCTCCGATTTCCCGGATGGCGCGATCCAGGACCTGTTCCGCCACGTCGCCCTGGACCTGGGCCTCCAGGCGCCTCCTGGCCCCTTCCACGGCCAGCTCGGCCACGACCGCACGGAGTTCCTTCTCCGCCAGGCGCTTCTGGAAGTCGATCTCGGCCTGGGCCAGGGCGAGGATCTGGGCAGCTTCCGTCTTCGCGGCATCCAGGATCCGCCGCTTCTCCGACTCGGCCTCGGCTTCGGCCTTGGCCATGATGTCCGCCAGCTCGGCCTGCATGCCCTTCATCCTGGCTTCGAGCTCCAGCAGCTGCGCCGCGCCCTCCGCCTTGTCCTTCTCCGCCTGGCTGAGCTGGTCCTCCAGCTCCTTCGCCCTGGCCTTGAAGGCTGACGAGAGCGCCCCCTTCAGCACGAGGAAGAGGATCGCGAAGAAGATGGCGAAGTTCACGACCTGGAGCACGAACTTCCCGAGGGGGCCGAGTTCGAGTCCCATGAACTTGACGGGGGCAGCGTGATGTCCGCCTTCCTCGGCCTTTCCATGGCCTTCGGCCGGCGCGGAAGTCCCAGGCGCGCCGCTCTGGGCTGCGGATGAGGCCTGTTCCGCCTGCGGGGGGGGCGTCTGCGCCTGGACCCGCGACAGGGGCGTGCCCATGAACAACGCGAAGGCGAGGGCCAGCGGAGCGGCGAGAAGAACGATGGGACGGTGTTTCATCGGATCAAGCCTGCTTCAGGAGATGCTGGACCATGGAAGCAGAAAGGGCTTCCACCTGTTCTCTGAGTTCAACCTCGGCCTTCTTCCGCTCCGCCTGGAGCTCCGCGACGGCCTGGGCGCGCCGGGTCGCGGCTTCCTGCCGCGCCGCGTCCAGGATTCGCTGTTCCTCGAGGGCGGCGGCGGCGGCCAGGGCCTTCCGGTGCTCGAGGGCCTGGCCGCGGAGTTCCTTGAGCCGGGCCGCGTAGCCGGCCTGGCGGGCTTCGATCTGGGAAGCCGCCTCCGCCTTGGCCCCGGTGCCGGCCTGGATGGCCTCCTCCCGGTCGTCCATCACCTTGGTGAGCGGCTGGAAGAGAACATATTTCAGGAAGAAGAACAGCAGCGTGACGACGACGATGACGAACACGACCACGGGAACCTGCAGCTTCATGGGATCCGGCAGCGAATCCATGAAGCTCCCACCCGGGTTCTCTGAAAGAAAGGCCAGCACGTTCATGCCGCTCCAGCCAACCATTGTATTCAAAACCACTGCGCCCCCCAGCAAAACGAAATGGAAGCCTGACGAACTGCATAACGACAGAGCCCTGAATTGAAGGCTGGAACAGTTTACCCGCCGGCTATTGCCTCAAACTGTGCAGTTCTTCACGATTGAACGCCTTGAGAAGCGTCTCCCTCTCTGAGAAAATACAACCAATCTCGGCTGAATTTCCATGAACGGAATCCCCCTCGATGCCAGGTCGCGAAAGCCATCGGCACCCGGGCACCAGCCACGACCGGGGAGGTCGTCGCGACGCCCCGGGCATCCTCGGACGTTTTCGAGTTGACGAGCCGACTCGTGCGTGAGAGGATCATGGTTCGGCGATTCGGGCGATTAGCTCAGTCGGTAGAGCAGCTGCCTTACACGCAGCACGTCGGCGGTTCGAGCCCGTCATCGCCCACCAGCTCACGCTGGCGTCATTTGAAAACCTGGGGTTGTAGCTCAGTTGGTTAGAGTGCCGGCCTGTCACGCCGGAGGTCGCGGGTTCGAGCCCCGTCAGCCCCGCCAAAGTGCCCCCGAAAGGGGGCACGTTTCATGTACGGCCAGACGGGGTTCGGAGTGGGTCGGAGCCGATGGGAGAGTCGCAACCCTGGATCCGGCGAGCCGGCATCCGACTCGTGCCGGAGGGTCGGCTACCCGGCATCAATTCGGCGACGCGATGCACAGGCGTCATTGTCGTCGGACGGTCGGCCCGAGGCCGGGGCGATCCCGGCCCTTGGCCTTCCGGCGGCGAAGTGCTAAACTACCTGTTCCTGCGCATGCAGGAGGCCCGACTGGAGAGTTGTCCGAGTGGCCGAAGGAGCACGACTGGAAATCGTGTATAGGTCAAAAGCCTATCGAGAGTTCGAATCTCTCACTCTCCGCCAACAAGAAGCCCGCAGACACTGGATCTGCGGGCTTTTCGCTCCTGCCGGGCAGCCTCACGCGAGGCCCAGGGACCGCTTGATGCCGAGCCATCTCCGGTAGTCGGCGGCAGTCTCCGTGGGAGACTGGCCGTCCGTGAGGCAGTCGATGAGGTCGGCGGCCACCTGGAGATGGGCGCGCAGCTCGTCTTCGTGGCTGGTCCTGGCTTCCAGTTCCGCCACGCGGGCCCGGAGGGCGTCGCGCTCGGCGCGCAGGGTTCCGACGAGATCCTGGGGCTGGCTCAAGGGTTCCTCCTGGAGTCCGGGCGTCAGCAGCGGGGCCCAAGTCTTGGCGCGCCCAACCTTGGCGATGAAGCCTGCATGCTTTCCTGCTTTCCCGTTCGATTGTAGTCTACAGGTCATCCCCGTCTTCAGCGCTCGTGGTCATACCCGCGGGCAGGGTGCTCGGACCAGGCAACCTCTTTGTCGAAGGAGTTCTCGTGAGTCAGAAGACCATCCGCAAGCCAGACGCGAACCCGATCGTCGCCGCGCTGCTCACCTGGTTCATCTTCGGGCTGGGCCATCTCATCATCAACGGCCAGCAGCGCAAGTGGCTCTTCACGCTCATCGCCACGCTGGTGGGCTCCTGCCTGTGCTTCCTGCCCGGCATCATCCTCGGGATCCTCAGCGTGGTGGACGCCTACATGACTGCCGAGCGCCTGCACGCGGGCGAGGAGATCGGGGAGAACGAGTATTCCCTGCCTGCCCTCTTCAAGATCATCAACATGGTCGACAAGGAAGCCACCTGCTCCAAGGCTTGAGTCTCGCCGTCCGCCGGGCCGTGCCGCGCCCTGGGCGCGGCCTGGCCCGGTCTGCCCGCACGGGAGAGCCGGGCGCCATGGGCCTCGTCCGCCCCATGGGGAAGGTCGTCCGGATCCTCCTCCCGGCCGCCTGCTCTCTCGCGCTCCTGGCCCAGGGCAGCGAGTGGATCCAGGGCCACTACCTGAAGCGGGAATGCATGGTGCCCATGCGGGACGGGACGGAACTCTTCACGGCGATCTACTCGCCCCGGTTCTCCGGGCCCTGTCCCATCCTGGTCAAGCGGACGCCCTACGGCGTCGCGCCCTATGGACGGGAGTCCTTCCCCGAGGACCTGGGACCTTCCCCTGGGTTCGCGGAAAAGAAGTTCATCTTCGTCTACCAGGACGTGCGGGGCCGGGGGATGAGCCGGGGCGAGTTCGTGGACATGACGCCCCAGCGGCCGAAACATTCCGGGCCTTTCGATACCGACGAGAGCACGGACGCCTATGACACCGTCCAGTGGCTCCTGGACCATGTGCGTGGCCACAACGGCAAGGTGGGGCTGTGGGGCGCCAGCTATCCCGGCTTCTATGCCGCCGCGGGCCTGATCGACGCCCACCCCGCCGTGGTGGCCTGCTCCCCCCAGGCGCCGACCATGGACTGGTTCACCGGGGACGACTTCCACCGGAACGGCGCCCTCTGGCTGCCGCACTTCTTCGACTTCATCGCCTGGTTCGGGCTGCCCCGGCCGAAGCCGACGACGAACGCCAGGCCCGCCGGGTTCAACTACGGCACCGACGACGGCTATGCCTTCTACCTGGCCCTCGGCCCCCTCGCCAACGTGAACGCCAGGTACTTCCACGGCAAGATCTCCTTCTGGAACGAGGTGATGGCCCACGGGACCCGGGACGCCTTCTGGAAGGCGCGCGACCTCCGCCCCCATCTCCGGGACATCCGCCCCGCGGTCCTGCTGGTGGGCGGCTGGTTCGACGCGGAGAATCTCTTCGGATCGCTGGAGGCCTTCAAGGCCCTGGCCTCCCAGAGCCCCGCCACGCCCCTGACGCTGGTGATGGGGCCCTGGTACCACGGCGCCTGGTCCTACGATTCGGGGCGCCGGCTCGGCAAGGTGGATTTCGGCTCCAGCACCTCGGACTTCTACCGGAAGACCGTGGAGCTGCCCTTCTTCATGCACCACCTGAAGGGCGCGCCCGACCCGGAGCTGCCCCGGGCGCTCCTGTTCCAGACGGGAGCCAACCGCTGGGAACGCTTCGACGCCTGGCCCCCCAGGTCGGTCCGGACGGCCCGGATGTACTTCCAGCCGGGATGGGGGCTTTCCCAGCTGCCGCCCCGCGAGTCCGGGGGGGCGGACGAGTTCGTCAGCGATCCCGCGGATCCGGTGCCCTTCTGGGAAGGCACCGACCTCGAGATGCCCGTCGAGTACATGACCGCGGACCAGCGCTTCGCCTCGGCCAGGAGGGACGTGCTGACGTACAGGTCCGAGCCCCTGAAGGTGGACCTGACGGTGGCGGGGCCCATCCGGGTGCACCTGGACGTGAGCACCACGGGCACGGATGCCGACTGGGTCGTGAAGGTCATCGACGAGCATCCGGACGCCGGCGATCCTCTGCCCGGCTATCAACAGCTGGTGCGGGGCGAGGTGATGCGGGGCAAGTTCCGGAACAGCCTCGAGTTCCCGGAGCCGTTCACGCCCGGCCAGCCCACGGTCGTGGCGTGGTCCCTCAACGACGTGTTCCACACCTTCCGGAAGGGGCACCGCCTCACGGTCCAGGTGCAGAGCAGCTGGTTCCCGATGATGGACCGCAATCCCCAGGTGTTCACCGACATCTACCGCGCCAGGGCGGAGGACTTCAAGCCCGCGAAGCACCGGCTGAACCACTCGGCCGGCCTGCCTTCCTCCCTCGAGCTGCCGGTCCTGGAACCCGGCGAGTGAAGGGGATCAAGCCTTCCTGAGGAAGCGCCACTGGGTCTGCTCCGTGAGGATTCCGGCGAAGATGATCAGGCAGCCCATGAACATCTTGAAGGTCAGGTGCTCGTGGAGGTAGAGCACGGCGAACACCCCGCCGAAGGCCGTCTCCAGGGTCAGGATCAGGGCCGTGCTGGTGGAGGACAGGAACTTCTGGGCGATGTTCTGGACCGTGAAGGCGATGACCGTGGTGACGATCACCAGGTAGGCCAGCGCCTTCCAGAGCTTCGGCGTCATATCGAGGTCGAAGGACTCGAACGTGCCCGTCAGGACGATGAAACCCACGGTCGTCAGCGCGAACTGGATGATCGTCGAGGCGATGGGATCCTGGTCCCTGCCCAGCCGCTCGATGGCCACCATGTGGCAGGCATAGGCCATGGAGGACAGGAGCGAGAGCAGGTCGCCCTTGTTCACCGTGAAGCTACCGTTCAGGGTCAGCAGGGCGATCCCCACCGTGGCCAGCGCCGCGCCCCCGACGGCGTACCGGCCGGGCCGGCGGCCGCTGATGATCCAGACCAGGAAGGGCACAAAGATCACGTTCGCCCCCACCAGGAAGGACTGGTTCGAGGCCGTGGTGTACTTGATCCCCAGCACCAGGCAGGTGAAGGCCGCCGCGAGGAAGGAGCCGATGACCAGGCTGTTCCGGACATGGCGCTTCGTCGCGTGCCTCAGCCGGTGGCCGAAGATCAGGGACAGCAGGACCGTGGACCACCCGAACCTCAGCAGCATCAGGGTGAAGGGCGGGACGGTGTCGATGATGTCCTTGATGATCGAGAAGCTGGTGCCCCAGCTCAGGGCCACGAGCCCGAGGGCAGTTGCTGCGATAAGGGTTCTTCTGTCCCGGATAGGCATCGATTCCACGCGGTCTTGTTCGGGTTCGCTGTCCGCCGCGGTCAGGGAACGGAGAACCGGAATATTCGATTCTACCGGATCCGGCCATGAACGCGGGATCTGGCAGAATCAGGGCATGACCTGTCGCACGTCGACCCGGAAACCGATGGCATTTCGATGGCTTCTCGCCGGCCTCCTACTGGTGGCCGGCCCCTCCCGCCTCGGCGCGGCCCACGCCTTTTCGCAATTCGGGGACATCAAGTACCCGCCCGGGTTCCATCATTTCGAGTGGGTCAACCCGGAGGCGCCCAAGGGGGGCGAGCTCACCCTGGTGGCGCCCACGCGGATCACGCAGTTCGACAAGTACAATCCCTTCACCCTGAAGGGCGTCTCGCCTCCGGGCCTGGGCGAGCTGATGTTCGAGACGCTGTTGGCGGGAACCTACGACGAGCCGACGACGGCCTACGGGCTGCTGGCCGAGGATATCCAGGTCCCCGCGAACAGGCTCTCCGCGACCTTCCGCCTGAACCCCGCCGCGCGCTTCAC
The DNA here is from genome assembly GCA_035353395.1 of Holophaga sp. GTDB lineage: Bacteria > Acidobacteriota > Holophagae > Holophagales > Holophagaceae > UBA1801. Next base: position 76,093 of record DAOPZL010000001.1, read on the forward strand.
CAACGGGAAGCCGGTCCTGGCCGCGGACGTCAAGTACAGCTTCGACACGATCACGGGGAAGCTGTCCCACCCCGCCTACCGGGCCTATTTCGCGGACGTGAAGGCCGCGGTGGTGCTGGGGGAGCGCCTCATCCGCTTCGACTTCAGGCGCCCGAGCGCCGAGCTGCCCCTGGTGGTGGGCGGGGGGCTGCCGGTCTTCAGCCGCGACTGGGGCCAGGGCAAGCCCTTCGACCAGATCGTCACGGACGAACCCATCGCCAGCGGCCCCTACCGGATCCACCGGGTGAACTTCGGGAGGGACATCACCTACCGGCGGGATCCCGGCTACTGGGCGCGGGATCTCAACGTGCGGCGGGGGCGGTACAACTTCGACCTGGTCACCTACAAGATCTACAAGGACAACACCGCCCAGACGGAGGCCTTCAAGGCCGGAGAGTTCGACTACATCGAGGTGTTCTCCGCCCGGGAATGGGCGCGCACCTACACCGGGCCCAAGTTCCGCTCCGGCCAGCTCGTCCGCAGGAATCTCGCGAGCCGCAACGCGGCCGACTTCCAGGGATTCCTCATCAACACCCGCCGGGAGAGGCTCGCGGACGCCCGGGTGCGCCGCGCCCTCGTGCTGGCCATGGACTTCGAGTGGATGAACCGGCAGTTCTTCTACAACACCTACACCCGCACGAGGGGGCTCTTCGACGCGACCGACTTCGAGGCCAAGGGCCTTCCCGGGAAGGACGAGCTGGCGGTGCTGGAACCCTTGAGATCCAGGCTGGACCCCCGCGTCTTCACGCAGCCGGTGCCCCTGCCGCCGTCGACCAATCCCCCGGGGAGCCTGAGGGCCAACCTGCGGGAGGCCAAGAACCTGCTGGCCCAGGCCGGCTGGACCGTGCGGGACGGCGCCCTCCGCAACGCCAAGGGCGAGGTGTTCACCCTCGAGTTCCTGGACAGCCAGGGCACGCTGGGCCGGATCGTGACGCCCTACATGCAGGCGCTCGCCAAGCTCGGGATCGACTGCAGCTACCGGGAAGTGGACTTCGCCCTGCTGCAGAAGCGCCTGGACGTCTTCGACTACGACCTGACCAGCATCCGGATCCCGGGCACGGAAGCGCCCGGAAGCGAACTGAAGGACCGGCTCATGTCGGCCTCGGCCGGTGTCGAAGGGTCCAGCAACCTGATGGGCATCAAGGACCCGGCGGTGGACGCCCTCGTCTCGCTGGCGGTCGCGTCGAACACCCGGCCGGAACTGGCGGCGCGCCTGAAGGCCCTCGACCGGGTGGTGCGCCACGGCTGCTACTTCGTGCCTGAATGGTCCAGCAACGCCTTCCGCATCAGCTACCGGGCCGGGAAGTTCGAGGAACCGAAGGTGGCGCCGAAGTATTTCCAGCCGGAAGGCTGGGTGGTGTCCACCTGGTGGGCGAAGCACTAGGAGGAAGCCATGTGGTCCTACATCCTGAAGCGGCTCCTGCTGATGATCCCGACCCTCTTCGGCATCATGGCCATCACCTTCGCCGTGATCCAGTTCGTGCCCGGCGGCCCCGTGGAGCAGATGGTCTCCCAGCTCCAGGGACGGAACGCCGGGGGCGAGGGGCCCAGCGCGGCCGGGGTGGGCTACCGGGGCCGCCAGGGGGTGGACGCGGAGCGCATCGCGGAGATCAGGACCCTGTACGGCTTCGACAAGCCGGCCTCCCAGCGCTTCGCCCAGACCATGGGGCAGTTCGCCCGCTTCGACCTGGGCCGGAGCTTCTTCCACAACAAGGGGGTCTGGCAGCTGATCCGCGAGAAGCTGCCGGTCTCCATCTCCCTGGGCATGTGGACGTTCTTCCTCACCTACCTCGTCTCGGTGCCCCTGGGCATCGCCAAGGCCGTGCGGGCGGGCACGCGCTTCGACGCGGCCACCACCTTCCTGGTGCTGCTGGGCTACGCCATCCCCAGCTTCGTGATGGGCGTGCTGCTGATGGTGGCCTTCGCGGGAGGCTCCTGGGTCCAGTGGTTCCCCTTGCGGGGGCTGACGTCCATGAACTGGGACCAGCTCTCCGCCATGGGCAAGGTGATGGACTACCTCTGGCACATCGTCCTGCCCATCACGGCCATGGTGCTCGGCAGCTTCGCCGTCATCAGCATCATGACGAAGAATTCCGTGCTGGAGGAGATCCACAAGCAGTACGTCCTCACGGCCAGGGCGAAGGGGGCGAGCGAGCGGTCCGTGATGTGGCGCCACGTCTTCCGCAACGCCCTGATCCCGATCATGACGGGATTCCCCGCGGCCTTCGTGGGCGCCTTCTTCTCCAGCTCCCTCCTCATCGAGACGCTGTTCTCCCTGGACGGGCTGGGCCTCCTCTCCTACGAGTCCGTCATCCGCCGCGACTACCCGGTGGTGCTCGGGAGCCTCTTCTTCTTCACCCTGATCGGGCTCGTCACGACGCTGATCCGGGACCTCAGCTACCTCTGGGTGGACCCCCGGGTGAAGTATGACTGAGGGCGCCTCCCAGAACCCCTGGCGCCGGGCCTGGCGGCGCTTCAAGGCGAACCGGATGGGCTACCGCAGCCTGCAGGCCTTCCTGGTGCTCTTCTGCCTGAGCCTCTTCGCGGAGGTGCTCTCCAACGACAAGCCCCTGCTGGTCCGCTACGAGGGCAGGTGGTACGTGCCCATCGTCCGCAACCACCCCGAGACCACCTTCGGGGGAGACTTCCTGACGCCCACCGACTATCTGGATCCCTTCATCCGGGAGCAGCTCGCCCGTCCAGGGAACTTCGCGGTCTTCCCGCCGAACCACTACCACCACGGCACCATCAACTACTTCTCCCGGGAGCCCAACCCCGCGCCGCCCAGCCGGGAGAACTGGCTGGGGACCGACGACCGGGGCCGGGACCTGGCCGCCCGCCTGCTCTACGGCTTCAGGCTCTCCGTGCTCTTCGCCCTGGCGGTGACCGTCGTCTGCACCTTGATGGGGGTGGTCTACGGCGCCATCCAGGGCTACTTCGCGGGCTGGACGGACATCGCCATGGAACGCCTGGTGGAGATCTGGGGGGCCATGCCGACCCTCTACCTGCTGATCATCTTCTCGGCCTTCTTCTCGCCCAGCGTGGGGCTCCTCGTGGCCCTCATCTCGGCGTTCGGCTGGCTGGGGATCGCCGCCTACGTGCGGGCCGAGTTCCTCAAGAACCGGACCCTGGACTACGTGCGCGCCGCCAAGGCCCTGGGCCAGCGCAACCGCGTCATCATCTTCCGGCACATCCTCCCCAACAGCCTCACCCCCGTGATCACCCTGGTCCCCTTCGAGATGGCCGGGGCCATCGGCGCCCTCACCAGCCTCGACTTCCTGGGCCTGGGCGTGCCCCCGGGGACCCCCAGCCTGGGCGAGTTGCTGGCCCAGGGGAAGAACAATCTCGACGCCTGGTGGATCTCCGTCGCCACGTTCCTGGTCCTGGTCGTCACGCTGGTGCTGCTCATCCTGGTCGGCGACGCCCTGCGGGACGCCCTGGACCCCCGGAAGGAGATCGCGGAGGAGGCGCCATGAACCTGCTGGAGGTCAGGGACCTGTCGATCAGCTTCGGGCGCCGCCGGGTGGTGGACCGCGTCTCCTTCAGTGTCGGCGCGGGCGAGAAGCTGGCCCTGGTGGGCGAGTCCGGTTCCGGGAAGACGGTCACGGCCCTCTCGACCCTGCGCCTGCTGGAGGGAGCCCGCCTCGAGGGCAGCGTCCGCTTCGAGGGCCGGGAGGTGCTGGCCATGGACCCGGAGGAGCTGCACGCCCTGCGGGGCAACGAGATCGCCGTCATCTTCCAGGAACCCATGACCGCCCTGAACCCGGTCATGACCATCGGCGCCCAGATCGTGGAGGCCATCCGCCTGCACCGGTCGGCAACCCTGCCCCAGGCCCGGGAACTGGCCATCGAAGGCCTGCGCGGCGTCGGGGTCGCCGAGCCCGAGCGGCGCGTGGACAGCTATCCCCACCAGCTCTCCGGCGGCCAGCGCCAGCGCGCCATGATCGCCATGGCCCTGGCCTGCGAGCCCCGGCTCCTCATCGCCGACGAGCCCACCACGGCCCTGGACGTGAGCATCCGCCACCAGATCCTGGACCTGCTGGACGCCCTCCGGCGGGAGCGGAACCTCGCCATCCTGATGATCACCCACGACCTGAACCTGGTGCGCCGCTTCGCCGATCGGGTGGCGGTGATGGAGCGCGGCGTCCTCGTGGAGCAGGGGGAGACCGCCCGGATCATGCAGGCGCCGGAACACCCCTACACCCGGAAGCTCATCGACAGCCGCGCGGCGCGCGAGGTGGGCGAGCCGGGGAAGGGCCGCCTCCTGGAAGGGCGGGATGTCCGCGTGGACTTTCCCGTGCCGAGGCCGGGCATCCAGGGGTGGTTCTCGAAGGGGCGGTTCACCGCCGTCCAGGGCGCCACCTTCGACCTGGCGCCCGGAGAGACCCTGGGGGTGATCGGAGAATCCGGTTCCGGCAAGACCTCCCTGGCCCTGGCCCTCCTGGACCTGGTGGCGGCCACCGGGGAGATCAAGCTCGAGGGGCAGAGCTGGGCCGGCCTCGGCGCGGCGCAGAAGCGCGACCTGCGCAGCCGGATGCAGGTGGTCTTCCAGGATCCCTTCTCCTCCCTCTCGCCCCGCTTGACGATCCAGCAGATCGTGGGCGAGGGGCTGGAGATCCACGAGCCGTCCCTGGGGCCGGAGGCCCGGCGGGCGCGGGTGATGCGGGCGCTGGAGGACGTGGGCCTCATCGAGGAGGGCAGGACCGAGCCGCTGCTGGACCGCTATCCCCACGAATTCTCCGGGGGTCAGCGCCAGCGCATCGCCATCGCCCGGGCCCTCATCGTGGATCCCCGCGTGGTGGTCCTGGACGAGCCCACCAGCTCCCTGGACGTCACCATCCAGAAGCAGGTGCTCCAGCTCCTCGCGCAGCTGCAGCGGCGCCACGGCCTCGCCTACGTGCTGGTCACCCACGACATCGACGTGGTGCGCGCCATGGCCCACCGGGTCCTGGTCATGAAGGACGGCCAGGTCGTGGAGGCGGGCCCCGTGGACCAGGTCCTGACCCATCCGCGGTCCGAGTACACGAAAGAACTGATGCTGGCCTGAGGATGGAACCGCGAAAATG
>DAOPZL010000001.1:81297-147055 GCA_035353395.1 Holophaga sp.
GGCTCAGTCCTTGTCCGCCCACTGGCTGAGGTGGGCCAGGTGCTCCTCGAGGGTGATGGGGGTGTTGGGTTCGTCGTGCTTGATCCGGCCGTCCAGCAGCTTGACGATGCGGTGGGCATGGCGGGCGATGTCCTCCTCGTGCGTCACGAGGATGATCGTGTTGCCCTTCTGGTAAAGCTCCTCGAAGAGGGCCATGATCTCGATGCTGGTGCGGGTGTCCAGGGCGCCCGTGGGCTCGTCGGCCAGGAGCAGGGAAGGGTTGTTCACCAGGGCCCGGGCGATGGCCACCCGCTGGCGCTGGCCCCCCGAGAGCTGGTTGGGCATGTGGCCGGCCCTGGGCGAAAGGCCGACGTTCTCCAGAGCCTTCAGCGCCAGGGCGTGCCGGTCCTTGGGGTGGACGCCGCTGTAGATCAGGGGGAGTTCGACGTTCTGCAGGCTGGTCGTCCGGGCCAGGAGGTTGAAGGTCTGGAAGACGAAACCGATCTCCGCGTTCCGGATCTGGGCCAGCTCGTCGTCCCCCATGCTGGAGACGGTCTTGCCGTTCAGTTCGTACTCGCCGCTGGTGGGGGTGTCCAGGCAGCCGATGAGGTTCATCAAGGTGGACTTGCCCGAGCCGGAGGGCCCCATGATGGCCACGTACTCCCCCTGCCGGATGTCCAGCGAGATGCCGTCCAGGGCCCGGACCTCCATGTCGCCCATCTGGTAGATCTTGGTGATGTCGCGGAGATGGATGAGGGGGGAATCGGGCATGAAGCAACTCCTGGCACCTAGCATGCTCCTCCCTTGGACGCCGGAACAGTCGCTCCGGTTGAATCGGCGGGCCGATGGACAAAGCGGGTTCCGGAATGCCGCGGAATATTTGTAAAATACGCCAATTCCTTCGACACTTGTCCAACGTCCGGAGAACCGATGGCGGATGCCTCCGATACAGTCCTGATCCGTCAAGCCCGCGGGAAGTTCGCCGCCATGGCGGCCTCCTACTTCCTGGGCACCTTCAACGACAACTTCTACAAGCAGGCCGTGATGCTGCTGGCCCTGGCGGCCGGCCGCGAGAGATTCCAGGGCGCGGCCGGGATCGCCTTCACCGTGCCCTTCCTCGTCTTCGCCGCCCCGGCGGGATGGGCGGCGGACCGCTTCCCGAAGCGGACCGTGGTGATCGGCGCGAAGGCGCTGGAGGTGGCCGCCGCCCTCGTGGGCGCCCTCGGGATCATCCTGGGCGACCTCTGGCTCATGGTGGGCATGGTCGCCCTCATGGGGACGCAGGCCGCCTTCTTCAGTCCGGCCCTGAACGGCTCCATCCCCGAACTCTATCCGGCGGGCTACGTGACCAGGGCCAACGCGGTCCTGAGGATGATCGTCACCGTGGGCATCCTGATGGGCGTGTCGTTCTCGGGATTCGTCCTGGATGCGCAGGGGGCGGCGCTCTTCGGGGCGCCGAGGGGGCACGTCCTGGTCGGGGCCGGGGCGGTGCTGTTCGCCGTCCTGGGATTCCTGGTGAGCCTCGCCGTCCCCGGACGGGCCGCCGCCGACCCGGGCAGGCCCTTTCCCTGGACGGGTCCGCTCGACACCTTCCGCGAACTGGCCGGGATCTGGAAGGACCGGCAGCTCGGGCGGATCCTGGCGGCGGACGTCTTCATCTGGGCCGTGGGGGTCTTCCAGCTCCTGGTGATCAACAGCCTGGGCAAGCTCCAGTTCGGTCTCAGCGATTCTGCCACCAGCCTCCTGGTGGCGGCCCAGCTCGTCGGCATCGCGCTGGGAGGGCTGCTGGCGGCGAAGTTCGCCAAGGGGGAACGCTGGTTCCGGGTGCTCCTTCCGGCCGGGGCCGCCATGGGCCTGCTGATGCTGGCCATGGGAGCCGTACCCCTCCTGCCCGCGGCCGCCCGGACGGCCGTCCTCTACAGCCTGGTGGGCCTGGCGGGCATGGCCGGGGGTCTGTTCATGATTCCCTGCGAGAGCTTCATCCAGATCCGGCCGGCTCCCGAGCGGAAGGGCGCGGTCTGGGCCTCGGCCAACTTCGCCTCCTTCTCGGGGATGGCCCTGGCGAGCCTGCTCTACATTCCCCTGGCCTCCCTGCGGCCCACCCAGGCCTATGCCATGCTCGGAGCGGCCTCGCTTCTCTTCGCCGGCTGGATGTCCCTGGAATTCAGACACAAGGAGTGGGCATGATCAGCGCCCTGTTCAGTCAATTCTGCCGGGCCGTCCTCCGGCTGCGCTACAGCATCGAAGTCTTCGGCCTGGAGGACGTGGCGGCCAAGGGCGCCCACAAGGTGCTCTTCCTGCCGAACCACCCGGCCCTGGTGGATCCCGTCATCGTGCTCTCGGAGCTCTACCGCCGCTTCCAGCCCCGCTCCCTGGCGGACAAGGACCAGATCAGCCCCCCCGGCGTGAACTGGCTGGCGCGGAAGATGGGCGCCTGTCCCATGCCGGACGTCGCCAAGTACGGCGAGGCCTCCCGGCCGGAGATGGAGCGGGTCCTCGCGGAATGCGTCGAGGGCCTGAAGGCCGGCGGGAACCTGCTGCTCTACCCTGGGGGACACCTCATGCACGGCCGGTATGAGGACCTGGGCGGCGCCAGCGCCGTGGAAACCCTCCTGGAGCGCGTCCCGGACGCCCGCGTCGTCCTCGTGAGGACCCGGGGGCTCTGGGGAAGCAGCTTCAGCTGGGCCGCCGGCCAGCACCCGCACCTCGTGTCGGCCCTCCGCCGGGGCGCCGGCTTCCTGCTGGCGAACTTCCTCTTCTTCTCCCCCCGGCGCAGGGTCTCCCTGGAGTTCCTGGAGCCCGAGGACCTGCCCCGCGCCAAGGGGCGGGTGGCCCTCAACCGCTACATGGAGGCCTATTTCAACGACGGGGCCACGCCCAACACCTACGTCCCCCACACGTTCTGGGAGGGCAGCGAGACCCAGGTGCTGCCGGAGCCCGAACCGCCCCGCATCGAAGGGGACATCCAGGACGTGCCGGCGGGCACCAGGGAGCTGGTGATCGCCCACCTGCGCGAGATGACCGGACAGGCGGACATCCCGGTGGAGGCCAGCCTGGCGAGGGACCTGGGGATGGACAGCCTGGGGCGCATGGAACTCCAGATGTGGCTCGAGCAGGAATTCGGCTTCCAGGACATCGACCCCGAGAGCCTCCGCACCGTCTCCGACGCCATGCTCGCCGCCTGCGGCCGCACGGTCGGGATCGGGCCCTCGGCCATGAAACCCATTCCCGCGGCCTGGTTCCGCCCCTCCCCGGTCCCCGTGGGCGTGCCGCCGGGGACGACCCTCGCCGAGGTGTTCCTGAACCAGGCCGCCCGCGGCCCCGACCGGGTCCTGGCCGCGGACCAGGCCGGCGGCGCCAGGACCTTCCGGGACGTCATCACGGGCATCCTGGCCCTGCGGCCCGTCCTCGCCGGCCTGGAAGGGACCTACGTGGGCCTCATGCTCCCCGCCAGCTCGGGGGTCACGACCCTCTTCATGGCCTTGATCTTCGCGGGCAAGATCCCGGTGATGGTGAACTGGACCGTGGGGTCCAGGAACCTGGTGCACGGCCTGGACCTCCTGGGGGTCCGGCACGTCCTCACGGCCGGCCCGCTCGTGGCCAAGCTGGAGGCCCAGGGAACGGACCTGGCGGCGATCAAGGGCCGCTTCCTGCTGCTGGAGGATGTGGGCCGGCGCCTGGGCAGGCTCGACAAGCTGGCCGCCTTCCTGAAAGCCCGCATCAGCTGGGCCGAGCTCCGCAAGGCGCCCGTCCGGGAGACCGCCGTGGTGCTCTTCACCAGCGGCAGCGAGAGCCTGCCCAAGGCGGTTCCCCTGACCCACGGGAACCTCCTCGCCAACCTCCGGGACAGCGCGGACTTCTTCACCTTCTCCCCCGACGAGCGGATGATCGGCATCCTGCCGCCCTTCCACTCCTTCGGCCTGAGCCTCACCGTGCTGATGCCCTCCTGCATCGGCTTCCGGGTGGTCTACCATCCCAATCCCACGGAGGGGCTGGCCCTCGCCCGGATCACCGAGGCCTACGGCGTCACCATGCTGGTGGGCACCCCCACCTTCCTCCACGGCATCGCCCGGGCCGCCAGGGACCAGCAGCTGAAGACCCTGAGGACCGTCGTCACCGGGGGCGAGAAGTGCCCGGAATCCCTCTACGAGTTCCTCGACCGCCGCTGGCCCGGCCTGACGGTGATGGAGGGCTACGGCATCACGGAATGTTCTCCCGTGGTCAGCTGCAACAAGGAGGAGGACCCTCGCCACGGCAGCATCGGCCTGACGCTCGGGTCCGTGGAGCACGCCGTCGTGGACCTGGAGACCGGGGAGCGGGTGGAGCCCGGGAGGACCGGGATGTTCCTGGTCCGGGGCCCCAGCATCTTCGGCGGCTACCTGCACTACGACGGCCCCTCCCCCTTCGTGGCGTTCGAAGGCAAGTCCTGGTACCGCACGGGCGATCTGGTCCGCAGGGAGCCCGACGGCGTCTTCTACTTCGCGGGGCGCCTGAAGCGGTTCGTGAAGCTGGGCGGCGAGATGGTGAGCCTCCCGGCGGTGGAAGAGGCCCTGCTGGCGCGCTTCGGCCGGGAGGACGACAAGGAGGTCGTCCTTGCCGTGGAGGCCACCCCCGTGGAAACCAACCCGGAGCTGGTCCTCTTCACCCTGCGCGAGATCTCGCGGGAGGCCGCCAACACCACCATCCGGGAGGCCGGCCTTTCCGCCATCCACAACATCCGGCTGGTGAGGCGCCTGGAGAAGATCCCCGTGCTGGGCAACGGCAAGACCGACTACCGGGCCCTGAAGGGGATGCTCGGGGAGACCCCCGGGAGTTCCGCTTCCCGCTGAGTCCGGCGCCTGCCCCGCGGCTCCGGGGCTGAAAACAGGCTCACGCCGGGGATCCCGGATCCACTCCCGGATCCCCGAACCGGAGCCGCAGGGTCCTCGTCATGGCCGCGTCCGCCCTGGGCGACAGGAGTTCGAGCGGCGACCGGCCGCGCTTCCAGGAACCGTGGAGGGCGAGGGCCATCAAGGCGAGGGTGAGGACGACGTTCGGCCAGGCCTGGAGGCCCCACTGGCGGCTCCAGGCGAGCTGCCAGACTCCGCTGAAGGGTTCCAGGTAGGGGATCGGCCACTGGTAGCCGTCGGGACCGCGGCTGCCCAGGATGTCCCCGAGCAGGTGGAGGTGGAAGCCGAGCAGGACGAGCAGGGGCGTGAGGGGGCGCCGCCGGGCCAGGACCGTGGCCAGGACCGCCGCGAGGAGGCCGGTGAGCGCGTTGTGCAGGAGGACGTGGTGGTACGTGTCGTAGAGGTAGAGCGGGTGGTGGATGCGCTCGGCGACCAGGTCCGCGAACACGCCCAGGCCGTCGAGGTCGGGCAGGCAACTCGCGAGGACGACCAGCGACCGGTCGCGCTTCCCCAGGCGCGCCGATTCCGCGAGGGTCCAGCCGACCAGGAGGTGGGTCGCGGGGTGCATGGGTGCTCAGGACGCGGGATGTTCCGGGGGCTCGGTCAGCCAGTCGTCCGGGGTGGGCTCCCGGGGGCCCAGCAGCGTGTCCGGCGGGAACCAGAAGTCCAGGTAGGCCAGGTGCCGGGCCAGGTACTCCCGTGCCCAGAAGCCCAGCCGCTTGTTCCACCCGAACGCCTCGGTGCTCGCGGGAACCCCCCAGGCCTCCATGCCCAGGTGCCGGGCGATGAAGAGGGCGCGCGGGAGGTGGAAATCGGAAGTGACCACCACCACGCGCCGGACCCCGAAGACCGCGCGGGCCCGCTTGAGGCTGTCGTGGGTGCGTCGGCCGGCGAAGTCGCTCACGATGCGGGTGAGGGGGACGTCGTGCCTGACCAGCCAGCGCTTCATGGCCATGGGCTCGTTGTAGTTGACCGCCCGGTTGTCGCCGGACACCAGGAACCACTTGACCTTGCCGGCATGGTAGAGGCGCAGGGCCGTCTCCAGGCGGGCCTCCAGCACCTGGGTGGGCTCGCGGCTGGAGGTCACGGCCGCGCCCAGGATCAGCACCGGGGCATGGGTGACGGGCAGGGCGTCCTCCTCGCAGACCCGGTCCCGGCTCTGCCGGGGGAACCAGACGAAGGTCCAGAGCGGGTCGCCGGCGAGGAACAGGGCCAGGGCCACCCAGAGCCAGCGCCTGGGCCTGCCGCCGAGACTGAGAAGGGCCGACCAATGCATCCGGTTCAGCATAGCCCCTCGGCGTGGCTCCAAGGGAGGGGCTTCCGGGGCCCTGCCGCCCCCGGGCCCAGGGATTCATGGATCATTTGGAAATAAATGTTGAAATATATCAATTAAATCTTCTCTCAGTCAGAAACCGGCAAGGGGCCGGCCGATTCGCGGGGTTCCGTGCTAAACCTTTTGATGGGGCTCGCGCGACTTCCCCTGGATACCGACATGGCCGACTGGCTTCCCGAACGACTACCTGAAGACACCGAGGCCGAACGGGCCCTCCTGGCCACCCTCTGCGCCCCCGGGGCCGAGAAGGTCGCCGGCGATCTCGCGTTCCAGCTCACCGAGGAAGACTTCGTGGACCCCCGCCACCGGTCGGTCTTCAAGGCCATGCGGGACCTCCTCGAAGGGCGGATCGAGATCAACCCCCTCACCCTCAAGGATGTCCTGGACCAGAACGGCGACCTGGGGCGCGTGGGAGGCTACCCGGGCCTCATCGAGCTGCTGGGGGCGGAGGAGGTGGGCCGGCCCCAGGTCCTGGCGGACCTGCTGGACCGCAAGCACCGGTTCCGGAAACTGATCCGCCTGGGGGCCCAGATGGTGCGCCAGGCGGCCGCGGAAGAGGCGCCTCCCGAGTCGCTGGTGGAGCAGGCAGCCACGGATCTCATGCGGCTGGCCCAGGGGCGCCAGCGGAAGGACCTGGAGCACGTGGCCGACGTGGCCAGGAACACCATGGAGGCCCTCCTCGACCGGCTGGAGGGGCGCGGCTCCACGGGCCTGAGGGTGGGCTTCTCCCGGCTGGACGCCATCACCCAGGGTTTCCAGCCGGGCAACCTGATCATTCTCGCGGCCCGCCCCGGCATCGGGAAGACGGCCCTCGCCCTGAACTGGGGCCTGCGCGCCGCCATGTCCCAGAAGGCCCACGTGGCCTTCTTCTCCCTGGAGATGAGTAAGGAGGAGGTCTTCAGCCGCATCCTGTCGGCCCATTCGAGGGTGAACATGAAGCAGGTCCAGGCCGGAGGCTTCGACGACGCGGTCCAGGCCCAGCTCCTGAGCAGCCGGGACGCCCTCATGGAACTGCCCATCTTCATCAACGACCAGGCCGCCATCACCGTCCGCGAGATCACGGCCATGGTGGACCGGCATCTCTCCCAGGCCAACCAGAAGCTGGACCTGGTCGTCGTGGACTACCTGCAGCTGATCAGCAGCCCCCAGGACAGCCGGGCCGCCAAGCAGAGCGAGGCCGTCCGCATCGGCGAGATCTCCCGCGCCTTCAAGCTCCTGGCCAAGGACCACGGCCTGCCCGTGGTGGTCCTCTCGCAGCTCAATCGCGAGGTGGAGCACCGCCAGGGCGGGAGGCCCCAGCTCTCGGACCTCCGGGATTCCGGTGCCATCGAGCAGGACGCGGACATGGTGATGTTCATCCACCGCCGCATGAAACCCGCCATGGAGGGGGACGAAGAGGACCGCTCCGCCGAGCTTCTGCTCGCCAAGCACCGCAACGGCCCGACGGGCGTGATTCCCCTCTACTTCGAAGGGGAATATGCCACCTTCCGGGAAATGGAGCGGACGACCGAGGACGTGTAGCCCGGAGGACGGATCCCGATGATGCTGCGCTACCGCTGCCTGCTCCTGGACCATGACGACACCGCCATGGACAGCACGGCCACGGTCCACCATCCCGCCCACGTGGCTTCCATGGCCGCGCTCCGGCCGGGAGAGAAGGCGGTCGACCTGGAGGGCTTCTTCCTGAAGAACTTCGAGCCGGGCTTCGAGGCCTTTCTCCGGGGCGAACTGGGGTTCACGGATGCCGAGATGGAGGTGGAGTACCGCATCTGGCGGGACTTCGCCGAGCGGAGCCGGCCGCGGTTCTTCCCGGGCTTCCTGGACGCGCTGGGAGCCTACCGCGCGAAGGGAGGGCGCTTCGTCGTCGTGTCCCACTCCGAATCGGACATCATCCGGAGGCACTACCAGGAGGCCCGCCGGGACCTGATGCCGGACGCCATCTTCGGCTGGGAGGCCGGGGCGGGCCGCCGCAAGCCCGGACCGTGGCCCGTGACCGAGACCTTGCGCCGGTTCGGGCTGGACCCGGAGGAAGTGCTGGTGGTGGACGACCTGAGGCCGGGGATCCTCATGGCCCAGGCGGCGGGGGTGTCCTCGGTGGCGGCCGGCTGGGCCCACCGCCTGCCCGCCGTGCGGACCTACATGGAGGCGAACACCCTGGGCCTCCTTGATTCGATCGAGGACTTCGCCGCCTTCATCCTGCAGAGCTGATCTTGCCTTTCGGTATGGGCAGGCTGCAGGAAAAGGATGGGAACCGCGAATGTCGCGAATGAACGCGAATGGAAAAGGATCCGTTTCGAGGCCCTGGCTTTTCATTCGCGCAAGCGCGCATTCGCGTCCTTCGCGGTTCCATCGCAGTTCTTCCGGGCGGACCGGATTCGCGGAAGGCTGGAGGAGATGGACGATCTTTGAGAAAGTGGATTCCTCCATGGCCGGGTCTCCTCCTCCTCCTCCTCCTCTTCCCCTTTCCGCGAAGCTCACGGTGCTGCGCGGGGTCGGCCCCACCTTCGCGGCGGCGCTGGCCGAGAACGGCATCGAGACGGTGCGGGACCTGCTCCTGAACCTGCCGTACCGCTACGTCGACCGGGGCTCGGTGCTCAGGATCGGGGAGCTGGACCGCAGGCCCGTCCCCCCGGACTTCGAGCGGGAGATCGTGACGGTGATGGGGGTCCTCAAGGATCTCCGGCAGACCACCACCCGGATCCAGCGCATGACCCTCATCGAGGCTCTCCTCGACGACGGGACCGGCCCCCTGCGCCTGATCTGGTTCAACCAGGCCTACCTGGCGCGCGTCCTGAAGCCCGGGGACCGGATCCTGGCCTTCGGGCCCCTGTCCATGGGGCGGCACGGGCTGGAGATGCGCGGCCCCGCCTTCGAAGTGGTGGGGCGGGGCACGGACGCGCCCGAGGACCTCTGGGTGCGCCGCTTCCTGCCGCTCTACCGCAAGATGGGGCCCCTCACGGGCCGGGTGAGGCAGCGGCTGGTGCAGGAAGCCCTGGACCGGGCACAGCCTCCCGAGGAGTGGCTGCCCATGGACCTGGCTCGCGGCCTTCCGGGCACCCTGCCGGCCCTGAGGCTGCTGCACCAGCCCGGGGACGACAGCGACCCGGGCGAGCTGGAGGCCCGGGCCACCCCCGCCCACCGGCGCCTGGCCTCGGAGGAGCTCTTCGCCTTCGCCCTGGGGGTGACCCTGCGCCGGGCGGGACGCCTGAAGCGGCGGGGCCTGGTCGTCCCCACCAGCCCCGAGCTGAGGGAGCGCCTGAAGGCCTTCCTGCCCTTCCATCTCACGGGCGCCCAGCGGACGGCCTTCAAGGAGATCGTGGAGGACCTCACCTCGGGCCGCGTCATGAACCGACTCCTCCAGGGGGACGTGGGGTCGGGCAAGACCCTCGTGGCCTTCCTGGCCATGGCCATGGTGGCCGAGACGGGCGGGCAGGCCGCGCTGCTGGTGCCCACGGAGGTCCTCGCCCGCCAGCACGCCGCCACCTTCGAGCGCCTGCTGAAGGAGGACGCCCCGCGGATGCAGCTCCTGCTGGGGACCATGAAGGCCGCGGAGAAGCGGGACGCCCTGGCGCGCATCGCGAGCGGCGAGGCGCGCTACGTCGTGGGAACCCATGCCCTCTTCCAGGAGAGCGTGGCCTTCTCCCGGCTGGAGCTGGTGGTGGTGGACGAGCAGCACCGCTTCGGGGTCAAGCAGCGCGAGGCCCTGAAGGCCAAGGGGCTGGATCCTCACTGGCTGGTCATGAGCGCCACGCCCATTCCGAGGTCCCTGGCCCTGGCCCTCTTCGGGGACCTGGAACAGTCCGTGCTGGACGAGCTGCCTCCGGGCCGCCAGCCCATCGGCACGCGCCTCCTGGAGCCCGACGACGCGGAGATCGCCTGGGAGGCCGTCGAGCGGGAGCTGGAGGCGGGCCGCCAGGCCTTCGTGGTGAGCCCCGCCATCGATCCCGCGGACGAGACGAAGGTTCGGCTCCGGGACATCCAGGCCATGGAGGCCCTGCTGCAGGGGCGCTTCCCGGACACGCCGATCGCCGTGGTCCACGGGCGGCTCAAAGGCGACGAGCTGGAATCGCGCATGGAGGCCTTCGTGAAGGGGGAGGCCAGGATCCTGCTGGCCACCACCGTCATCGAGGTCGGCGTGGACGTGCCCAACGCCACCGTGATGGTGGTGGACCACGCGGAGCGCTTCGGGCTCTCCCAGCTCCACCAGCTGCGGGGCCGCGTGGGACGCGGACGGGTCCGCAGCCGCTTCCTGATGATCAGCGGCAGCGACACCGAGCGCCTGCGCGCCCTGGTGGAAACCCAGGACGGCTTCCGCATCGCCCAGAAGGATCTGGAGCTGCGCGGCCCCGGGGAGTTCTTCGGCACCCGGCAGTCGGGCATCCCGCAGTTCCAGGTGGCGGACCTCGTGCGCGACAGGCAGCTCCTGGCCCGCTGCCGGGAGTCCGCGGAGAAGGTGGCCCAGCGGGGCCTCGGCGACGCCCTGGCCGCCTGGCTCAGGCAGGAGCAGGCGAGGCTGAGGCTGGCGGAGATCAGCTGACCGCCTCACCGAGGCCGAAACTCCAGGAACAGGGGGAGGAGCACCGAAACAGGTTCATATGTTCAGGGTCAGCCGCGACGCGTTCGAGAGCCTGGTGAAGGAGGCCGTGGAGGAGCTCCCGGAGGTCCTCAGGGTGCGCATGAGCAACGTGGCCGTCGTGGTGAAGGACCATCCCTCCCGGAGCGACCTGCGGGACGCGCGCGAAAACGACGAGGACGATCCGGACGGACTCTTCGGCCTCTACCGGGGGGTGCCGCTGCCCCAGCGCGGCTTCCACTACGACCGGACCCTGCCGGACCTCATCACCATCTACCAGTCCACCCACGAATGGGAGTGCGACTCCCTGGACGAGCTGCGCGAGGAGGTCCGCATCACCGTCCGCCACGAGATCGCCCACCACTTCGGCATCGACGACGACCGGCTGGAGGAGCTGGACGCCTATTGAGCACGGAAGTCCGGACGGGCCCTCGGGCCGGGCAGGCAGGTCCAGGTCTCGCCTCTCGTCCAGCGGACGAACGAGCGTTAGCATCTTGGAGTGCCGAGGTCCATCGACCTCCATGAGTGCGTCTTCCTCGGCTCTGGTCCGCCTGCTGCATGATTTCGAGGCTCGTTTCGCCGGACAGGGGTCCCCGGACCGCATCCCGGCCCTTCAGGAAGGAGAATCCCATGCCCAGTGAGCTGACGCTTCGCGCCCTCCACCAGGGGGGCATGCGCGTGAGGGTCGAGACGGACGCCCACGCGGTGATGACCGACTATCCCCTGCAGCCGGGCCAGCAGACCGAGGGCATGACCTCCCTGCAGCTCCTGCTGGCGAGCCTGGCGACCTGCGGGGCCAACGGCCTGATGCTCCTCCTCGCCCGCCGCATGAAGCTGGCGGTGACCGGGCTGGAGGTCGAGGCCAGGGCCGAGCGGCGGGACGAGCACCCGACCGTGCTCACCCGGATCGAGCTCCTGTTCCGTGTCCGGGGCCGGGGCCTGGAGGAGGGCCAGGTGGCCCAGGCCCTCCACATCGCCGAGTCCCAGCTCTGCCCCGTGTGGGCAATGCTCAAGGGCGGCACGCCGATCGAGGCGCGCTTCGTGATCCAGGACGAGGCTCAGGCCGGGTAGCGTCCGGCGATCCTGAGGCCTTCGGTCTCCGGCAGGCCCAGGGCCAGGTTCATGTTCTGGACGGCCTGGCTCGCCATGCCCTTGCAGAGATTGTCGAGGGCGACGAGCACGACGCCCGCGCCGCCCTTCGCGGCCACGGAGAGGTCGGCGAAGTTGCTGCCGGCGACGGCGGTGACCCTGGGGGAGTCCTCCACGAGCCTCACGAAGGGGCAGTCCTGGAAGGCGACCTGGGCGCGGGCCTGAAGGGCCTTGGCGTCCAGGTCCCCGGGAAGGGGGAACATCAAGGTGGCGAAGATCCCGCGCACCATGGGCGCACTCTGGGGTACGAAGGCCAGGTCGCCCTCCACGGCGCAGGCCTCCATGGCCATGTGGACTTCCGGCAGGTGCTGGTGGGCCAGGACCTTGTAGGCCCGGAAGTCCTGGGCCCGCAAGGGGTGGTGGGTGCCCTCGGAGGGGCTGGCGCCGGAGCCGCTGGAACCCGTGGCGGCGCTGGCCGCGAGGAAGCCCAGCTTCAGGCCGCGCAGGGGCACGACCCCCAGCTGGAGGGCCGTGGCGAAGCAGCCGGGGTTGGCGATGCGCCGGGCTCCCGGGATGCGGGCCTTGTTCCACTCCGGCATCCCGTAGACGAACCGCGGGAGCTGCCCGGGGCAAGGATGGGCCTTCTTGTAGGCCTTCGCGAAGACCGCCGGATCCTGGAGACGGAAGTCCCCCGAGAGATCCACCAGGAGGAGACGCTCGGCGATGCCCGCGGCCTGCCAGGCCGACTCGAGCTCCGGCAGCTTCTCCGCGAGGGCGCCGTGGGCGAGCGCGGAGAAGACCACGGGCTGTTCGCACCCGGCGAAGGCGGTCCAGTCGAGCTCCTCCTCGAAGCCGCCGTCCAGCACCCCGCGCAGGTTGGGGTGCGCCTTCCAGAAGGGCTGGCCCGCCAGGGTCCGGGCCGTGCCCCGCAGACTGGCCACCTTCGGATGGATCGAAAGCCAGCGGAGCAGCTCGCCCCCCCCGTAGCCCGAGGCCCCGAGAATCGCGACGTCAAGTTTCATGATCGAACCTCGTGCCTGGATTGGGGACGCTTGGACCCGATCCCCGCCCGCGCGCGCAGCCTGGCCAGGAGGAGTTCGCCCAGGGCCTTGGCGCTGGTCCGGGCGTTGATGCCGGGCAGTCCCTGGGACTCGACGAAGCGGACGCCCACGCGGTTGTCGGTGGCGGGGCCCGACACCACGTCCACCGCGATGCCGAACTGGTCCTTCAGGTAGGAGATCCCGCCGGCCACGCCGACGGGATCGTTGGCGCACAGGACGAAGGCGGCGGCGCAGTCCCGCAGCTCCGGGTCCGCCAGGACGCTCTGGACGCCGTAGTCGCCCATGATGCCGTCCCCGGTTTCCGCCACGATGATGTCCACGCCCCTGGCGGCCAGCTCGGAGACCAGGACCCGGCTCGTTTGGGCCGCGGTCTCCGGGCAGGAGCAGGCCACGCCGGCGTCGGTGAAGTCGAGCACGTATTCGGCGCCGTAGTCCTTCATGGCCAGGACGTCCCGCATGAGGCTCACGCCCGTGAGCTTGACGCCCCCCACCTTCAGGCCCGAGCGGTCCAGGTGCCGGACGAGGGCGCAGGCCGCCTGGGTCTTGCCCGAGTTCATGCACGTCCCCGCGATGTAGATGACGGGAACCTTGGGGGCGTCGGGCTTGCCCTGGAGCGCGCCCGCCTGGAGGGTGGCCGGATGCCCGACGCGGCTGCCGAATTCCTGGAAGAGGAGCACCTGGCCGAGCACCTCCACGTCGAAGGGGGCGCCCACCTCGGGGTTGCTGGAGACGCACGTGCCGATGACGCCGCCCAGGTTCAGCATCTGGAGCCGGTCGCCGGGCTTCACGTCCTTCGGCAGGACGCCCTCGTAGCCGTGCAGGGCGTTCCGGTGGCCCAGGGCCCCCACGACGAGGTCGCCGTCGTGCAGGACGCTCATGCGGCCGTGGACGTCCTCCAGGGTGTTGTAGACGTTCTTTTCCCCGATGATCCGCCCGGCGATCACGGACCCTTCCTCCACCAGGATCTCCGGCCCGAGGGTCACCCAGCGGCCCAGGTGGAGGTTCCGGGTGATGGAGGCGACCTTGTCCAGGAGGATGCGCTGCAGGGTCATGCCTTCCCCCGGACCAGGTGGGCGATCTGCTGGGGCACGCCGAAGATCTTCGTGAAGCCCTCGGCCTCGGCCCCCGTCCAGAGCGCCGTGCCCTCGCCGTAGCTCGCGAGGTCCTTGCGCATGAGGCTGAAGGGCGAACGGATGCCTTCCACGGCGAAGGTCCGTGGATACAGGGTCAGCCGCACGTCGCCGGTGACGGTCTCCTGGCTGGAGGCCAGGAAGGCCTCCAGGTCCCGGCCGAGGGGGTCGAAGAAGTGCCCTTCGTGGAGCATGCTCCCGTAGAGGTTGCCGAGGGTCTCCTTCCAGAAGAGCTGCCGTCCCGAGAGGACCAGCTTCTCCAGTTCCCGGTGGGCCGTGATCAGGAGGTGGGCGGCGGGGGCCTCGAAGCCCACCCGCCCCTTGATGCCCAGGATGGTGTCCCCGAGGTGGATGCCCCGCCCGATGCCGTAGGGCGAACCGAGCTGGTTGAGGGTCTGGATCACCTCGACGGGACTCATGGCGGCGCCGTCCAGGCCCACCGGGACGCCCTTGTCGAAGGCGATGAGGATCGTCTTCGGGGCGAGGCCGGGATCCACCTGGCCGGCGGGATAGGCCTCGTCCGGCAAGTGCTTCCAGGAATCGTGGGTCTCCTTGCCGCCCACGGAGGTGCCCCACATGCCTTCGTTGAGGCTGTAGGCCTCCGTCTTCTCGGGGAAGGAGAATCCCTGCGCCTCCAGGAAGGACCGCTCCTCGGCCCGGCTGGGGGCCAGCGCCCGGATGGGGGCCATGAGGAGGAGGTCCGGAGCCAGGGTCCGGAACGCCACGTCGAAGCGCACCTGGTCGTTGCCGGCCCCCGTGCTGCCGTGGGCCAGGGCGGTCGCCTGGATCTTCCGGGCGAGGGCCACGACGCGCTTCGCCTGGCAGACCCGCTCGGCGCTGACCGACAGGGGGTAGAGCCCGCCCCTCAGGACGTTGCCGGCGATGAGGTGGCGCAGGTAGCCGTCGAAGAGTTCCTGCCGGGCGTCGAGGGTGGTGTGGGAGGCGGCGCCCAGCCGCCGGGCCAGGTCCTCGATGCGGGCCAGTTCGGCGGGCGGGAAGCCGCCCGTGTCCACGGTGACGGTGTGGACCTCGTGGCCCTGGGCCTTCAGGTGGAGGACGCAGAAGGAGGTGTCGAGGCCTCCGGAGAAGGCGAGAAGAATGCGATGGCTCATGATCACTCCCAGTCGAAGAGTCGTTTGGTGGCCGCCTGGAGCTGTGCGCGGCGCGCCTGGAGCCAGGCCCCGGACCCGGAAAGCGACGCCGAGGCGGCCGCGAACTCCGGGAGGTGAGGGCTGCCCGGGTGCGCCTCGGCGGGGGCGCCGCGGTCGGGCTTGAAGGTGCCGGCCTGGATCTGGGCGGCGACGGCCTTGTAGGCGTCCCGGAAGGGAAGGCCCTGGTCGGCCACCATGCGGTAGGCCTCCTGGGCCGCGTAGAGATCGTCCGAGCAGGCGTCCCGGCAGGCCTGCTCCCGGATCCGGAGGCCGGGCAGCAGGTGGGCGCAGACCTCGAGCAGCTCCTTGCCCTTCGCGAGGCTCTCCAGGAACGGCCGCTTGAGGAACTGATGATCCCTGTGGTAGCTGGAAGGGAGCCCTCCCGCCAGGTGGCCGAGCAGGGTGCCGAGGCCGCGCAGTTCCCGGCACCGGGCCCGGGCCAGCTCCAGCACGTCGGGATTCCGCTTCTGCGGCATGATGCTGGACCCCGTGGTGAAGGCGTCGGGCAGGGTCACGAAACCGAACTCCTCGGTGCTGTAGAGCGCGAGGTCCCACAGCGCCTTCTCCAGGGTTCCCGCCATGGAGGCGATCCACGCGAGGACGGCCAGCTCGTGTCGGCCCCGGCTGTTCATGACATCGATGGGGCTGTCCTGGACCCGGCTGAAGGCGAGCAGTTCCGCGCTGCGGGCCCGGTCCAGGGGCAGGGGGACGCCGAAGCCCGCCGCCGCGCCCAGGGGGCACCGGTCCAGGCGCTGCCAGAGAGCGGGCAGGGCCTCCAGGTCCTCGGCCAGGCCTTCCGCGAAGGCGGCAGCCCACTGGCCCCAGGTGGAGGGCATGGCCCGCCGAAGATGCGTGTAGCCGGGCAGGGGGCTGGCCTCGAAGCGCGCGGCGAGCTCCAGGAAGGCCTGGGCCAGCTTCGCGGCGGCCGCGCCGAGTTCCAGGACCTGGTCCCGCATGAGCAGGCGCAGGGCGACGATCACCTGGTCGTTCCTGGACCGGCCGAGGTGCACGCGCTTGCCAGTCTCGCCGAGCGCCTCCGTGAGGGCGGCTTCCAGGGCGGTGTGGCCGTCCTCCTGCTCGGGCAGGATCACCAGGCGGCCCTGGAGGGCCGCCTCCTTGAGGCGCTTCAGCTGGGCCACCAGGGCCTTGGCTTCGGATTCCGGGAGCAGGCCGGTCTCCCCGAGCATGCGGGCATGGGCCGCGCTGGCTTCGGCGTCGTAGGGCAGGAGCGAGAGGTCCGTGACGGGGTCCTCGCCCACGGTGAAGCGGTGGAGGATCTGGTCCAGGGGCAGGCCTTTCGCCCAGAGCTGTTCAGCCATGACATGCCTCCAGGGCCTTGAGCCGGAAGAACTCCCGGGCCAGGGCCGCGTAGAACTTGGTGCCCGCGTTGAGTTCCTTGAGGGAGAGCCATTCGTTGGGCCGGTGGCTCCGCATCGTGTCCCCCGGGCCCGCCTTCACGGCGGGGAGGCTTCCGAGGAAGGCCCAGTCGGAGGTCGTGTTCGAGCCGACGGGCACCTTGGTGCCCGCCGCCTTGAGGGCGGCCTTCACGATGGCGTGGCCGGGATCCGTGGCCATGGGCTGGTAGCCCGAGGCCAGCACGGAAACTTCGCTCTCCAGCTCCGAGGCCAGGCGCGAGATGACCTCCTCGTCGGTGAGGTTCGGGGTGGTGCGCAGGTCGATGACGAACTCGCACTGGTCGGGAACCTGGTTCCTGGCCAGGCCGCCGCTCACCTGGGTGACCACGGGGCGGGTGACGCCCAGGAGGGGGTGGGGCTCGAAGCCCAGGGACTCCAGCTTAACCATGTCCCGGGCGGCCTTGTGGACGGCGTTCACGCCGAGCTTCGCGTGGGCCACGTGGGCGGACACGCCCTTGGCCGTGCCCTTGAGGACGAGCATGCCCCGCTGGGCGGCGCAGACCTTGAGGCCGGTGGGCTCGCCCACCACGGCGGCGTCGAAGGCGCCCAGGAGGGGGAGCAGCTCGCGGATGCCCTTGCCGCCGACCTCCTCGCCCCGGACGAAGGCGAAGACGGCCGTGCCTTCCAGGTCGACGAGCATCTGGGCCGCCAGGATCATGGCCGCCACGCAGCCCTTGGCGTCGTTGGCGCCCAGACCGTGGAGGGACTCTCCCTGCCAGTGGGGCTTGAGGGGATCCGTGTTCCAGCCGGCGCAGGGCGGCACCGTGTCCAGGTGTCCCGCGAACAGGAGCCGGGGGGAACCCTTCCCCACCTCGAACCAGAGGTTGGCCCCGAGCCGGTGGACCTGGAAGCCCATGCCGGAGAGGTGCTGGAAGAGGAATTCGGACAGGGGACCCTCGGCGTCGGAGACGCTGGGGATGCCCACCAGGGTTTCGAGGAGCTTGGCCGGGGTCACGAGGCACCTTCCGTGGTGATCATGGTGCCGCTGCCTTCGTTGGTGAAGACTTCCGTCAGCAGGGCGTCGGGCAGCACGCCCGAGACGAAGTGGACGCTGGCGACCCCCAGGGCCAGGGCCTTCCGGGTGGCGCTCAGCTTGGGCCGCATGCCGTCCTTGATGGCGCCGCTCGCCTCCAGCTCCGCGAGCCTGGCGAGGTCCGCGAAGGGCACCAAGCTGCTCGGGTTGGACGGGTCGGAGAGGAGGCCTGGCATCTTCAGCATGAAGAAGAGCTTCTCGGCCTTGAGGGCGATGGCCAGTTCCGTGGCGACGGTATCGGCGTTGGTGTTGAGCACCTGGCCCGTCTCGTCCACGGAGAAGGGCGCGACGACGGGCACGTAGCCGCCGTCGATCAGGTGCTTCAGGAGGCTCACGTCCACCGAGGTGACGTCGCCG
Source organism: Holophaga sp. (assembly GCA_035353395.1). Classification (GTDB taxonomy): domain Bacteria; phylum Acidobacteriota; class Holophagae; order Holophagales; family Holophagaceae; genus UBA1801. The sequence goes on from DAOPZL010000001.1 coordinate 99,308, forward strand.
ACCAAGCCGAAGTCCACGACCTGGCCGTCCACGGCCACGGGCGGGCGCTTCTGGGCCTTGAGGATCCCGCCGTCCAGGCCGGAAAGTCCCACCGCCGGGAGGCCCTCCGCCTCCAGGTCCCCCAGGAAGTCCATCTGGAGCTGTCCCTTGAAGGCCATCTGGGCGGCCTCCAGCACCTCGGGCGGGGTGATCCGCCGGCCGGCGGCCTTCTGGATGGGCAGGCCGAGCTTCCGGCAGAGGCCGTCCAGGCCGACGCCGCCCCCGTGGACGATCACCAGGGGGATGGAGAAGCTCCAGAGCAGGGCCAGCTGGGCGCACACGCCGCGGCGCAGGACCGGATCATCCAGCAGCTCGCCTCCGAGCTTCACCACGAAGGTGTGGTTCCGGAAGCGGCGGACATACCGGGCCGCGCTCCGGAGGGTGTCGAAGGGTCGAATCGTCGCATGCATCAGAGGTACCTCGAACAAAGATAAGAACTTGCCTGGTAAAGCAGGGATGACGGTTTTTCCTCTTTTCTCCCTTTCATTCTTGTTAAAAAACTGTTTCAAACAGGGATAAAAGGGATGAAAGGGATAAAGGCCTGAATATCGGAATGACATACATGGATTTTCATCCTTGTGGCTTCATCCCTTGAAGATCCAGTCCACGAGCGCCCGTTGGACGTGGAAGCGGTTCTCGGCCTCGTCCACGACCTTGCAGCTCGGGTGGTCCAGGACGCCGTCGGAGACCTCGACGTTCCGGCGGGTGGGCAGGCAGTGCATGAAGATGGCGTCCTTGGCGGCCTTCTCCATGTGGGCCCGGCTCGTCATCCACTCCGGATGCTGTTTCACGGCCTCGGGACCCAGGCCGGACTGGGTGGCGGCGCCCCAGGCCTTGGCGTAGACCACCTTGCTGCCGGCGAGCGCTTCGTCCAGGTCGTTCGTGACGGTGACGCTGCCGCCCGTGGCCTTGGCATAGGCCTCGGCCTCCGCCAGCACCTTCGGGTGCAGCTCGAAGCCCTTGGGATGGGCCACCCGGACCTCGCAGCCCGCCGCTGCGGCGGTGAGCATGAAGCTGTCCGGCACGGCCTTCGGGAGGGGCTTGATGTGGGGGGCCCAGGCGAGGGTGACGGGCAGCTTCTTGGTGCTTCCGAAGACCTCCCGGGCCGTCATGAGGTCCGCCAGGCCCTGGCAGGGATGTTCCATGGCGCTTTCCATGCTGATGACCGGGACGGTGGAATACTGCCGGAAGCCGTTGATGACGGGATCCAGGAAGTCGGCCTCGTCGTCGACGCCGCCCGCGAAGGTCCGCACCGCCAGGAGGTCCGCGTACCGAGCCAACACGGGCACGGCTTCGCGCAAGTGCTCGGCCCGGTCGCCGTCCATGACCGCGCCGATCCGGTCCTCCAGTTTCCAGACGCCGTTCCCGACCTCCAGCACGATGGCGTTCCCGCCGCCCCGGATGGCCACGGCCTCGAAGGAGGCCCGGGTCCGCAGGGAGGGATTGAAGAAGACGAGGCCCAGGATCCTGCCGGGGAGATGGCGGGGATGGGGACCCTGTTTCCAGGCGATGGCCTGGGCCAGGACGGCTTCCAGGCCTTCGACGTCGAGGTCGGCGAGCTTGGTGGCGTGTCGCATGTCAGTCTCCGAGGGGGAAGGAGTGAACGGCCTCGAGGAGGGCTTCCACCGCGAGGGGGCTCAGGTTCAGGGGGGGCATGAGGCGCAGGACTTCGGGATTGCCGCTGCCGCCGACGAGAATGCGCTTGGAATAAAGATGCTGCTTGAGCTTGGCCGCGCCACCCGGGACCTGCAGGCCCAGGAGCAGGCCTTCCCCGCGGACGCAGGAGACGCGGGTGCCCGCGAGGCCTTTCCGGATGTCCGCCTCGGCGGCGAGGGCGCGCGCCATGAGGCCTTCGCCCTGGATCACCTCCAGGGTGGCCAGGAGGGCCGCGCAGGCCAGGGGGGAGCCTCCGAAGGTGCTGCCCAGGTCCCCGGACTTCAGGCACCGCGCCACCGGTTCGCTGATCAGCAGCGCCCCCATGGGCACGCCCGAAGCGAGGCCCTTGGCGGAGGTGATGAGATCCGGCTGGAGGCCGTAGCGGCTCGCGGCGTAGGGGGCACCCAGCCGTCCCATGCCGGTCTGCACTTCGTCGAGGACGAGCAGGGCGCCACCGGCCTGGGCCTTTTCCTGGAGCTTCTGGAAGAAGGCCGGGGAGGCGGTCCGGATGCCGGACATGCTCTGGATGGGTTCCAGGATGACGGCCGCCACCTGGGAGAAGTCGAAGGCGTCCAGGGCGCCGAGGTCGTTCCAGGGCAGCCGGGTGCAGGGCGCCAGCAGGGGTTCCAGGCCCTTGGTGATCTTCGGATCGTCCGTGACCGACAGGGCCAGGGTGGTCCGGCCGTGCCATCCCCCCTCGAAGGCGGCGAACTTCGTGCGGCCCGTCATCAGGGCCGCCACCTTCAGGGCGTTCTCGTTGGCCTCGGCGCCGCTGTTGCAGAAGAAGACCGATGCGAGGCCCAGACAGGACCTGGACTGGGCGAAGGCCAGGAGCGCCTCCGCCGCCTTGTCCCGCACCGGCACGGCGCCGGCGGTGCTGTAGAAGATCAGCTCCCTGGCCTGCCGGGCGATGGCCTCCACCACCTTGGAGTGGGAATGTCCGGTGCTGCAGACGCAGTGGCCCCCGTAGAAGTCCCAGAAGGCCCCGCCCTGGTCGTCGAAGACCTGGTTTCCGCGGCCTTTCTCGAGCAGGAAGGGAAAGGGTGCGTAAGTTGGGAGGAGGGCCGGGAAGGGCTTGGAAGTTCCTTCGGTCGGCATTCGTGTGTAAATTTGCGTAATTTTCAACATGGCAATTCCTAGAATGGAGGAGTCGTGCTGAATGTGTCAACTGAAAATTTGGTGTAAATTCGAGTTGCTAAAGGTTTGGTCGAATTGATTTCTGGTTGCAAAAAAATGTAAATACCCAATAATGGGACCATGAACCTGGACCAGCTCATCCTCCATCACCTCGAGAAGCGGGAGATCTCCGACCAGCGGGTCCTCCTGGAACTCCTGCAGGCCGAGGGGCTGGACCTCACGTTGGCGACCCTCTCGCGGCACATGAAGAAGCTCAACGTACGGAAGGAAGCGGGCGTCTACAAGCGCATGCCCGCCCCGCCCATCGTCCCCGTCCCCTTCACGACCACCAAGGTGCGCCCGAACCTGGTGATCGTGAAGACGGGCGCCGGGCTGGCCCAGGCCCTGGGACTGGCCCTGGACACCTCGGATCTCCGCTACCTGGCCGGCACGGTGGCCGGCGACGACACCCTGTTCTGCGCGCCCTTCGAATCCGACCAGCTGGACGCGCTCGAGCTGGAGATCCGGAAGCGCCTCGCCGAGGGCCTCGGCCTCGACTACGCGTAGTCCTCGGGATTCCTGAGGCGCATGGCGATTCGTTCCTGGAGGACCTCGGGGACCAGCCCCGTGATGTCGCCGCCCATCATGCCGATGTCCCGCACGGCCTTGCTCGAGATGACGCTGTACTCCTCCTTGGGCATGAGGAAGATCGTCTCGAGATCCGGCGCCAGCTTGCGGTTCATGATGGCCATCTGGAACTCGTACTCGAAGTCCGAGAAGGCGCGCACTCCGCGGATGATGCTCATGGAGCCCTGCATCCTGGCGAAGTCCACCAGGAGACCGTGGAAGGAGGCCACCTCGACGTTCCCGAACCCCTGCACCAGCTCGCGCAGGAAGTCCACCCGCTCCGCCACGCTGAACGCGGGGTGCTTGGACGGGTTGTGGAGCACCGCGACCACCAGGTGATCCACGAGCTTCGTCGCCCGCTGGATGAGATCCCAATGCCCCATGGTCACGGGATCGAAGGTTCCTGGATAGATGGCCTTCAGCACGACCGCTCCTGTAGAGGAAAAGAGTATCCGGCAGAGGGGGGGCACGGCCAACCCCCGTTTCCGGGCCGGGGGACCGGAGCGTGAAAATCAAGTCTTTCCGACCCTTCACCGTATGCTGAGGTATGCACATGCCAGGTCGCCAGTCCGCTACGGAGGGAACGGTTCCGCCACCGGCTGGGGAGGTTCCCGCGGCCGGCCGCCGCACCTCGCTCGGATGGGTGATCGTCAGCAGGATCGCGATCGTCTTCATGCTGTTCGAAGTGGTCCAGTTCTTCCTGGTCCGCGAGTTCGGCCAGCGGCAGTACCAGGCTCTCGAGCGGACGAACCTGCTGGACAGGACCCGGCAGGTCTTCCTGGCCTTCGACCAGGAAGCCGCCGTCCTGAAGGCCCTCACGGCCCGCGTGGCCATGTGGGGAGACACCTACGAGTTCATGAGGCATCCCAGCCGGGGCTACCTGGCGCGGAACTTCGGGGGCCTCTGGTCGGAGGACAACGACATCGACTTCGTGCTCATGGTGGGGGCGGACGGACGCCGCGTCTGGTCCAGCGACGGGTTCCCCGGCTTCGCGACGCGGCTGCCCTCGTCCCTCGCGCAGCCGCGTTTCGACCTGAACGACAAGAGGATCTTCAATCCCGCGGACGGGTTCCGGTTCCTCGAATGGTTCACCGGACTGGCCGGGGGGGACGGGGATATCTGGATCTACTGCGCCCATGCGATCAGCGGCTACAATGCCGCCAGCCCGCCGCGGGGCATGCTGCTCCTGGGACGGAAGATCCACCGGAACGTGCTCACGTCCTACATGTACGGGCACGGGGATACCCTGGAGCTGGTTCCCCTTTCCGAGGTCCCGGAGGCCAACGGCTCGGACGACCAGCGGATCGCGAGGGACTTCCCGGCCTATGGCGGTCAGCGGATCTCCGTCCGGCGGGAAGGGAAGACCTTCGTTTCCTACGCGCCCCTGTCCGATGTCCAGGGAAGACCGCTGGCGGCCTTGAAGCTCGCCATCCCCCGCCTGGACGAAAGGGTGGGGACGCGGCTGGTTTGGCTCATGTCGGGTTCCCTGTTCCTCATGGTCATCCTCGGCCTCGCCGGGGTCGTGGCGATGGTGGATTCCTCCGTGATCCGTCCGATCCGCCGCCTGACCTCCTTCTTCACGGCCGAGGAGGGCCGGACCCGGGTGGACATCCTCGAGCGGTGCGCGCGGCGGAGGGACGAGATCGGGATCCTGGCGCAGAGCGCCCTCAGCCTGTTCGAGAAGGTCGAGGAGCAGAAGGCCGAACTGGAGAACAGGGCCAATACCGACCGGCTCACCGGGCTCGCCAACCGGCACTTCCTCGAGGCGCACATCCGCTCGGAGATCCGGCGGCTGCTGAGGCGCGGGCGGGAGGACGGCAGGCCCGGCCGCATGGCCGTCGCCATCGCCGACGTGGACCATTTCAAGCTCTTCAACGACACGAACGGGCACATGGCCGGCGACGCCTGCCTGAGGGCCGTCGCGGAAGCGATCCAGTGGTGCATCTTCAGGCCCGGGGACATGGCCGCCCGCTTCGGGGGGGAGGAGTTCATCCTCGTGCTGCCGGACACGGACGAGGCCGGCGCCCTGGTGGTGGCCGAATCCGTGCGGGCTGGCGTCGAGCGGGTGGCGCTGCCCCACACGGCCTCCCCCGTTTCGGGTGTCGTCACGGTGAGCGTGGGCGCGGCGTCCGCGGAGGTCACGGAAGGCTTCCAGGTCGAGGCCCTCATCGAGGCGGCGGACCGGGCGCTCTACGCGGCGAAGCAGGCTGGGCGGAACCGGGTGGTGGGCAGTTCGTCCCTGGTGTGACACCCTAGGAGCATGCCCATGCCGCGCCTGTCCATCGGCCTCCTGTTCGGGGGGGAAAGTCCGGAGCACGAGGTCTCCATCGCCACGGCGAGGAGCATCGCCAGGCATCTTCCCGCCGACCGCTTCGAGGTCCGCCCCATCGGCATCGCCCGGAACGGGGTCTGGGTGGTGAAGGGCGATCCCTTCGCCCGCCTGGGCGCGGGGGAAAAACCGGAAAGGGGACCCTATCCCTTCCTGCCCCTGGAGAAGGGAGGGGAGGAAACCCCCCTGCCCGACATCTTCTTCAACGCCCTCCACGGGGCGGGGGGAGAGGACGGCCAGATCCAGGGTTACCTGGAGCCCCTCCACCGGCCCTATACGGGGGCGGGCCTCCTGGCCATGGCGGTGGGGATGGACAAGTGGATCACCAAGCGGATCTGGGAATCCGAGGGACTCCCCGTGACCCCCTACGCGGGGATCACCGAGGAACAGTGGGCCCGGGACCGGGAATCCGTGCTGATGGAACTGGCGTTCCTGGGCCTTCCCGTCTTCGTCAAGCCCGTGAACCTGGGCTCCAGCATCGGGATCCAGAAGGTGAAGCGGCGAGAGGAACTGGGTGCCGCCCTGGACCAGGCCTTCGGCTTCGACCGCCGGGTCCTGGTGGAGAAGGGGCTGGACGCCAGGGAGCTGGAGGTGGCCGCCCTGGGGGGGGACGATCCGTTCGTCAGCGTGGTGGGCGAGATCCTGGTGGGGGGCGAGTTCTACGACTTCAACGACAAGTACATCGACGGGAAGAGTTCCACGCGGATTCCCGCGGAGATTCCCTCCTGCACCGCCCGGGAGATCCGCCGCCATGCCCGGGAGGCCTACCGTTCCCTGGACGCCTACGGCATGGCCCGCATCGACTTCTTCCAGGAACGCGCCACGGGGAAGGTCTACCTCAACGAGATCAACCTGATCCCGGGATTCACCAGCATCTCCATGTATCCCAAGCTCATGGAGGCCAGCGGCATCCCCTACGACGAGCTCCTGACGCGGCTCATCGACCTAGCCCTGGCGCGGGACCGGCAGCGGCAGGGCAAGCAGCGCGGCTACGAAAGCGGGACATCCTGGTACGCTTGATGCAAAGACAGCTCGATGCTGTCGTATCCTCGATGATCGTATCGAAGGGAGCCTGGAGGGCCCATGGACACCATGTCGATCAGTCTGGCCGGAATGAGCGCCGCGACGGTCGGCGTGGCCACGGCCGCCGACAACCTGGCCAATGCCAGCAGCAGGGATTCCAGGGCCAGGCGGGCGGATGCCGGGGTCGGGGCGAGGACTTCGGAGGAGCGCGAGGGCGGGGAGCCCGGGCTCCCGGGCGGTTCCAGCATCGATCCCGCCGAGGAGGGGGTGGACCTCCTGGCCTATTCGGACACCTACATGGCCAACGCCAAGGCCCTCGAGGTCCAGAAGGAGGTCCTCGGCACGGTCATGGACCTCAAGGCATAGGCCCCCGGGAACCTGGAGCCTCCGGGCACAAGTGACTTCCATCCGAGGTCAAAGTGATCCAAGTCCCAGAGGGATCCTGGAAGATGGTGTGTCGAATCACATCCCTTGGCTTCCTCAATCCCATCCGGCGGGGTCTTCCATGATCAATGACGCGCTCATCCATCCCCGAAGCATCGTGGTCGTCGGGGCCTCGAACGATGTCCACAAGCCCGGCGGGAAGATCCTCAAGAACCTGCTCGACCATGCCTTCAAGGGCGATCTCTACGTGGTCAACCCCAAGCAGGACGAGGTCCAGGGCCTCAAGTCCTTCCGGGACCTGAAGGACCTTCCGCAGGCCGACCTGGCCGTCCTGGCGGTGCCCGCCGCGCACTGCCCGGGGGCGGTGGAGCTGCTGGCCATGCAGAAGGGCACGCGGGCGTTCATCATCATCTCGGCGGGTTTCAGCGAGGAGAACGAGGAAGGGGCCAGGCTCGAGAAGCGGATCGTGGAGATCGTCGACCGCGTGGACGGCTGCCTCATCGGCCCGAACTGCACCGGGATCCTGACGCCCCACCACGCCAGCATGTTCACCCTTCCGATCCCGGAACTCACGGACCAGGGCTGCGACTTCATCTCCGGGTCGGGCGCCACGGCCGTGTTCATCATGGAGTCGGCGATCCAGAAGGGGATCCGGTTCTCCAACGTCTTCTCCGTGGGCAACAGCGCCCAGACCGGCGTCGAGGACGTCCTCGCCCACCTGGACGAGACCTTCGACCCCGAAACCAGTTCCCGGATCAAGCTGCTCTACGTCGAGAACATCAAGAACCCCGATTCCCTCCTGGAGCATGCCTCCTCGCTGATCCGGAAAGGCTGCAAGATCGCGGCCATCAAGGCCGGGGTCTCCGAGGCGGGCAGCCGGGCCGCCTCGTCCCACACGGGCGCCATCGCAAGCTCGGACCTCGCGGTGGAGGCGCTCTTCCGCAAGGCGGGCATCGTGCGCTGCTTCGGGCGCGAGGAACTGACCACGGTGGCCGGCGTGTTCACGCACAAGCCCCTTCAGGGCAAGAGGATCGCCATCATCACCCACGCGGGCGGGCCGGCCGTCATGCTCACCGATGCCCTCGCCGCCGGGGGGCTGGAGATCCCGAAGATCACCGGGCCCAAGGCCGACGAGCTTCTCAGGAAGCTGTTCCCGGGCTCCTCCGTGGCCAATCCCATCGATTTCCTCGCCACCGGCACCGCCGAGCAGCTGGGGCAGATCATCGATGCCTGCAACCAGGACTTCGACAACATCGACGGCATGGTCGTGATCTTCGGGACCCCGGGCCTGTTCGAGATCTTCGACGTCTACAAGGTGCTCCACCAGAAGATGGCCACCAGCCGGAAGCCCATCTTCCCGGTCCTGCCCTCCCTCATCACGGCCCGGAAGGAGGTGGAGTACTTCCTCGGGGAAGGCCACATCAGTTTCCCGGACGAAGTGCTGCTGGGCCGCGCCCTCACGCGCGTCTACAACACCCCGCAGCCCGCCGAGGAGAAGATCGAGTTCCACGGCGTGGACATCCCCAGGATCCGGAACATCATCGACCACTGCGAGCGGGGCTATCTCGCGCCCAGGACCATCCAGTCCCTGCTGGCCGCGGCCAACATCCCCTTCGTGAAGGAGGGCGTAGGGACGACCCAGGAGGAGATCCTGACCCTGGCCGAGGAGGCCGGCTACCCGGTCGTCATGAAGGTGGTGGGCCCCCTCCACAAGTCCGACGTGGGCGGCGTGACGCTGAACATCAGGTCGAAGGAGCACCTCGTCGCCGAGTTCGAGCGCATGATGCGCATCCCGGACGCGAAGGCGGTCCTGGTCCAGCCCATGCTCTCCGGCACGGAACTGTTCCTGGGCGCGAAGTACGAACCCAGGTTCGGGCATGTGGTGCTCTGCGGCCTGGGCGGCATCTTCGTGGAAGTCCTGGAGGACGTCTCCTCCGGCCTGGCGCCCCTCACCTACGCCGAGGCCCATTCCATGATCCGTTCCCTGAAGAGCTACAAGATCATCAAGGGGGCCCGCGGCAAGGAGGGCGTCAACGAGAAGAAGTTCGCCGAGATCATCGTCCACCTCTCGACCCTGCTGCGCTTCGCCACGGAGATCAAGGAACTGGACCTGAACCCCCTGCTGGGGACGCCCACCAGCGTGACGGCGGTGGATGCGAGGTTCCGAGTGGAATGAAACTCGGCCGGGGAAAGGGCGGCACGGAAACGTGAGCCGACCGCCGTTTCGCGGAGGGGCCAATTATAATTCCGGACCGGCCTGGCGTCCGCCCCCCGGGGTGCTTTGTGATGTTCTTGGAGAACAGGGGGTTGACCTCCCGCCGGACCCCGGCGGACAATTCTTCGCAGGGCCGAGAGGCCCCTACCTTGCCTCTTCCGGGACTCCGGACCGCGAGGGATTCACCCAGGCGATTCACCCTGCCGACGCAGGGGCTGCGTGCATGCAAGTAAAACTAGAAAAATTGGATTTAAATAGGTCACGATCGTGATCCGCGCGGTTGCCCAGTCCGTAAAGTGCGATTCCGAACAAGGAACATGGAGGTACTGCTGTGTCTTTCCTTAAATCTTTGATAAGGCTTAGGATGAGTAGCAGTGATGCCCACTATGGGGGAAACCTCGTGGATGGAGCCCGCATGCTCCAGTTATTTGGAGATGTCGCCACCGAGCTCCTCATCCTCCAGGACGGTGACGAGGGGCTTTTCGCCGGCTACGAGAAGGTCGAGTTCCTCGCGCCCGTCTTCGCGGGGGACTACATCGAAGCCGAGGGCGAGATCGTCAAGGTCGGCAACTCCTCCCGGAAGATGGTCTTCGAAGCCCGGAAGGTGATCGTGCCCAGGCCGGATCTCAACGATTCCGCCGCCGACGTCCTGGCGGAACCCGTCGTGGTCTGCCGCGCCGTCGGCACCTGCGTCGTCCCCAAGGCCAAGCAGCGCAAGGTAAATGCCGCCCCCGCAGCGGCGTGCCAGAACGGGCAATCCACCGGAGTGTGAAGATGGACTTTCAGCTTGATCGGGAACACAGTCTTCTGGTGCAGATGTACCGCGCCTTCGCGAAAACCGAGGTGCGCCCGCTGGCCCAGGAGGTGGACGAGGAGGAGAAGTTCCCCCTGGAGACGGTGCGCAAGATGGCTCGCTTCGGGTTCATGGGCATTCCCTTCCCGAAGGAGTACGGCGGCCAGGGGGGCGACAACCTGGCCTACATCATGGCGGTCGAGGAGCTTTCGAAGGTCTGCGGCACCACGGGCGTGATCCTGTCGGCCCACACCTCCCTCTGCGCGGCCCCGATCTACGAGTTCGGGACCGACGCCCAGAAGCTGAAGTACCTCGTGCCCCTGGCGAAGGGCGAGAAGCTGGGGGCCTTCGCCCTCACCGAGCCCAACGCCGGCACGGACGCGGCGGGACAGCAGACCACGGCCGAACTCCAGGGCGACCACTACCTGCTCAACGGCAGCAAGATCTTCATCACGAACGCGGCCAATGCGGACATCTACATCGTGTTCGCCATGACGGACAAGTCGAAGGGCACCCGGGGCATCTCGGCCTTCATCCTGGAGCGGGAGATGCCCGGCTTCTCGGTCGGGAAGAAGGAAAAGAAGATGGGCATCCGCGGTTCCGCCACCTGCGAGCTGATCTTCGAGAACGTGAAGGTTCCCGTCGAGAACATGCTCGGCAAGGACGGCAAGGGGTTCGGCATCGCGATGAAGACCCTGGACGGAGGCCGCATCGGCATCGCGGCGCAGGCGCTGGGACTGGCCCAGGGCGCCATCGACGAGACCGTGAGCTACACCAAGGAGCGCAAGCAGTTCGGCAAGCCGATCTCCGCCTTCCAGAACACCCAGTTCCAGCTGGCGGACATGCAGGCGCGAACGGATGCCGCCCGGCTCCTCGTCTATCGCGCGGCCTGCTGCAAGGACGCCAAGCTCCCCTACAGCGTGGAGGCGGCGATGGCCAAGCTCTTCGCTTCGGAGGCGGCCATGGACGTCACGACGAAGGCCGTGCAGCTCCACGGCGGCTACGGCTACACGCGGGACTATCCGGTCGAGCGCATGATGCGCGACGCGAAGATCACCGAAATCTACGAGGGGACTTCCGAAGTCCAGCGCATGGTCATTTCCGCGACCATGCTTCGCTGAAGGGTGGCTGAGATATGAAAATCGTCGTTTGCATGAAGCAGGTTCCCGATACCACGGAAGTCCGCATCGATCCGGCCACCGGCACGCTGATCCGCGAGGGCATCCCGAGCATCATCAACCCGGACGACAAGAGCGGCCTCGAGGCGGCCCTCGTCCTGAAGGACCAGATCGGCGCCCACGTCACCGTCCTCTCCATGGGGCCGCCCCAGGCGGACATCGCGTTGCGCGAGGCGCTGGCCATGGGCGCGGACGAGGCAGTGCTCCTGTCCGACAGGCGGTTCGGCGGCGCGGACACCTGGGCCACGTCCACCACCTTGGCCTCGGCCCTCCGGCGCCTCGGGTTCGATCTCATCATCTGCGGCCGCCAGGCCATCGACGGCGACACGGCGCAGGTGGGTCCCCAGATCGCGGAACACCTGGGCCTGCCCCACGTGAGCTACGTCAAGGAGCTGGAGCTGGCCGGGGAGAGCCTCGTCGTCAAGCGGATGTTCGAGAACGGCTACCAGCGGATCAAGGTGAAGCTGCCCTGCCTGATCACCGTCCTCAAGGACATGAACCAGCCCCGCTACATGATGGTGGGAGGCGTGTACGATGCCTTCCGCAAGGCCATCCCGGTGTGGACCGTGGACGACCTCGACGTGGACCAGGCGAACATCGGCCTGAAGGGCTCCCCCACCCGCGTGAAGAAGTCCTTCACCAAGGGGGCCAAGTCCGCCGGCAAGGTCTACGAGGTGGATCCCCGGGAAGGCGCCCGGATCATCGTCGAAAAACTCAAAGAGAAGTTCATCATCTGAGCGCGGAGCAGCCATGGATATTTCGAGTTATCGCGGCGTCATGGTGTTCGCGGAGCAGCGCGGCGGACACATCCAGAAGGTGGCCAGCGAACTGCTGGGCATCGGACGCGAGATCGCGGACAAGCTGGCTGAGCCGCTGACGGCGGTGCTGATCGGAACCGGCCTGACCGCGGCGCACAGCGCGGACCTCATCGCGCAGGGTGCGGACAAGGTCATCGTGGTGGACCACCCCTGCCTGCAGCCCTACCGCACGGAGCCTTTCACGAAGGCCCTCACCCGGGTGATCGAGGAGGTCAAGCCCGCCGTCGTGTTCGTGGGCGCCACCACCATCGGGCGCGACCTCGCCCCGCGGGTCTCCGCCAGGCTGAAGACGGGCCTGACGGCGGACTGCACGGGCCTGGCGATCGAGGACGAGACCCGGAACCTGCTCATGACCAGGCCGGCCTTCGGCGGCAACCTCATGGCCACCATCGCCTGTCCCGAGCACCGTCCCCAGATGTCCACGGTCCGGCCCGGCGTGATGAGGAAGCTGGAGCGGGACGACCAGCGGAAGGGGGAGGTCGTGTCCTTCTCCGTGACGCTGGGGCCCGAGGACCTGAACGTCGAGATCCTGGAAGAGGTCACGGAGCAGGTCGCCCTCAAGAACATCGAGGACGCGGCGGTGCTGGTTTCCGGCGGCCGCGGCATGGGCAGCGCCGAGAACTTCGGCCATCTCAGGGAGCTGGCCGCCGAGCTGGGCGGCATGGTCTCGGCCTCCAGGGGCGCGGTGGACGCGGGCTGGGCGGGCTCCGAGCGGCAGGTGGGCCAGACAGGCAAGACCGTGAGGCCCGACCTCTACATCGCCTGCGGCATCTCCGGCATGATCCAGCACATCGCGGGCATGGAGGATTCGGAGTTCATCGTGGCGGTGAACAAGAACCGGGATGCGCCGATCTTCGAGTATGCCGACCTGGGCATCGTCACCGACGTGAACAAGATCCTCCCCGTCCTTGCCGAGGAACTGAGGCTGGCGAAGGCCAAGCGCTGAACGATCCTGCATTTCCCTGCGGCCCGGCCCGCCCCAGCGCGCCGGGCCGCAGGTCTGTACAGAGGAGCGTCCCGCGCACAGGTTCGCGCCGGGATGTCCGGTCCTCGTTGTAAGATCCCATTCGTGAACCTCCTCAATCCCGCCCTCGCCTGGATCGTCATCGGCCTCCCCGTCGGTCTCTTCCTCCTCGGAGCCGTCCTCTTCGCCGTGCGGTGGAACAAGCTGAAGGGACGCTCCCGGAAGGATCCCGAGGAGATCCTGCTGGGCGCCGTCTCCCAGAGCCTGCGGGAGCGGGGGCGGCTGGCGGCGAGCCTCGGGGAATTGCAGACCGTCCACGAGCGCCTGCTGGACGCGCTCCCCTTCGGCATCCTCTGGGTGGACCAGCACCAGCGCCTGGCGGCCCTGAACGCGGCCGGGCGCGCGCTCCTGGGCGTCAAGCCGGGGGTCGTGGGGCTGGAGGCGGGCTTCGTCCTGGAACCCTTCCCGTGGCTGCTGGAGGCCCTGGCGCAGGTCCCGGGCCGGAGCTGGCGCTGCGAGGGAGGGGAACGGCGGTGGCGGATGAGGCGGATCGAGGCCCCCGACAAGGTGGGCGCCCTGGTGCAGTTCGAGGACGTCACGGAGCTGGAAGTGGAGGAGCGGCGAGCCCAGTTGCGCGAGCGCTTCGCCGAGGTGGGCGAGATGACCGCGGGCATCGCCCATCAGATGAAGAACGGGCTCGCGGTGATCCGGGGCCAGGGGCAGCTCCTGGGACGCGCCGGGCACGCGGAGGCTTCCCGCGACATCCTGGCGGAGACGGATGACCTGGAGCGCGTGTTGCAGCGGTTCCTCCAGTGGGCCAGGCCCCTGGAGCCCTCCTGTTCGGTCCTCCGGCTGGAGGAAGTGGCCGAACAGGCCGTGGCCGAGGTCCGCAAGCGCCCCGTGAGCCGGGGAAGGAGGCTGGAGGTCCAGGGCCAGGGGGGGGCTCGCGCCGATGCCATGCTGCTCCACCAGGCCCTGGTGAACCTGCTGGAGAACGCCTGCCAGGCGAGTCCGGAGGGGGGGCGCGTCGTGGCGCGGGTGGAGGAGAAGCTCGTCGAGGTCCTGGACGAGGGGCCGGGCCTGGGGGAGGACACCATGATCCGCATGCTCAAGCCCTTCGAGAGCGGACGGCCGGAGGGCACAGGCCTGGGGCTGCCCTTGGCGCTGAAGTGGAGCAACGCGCAGGGTGCGGACCTGCGGATCGAACGCAGGCCCGAGGGGGGAACCCGCGCCGCGATCCGGTGGTGAAGGGGCGCGACCGGGCCGGCGGAGCCGTTGACACCCCCGGCGCCGCAACCTAGGCTGGATGCCGTTTCCCAGGACCCTTCCGCCGCCGCGAATCCTCGAGGCGGACCGTCGCCATCATTCGTCGCCATTCGCGGGCCTCCTGCCCGGGGGATCATGCTCATGCTCCAGGACAAGAACGACCAGGGAGAGCTGGAATCGCTCATCGCCCGCACGGCGCTGAAGTACGACCTCATGCCCTACGAATCGCATCCGATCCCCCAGAGTCATCCGGGCCGGATCGGCGCGGTGGCGAAGCTGTTCGGACTGGGGCCCGCGCCCCTGGCGACGGCCCGCGTCCTGGAACTGGGCTGCGCCGCGGGGGGCAACCTCATCCCGCTGGCGTCGCGCAACCCGGGCGCGACCTTCGTCGGCGTGGACCTTTCACGGGCGCAGGTCTCGGCGGGCTGCGCGCGCATCGAGCGCCTGGGACTCCGGAACATCGAGATCCACTGCCAGAGCCTGACCGGAATCCGCGAGGACCTGGGGGCGTTCGACTACATCATCTGCCACGGCGTCTACAGCTGGGTGCCGGAGGCGGTGCGGGAGGACATCCTGCGCATCAGCCGCGAGAACCTGGCCCCGACCGGTGTCGCCTACGTCAGCTACAACGTGCTGCCAGGCTGGCGCATGATGCAGACCCTGCGGGACATGTTCCTCCTGGAGATCCCCGACGGGGAGGACGCCCGCCGGCGCGTCGCGAAGGTCCGGGACCTCCTGGCCTGCCTGAAGGACACGGTCTCCGCCGACGGCGCATACAAGCAGGCCGTCACGGAAGCCGCCAGGCGCTTCGACGGCATGTCCGACGACTACGTGACGCACGAGTTCCTGGAAGAGTTCAACGAACCCTGCACGCTGAAGGCGTTCCTGGGCCGGACCAGGCGGCGCGGGCTGGCCTACCTGGGCGACGCCGAACTGCCGTCCATGATCCTGGACAACCATTCCGCGGACACCGCGAGGCGCATCCGCGAACGGACGGGCAACAACCTGGTCGCCACCGAGCAGTATCTCGATTTCATCACCGGCCGAACCTTCCGCCAGAGCCTCCTGGTCCATGCCGACAGGGCGGTCCGGATCAACCGCAATCTCGATCCGAGCCGCATCGACGGCATGCATTTCTTCACGGGAGCCGGCCTCAAGGTCGAGCGCGAAGGGGAGAGAAGCATCCTCTCCGACGCCAAGGGGCGGAAGTTGACCACCGGATCCCCGATCGTTGCGGAGGCGTTGCAGATCCTGGCGGCGCGCTTCCCTGCCTCCTTCACGGTCGACGATCTCGTCGACAGGCTGAGCCCGCCCGGCCGCACGCGGGAGGGGCGCATTCTCGTGCTGTCCGCCGTGTTCAACCTGGTGCGGATCGGTCTGGCCCAGGCCTCCCTGGAACCGGTGGGCGCCCAACCGGGCGTCTCGGAAAGGCCCGCGGCCTGCCCTCTGGTGCGCTCGGACGCCGCATGCGGGGCGCGCGCCACAGCCAACCTCCGACACGAGAAGATCGTGCTCGACCCGGTGGCGCGGGCGGTCCTGAGGGAACTGGACGGCACGCGGGACCGGGCCGCCCTGGCCGAGGCGCTGACGGCGGAAGTCCTGGCCGGCAGGCTCAAGGTCAGCCTCGCCGACAGGCCGGTCCTGGACGGGGACATGGTTTCCAGGGCGGCGGCGGAACGCGTGCCCAAGGTGATCGAGAGATGCGCGCACGCCTCCCTGCTCGTGGGATGACGCTCCAGCTCCCCCCTGACGCGGGTACACTCTTTCCATGCGCATCGCCCTGCTCCAGCTTGGTTCACGTCTCGCCGATCCCGAAGCCAACGGCCGGGCCATCGAGCTGGCCTACCGCTCGGCCCTCGACCTGGGGGCGCAGCTGGTCGTGACGCCGGAGATGGCGGTTCCCGGCTACCTGGCCGAGGACCGGATGTGGGAGACCGGGCTGCGCGTCCGCATCCACCAGGAATCGGTCCGGCTCGCGGCCGTCCCGGGGCCGGTGCCCCTGATCGTCGGGACCTGCAGCCCCTCGCCTTCAGGCCGGTTGTGGAACGAGCTGCGCTGGTGCGAGAACGGGAAGACGCGGGCCGTGGTCAGGAAGCGCATCCTCCCCGTCTACGATGTCTTCGACGAAAGCCGCTACTTCGACGCGGACACGGAGCCTCAGCCCCTGGTGGACTACCTGGGGGAGCGGGTGGGGCTGTCGATCTGCGAGGACCTGTGGGCGGATTCCGCGCTGGTGGTGAGTCCGATCCGCTATGCCTTCGATCCCGTCGCCGAACTGGTGGCGCAGGGGGCCACGCTCGTGCTGAACGCCTCGGCCAGTCCGGGAACCCTGGGCAGCTACGTTCCGCCCGGACGCAGCGCGGCCTGGGCCGTCCCCTCGAAGCTCGCGATGCGCCGCAGCCTGCTGACCGGGCATGCGGCCAAGTACGGCATCCCGATCGGCTACGCCTGCCGGGTCGGCTCCGAGAGCTGGCTCACCTTCGACGGCGGGTCCGGGCTGATGCAGCCCGACGGGACCTGGCAGACGGACAGATACTTCGAGGAAGGCATCGTGATGGTGGATTCGGAGGCGGCGGGCAAGGCCTGGCCGGCCGAACCCTCCGAAGGGGCCTACCTGCGCAAGGCGCTGGGCATGGGGCTCCGCGAGAACCTGGGCAAGCAGGGCCTGGAGGCCGTGGTCGTGGGCCTCTCGGGGGGCATCGACAGCGCCGTGGTCGCCGCCATGGCGGCCGAGAACCTGGATCCGAAGCGGGTGCTGGGCGTCGCCCTGCCCACGCGGTATACGAGCCCGGAGAGCCTGGCCCTCGCGGAGGAACAGGCGCGGGCCACCGGCATCCACTTCCTCCGTGTGGACGTCGATCCGCTCTACGCCGGAGTCGAGCGCTCCCTGAAAGACGCTTTCCCGGGCCGAACCTTCGGGCTTACGGACGAGAACCTCCAGAGCCGCGCCCGCGGCATGACCCTCATGGCCCTCACCTCCGAGCCTGAGGTCCACCGGATGCTCGGCACCGGGCGCGTGGCGGTACTGAACACAGGCAACAAGAGCGAGGCCGCCACCGGCTACTTCACCCTCTACGGGGACGGCATCGGCGCGTTCGGGATCCTCGGGGACTGCCTCAAGGCCCGGGTCTTCGCCCTGGCCCGAGAGCTTGGCACGATCCCGCCGGGGGTCCTGCAGCGGAAGCCCACGGCCGAGCTCCGTCCCAACCAGACCGACGAGGCGAGCCTGCTGCCCTACGTCCAGCTGGACGCCATCCTGGGCGCGTGCCTGGAGGCGCACCGCCAGGAGGAGACCCTGGCCGACGACCTGGCCTGCTTCCTCGACGGCGAGAGCCTGGAACAGGCGAGGGCCGCGCTGCCGCGCATCCTGAGGCTGATGAGGACTTCGGAGTTCAAGCGCCGCCAGCTGCCCTTCGCCCTCAAGGTGAGTCCCTGGGCCTTCGGCAGCGGGCGCAGGATCCCCCTGACTGCGGTGTGAGCCATCCTTATCAGGCCAGCTCCACCTTCCGGACATCCCGGTAGTCCCGGAGGGGATCGATGAGCACGGCATCGAAACGGCGGCGGTCGAGGACGTAGGAATGGTCGTCCTCGGTCGGGACGGGATCCCCGAGGGGGTCGAAGACATGGTTGCCGGCTCCGGCGAAGTCCTCGTCAGGATGGCGGGAACCCGCGATGCAGCAGCCGACGGTGAACACGCCGTTCTCGATGGCGCGGGCGCGGAGGAGGGTCTCCCAGATGGCGTTCCTGCGCCACGGCCACCAGGCCGAGACCACCAGGACATCGCACCTGGCCTGCATCCTCAGGGCCCTGGCCTGCTCCGGGAAGCGGACGTCGTTGCAGTTCATGAGCCCCAGGGTCCATTCCTTGAACCTCACCGCCGTATAGTGGCCGCCCGGTTCCCAGAGATCGAACTCGCCGTTGGGACCGAAGAGGTGCACCTTGTCGTAGGTCGCCCTCTCCTCGCCGGCGAGCCAGAAGGTCATGCGGTTCCGCCGGTCCTCCGTGAAGGACCCGAACACGAAGGCCGTGCCGGGGTGGCTGTGGGAGACGGCGGTGAACTTCCGCCTGACCTCAAGGGGGTCTGCGACGCGCTTGTAGCCGTGCAGGAAGCTTTCAGGAAACACGCAGAGCTCGGCTCCGCACGCATCGGCCCGGGAGGCCTCCGCCTCCAGCTGGTCGAGATTGGCGGCCACATCGAGGCAGACCGAGCGCGAAAGGTAGATTTGCATGATTATCTCATCTGGAGACAGGGGTTCCGCTTCCAGAGTATCCTCGAAAAGCATGGATGGCCCAGATCGTCTTGCGAACGCCTCGAACCGTTCCCTGGGTTTCCCTTCATGCGTCCGGGAGGTCCATTGCTAGATCCAGTCCCCGCGAGAAGCGCCGTGAGGCAGGAAGTGGAAGCGGCCCTCGGCGCCTGGGAAGGGGTCCTTCCGGCAAGGGGAACCGTCTTCCAGGAGCCTTTCGGCCCGGCATTCATCGCGAGTCCCCGTCTCGCCGAGGCGCTCGCCATGGCCGTCTCCCGGCACCGGGACCAGGTCCGGAAGGGGACGAACATCCCCTACGTGACCCATCTCCTGGCCGTGGCCGCGCTGGTCGGCGAATCGGGAGGCGGCGAGGAGGAGGTGATCGCGGCCCTGCTCCACGATGCGGTGGAGGATGGGGGCGGGAGCCTCCTGCTGGAGGAGATCGAGCGGCAGTTCGGCCGGACCGTGGCCGGGATCGTGGAAGGCTGCACCGAGGAGCTGCAGGAGATCAAGTCGCCGTGGCTCGAGCGCAAGAAGGCCTTCCTGATGCGCCTGGCCGGAGCCTCCCTGAGCGTGCTCCGCGTCACCTGCGCGGACAAGCTCCACAACGCGCACGCCGTCTCGCGGGACCTGAAGGTCCAGGGCCCTGCGGTGTTCGAACGTTTCAAGGGGGACCGGGACGGGACGCTCTGGTACTACCGCTCCCTGGCCCGGTTCTTCGGCGCCCTGGTGCAGGACGAGCCCGGCCTCGATCCGGGCTTCCGGACGATGATCCGGGAACTGCGGGAGACGGTCGCGGGCCTCGAGGGCTGAACCAGGAAGGACCCCGTCCGGGGCCCGTCATGGATTGGTGCCGGTGAAGGGAGTCGAACCCCCAAGCCTTTCGGCGGTCGATTTTGAGTCGACTGCGTCTGCCATTCCGCCACACCGGCCGAGGCCTACAGCATAGCCTGAGTCGCGCCGCCTCCCAAGCCGGATCTGCCGCCCGGCAGGTCATCCGCGGAGCGGGGGCCTCCTGCGGTGGTGGTCGGTGACGAGCTGGAACGCATGTGCGCATTCAAGCAAGCTGACATCGGAGAGCGGGGGGCCGATGAGCTGCATGCCCACCGGCAGGAGTGCGCCGGGATCGTCCGCGGGCGCGGAGAACCCGGCGGGGACCGAAATGCAGGGCATCGCTGCCAGGGACGAGGTGACCGTGAAGATGTCGGCCATGTACATCGCCATGGGGTCTTCGGTCCTGGTGCCGAGCTTGAACGCCACGGTCGGGCTGACCGGGGTCAGGAGCAGGTCCGCCTTCCGGAAGGCCTCGGTGAAATCGCGGGTGATCAGGGTCCTGGCCTTGAGGGCCTTGAGGTAGTAGGCGTCGTAGTAGCCCTTGGAAAGACAGAAGGCGCCGAGCAGGATCCTCCGCTTGACCTCGGGCCCGAAACCCGCGTCCCGGGTTTCGGAGATCATGCCATGGAGCGTGGCGGCCTCCTTCCTGAGGCCGTAGCGGACGCCGTCGAACCGGCTCATGTTGCTGCTGACCTCGGAGGTGCAGATCACGTAGTAGGTCTCGATGGCGTAGGCCGTGTGGGGCAGCGAGAGATCCACCATCTCCGCGCCCTCCGAGGCCAGGCGCCGGATGGCCCCGTCGAGGACGCCGCGGACGCCGGGATCGATGCCGCCTCCGTAATATTCCCTGGGCAGCCCGATCCGCAGGCCTTTCAGGGCCCCGGGGCGAAGCCGGGCCAGCCGGTGGGCATCCGGCAGGTCCACGCTGGTCGCGTCGAGGAGATCCTTCCCGGCCAGGACGGACAGACCGGCGGCCAGGTCGCGGGCGCTCGCGGCCACGGGGCCGACCTGGTCCAGGCTGGAGGCCATGGCCGTCACCCCGAAGCGGCTCAGGACGCCGTAGGTGGGCCGGAAGGCCGTCACGTTGCAGAAGCCCGCGGGCAGCCGCACGGACCCCCCCGTGTCGGTTCCCAGGGCGAAGGGCGCATAGCCGGCCGCCACCGAGATGATGGATCCGGAGCTGCTTCCGCCCGGGACCCGGGTGGCGTCCCAGGGATTCCTGGCGGGGCCGGAGCAGCTGTGCTCGCCGCTGGAACCCATGGCGAACTCGTCCATGTTGGCCTTGGCCACCGGGACGGCCCCCGCGTCCAGGAGCCTCCGGACCACGGTGGCATCGTACGGGCTCGCGTAGTCCTCCAGGATCCTGGATCCGTTCCGCGTGGGAGCGCCCTTCCAGTTGAGGTTGTCCTTGAGCACGACCGGGATGCCCAGCATGGGGCCGCGGTCGCCCCGGGCCAGCCGTGCTTCCGCCGAGCGCGCGGCCCGCAGCGTGGCGTCGCGGTCCCTGAACGTCACCGCGTTCAGGAGCGGATCGAGGAGCTCCATGCGCTCCAGGCAATGCATGGCGAGGTATACCGGGGAGAGATCTCCGGCGTCCAGCCCGTCCCGCCAGTCGCCCAGGGAACATGGGATCATTCGCATCTCCTTTGCCGGATGGGTCCGGCGAGGAATAGGCTATCCTTTGTTCAAGGTACTTGCCCGAAAACTCGAAAAGAAGATGGCAGTTGCAAATGGAACATCGATGAACCCTTACGAAATACTAGAGCTCAACCCGGGAGCTTCGGCGGAGGACGTCAAAGCTGCATACCATCGTCTGGCGAAGCAATGGCATCCCGACCGGTTCACGGGTGCCGAGAAGGAAGCGGCTGAGAACCGCTTCCGGCAGCTCGCGGAGGCATTCAACATGCTGAAGGACGCGGGCCGGCGCGAGGAGGCAGCCAGGAATATTCCTGCCGCGGCGGATGCCGCGAAGGCCGATGTCCAGATCCAGCTGGATTCTGCATCCAGGACCGTGCCCCTCCATGAACGCACCGCGGCGGACTGGTACACGGAGGCCAAGGAGTCCTTCGAGTCCGGGGATCCCGAAAAGGCGCTGGGCCTGGTCCAGTACTGCATCCGGCTCGAGTCCGGGAATGCCGAGTACCATGTATTCATGGCCAAGGTCCTCGACGAGGCCGGAGGGGATAAGAAGGCCCTGGTCAAGGCCCTGGAAACCGCCATCCGACTCAACCCGAAGGATGTCGATTCGATCATCCGCCTGGCGGAGGTCTTCCAGTCCGTGGGCATGTACGCGAGAGCCACGAAGCTGTGGGAGAGGGCGCGCAACCTGGCGCCTAACCACAGGCATTTCATGGCGGAACAGAAGAAAACATCCTCCAAGGCCAAGTCCGCGGCGAAACCCCAGGGACTGGGAGAACAGTTCGAAGCGTTGAAGGACCAGTGGGCGGCGATGATCAGTCGGGTTTTCAAGAGAGGTTGACCATGCGCGTCGTATCTGCGGGCCTGACGGACGTCGGCTGTGTCCGGAAGCACAACGAGGACAACTTCCTGATCGACGTGGAGCGGGGTCTCTTCGTGGTTGCCGACGGCCTCGGCGGGCATGCGGCGGGGGAAGTCGCCAGCCAGATCGTCGTGGACAAGATGGGCCAGTTCATCGCCCAGACTGTCGAGCTGGACCGGACCTGGCCCATGGAATACGACGTGAACCTGGCCTACGACGGGAACCGTCTCAAGGTGGCGCTCATGCTGACCGACCAGGCGATCCTGGAGGACATCCGGAGCAACCCGGAACGGGAATCCATGGGGTCGACGGTCGTGGCCTGCCTGGTCCACGATTCCAGGGCCACCCTGGCCCACGTCGGGGACAGCCGGGCCTATCTCCTCAACGCCCGCGGGATCCAGCAGATCACCCGGGACCATTCCTGGGTCGCCGAGCAGGTGGCCAACGGGATATTGACACCGGAAGAGGCCCGCAAGCACCCCTTCCGCAACGTGATCACCCAGGCCCTCGGGAATGGAGCGGACCTGGATATCGCCATCCAGGAAATCCAGGTCAAGGAATTGGACCAGCTTTTGCTTTGTTCCGATGGATTGTCAGGAATGGTTCAGGATGAGGAGATCTGGAGTATCGTCCGGGCCAGCGGGAATCTCGAGGAAGCGGCACAACAGTTAATAAACGTAGCCAGGCAAAACGGGGGGGAAGACAACATTACGGTACTTATCATCGGTTTCGAGCCTGATGGTACAAATCAACTGTCCCAAAACACTTGACGTGCACTTATCAGACGTTACAATTCAGGGCCACAATCACTAAGCGAGGCTCCCAGTGGGTCTTTTCGAGAACAAGAAGAAATTACTTGTCGGTTTGGATATCGGCTCAAGCGGCGTGAAGGTCTGCGAATTGCAGACGGTGGGGAAGGGCAGCGCCCAGCGCTACCGTCTCCAGAAGCTTGGCTTCGCGCCGGTCCCGCACGACGCCATCGTGGACGGCGACATCATGGACAGCAACGCTGTCGTGGGAGCCATCCGCCAGGTGCTCGCCGAGCAGAAGATCAAGTCCAAGGACGTCGCGATCTCCGTGTCGGGGCAGCAGGTGATGGTCAAGAAAGTGACCTTCCCGCTCATGAGTCCGGCGGAGTTGACCGAATCCGTACGCTGGGAAGCGGAGAGTTTCTTCCCGGCGGGGCAGGGGCTCGATTCCTATGCGCTCGATTTCGCGGTCATCGAGGAGAGGCCCGCGGACGGGAACATGGACGTCGTCCTGGTGGCCTGCCGCAAGGACAAGCTCGAGGCCTACGCGGCCTGCGTGACCCAGGCGGGGGCCCGCCCCGCCATCGTGGACGTCGACGTCTTCAGTCTCCAGAACGCGTACGAGGCGAACACGGCTCCGGGCGGACGGGACGAGGTGGTCGCCCTGGTCAACGTGGGCGCCAAGTTCACCAACCTCACCATGCTCGTGGGCCCCAAGTCCGTTTTTTGGCGGGATATCGCCTGGGGCGGCCACGAATTCACCAACAAGCTGGTGGAGGACTGGGGCGTCAGCCAGGAGGCCGCCGAACTGCTGAAGCAGGGCAAGCCTGCCGAGGGCCGCACGCCCGAGGAAGTGGAGCCCTCCCTCTCCGCCATCTCCGACAGCTTCGCGGACGAGCTGAGCCGGACGATCGATTTCTTCCGGTCGAGCTTCAAGGTGGATCGCCTCGACCGGATCCTGCTCGCCGGCGGGAGCGCCAAGGTGCCCGGGCTCGTGGACATTCTTGGGGACCGGCTGCGGGTTTCCGTGGAGCGTTTCAATCCGTTCCAGCTGATCGAAATCGACGAACGGAGTGTTGATCCCGCCGCGGTCCGCGACATCGGCTGCTCCGCCACGATCGCGGTTGGGTTGGCCTTGCGCCAAGTGGGGGACCGATGATCAAGATAAATCTGATGGGGGAGACCCTCGCCCCGGCTTCCGGGAAGAAGCCGGAAACGACCGAGTCCGTCCAGGTGTATGGACAGGAGGAGGAAGCTGCCCGTTCCTCCTTCCCCTTGGCGGGAATCCTGGTCGGCCTGTTCTTCGTGGCCTTCGGGGTCGTCTACTATATCGGCCTGAACCAGAAGGTGGAGGAACAGACCCAGAAGAAGGCGGACCTCGAGAGGCAGAAGGCGGAACTGGCCAAGTACGTCGCGCTGGAGGCCAAGTTCAGGAAGGATCGGGACCTGATCGAGAAGAAGAAGAACGTGATCAAGAATCTCAGGATCATGCAGCACCTTCCGGTCCATCTCATGGAAGAACTGGCCAACGCGCTTCCGGACGACGTCTGGTTCCAGGAGATCACGCAGAAGGGGGCGGGGATCACCATCCGGGGAGAAAGCGCCAGCTTCGAGGCGATCAACCTGTTCCGGACCCATTTGATGGACCAGGCGGCCTGGTTCGCGAATGTGAACTACCCAACGGCCAACAAGAGGGGGAACGTCGTCGAGTTCACACTCTCCTTCGACCTGAAGAAGCCAAGCTGAGGCGACCATGAACTCGAACCTTAGAAAACAGATCCTGATCGGCGGCCTGGTGGGCATCCTCGTCATGGCCCTCACCTACATCTTCCTGGGCGGCAAGCGGGACGAGCTGAAGGCGCTGGAAGCCGCGAACGTGGAACTCCAGAAGGAAGTCGACAAGGGCTATAGCCTCAAGGCGAACGCCGAGAAGCTGAAGAAGGAAATCGCCGAACAGCAGAAGTACCTCGATGCGCTGATCAAGATCATGCCCACGGACTCGGACCG
The DNA here is from genome assembly GCA_035353395.1 of Holophaga sp. Taxonomy (GTDB): domain Bacteria; phylum Acidobacteriota; class Holophagae; order Holophagales; family Holophagaceae; genus UBA1801. The sequence goes on from DAOPZL010000001.1 coordinate 124,053, forward strand.
CGGCGAGATCCCCTACCGCATGAAGAAGCTCGCGGACACTGCGGGGATCGACCAGGTGTCCTTCGTCGTGGGAAGTCCGATCAAGAAGGACTACTACACCGAGCATCGCTTCACGTTCAACTTCCGGGCCGGCTACCACTCGTTCGGGCAGTTCGCCTCGCTGATCTCGGGCTACGAGAAGATCATCAACATCAGCGACCTGCAGTTCAAGAGAGTGGGCAGCACGACTGGGACCTATCCAGCTTCCGTCACCTGCAACGTGAGCGCCTTCGTCTACAACCCGGAGGCCCCGGCTCCGTCCGGGGCGCCTGGCAAGGCCGCCAAGGGCACGGAACAGGGAGATTGAACCATGAATCCAAGAACGGTCTTCTTCCCTGCTGCTTTCCTGTGCCTGTCGCTGTTCGCCCAAGCCCCGGCTCCAGCCGGGAAGACGAATCCGAACAGCCCGGCTGTCCCGGCTCCGGCTGCGGACTCCTCGTCCTCCAGGGACTACGATCTGCTCGTGATCAGGACCACCCCCTACCAGCCCAAGCTCGCAAGGGATCCCTTCAGCGCGCCGTCCGACGTGGAGAACGCCAGGAAGGGCGACCTGATCGATGATGTCGGAGTCAAGGGCAGGATCGTAACCAACGGCAAGGTGCTCGCGGTCGTCATCGACTCCCGCGGGAATGCCAGGTGGCTGCCCGTCGGCTACAAGTTCAGGGACGGCGAGCTATTCCAAATCACCGAAAAAGCCGTTATTTTTCATCAGAGAGATGTCAATTCAACCAGTGGTGTATACCGGACGGTTGTGAAATCGTTCATGCGCGAAGGGGGGAAATGATGAATGCTCGCCTGAGTTCATTGCTTGTCGCGGGCGGCGTGTTCCTGATCGGATTCCAGGCAGGAGCCCTCGGTACTGCTTTCGCCGCGACCGAATCCACTCTCCAGTCCGCAGTCCTCCAGGGTGCGACTCTGGAGGCAGGAAACGACTCCGAGGCGATCATCCGTCTGGCGATCCCGGCCTTCACTGGAACCCCCCGACTCCAGGTCCTCACCCATCCGAACCGGGTCGTGGTCGACCTTCCCGGGGTGATCCGGGGGGTTCAGCCCACTCGACAGGAGATGGCGGGGTGGAGTTCTCCGCTGATCCGGAAAACCCGGCTTGCCCAGTTCATCGCCGCGCCCAACCCGGTCACGCGCTTCGTGCTGGAGGTCGTGGACGGCGCCCAGGTCGATGTCTCCCGGGCCGGCGACGGCCTGCAGGTCGTGCTGAAGCCGGGGACGGGGGCGGTGCAGGCGAGGATGGCCTCTCCCGAGATGCCGGCGGCTCCCGCCGTCGAAATGCTCGCCGCGGTTCCGGCTCCCTCCCCGGATCCTGCGGCCGTGGCCAAGCCCGCCGCGGACAAGCCCATGATCGCGCTGGATCCGATTCCCGCCATCACCGCCCACAGCCAGCCTCTGCCCGTGCTCGCGGTCTCGACGCTCCTGCCCGCCAACATGGCGGCCGTCCAGGAGAAGCCGGCGCAGGCCGCGCCGTCTCCCCGCAAGGACGACTCGAGGGGCCGCACCCTCGGCGACGTCCAGGGGCGGTATACCGGGTCGCGCATCACCATCGACGTGAAGGGCGCGGACCTGGCGACGTTCCTCCGGATCATTGCCGACCACGCGAAGCTCAATCTGGTCGCGGACCAGGATGTCCAGGGCATCTATGACTTCAAGTTCACGGACACGCCCTGGGACCAGGTGCTGGACATCATCGTCAAGCACGCGGGCCTCGGGAAGGAGATCAGCAACGGCGTCATCCGCATCGCCAAGGTCGAGAAGCTCCAGAAGGAGGAGGACGACCGCAAGAAACTTGAGGAGGCGAAGGCGCTGGCCGGGGACCTGACCACGATCACGCGGCCGCTCTCCTTCGCGAAGGCGGCGGAAGCCAAGGCGATCGTCGAGAAGATGCTGACCAAGCGCGGGTCGATCATCATCGACGACCGGACGAACGTCCTCATCATCAGCGATCTCGAGAAGAACCTGCCCATGATCGACGACCTGATCCAGCAGCTGGACGTCCAGATCCAGCAGGTCCAGGTCGAGGCCAGGGTCGTGGAGGCCAACGGCAACTTCCAGAAGGCCTTCGGCGTCAAGTTCCCGAGCGCGGACACCGGCAGCTACTCGATCTCGGATTCCACCGGAGCGACGGTGCCGCTGGGCTCCTACGGCACGGGCCCCTCGTGGAACAGCACTGGCGGATGGAACAGGCCCGCCAGCGGCCAGCACGTCGGGACGAGCTGGACCACGAACACCGGCATCACCGATCCCGCGGGCGAGCTGTGGGTCTCCTTCCTCAGCAACCGATTCAGCATCAACGTGATCCTCCAGGCCCTGGAGACCGAAGGCAAGATCCGGATCGTCTCCAACCCCAAGATCGTGACCCAGAACAACAAGAAGGCCACGGTCCTCTCCGGCCGCAAGATCCCCTACCAGTCCAACCAGGGCAACGGCTCGACCTCCACCTCCTTCGTCGATGCGAACCTGGAACTGAACGTCACGCCCCAGATCACCAACGAGGGTACGATCATCATGGACCTGAAGATCGAGAAGTCGGAAGCGGACTTCTCCAATGCGGTCCTCGGCACGCCCACGATCGTTCGCCGGGCCGTCGAGACCCAGGTGCTGGTGCGCGACGGCGGGACGGCCGTCCTTGGCGGCGTCTACACCAACATGAACTCGGATACTACGACGGGCATTCCCTTCCTCTCCAAGATCCCGGTCCTGGGGTGGCTCTTCCGGTCCAAGGACCACCAGGAGGAGAACACGGAACTGCTCATCTTCGTGACCCCGCGCATCATCAAGATGTGAAGTCCGGGACACCCTCGAGAAGAGAGCCCGATCGGATCGGGCTCTTTTCTTGCGACTGGAGGAGCCCGCGTCCTCCCGGCGGTTTCCCCCGGGGAGGACGGGAGGGGCCGCCGTTCCCGGCTACCATTGAACCTGATCGCTCCCTTGCGACCCCCACGACCCACTGGATTCTTCGAACATGCTGATCGACTACGCTGCCATTACCCACCGGGGGCGCATCCGCAAGAACAATGAGGACGCGTACATGGTGAGCGCCATGGACGGGGACGAGCCCCTGGTGAACCAGCTGCCCAGGCTGCCCAACACGTGCGGGAGGGGGCTCCTCCTCGCGGTCGCGGACGGCATGGGCGGGGCCGCGGCCGGGGAGATCGCGAGCCGGGAAGGCCTGATGGCGATGGCCGTCTACATGTTCGGCCACTGGGGGCGCTTCCCTTCCGCCAAGGGCACGGACAAGGATCTCTTCCGGGCCCTGTCGGGAGCCGCGGAGTGCGCCAACGATTCGGTGCTGCGCTATTCCGACGACGACCGGACGGCACGCGGCATGGGCTCCACCCTGACGGCGGCCGTGGTCTGGAACGGCTGCGTCCACTTCGTGCAGGTCGGCGACAGCCGGGCCTACCTCTACCGGAAGCCGGATCTCGTCCAGCTCACTACCGACCAGACCCTGGTCAACGAGATGATCGCCTCGGGCTACCTGACTCCAGAGCAGGCCCGGACGCACCCGCAGCGCAGCATGATCACCCAGGCCCTGGGCAGTCCCCAGCCCCCGAAGGTCGAGATGGGGAAGGTGCCGTTGCGGCGCGGCGACCGACTGCTCCTCTGCTCCGACGGGCTGCACGGGGAGCTGGCCGACGACTGTCTCGAGACCCTCCTGGGGCGGGACGAAACGCCGAGCCGGACGCTGGAATCGATGCTCGAGGCGGCCCTGGAGCACGGAGGCCGGGACAACGTGACCGCCCTGCTGCTGTCCCTCGACGATCCCGGCTTCCCCCCGGCTTCGGGAGGCGAGGCCATCCGCGTGGCCGCTCCCCCCGCCTTGGAAGTCGAATCACCGGCGGAGATTGGGTTACTCTCGAAGTGGCGCCGCTTCTTCAAAGGCAAACCATGAGTCTCCTGCAGGGCACATTATCGCTTCGACGTTTTCTCGTTCTGGGGCCCGTCCCGGCGGAGGAGGATCTGCTGGAGGGGCTCCGGCAGGACCAGTTCCGCCCCTTCGAGGACGGCGTGGAGGAGGAACGGGTGGGCTGGTGCGACTGGCGCAACCCGCTCATCACCCCTCCGGAGGCCGAATGGGTCACCCAGGAGCGGTTCGCCATCTTCGCCCTGCGGCTGGATACCCGGCGGGTGCCGGCGCTCCTCCTGAAGGCGCACGTGGACCTGAGGCTCCAGAGGCTCATGAAGGAGAAGGATCTCGCCTTCATCGGGAAGGAGGCGCGGATCTCCCTCCAGGACGAGGTCAAGGTGGAGCTCCTGAAGAAGGTGCTGCCCACTCCGAAAGTGGTGGAAGTCGCCTGGGATCTGAAGGGCGGCGTCCTCTGGACGACTGCGGGGGCCAGCAAGACCCAGAGCGCCCTGACGGGTCTCTTCATGAAGTCCTTCGGATGCGAGCTGCAACCCCTGGCTCCGCTGCTCCTGGCCGGCCGCCTGGCGCCGCACCTGCCCGTGGAGGCCCTGGTGGCGCTCGATCCCCTCGATCTTGAACTGGAGCATGCGTGAAGCCGCTGGAACTGGTTGAACAAGGACGTTTTCTGGGGGAGGAGTTCCTCCTCTGGCTCTGGATGCGCGGCCTGGCGGAAGGCGGCACGTCGGGCGTCGAAGGGGATCTCTCCGCGTGCTTCATCGATGATGCCGTGACCTTGGTGAGCGAGCGGGGGGACGTGAAGGAACTCTCCCTCCGCAAGGGCAATCCCGCGGAAAGCCGGGAGGCCTTCGAGGCCCTGAGCCGCGGCATGCGGCCGAGCAAGGCGAAAGCCCGGCTGCTCTCCGGGGACATGGAATGGACCTTCGTGATCAACGCGTCGAGCCTCGACACCAGCGCCATGAAGCTGCCGCCCTCCCAGGCCAAGGACCCGGCGGGACGCGTGGCCGACCGGCTGTTCCTGCTCGAGGAAGGCGTCTCCCACCTGGAGCGTCGCTTCACCCGGTTCCTGGAACTGCGCACGGACGATCCCGACGGCCTGGAAGGGCTCCTGAAGCAATGGGTGGGCCAGGGGCTGGAAGGAGTCGTCGGCGAGGTGCCATGGGAAAGCGAATAGGCGCGTTCCTGGCTCTTGCGCTCGTTCCGGCCGCGCTGATGGCCCAGGCGAATCCGGCCCCCGCGCAGGTGTCCGCGGAGGCCCCCAACGGTGCCAGGGTCAGGCTGCGCCTGGTCTTCAAGAAAGGGGTCCAGGTGGAAGGGACCCGGCTGCCCGACCGGTTCGTGAAGCCGGGCACGCCGGAGGGGTGGATCGCCTACGAGAATCTTTCTCCGGAAGCCAAGCGCTGGGTCCTTCAGTCCATGTTCCCCGAGGACGTGTGGGGCCGCGAGGGCGTGAAGCACCACGTCCGGTGGCCGGAACTTGAATCCGTCTGGCTAATGGCTTCGCTCTTCACCGGGCACGGCCAGAACTACGACCAGCTCCAGCGAGCCAATCCGCAGATGCCCGAGAAGCTGCGCAAGGGGGATGCGTGGACCATTCCCCGCGCCCTGCTCTCCGTGGACCTGGGCGGAAACGTGCGCGGCGTCGTGGACCGCAGCCAGCCCGAGGACGACCTGGACGACGCGGACCGAATCCAGGCCTACCGCGCCCTGCTCGCCTACGACGAGGATGCGGAGGGGAAGTTCGCCTACTACCACCTCCGGAAGGGGGAGGCGCTCTATTCGAGCGTCGTCATGCGCTACAGCGACCGGGTGGATCCCAAGGACGTGAACGACCTGGCCCTGACGATCGCGAAGCGCTCCGGCATCGAGGATCTCCGGACGATCCAGCCCGGCCAGATCGTGAAGATTCCCGTGGAATACCTGGCGGATCCCTTCCAGCCGGAGGGCTCGCAGGCGCTGGCGGAGGACCGTGAAGTCCGGGAGGAAGTGCGGAGGACCCGCCGCATCGAAGCGGGCCCCAAGCTCGCCGGGGTCCGCATCGTGCTGGATGCCGGCCACGGCGGCGTGGACGTGGGCGCCATGGCCAACAGCGTCTGGGAATCCGACTACGTCTACGATGTCGCCATGCGCGTGCGGCGCATCCTGGAGCAGGACACGGAGGCCGTCGTCAGCAGCACGATCCGCTACCCCGGCTGCGGATTCAAGGTCCGCGACAATCTCGCGCGCCCCACGCGTTCCGCGGAGATCCTGACCACGCCGCCCTTCGCCAACGACGGCGAGAGCCCCAACGCCGTGAGCGTCCACCTCAGGTGGGTGCTCGCCAACGATCTCTTCGCCTCCTTCTCGCGGCGCGGGGATGTCCAGAAGACGCTCTTCATCAGCTTCCACGCGGATGCGCTTCACCCCTCCGCCCATGGCACGATGGTCTACGTCCCCGGCGCCGCGGCCGTCCCGGCGAGCTTCGCCCTGTCTCCCTCGCGGGGGGCGGGCGTGGCGGAGATGAAGCGGGGGGGGCGGGTCTCCTTCACGGAGAAGGAACGCATCCAGGCCGAGGCCCGCAGCCGGCTCTTCGCCGAGGGCCTGTTGAAGACGCTGAGGGACGAGCAGCTGCCCGTCCACTCGAACCGGCCGATCCGCAACATCATCCGGCGGGAGGGGAAGAACTACCTGCCCGCCGTGATCCGCTACAACACCGCCGCCACGAAGGTCCTGGTGGAGATCGTGAACCTGACGAACGAGGAGGACGCGGCGAGCATCAAGGACCCGGCCTTCCGCGAACGCTACGCGGAGGCCGTGGTGAAGGGGATCCGGGCCTACTACCGGACTTCCTAGCCTAGGGGTTCGCCTGGGAGGGGGTCGGCGTTGCGGCCAGGCGTTCGAGGCGGTGGTACAGCGCCAGGCAGACGCAGCTGCTCCAGAGGTTCAACAGCCCTCCCGTGAGGTCGATGGCCCAGACGGCGGGATGGGTCAGGCGGATCCACGGCGTGAGAGGCGTGGGCACGAAATGGTCCTGGAACCAGATCCCTCCCAGGATCGCCGCGAAATAGAGCCCGAGGAACACGACGAGGAGCAGGAGCACCCGGGGCCAGAGGCGGGCCATGAGGGACGCGCTGCTCTTCGCCGCCGCCGTCAGGGATTCGCCGCGCAGGAGGACGCGCCAGGGGGTCCAGCCGAAGACCGCGAGCAGGAGGAGACCCGGGATCACCAGGCAGGTGGCGGCCACCGCGACCGAAAGGTAGAGGAGCGCCTTGGCGCCGCAGGACGCGAGCCAGCGGGTCTCGAAGGTGTCCTTCCATGCGTCCCGGCGGTTCAGGGGGTGGTCCAGGGTCTCGGCGTCCAGTTCCAGGATGAAGCGGGGCATGAAGTACAGCTCCAGGGGCACCATCGCCACCACGGCCAGGATCATGCTCACCGTGGGATCGTCCGGGAGGAATCTCCCCAGCTGGAAGACCGGCCCCAGGAAGGACAGCACGACGGTGAGCAGGGCCAGTCCCAGCGTCTGGAACGGGTGCCGCCAGAGGAAGCCCGTCCCTGCGGCGAGGGGGGACAAGTCGGACAGGGGGGAAACGCGCATCTTATGAGATTAGCGCGCTATGATCGTCCCCATGAGCCCCATCGCTCCGTGTCTCCTGGTAGCCAGCCCGCTGCTCCTGGATCCCAATTTCCTGCACACTGTGGTGCTTCTCATCGAGCATGACGAGCAGGGAGCCATGGGCCTGATCCTCAACCGGCCCCTGCCGCTGACCCTCGCCAAGATCTGTGAGGAGAGCCAACTGGTCTTCGGGGGAGATCCCGAAGTCACGGCCTGGCGCGGTGGTCCCGTGGACCCCCAGCGCGGCATCATCCTCGTCAGGGGCGGCCTTCCGGCGGAGGAGGACACGGTCCTGGACTTCACGGACTTCATCAGCTTCCGGAAGGACCTCCTGGAATCGCTCCTGGTGGACAATTCCACCGTCTATCGCCTGTTCCTCGGCTACGCGGGGTGGGGCCCGAACCAGCTCGACTCGGAAATGGAGCAGGGAGCCTGGGCGCGCCTGCCGCTCCAGCCTGAATGGCTCCTCGCCGACGACCCCAAGGGCCTCTGGCAGAAGGCCATCCAGTCGATGGCCGGCTAGCTAGCTAGCGGCCCGCAGGCTTTCTTTCGGGCCAATTCATCAATAGACTTTGATTGCGCTCGATCGTCATCGAGGCATCGCGCCTGGAGGTTCCATGAACCAGATCGACCAAGTCACCTCCCTGAAGCCGCACCGGGGGGGAATGCTGCTGGCCTTCGGGATCCTGGGCCTCCTCTGCTGCATCGTCTTCGGCATCCTCGCCTGGGTGATGGGGAACAGCGACCTCAAGGAGATGGCCGAAGGCCGGATGGACCCCGAGGGCGAAGGCATGACGAAGGCCGGCAAGATCCTTGGGATCATCGGCTGCGTGCTCAATCTCCTCGGAATCCTCGCCGGGATCGCCGTGTTCGTCTTCGGAATCGCGATCGCCGGGCTGCAGGGCGCGATGAGCTGAGGCACGACGGGCGGGGCTGGGGGACACCATGAAGGTCAAGACGAGGCCAGTGCCACGGTGGCCGCGGATCTCCCCGGGCCTCTTCGGGTTCGTGGCGCTCTGGGGACTGGTCGTGATCACCGCGCGCGTGTTCACGCACTATACGGGGGCCGACCTGGACACCTGCCTCTTCCACCGTCTCACGGGCTATTCGTGTCCCACCTGCGGCACGACGCGGGGGCTCATGGCCATGGCACGAGGTTCCTGGAGGGAATCCTTCGCATGGAACCCCTTGACGATGACGGGTGCCGTGGCGGGATCCCTGGCCCTGGTGGGCCGGGCGCTCACCGCAAGGACCGTGGAGTTCGAATTCACGTCCACGGAGAAAAGGCTGCTGCTGGGCTTCGCCCTCGCGGTCACGGGCATCAACTGGGCGTGGTTGATCCACAGCCATCCTTGAGGGGCGTCACTCCGGCCGTTCCCCTCCCTGGGCCGGCCTGGGAGTCCTCTCCAGCAGGATGGGTTCATCGTCCTCATCCTCCGCGGTCGCGCCTTCCGGGGCCGAGTCCAGCAGCACGGCGTCCTCGAAGATGTTGTGGAGCTTGGTCTCGTACTTCTCGCCGGCGCACAGGCGAGGGTCTTCCGCCAGTTCCACCCCGGTCCGGATCAGGCCGTGGATTTCCCCGGCCTCCAGGCCGAGGACGCCGGCCAGGAGCTTGAGGGGATTCAGGGCCTCCCCTGCGGAAAGGCGGGTCGTGAAACGGAACTGGTCGCCCGTCCAGCCCGCGTCGAGGACCAGATGGCGCACCTCCACGCGCTTGGCCTGCTTGTGCCCCGCCACCTTGCCGATCTTCGAGATCTCGTAGGTGTCGGCGGCCATGAACCGGGCGAAGCGCGCCTCGGCCATCCCGCGCAGGGGACCGGGACAGGCCCAGGCCCAGCGGGCCTCCACGCAGAGCTCGAGCACGGGGGAGGCGTGGTTGGGGACTTGTTCCGCCTCCAGGATCAGGAGCCCTTCGGGACAGAACGGATTGATATGAGCGGCCAGGTCCGGCACGGGGACCTCGGACGGCTGCCGGAGGGCCGCGTCCGCCCACTCCGAGAGCCCTTCCACGCCCAGGGGAAGGGGGTGGCCGAGGCGCACCAGGGGACGGGGCGTCTTCTCGAGCCCCATGGCCAGGGGCAGGCCGGCCTCCAGCAGGGCCTGGGCAAGGGCAGCCTGGAGGGCCGGAGGGTGGAGCCCGCAGGCCGGGGAGCGCACTTCCATGCGGAACCTGAGGGAACGCCGCGCCGGGTCGAGCTGCCACTGGAGCATCCGCCTCTCCCGGGCGCGCGCGACCTCGGCTTCCATGTGCGTGCGCGCGAGGTGCCAGGGATCCCCGCTCCGCAGCCTCGGCCGCCCTCGTTTCAGCTCCATCAAGGCCTGTTCCATGAGCCCCTGTTCCGCGAGTCCGGCAAGCAGGGCGTCCTCCGGAGGGCAATCGCCCTTCAGGGCTTCCCGGAAGGTCTGGAGGAGCGGGAACCGCCGGGGGGAAGAGGGATCGACCACGTGCATGGATCCAGCATACGACGGCTTCCGGGGCGATTTCCGCAAGGTCTGCTGACATCTCCGGCAACGGGGACGAGGTTGCCTTGGAACACCAAGCAATCATCGGATTGCTGCTTTTTAAGTGCACCGTTCCGGCTGTGCATTTCGGAGTCCCCACCCTGGGCGCGGGCCGTCCAGGTCCGGGGAACCCTCACTGGCCCTGGCGGGAGATCATCCGCTTGGCCTCCCGGCGCAGCAGCTCGGGCACGTTCCGGTCGCTGCTCATGAGCTTGAGGTCGAACTCGTGGATGCGCTTGAGGTTGTTCATCGCGATGGCGAGCGGGGTCTTGGGGTTCTGGACGAGGTTCTTCACGATGGGGTACTTCTTCATCCAGTCGCGGTTCTGCGAGATGATCCTGAGCACCTCGTCGTTGACGGCCCGCATCTGGGCGATGTAGGCCACTTCGCCCTCCGTGATGCGGCCGTTGCGGATGACGTTCACCTGGATCATGCGGTTGGATTCGCGGATCAGCAAGGTGCGCTCCTCCTTGCCGCCCTTGAGGGCCAGGATGATCTTCTGGTTGGTGCGGAGCCGCATGACGCGCTGGGTGAGGGACAGGGAGATCTCCAGCCCCTCGTCGTCGAGGATCGGCTTGGCGGTCTGCTCCCTGGCCGCCTGTTCCTCCGTCAGGTGGTCGTCGAACTCGAGGTTCTCGACCGGGACCGGGAGCTCCGCCCAGGCCTTGTCCAGCTTCCCCGCCTCCACCTCGTCGATGATGGCCAGGCGGTCCTTCGCGACCTCCTCGGGAACCAGCCTGAGGACATCGAAGCGGAATTCGTTCACCCGGCGCTTGATCTTGTACTCGGCCTCGGGGTGGAGCTCCAGGAGGTCCAGGATCGCCGGGCGCTCCATCCACAGCACCTGGTTGTTCAGCGGGATCTCCAGGACGTTCCCGGGCAGGTGCGGGATGGCGCGCTCCAGCCATTCGGAAGTCAGGTTCTCGTGGAGCAGGGCCGTCTCCAGCAGGTCCGTCTCCTTGCGGTTCATCAGGATCAGCCCGAGGGTGTCCGGCGTCTCCACCGGACCCACGATGGCGCTCGCGAGGACGCTCTCGGGCAGGCCTTGGATCGTTTCGAGGGCCTTGGCCGCCAGGGGCGTCTCCTTGAAGACGGCGTGCGCCAGGCAGGTCAGCAGGTCCAGGGGCGGAACGGGCAGGGCGCCCCCGATCAAGGCGTTGGCCAGAGGCTCCGGGAGCTGATTGCCGAGGAATTTCTCTACGAGAGGATTCATCCTCACTCCTCGCTTTCGACTTCGGGCTCGGTCTCGGGAGCCGTGGGAGGTGCGCTTTCGGCGGCAGGCCTGGGCGGCGGCAGGAGGAGCCCGTCGGCGCTGAAGGTTCCGGACCAGGATTCTCCCATGATTTCCGTGTGCTGGATGCGGCGTCCCGCGACCTCGAGTTCGACGACGCCCGCATTGCCCAGGGTCAGGGTGAAGGGCCCCTTGACCCGCAGCCGCCAGGGATCGGAAACGCGCAGGGAATGGGCCAAGGTCCCTTCCGCGTTCTTGATCTGGGCCTCGCACGCATCCATGGCCCGCAGGCTCACCCGGATGCCTTCCTCGGTGACGGGGGCCTCGGGAAGCACTTCCCCCAGCACGGGGTAGGCGCCCTGCGTGGTCGCCGGCCTGTGGAGGGGGGGCGGATTCAGAGGATGGGCCACCTTGACGATGGGGATCTTCGAGCGGAGTCCCCGGCCCGGCACCAGCAGCCAGACGATCACGGCGAGGGAGGCCGCGCTGATGCACCCCATGAGCATGCGTTCCACGAACTCCCGGCGCGGATTCGGAGGCTCCTGCTCGAGCCCTCCCGGGACGGCCTCGAAGGCGTCGCGGTGCTGCTCCAGGTTCAGGCCGACCTTCTCCGCGACCAGCCTCGTCAAGGGCCTTTCCCGGCCAGGAGGGATCTTCCCCCAGTCCCCTGTCTCGATGGCGTTCAGGAGGTGCATGGGCAGCTGGAGCTCCCGCGCGAGGCTTTCCTGCGACATGCCCTTGGCCACCCGGGCCTGGCGAAGCAGTTCTCCGAGTCTCGCCCGGTCGGGTGCGGACTTCACGGCTTCCACCCCACGGGAATTTCCCGGAGGGCCCGTCCGAGCTGTTCCCGCCGGTCGTCCCGGTTGAGGCGCCGGTCGTTCATGGTGCCGCGGTGCGCCAGGGCGTCCCCGAAGGTGTCCTGGAGATCGTCCGGGGTCACGAAAGCCCGTCCCTGCAGCCAGGCTTCCGCCTTGGCCAGGGCCAGCCAGTGCCCGATCGCCCGGGTGGAGCAGAAGCCGCCCTCCTGGCGGACCCTCGCCACCACGCGTTCCGCGTAGTCCAGGACCGCCTCGGACAGGCGCACCTGCTTCACCAGGGTCCGGGCGTCGCGCCAGCCCGCCAGTTCCAGGGCGGGAGCCAGGCCCTCCAGCTTCTCGGATCCCGCTTCCCCCTTCAGGACCAGGCGCTCCGCTTCGGTATCCGGATAACCCAGGTGGACCACGCAGGCGAAGCGGTCCAGCTGGCTCTCCGGGAGCGGGAAGGTGCCCGCGTGGTCCATGGGGTTCTGCGTCGCGATGACGAAGAAGGGATCGGGCAGGGGATAGACGGCGCGGTCCAGGGTGACCTGGCCCTCCACCATCACTTCCAGCAGTGCGCTCTGGGTCTTGGGGCCGATGCGGTTCAGCTCGTCCAGGAGCACGACGTTCGCGAAGACCGGGCCCGCCTGGAACTTGAAGCTGTGGGAAGCGGCGTCCCAGAGGTGCACGCCCAGGAGGTCGGAGGGCAGGAGGTCGTTGGTGCCCTGGATCCGCTGGTAGGTGCCTCCGAGCAGGCGGCTGAGGCCCTTGGCCAGGGTCGTCTTCCCCACGCCGGGCAGATCCTCCAGCAGGAGGTGCCCCCCCGAGAGGAGCACCGCCAGCGCCCGCTGGACCTGGGCTTCCTTGCCCACCACCACCCGGCGGAGGGCGTGGAGGCCCTTGTGCACACGGGCCCGGAGGTGTTCCGCGGATTCTGAGGGGAGAGGCGTTTCCATCATCGGATCCCCAGTGTACTCCGACACGCGCCTAGACTTCGTCCAGGGGGATGCGGCAATCCCGGAGGCGCTGCGCGAAGGCCCTCGGCGTGAGGCCGAGGGATGCCGCCGCCGCGGCCGGGTCCCGGCCGCAGGACGCGAGGGCCCGGCGCAGCAGCGCGGGTTCGGCGGCCCTGGCGAGTTCGGAGAGCATGACTTCCAGGGGGGCGGGCTCCGGCAGCGGGATGCACAGGGTCGCCTCCGGCGCGCCTCCCGGGACGGGGAGAGGCGCCAGGATGGCTCCGGGGGTCGCGCGCAAGGCCTGGGACACGCACCAGGCCAGTTCACGGATGTTCCCCGGCCAGGCTCGCTGGAGCAGGTCGCGCTCGACGGCGCGCTCCACCAGGGGGCACGGCCGGCCGTCCTGGCGCGCGGCGGCCTCCAGGAAGCTCCTGAACAGGGGCAGGACATCCTCCTTCCGGTCCCGCAGGGGAGGCAGGTGGAAACAGAGCACGCCCAGCTTCCACTGCAGGGCTTCCGGGACTTCCTGCAGGGAGCGGGCGCTCCCCATCCAGCGGATGTCCTGCTCCCGCTCGAGGGTCTCGGCCAGGGCCTGGATCCGGCCGGCCGGGAGGCCTTCCAGGTCCGTGAGGCAGACGCTTCCGTGGGCCAGGAGCCTGAGGTGACGTGCGTCGGGCAGGCCGGCTGCGCTGGTGCTCATGAAGGGCCCCTGCGGGTTCCCGATCGCGTGGAGGCGCCTTGCCGCCCGCAGCTTGCCGACGCCCTTCTCGCCGAGGAAGAGAGCCGGGGCCCGGCTGTCCGCGGCCTTCACGAGGGCCCGGTCCAGGTCCTTCATGGCCGGGGAGTGGGCGATCCAGGGCTCCCTCGGATCCGGCGGAGGGGCTTCCACCATCGCGAGCAGGTGCTCCAGGACGGCGTGGAAATGGTCCAGGTCGAAGGGCTTCGGAAGGAATTCGTCGGCGCCGCAGCGCATGGCCTCCACGATGTCCTTGGGCTCGCCGAAGGCGGACATCAGCACGATGCGGATGCCCGGATGCATGCGCTTGGCGCGGCGGAGCAGCTCGATGCCGCTGAAGCCGGGCAGCCTCAGGTCCGTCACCAGCACCTCGAAGGGGCTGCGGGCAAGGGCTTCCAGGGCTTCGCGGGGGTCTCCCACCGCCAGCACCTCCCAGGGGGACCCTGCGAGGGCCTGGACCAGCAGGCGCCGGAAGCTTTCCTTGTCCTCGACGAGCAGGAGGCGCATGGCAATACGCTAGCAGGCTTTCCGGACGGGGATGGCGTCCTTCCCCTTACACTGGCAGTTCCCCTTGCCCGTTGCGGAGGAGGCATGCTCTCGCTCGTCCCCTATGAAGAGAAGCACCTGGAGGCCCTGGCGCGCCTGTTCCCGGCATCGGGGGATCCGGCGTCCCTCTGGCGGGACCTGAACGATTCCGCCCGGGGCCGGGGCTCGCAGGTGGTGGTGGCCGTGGACGATGCGCCCCGCGGCGTCGCGGGCTGGGTGGGCCTCGGGGTGGCGGCCCAGGGCATCCTCTACGGCGCGCCCGTGCTGGCGGCATCGGAGGCTGCCGCGCGCCTGCTCCTGGGGCATCTCGCCGAGCGGGCCCGCGCCCTGGGAGCCCGTCAGCTCAGGGTCAGCCGGTTCCCGGGGGAAGCCGCCAAGGAAACCGCGCTCCTCGACCTGGGCTTCGCCCCTCTGCTGGACATGATCCAGGTGGCGCGGGCCAGCCGAGGCCTCCCGGAGGTTCCCGTGCCGGCCTTCCTCGGCCGCGTGCCCTTCGAGGAGATCGACTGGGATCGGTTCGCCCGGGTCTTCAACACGTGCTTCGCCGGGGTGCCGAACGCGCCTCCGGTCGATGGGGCGGCCAAGCGGGAGGCGTGGGAGGGGCTGGACCGCGAGGCCAGCCAGGTCTGGCGGGACTCGCCGGGACGCTATGCGGCGTGGATCGGGGTGTGCCCGGACGGCCATGTGGACGAAGTCGGCGTCGACGAGTCTCTGCGAGGCCGGCGGATCGCCGCCGCCCTCTACCGGCTGGCCGGAGAATCCGCGGCCAGCCGGGGCGTCGCGAGCCTGTCGGCCCTCCTGGCCAGCACCAACCCGGCCACCCTCCGGCTCCACGAGAGGCTCGGATTCCGGGAGGCCGGTCGGCGGACGGTGTTCGCGCTCGCTATAGCGTGAACGCGAAATCCTCCACGAGGATCCCGGGCAGCAGCGCGCCGCCCAGGGCCCGATGGCCGTAGGTCGAGGTCTCGGGAACCAGGGTGCGCTGGCGGGTGAGACCCGCGAGCTTGTCGCCGAAGAGGTGGTAGATGCTCTCGTCGAAGCGCATGTCCTTGATGGGGGAGACGATCCGGCCGTCCTCGACCCAGAAGCAGGCGAAGCGGGTCATGCCGGTGATGCGTCCCGAGTCGTTGTCGCTCCAGTTGAGGTAGTGGAGGTTGGACAGGTAGAGTCCGGTCCCCACCAGCTCCAGGGCCTTGTCCTCGTCCAGGTCCCCCGCCCCGATGGACGGCGAGCGCACCTCTTCCCCGGCCGGGGCCGCGTTGGAGGCGAGGCCGTACTTCTTCGCGGACCGGGCCGACACGAGCGTGTTCGCGAGCCTGCCCGCCTCGATGAGGGGCAGCAGCCGGGGCGCCACCTCGCCGAGATCGTTGAAGCGCGGCTCGAGGCCCAGGCCGAAGTCCTGATCCAGCCGGAACCGCGGCGAGAGGGACTTGCGGCCGTCGCGCAGGGCGATCCACGAGCTCTCGCCCTCGCGCAGGCCGCGCTCCCCGAGTCCGTTCCACGAGAAGAAGGGGACGACCTCGTTGAGGGCATCGGGGGCGATGTAGACGCGGTACTTGCCCGGCGGGATCACCTTCTCGGGCCTCGCCAGCGCCTCCAGCCGCGAGATGGTGGTGGCCAGGCGGCGGGTGTACTCCCGCGCGTCCCACTCCCGGCCCGCGTAGCCCGACTTGACGGCCTTCCCGTTCGGCAGATAGGTGGAATGGTCCGAGGCGAAGGTTTCCGTGGCGAACCAGTGCCGGGCCCCGGCGCTGCTGGCGGCGCCCCGGCAGACCAGGCCCTGGGCGTGGAGGCCCACGAAATCCGCTCCGGCCTTCGCGATGGCCTCGCCCGGGCCGAGGATCTCGTCGGGGATCCGGTCCGCCTCGGGGAGGCGGCCCTGGAAGACCTCGCGGGAGGTGTCGGAGCAGGCGGGCAGCGTCTGGTAGGGATCCACGGGCAGGAGGGGCGCCTCGCGCCGGGCCCTAGAGAGGGCGGCGGCCGCGAACTCGGCATCCTGGTCCTCGTCCCCCGTCGTCTCGAAGGCGGAGGAGAGGGTCCGCCCGTCCCGGAAGTACTTGATCTGGACGGTGGCCCGGTCCATGTGCCCGATCTGGCGGACCTTCCCCTCGTTGAAGCGCATGAACTCGCTGGACTCGCCCGCGAAGTCGAGGGTCAGGGCCTCTCCCGGAAGGAGTTCCCCGAAGAGCAGGCCGCACGCCTGGTCGAATCTGGCCTCCATGTTCCGCAGGGCGCTCACGCCTCACCTCCGAAGATTTCCACGTCGCGGAAGGCGCACACGGGACTCGCGTGGCCTGTGGTGATCACCTGGTTGGGTTCGCCCTTGCCGCAGTTGGGGGTGCCGAAGATGCCGAAGGAGGAGGCGTCGCCCACCTTGAAGAGGCTGCGCCAGAACCTCGAGGACACGCCCCGGTAGTTGGGATTGCGCACCGTCCCGGCCAGCTTCCCGTCCTCGATGAGGCGGGCGTACTCGCAGCCGAACTGGAACTTGTTGCGGTAGTCGTCGATGGACCAGGAGCGGTTCGCCTCCATGAACACGCCCCGCTCGATGGAGGCGATGATGTCCTCGAAGCGGTCCTTCCCGGGCTCCAGGTTCAGGTTGGCCATGCGGTCGATGGGGGCCCGGAACCAGTCCTGGGCCCGCTGGTTGGCCACACCGGGCTTGTCGGAGCGCCGCTGGCTCTCCAGGGAGCCGAGGGCGCGGACCAGGAGGCCGTTCTTCACGAGGAACTCCTTCCTGGCCGGGTTGCCGATGTCGTCAGCGCCGTAGGAGGCGGCCTCGGTGGGAAGGGTGGGATCGAAGGTGATGTTCATCAGTTCGGAGCCGTACTGCAGGGTCCCGATGTCCTCGAGCTTCACGAACGTCGAGCCCGCGAAGTTCCGCTCGTCGCCAAGAATGCGGTCCAGCTCGAGGGGATGGCCCACGGACTCGTGGATCTGGAGCATCATCTGGTCCGGCGCCAGCACCAGGTCCGCGGTCATGGACGGGCATTCGGGCGCGGAAAGGAGCTCCAGGGCCTGCTCCGCGATCCTGCGGGCCTCGGCCTCGCCCCCGGCGATGTCCAGGAATTCCCAGCCGCCCTGGTTGTTCCGTCCCCGGGGGCCGTTGGCGGACCGGCGCTGGGTGACCGCTCCGTCCCTCGCGATGGCCTGGACTTCGTAGCCCAGGATGTGGAGGTGCTGCTCGAGGGAGGCGCCCGAGGTCGAGACCAGTTCCATCTCGATGTCGCGCGCGTCGATCCCGGCGGCGGCCTGGACGATCTTGCCGGAGATCTGCATGGCCTTCGTGAGCTGGATGGCCTGCCGGGAGAGCAGGTCGGCACCGAAGGCGGCGCGCAGCTTTCTCGGCGTGTCGTAGCGGGCGACCGTGGCGGGTCGGACTTCGAGCCCGAAGGGATGGATCGTCCTCGGGGCGGCCGCCCGCGCCAGGCGCAGGGCCTTCTCCGCCGCGGCCTTCAGGGCGGCCGGTTCCGCCGAGGCGAGCGCCGCGTAGCCGAACTGCCCCTCGTGGAGCACCTCGACCATGTAGCCCTCGTCAACGTAGTCGAAGGCTTCCTCGAACTGGCCGTCCTTCGCCTGGTAGCCCCGTCCCTCGGTCCGCACTCGGCGGAGGCTCGCCCATTCCGCGTCCGGAGGCAGCGCGGATTCCAGAAGGCGTTTCAGGTCTGACGACATCGCTCCTCCCAAGGCTTCCCACCATGCTACCCCATGAGGACCGGTCCCAGCCGCGCCGGGGATATTGAGCTTCTCACCATGCTCCTGGGCGGTCGCGAGTTTGGCAGAATGGAGTTTTCCGGAAGGCTGCGATGACATACCCCCTTGGTTTCGACAACGAACGGTACCTGCGGGAACAGTCCGCCGCCATCCTCGAGCGGATGCACCAGTTCAACGACAAGCTCTACCTGGAGTTCGGCGGGAAGCTGCTCTTCGACCTCCACGCCTCCCGCGTCCTGCCCGGCTTCGATCCCAACGTCAAGATGCGCCTGCTGCAGCAGCTCCGGGAGCAGGCGGACATCATCCTCTGCATCTACGCCGGGGACATCGAGCGGCGGAAGGTGCGGGCCGACTTCGGCATCACCTACGACGCCGACGCCATGAAGCTCATCGACGACCTGGCCGAGCGAGGCCTCAAGGTGACGGCGGTCGTCATCACGCGGTACGCGGACCAGCCCGCCGCGCGGATCTTCAAGAACAAGCTGGAGCGCAGGAACGTGCGGGTCTACACCCACCGCGCCATCCCCGGCTACCCCTCGGACATCGACCGCATCGTCGGCGACGAGGGCTACGGCTCGAACCCGCGCATCGAGACCACCAAGCCGCTCGTGGTGGTCACCGGGCCCGGGCCCGGCAGCGGCAAGCTCGCCACCTGCCTCTCCCAGCTCTACCACGACTACCGCCAGGGCGTAGCGGCGGGCTACGCGAAGTTCGAGACCTTCCCCATCTGGAACCTGCCCCTGAAGCATCCCGTGAACGTCGCCTACGAGGCCGCCACCGCCGAGATGCGCGACGTGAACGTCATCGACCCGCACCACATGGAGGCCTACGGCGCGATGACCGTGAACTACAACCGGGACGTGGAGGCCTTTCCCGTGCTGCGCCTGATCCTCGAGAAGATCACGGGGAAGGAATCGCCCTACAAGTCGCCCACGGACATGGGCGTGAACCGCGCCGGCTTCGGCATCATCGACGACGAGGCCTGCCAGCACGCCTCGAGGCAGGAGATCATCCGCCGGCACTTCCGCTATGCGGGCGAGTACATGATGGGGCTGGTGGACGCGGAGACCGTGGAGCGCTCCGAGCGCCTGATGAAGGCCCACCACCTGGTGGATGTGGACCGTGCCGTGGTGCGGCCGGCCCGGCTGGCCGCTCAGGATGCGGAGGACAAGGCCAGAGGGCACGGCGGGATCTTCTGCGGCGCGGCCCTCGAACTGCACGACGGCAGCATCGTCACGGGCAAGAACAGCCCACTCATGCACGCCGCCTCGAGCCTCGTGCTCAACGTCGTGAAGGTGCTGGCCGGCATCCCGGACGAAAGCCACCTCCTGGATCCCAGCGTCATCGAATCCATCGCCCGTCTGAAGCGGCAGGTCTTCAACAAGGACGTGAGCCTGGACCTGGACGAGACGCTCAACGCCCTGGCCATCAGCGCCGCCACCGACCCTGCGGCCCAGGTGGCGGTAGAGAAGCTGAGGGAACTCCGCGGGTGCGAGGCCCACATGACGCACATCCCCCCGTCCGGCGACGAGGCCGGGCTCCGCGACCTGGGCATCAATCTCACCAGCGATCCCCAGTTCTCCAGCCGCCGCCTGTTCGTGCGGTGAGCTACTCCCCGCAGCCCTCGACGAAAGCCCTCGACTGGGCCGACGCCTGGCCTTCGAAGAGCGTGCCGCCTTCCACGAGGGTGAGCCCCGCCTCGCGAGACCAGCGGGCGAAGGCCGTCTCCTCCTTGTAGATCCACTCCACGGCCCAGCGCAGGGTGGGGCGCGCAGCTTCCAGGAGCTCCGGGAAGGGCCGCGGGTCCCCGGCCTGCATGCCGAGGCTGGTGGCCTGGACCACGCCTACCGGCGCGAGCTGGGCGATCCCGGAGGGGGATCCGGGTTCGGCCCGGGAAGCCCCGAGCCAGGGGCGTCCCTGCTCCCGGAGCACCTCGAAGGTCGTATGGGCGACGCCGCCCGCGCCCAGGACGAGTACCGGGCCGGGGGCGAGCCGGCCCAGCGCCTCCCGGAGGGCGACGGCGTCCGTGTTGGCGCTCTGCCAAGGGAGGCCGGGGGCCCGACGCCAGAGGGTGTTGAGGGGACCCCGCAGGCCGAGCCTCGGGGGAAGGGTTTCCTTCAGGGGGGCGGTCAGGCTGGCGCCGAGGATCCCCAGGCGCTCCAGGGCCTCGCAGGCCTCGTCGGCGCTACCGCAGTCCAGGGGCAGGTAGACCAGATCCTTGAATGCCGCCTGGAAGCGGGCGTTGTGGTAGGCCGGTCCCCTCGAGTGCATCACCGGGGAGCCCAGGACGCCGCACAGCTCGTGGCGTGGATGCAGCTTGTGGAGGCGCCAGGCCCTCAGGGTCGCCAGGGGGAGCTGCCCCGGGGCGGCGGGAGGGCCGTCGTCGGGGGCCGCATAGGTGAAGGCGCCGCCCCAGGCCGCCTGCATGCATCGGCTGGGGACGCCCTTCGGGCCCATGAGGAAGGCCGAGAGCGGGATGCCCCGGTCCCTGGCCCAGGCGAGCGCCGGCTTCAGCCGCGCGTTGTCCGAAAGCCTGCCCGCATGGCCCACCCACTTGTAGGCCTCCCCCTCGGGCAGGGCGGCCAGCCGCGCCTCCAGGTCGAAGACTCCCGGCGGGACGTGGACGGAGCGCAGCAGGCGGACATGGGAGCGGTGGTTCCGGATGGGCTCCGGCACGGCCAGGTCCCACTCCAGGTCGATCCACGCCGGACGGGCCTCCGCCGCCGCCGCCAGGCGGGCGAGCCGATCCTCCTCGCTCCCCTCCCAGGCCCCGCCCTCGCAGGCGCGGCGGTGGGTCACCACGCAGAAGCGCCGCAGGCCCCGGATCATCTCCTCGGGTTCCAGGTCCGGGAAGAGGTCGAGGCGCAGCTCGGGGATCGCCTCCGGGGGCAGGAGGCGCGCCGAGGCCTGGGCCTCGTCCCAGGAGGCGTGGGTGAGGGGAACGACGTAGAAGGGCGGCTGGTTCATGCCAGTTCCAGTTTCGCCGCCTGCCAGGCGGCTTCCAGGGCTTCCAGGTCCTGCTCCTCCCAGCCGCCGTGGGCCAGGGCGAAGGCTTCCACCTTCTCGAAACGCTCCCGGAACCGCCGCATCTGGCGGCGCAGGGCGCGGTCCGGATCCACGCCCTTCTTCCGGGCCCACTGCACCAGACTGAAGAGCACGTCCCCGAACTCGTCCTCGACGCGCTGGGCCTCGCTCTCCGCCTGCAGTTCCTCGATCTCCTCCCGCACCTTGTCCAGCACGCCTTCCAGGTCCGGCCATTCGAAGCCCACCTTGGCGCAGCGCTTGCCGATCTCCAGGGCCTCGTCCATGGGCGAGAGGCTCTTCGCGATCCCGTCCAGCAGATGGGGATCGGTATCGTGGCCCAGCTCCGCCTTCTCGGTCTTCTTGATCGCGGCCCAATTGACGAGGACCTCCTCGGCGCCGTCCACGTCGACGTCCGCGAAGACGTGCGGATGGCGGCGGACGAGCTTGGCCACGATGTCCCGCTCGACGTCGTGGATGTCCCACGCGCCCCGTTCCTGGGCGAGCTGGGCGTGGAAGAGCACCTGGAGCCACAGGTCTCCCAGCTCCTCGCGGAGATGGCGCTCCTTTTCCGCATCGCCCGGCACGTGCGCCGCCAGGGCGTCCAGCACTTCCGCGGCCTCCTCCCGGAGGTAGCGCTCCAGGGTGTGGTGGTC
The DNA here is from genome assembly GCA_035353395.1 of Holophaga sp. Taxonomy (GTDB): domain Bacteria; phylum Acidobacteriota; class Holophagae; order Holophagales; family Holophagaceae; genus UBA1801. The sequence continues at coordinate 145,720 of DAOPZL010000001.1, forward strand.
CTGCTTCAGGTCCCAGGGACAGCCATCCCCGGGCTTGCGGAGGGTGGACATCACGGCGCGGAGGGTCTTCGGAGTCATGCCTCCAGTGTAGTGGCCCTGTCCCGGGTCTTTCCAGGCGGCCGGAACCGGGACGAGGCGGTCAGGGCCTCGCCGCGTTCGCGTCGCTCCCGGCCGCCGCCTCCAGGAGCATCCACTGGACCTCGGCCCCGCCCCCGGAAGCATGGGCCTCGCTGTAGTCGCGGGCCTCCGATGCGCGCAGGACGGCCTGCTGGATGGCCAGGTCCTCGCCGTCCACAGGATGGAGAGGTTCCCAGAGGGTCGCGCCCATGGGAATGGAGCCCAGCGTCTCCCGGATGCGGTCCAGGAGGATCTGCGCCCCTTCGAGGCCCGTATGGGGCAGCAGGAGCAGGACCTCCCCCTCGCCCAGGTCCACCAGCAGGTCCTCCCCCCGGAGGGCGGCCGCGATATCCCGCAGCCGCTGCACGGTTTCGGGATCCGGGTCGGCCAGCCAGTGGGCGACGCTCATGGCCTCGCCCCGGCGCTGGGCCAGGTAGAGATGCGCCTTCAGCCAGATCTCCAGGTAGCGGCGGTTGGGCAGCCGCGTGGCCGGGCTCTCCAGGGAGTGGTCCTCCACCACCGCCGCGGTCAGGTCCAGCACGTTGCGCGTGGCCTGGAGATCCGCCCGCAGGGTTTCGCCGTCCAGGGTCCGGGCGAAGAGGGCGGCCACGATCCTGGCGAAGGCCAGTTCGTCCTCCTCCAGGAAGCGGGGACGCACGCTCTGGAGCGACAGGATGCCGAGGCACCGGCCGGCGTGCCGCAGGGGGAAGCCCAGGTAGGTGCGGATTCCGAGCCGTCTCGCGCTGGGGTGCGACACCAGGCTGCGGTCGGCCTCCAGGTCCGGGATGGCCAGCTCCCGGGTCGGGTCGTCCATCACCCGCGGGCCGAAGAACTCGTCGGCCTCGTGAATGGGGTCCTCCGGCCCGACGCGGTCGCCCAGGGCCCACCAGCAGGTCTCGAGGCCCTGGCTGGTGGCGCGGGTGAGGGCCGCCCGGTCCATCCCGAGCTGCCGCAGCAGGAGGTCGAGGCCCTGGATGAGGAACTGGGTTGCATGGGGGAACTCCCGCCCGGCCAGATCGGCCAAGGCCCCCCAGCGGGCATGTCCGGAATGACCAGGTTGCGCACTTGGTAGCACCATGTTTCCCGCCTGACGATGAGAGATGGAAGGATATTGCGGCCGACAGCCCAGCGCCGCAAGCCCCGGCGAGGCGTTCTCCGAAAGAAGGTGTCCCAGCGGTTGGCGTGCGTGAACTGACGAATGTGACCCGGTAGCCTCAGG
>DAOPZL010000002.1:0-42991 GCA_035353395.1 Holophaga sp.
CGATCACTGCGATCCACTTACCGTCGAGGACTTACAGAAACTTCTGGACACTACTCATTCCACCCGGAAGCGATGTATAGGCATCGATGAGAATGATTGCCGTTTCCTTGATTTCTCCGACGATCGTCAGCCGGATGGGCGCTGCTTTTGGGGATACCGTGGAATCCCGTTCCACGCTCAGGACGTGACGCACGCCAGTCGCAGTCCGGATCTCCAGCCGTGTCCTGCCTCGGAAGACCGAATAACCGACAGTGCCGCCCGAGGCAAGCGGGACGGCCCCTTTCGCCGCGGCGACCGAAGTGATCAGAAAGGCGACCATGCACGCCTTAGCCCAGAACGCGATCCGCATAGCAGACTCCGGAATACTTCCATTTGGCTCCGCATGGGCGCTTGGAATAGCTGCTGCCATCCCGCTGATGCAGTTCCGCTTCGGTTTTCCCTGCATTGTCTGGATCGTTCATGTCCCAGCCGATGTTTCCTGTCCGCAGATCACAGAGGATGTTCGTGGGCCTGACCCATTGGCCTGATTTTTTATCCCAGTCACGATAACTGCCGCCATTCCATCGACAGACAGCCTCGTGTGTGAGTTGATCGCTTGTGCAGGTGCGATTGTCTTGAGAGAGATAGATGATGGCTGCCAGTCTCTTTGTCTCGAAGAGCTTCAGTCCCCCATCAAGGTTCAATTTCCAGTTCCACAGTTGTTCGAAGGATGGTGGAGGTATAGTCAACTGACATATTCCGTAGCCATTGTCGAAGGATTTCGGGGGTTCGTTGTCTGGTCCGAAATGTTTGAATTTTGACTCGTGTTCGATGATTTGATCAAAGCCAGAACTGTTTGGTCTATTGGCCAAGTAATGACAGACCTCAACAGGGCTTGGATTTGAACCTTTGATCTTGACCAAAATGGTTGCTGTCTTTTTATTTGCTTCAGCCTTCACGACAAGTGTTCCGCCATAGTCGTGTATAACTGTTTTTGTGTTCCATTTATTGTTGTTGGATAGTTCCTTGCCTGACCTGGAGAAAGTGCCCCAAGTCAATGTTCAATGCCAGACATGGAGGCCTGTCGCACTTGTTTCGAACTCGATGCTGGGCCATTCTGGCGTAGATGTAATTTAGAATATTTTATTTTGACTAGGTTTGATGAATATCATGCAATTTTCTCCTCGTTGATGCCCCCGCCGGCGGAGCATGACCGGTTGTGAACCAGACGACTTCCTGGATCAAGCGGACCCTATCGGACAAGTGGCATGGGAGAATCGACGGACCGTCTCAGGCTGATTTCCCTGGAAAATATCTGAAGAGCGCGGCGCCGCACGCCCGCGCGCCGCGCCGCTCCATCCATCGGGCCGCCTACGCCGTGGGCTTGTTGAGGGCGAGGTCCCAGCCGGCACTGACGGTGCCGGTGCTCTGGCCGCTCTTCCTGTCCTGCTGGTTGTACTTCCAGACGTAGCTGCCGGCGCTGAGGACCACGTTCTCGGCGGGGAAGTCAGAGCCCTGCGCGCCGCTGACGCTGATTCCTGACACCAGGACCTGCTTCAGGGTGATCTCGCCGTAGAGCATCTTGTCCCCGCCGGCCCGGTTGAGGTGGATGACGGCCTCCTTGAGGTGCGTGCCCTTGCAGCAGGCCTCGTAGAGCTTCGGACTGGCCTTGTCGAAGAGATGGGTGAACTGCAAGGGGGAGATGTTCACGCGCTCGGCCGAGGCGCCTCCCGCGTTGCTGGCAGTGGCGGAGGCAGGCTGGGAGAGGTCCCAGCAGAACGAGGTGATCTCGATCCAGTCCTTGTGCTTGTCGTCGGTGCACTCGCCGGGGATTCCGTCGATCTTGATGAAGGCGTCGAATGACATGTGCGGTTCCTCGTGGGAAAGGGGGTTGGGATGAATGTCCGCCGCTACCGGGAGGACTTGGGCAGCTCCGCCACCAGGCGAAGGGAAACGGTCAGCTCGTCGAGCTGGAAATGGGGACGCAGGAAGGCTGCGGCGCGGTAGATGCCCGGCTTGCCCGGGACTTCCGACACTTCCACGTAGGCTTCCCGGAGGGGGTACTTGGACTTGGCCTCCTGGGAGGCGGAGTCGTCGAGCAGGACGTACTGTGCCAGCCAGGTGTTGAGATAGCTCTCCACGGTGGCGCGGGAGGTGAAGCTGCCGACCTTGTCCCTCATGATGGCCTTCAGGTAGTGGGCGATGCGGGAGATCGCGAAGATGTAAGGCAGCTGGGTGGACAGCCGCGCGTTGGCGTTGGCGGCGTCGGTGTTGTAGGTCTTGGCCCGCTGGCACGACTGGCCGCTGAAGAAGGCGGCATAGTCGGTGTTCTTGCAGTGGACCAGGGAGATGAACCCGAGGTCGGCGAGGAGCTTCTCGTTGCGATCCGTGATGGCGACTTCCGCGGGACACTTGAGCGCGATCTCGCCGTCGTCGGTCTTGAACGTATGCGTGGGCAGCCCTTCCACGAGGCCGCCTCCCTCCACGCCCCGGATCGCGGCGAGCCAGCCGAAGCTGGAGAACGCGCTCGTGAGCCGGGCGCCGTAGGCGTAGGACGCGTTCATCCACAGGTACTTGGAACTGTCGCGGCCATCCACGTCCTCGACGAAGTTGAACCCTTCCGCCGGGGCGCTTCCCGGGCCGTAGGGCAGGCGTCCCAGCATGTGGGGCAGCACCAGCCCCACGTAGCGGGAGTCCTCCGATTCCCGGAAGGATTTCCATTTCGCGTATTCGGTGGTGTCGAAGACCTTCGCGAGGTGCCTGCGGCGGCCGACCTCCCCGAAGGTCTCGAGCCCGAACAGGCCGGGGTGGGCCGCGGAGATGAAGGGCGCGTGGGCCGAGGCCGCGACGTGGGACAGCTCCTCGAGCAGGTAGAGATCGTCCGGGCTCCTGGAGAATTCGTAGTCTCCGACGAGCGCGGCATAGGGGGCCCCGCCGAAGGTGCCGTATTCCTCCTCGTAGACCTTCTTGAAGAGGGCACTCTGGTCGTAGTCCGGAGAAGTCCTGAAATCCTTGATGAGGTCGGTCCGGCTGACGTTCAGGAACTTGATCTTGAGCATGGGGCTCGTGTCCGACTGGCCGACGAGGTAGCGCAGGCCGCGCCAGGAGGCTTCGAGCCGCTGGAAGTCGGGGTGGTGCATGACGGCGTTGAGCTGGTCCGAGATCAGCTGGTCCAGTTCGGCCAAGCGCGCGTCCAGGCTGCTGGCGAGGTCGCGCTTGACGGTCACGGTGCCGGACAGCACCTGGCTGGCCAGTTCTCCGATCAGGTCCCGGGTGCGGGTCATTTCAGCCGCGCTGGAGGCGGCCCGGCTGTGCTCGAGGATGGAATCCAGGAGGCTGGGGGGTGTTTCCTGGGCGCGGATCGCGGGTTCGAGGGCGAGGGAGGATCCGGAATCATTCTGGCTCATGGGCTACGCCTTCCTTCCCTGGGATTCCGAGAGCGTCTGGAGCTTGTCGGTATCGTGGATGACCTGTTCGAGGAGTTCCTCCAGCTTGTCGTTGCCGGCCAGCTTGCCCCGGAGGTCGGACAGCCGGGCCCGGGCTTCCAGGAGTTTCCTCAGGGGCTCCACCTGGGCGGCCACCTTCGCGGGTTCGAAATCTTCCATCCCGCGGAAGTTCAGTTCCACCGCGAGCTGGGCGTCGCCTCGCCCGAGCCTGTCGTCGACCCGGACCACCAGGCGAGGGGCCACGCCTTTCATGACGTCGTCGAAGTTCTCGCCGTCCACCTGGATGAATTTCCTGTCCTTGAGCCTGGGCAAGGGTTCCCTGGGATGCCCGGCATAGTCGCCCAGGACGCCGAGGACGAAGGGGAGTTCCTTGGTCTCGATGGCGTCGCCGATCTCGACGTCGTAGTTGATCTGGACCCGCGGGGCCCGATCGCGGGCGATGCGTTTCTGGGTGCTTTCTCGCGTCATGGCGTCTCCATGGTTGGGTGGATGGGGGGGGGCGATGAATGACGATCGACGGTCAGGGGCGGCGCGCATCAGGGGCGGGGACACGGGTGCCTCCTCAGTTGCCGATCCGCTGGGGAAGGGAATGGTGGCGCAAGGCATGCAGGCCGAGCGGATTGGTCCCGCTCACCAGCCGGAAATTGAAGCGGACGCTGCGCGGGGAGGATTCCTCCCCGGCGGCGTGGGTCGCCGGATTCCTCGGCTGGAGGGCCGGCGCGGACTTGAAGCGCCACTCGAGGGCGCTGCAGCTGCCCCTGGGATCCTCCACGCGGGCCTGGTCCAGCAGCCGCAGGAAACCCAGGCGGCCGGGGAAATTCTGGACCTGGACCGTGGCCCCCGAGAAGGAGGTCACCTGCAGGCGCGCGCCCTGGCCGGCGGCCTGCCCCGGCCAGGCGACGGCGGTCCAGGCCTGGGGACCCATGCGGTACAAGATCTTCTGACCATCGATCTCGATGAGGATGTCCGTGAGGCCGGGCGTGGGAACAGGCTGAAGCTCGAACCTGCAGGACTCGCCTTCCTGGAGCAGGGCATCGCCTGCGCCGGCGAGACGGGACACGGCGTTCAGGAAACGTGGGCCGAAGGCGATGCCCTGGCCGCCCCAGGTCCGGGCGGCGAAGGTTTCCCCGCGCCGGACGACGAGCTGCCCAAGCTCCTTGTCGATGAACCTGGCCAGGGTGCCGTCTCCCGGCTTCAGGAACCTGGAGATCTCCGACATCGGCGCCTCGTTGCCGGAGTCGGCGAAGGGATACTTCGTCGCGAGGTTGCTCCAGGGAACATGGACCTGCTGCTGCCAGGCGGCATCGAGGTGGTCCCCTGCCGGGCGGAGGATGGCGGCGAAGCCCTCCTGCAAAGGCTTGACGAGGAGGGGCCGGACCGTTTCCCTGGCCTCGCCGCTCATCCCTCCGAGGAGGGCCGAATCCACGTACTGCAGGGTTTCCACCAGCTCCGAACCCGAGCCTGCCAAGGTGGCCTGGACCAGGGCGTGCGCGCCGGCTCCCGGATCTCCGGAAGCGGCGATGCCGGAGATCCTCCCCCGGAGCTTGCCCAGGAGGTCCAGGTAGGCGGGCAGGAGGGCGCTTTTCCCGTTCACGAGGCCGTCGATGGGGGCGAACCGGGCGCCGACGGGGCCGAGCTGGGAAGGGCGGGAGGGGGTCGCCCGGCCTCCTTCGCTCAGGAACCTCGTGGTCTTGTCGAGGATGGTCTTCTTGGCCTCCCCGAGGGCCCGGCTCAGTTCCGAGGGGGCGTCCCAGGAAGTCTCCAGGGCGGCCCGGGCGAGGATCAGCCGGATGGGGGATCCCTGGGGGTCGCTGAACCGCCCGAGGGCGACGATCGCCCGATCGAGGCTGCCGAAGGGATGGACGGCCACGCCCTGGATGAACCTTTCCCAAGCCTGGATGTAGTCGGCCTGGTACATGGCCATGAGCTTGTCGCGGCGGGCCTCGATCGGGCCAGACTTGTCCAGGCTGCCCTCGAGGGAACTGGCCAGTACCCAGTCCGTGCCTTTGAACCGGCCGGCGCTGGCCTGCAGGATTGCCTCGCGGAAGTAGGCGTTCCACGCCTCGCGCGTGAAGCTGCCCGGGACAAAGATGCTGGCTCCGACGAGATCCATGTCCTTGTCGCCCAGGATCGCGGCGACGGTGACCGGGGCGAACCGGGTGTTGCCCTGGGCCTTGATCTCGCTGTAGATGCGCTCCAGGGGGGAGAGGAGGGCCGCTTCCCCCCTGAGCCTGCCACGGACCTGGGCCACCAGGTCGTCCCGGTTTCCGAGGACCGGCAGGTCGGGCTCCTGTCTCTGGGAGACGTGGAAGGCGACCATGCGCTCCGCCATGCGGGAGATTTCCGCCAGGGCATGCCCGCCGCGGTTGGATTCGAGCCAGGCGCGCCAGTGCCGCGGCATCTGGTCCGCCAGGTGGGCGGGATCGATCCGCGCGGGGGAGTGGAGCATGAGGTAGGTCTTGAGGGCGTTGTAGACCTCCTCGGGCGGAGGGGCGGGATGCGCGGCCAGGGAGGCCCCCAGGCGCTCCTCGAGAGCCGCCTGGAGGGGAGCGAGCATGATCTTCCGCGCGCCTGCGAAGTATTCGGCCCGCAAGGCGGCTTCCACCTCCTCGCCCCGGTAGAGGCCCCAGCCGATTCCCCAGGGAGCCCCCTCCCGGCGGTACCGATACAACTGCTCCAGCCGGTACTGGAGGATCTGGAGCGCCTTCAACTGGTTCCCCAGGCCGCCGTTCCGGTAGAGCTTCCGTGAAGCCAGCAGCTCCTCCCGGGATTCGTCGATGAGCTTCTGGTTGCCCACGAAGGACCAGGACCAGCCTCCGACCAGCAGGGCCATCAAGGCCAGCCCCGCGGCGATGGTGCAGAGGCGGAGCCGGCTCCGGCCCGGCCTTGCGGAACGGCCCACCAGGTGCATGTCCGGGAACACCACTTCGCGGAAGAGCGATTCGAGGAAGAAGGGCCTGCTGTCGACCGGTTCCCGGGGCGTGACCCCGGACCGGGCCAGGTCGAACCGGGTCGAGACGCGGTTCCCGGTGGTGACGCCCGGACGGCGCTCCTGGAGGGCACTGGTGAAGTAGAACCCCCGGAGCAGGGGCCGGATGTGATAGGGATCCTTTTCCACGAGGAGTTCCACGAACCTGCAGAGGGGCTCCTTCAGCCCGTGGAATTCCAGGGGGAAGGCGAAGAGGGCGGGGCGCTCCCGGTTGGCCCGGTTGCCGGCCAGCTTGTCGGTGCCCATCTGGGCGAGCCCCTGGAACAAGGTCTCGAAATGCGGGCCCACGAGACGGGCGGCGTCGAAGCCGTCGGGCTGCTCGTGGGGCAGGGTGGCCCCCCAGACCTGCCCCCGCTCCTCCTCCGGGAGGTCTTCGAAGAACTCGCCGAAGCCCTGCAGGAGGTCCAGCTTGGTGAAGAGGAGGTAGACCGGGATCCGGGTGCCGAACACGTCCTCCACCTCGTTGATCCTCTGGCGGATCTGCCTCGCATGGAGCGAAAAGGCCTCGGTCTCGTGCTGGAGGAGCTCGGGCAGGCTGAGGGCGACCAGGATGCCGTTGAGGGGAGCCTTGGGGCGGTGCTTCTTGAGGAGTTTCAGGAACTCGATCCACTCGGATCGGTCCTCGGCCTGGGTGGCATAGCGTCCCGCCGTGTCCAGCAGCACGCCCTCGGTCGAAAAGAACCAGTCGCAGCTGTGGGTGCCTCCGGACCCCTGGAGCGGCGCGCTCCCCTTGGCGGCCAGGGGGAACTTCAGGCCCGAGTCGAGGATCGCGCGGCTCTTCCCGGCCGCAGGGTGGCCGAGGATCATGTACCACGGGAGTTCATAGATCGCCGCCCTGCCGCGGGTCCTGCCCAGGCGGGAGGTCTTGAGGACCTCGATGGCCGCGAGGAGGCGTTGCCGGAGCTGGGCGACTTCCGCGCGGTTTTCCGGCCTGGTCGAAGCCCCCGCGTCCCCGGCCTTGCGGTTGAGCATCTTCTGCAGAAGACGGGCGGAACGCACCCGGACCTCCTTGCCGACCAGGAGGATCGCCACCCAGGCCAGCATGACGAGGAAGCCCCCGGCGAAGCGGGCCTCCCTGGACTCCAGGCCCAGGCTAGGTCCGGCGAACCAGACCAGCCCGATGAGGAGCAGGAAGATGATCGTGGAGAGGAACCTGGGATTGCGGAACCAAGTCATGTCGATACCCGGCGGATGAAGGGAGGGAATCCGGAAGGACGGCCGTCAGGACGCGGGCGGCCGGCTGAGGCCACCGACCCGGACCGCCTGCTCCACGTGTCCCAGGTCCCGCATGGCCCACTTCCCGCCCCAGGCGAGGCCCAGCGCTTCGGCTTCCTCTCCGAGCGCCCGGTAGGCCGCCGAGGCCCAGGGATCCCGTTCAGAGATCACCAGCCGGCCGTCGCGCAGGGGGGACATGTCGGCGGCCAGTCCGAACTGGTGCAGGCTCTGTCCGCCCCGGGCCCGGGTGACTCCGGGACCCTTCCGGGCCAGCAGTTCCTGGCGTTCGGCGCCGCGGAAGCCTTCCAGGAGGGCCATCGGGTAGCCCCGGGATTCCATTCTCGAGAAGAGCTCCAGGACGGTGTTCCGGAATCCCGTGTCCAGGTTGTTCCAGTCCCGGTCGGCGTGCTCCAGGTCGAAGCAGCCGGTGCCGGTGAACACGGAGGGCGGAAGCGGCTGGGGAGGCACCCGCACCTCCTCGCCCAGGATGGCGGCCACCTCGCCGGTCGGCCCCAGATCCTCGCCCGTCATGGCGGGCGGAAGGATGTGTTCCGAGAAGACCAGGACGAGGGACACGACGAGTGCGGCCAGCAGCAGCGCCGCGAGCGGCCAGGCCATCCGGCGGACCTGGGCGGCGGAGGGGTCGGGCGGAACGCGGGACCCTTCGCGGGGGCGCGGCCCATCCCCGGCATATCCGGAACCGGTCGAAGGGCGGAAGAATCTCAGGCCGATCCAGGTCAGGGCCGTCATCAGGGAAGTCATGAGCAGGAGCAGGAGCCAGAGGGTCGAAACGTTCATCGGAGCATGGTCGAGTCGAGGGGATCAAGCAAGATTAATGAAGGTTGCATAACATCGGGAGGGTCGTCTGGTCAGGGCTTGCGAGCGGACCGTTTCCAGTGGAGCTGGCGTGGATTGATGAACGAACATTAATGATTCAAGAAAATCTTCATCTTCCTGCCCGAAACGCCCGGCCTCACGACTCGGGGCGGAGGTCCAGGAGTTCCTGCAGCAGGCCGAGGGTGTTCTCGTCCTTGATCACGCGGACCAGCCACTGGCCCAGGGGCATTTCGCCCCAGCGGGCGGCGCGCTCCACGAGGGGGCCCACCGGGCTGTGGGGTTCGTGGTCCCGGTAGTAGGCCGCCACCTCCCTGAGCCGGCGGATCGCTTCACGCCTGGACGAGATGGTGCCGGGGACCGGCGGGGCGTCGGCCTCCCGGTCCGGGGCGACCGCTTCGGGCCGGAGATCCTTCTCCCGTGTTCCGGGGTTGACGCGCATCGACATCCGGCTTGCGAGCGCCGCGCATCCTTCCAGGGCCTCGCTCATGGGAGCGAGACTGGGCGCGTCGCCGGCGAGACACTGGTCCAGCCGCTGCCGGAACGCCCCCAGGCGAGCCTGGGCATGCTGGACCTGTTCCAGGAGCCGCAGGTAGAAGCCCTGTCCCGAGGCCTGGGCCGCCTTGTCCCAGGCCTCTCCGGCCAGTTTGCCCTCCGAGACGGCCTCCTGCCGCGCTTTCGGATCGCGCAGGCCCAGGTTCTCCACGAGGCGGGACTCCTCCCATCTCAGCCACGAGAGCCCCCCGGTTTCGGGACTCGTCATCGGGATGCCCCCGATCATCGTCGTCATCCGCCTGCCATCGTTCAGCCACTCGAGCCTGGCGATGCGCTCCTCCGGCTCCGCGGGGAACAGGGCGGGTGGGTCGGCCTCCCAGTAGCGGACCAGCAGCCCCTCCAGGACTTCCAGGCCGAAGCTGAGGCCCGGGAATCCCTCCAGCCGGGACAAGGCCTCCAGGTACCAGCAGGCCACTTGCAGATCCTTGGTGCGGGTCTCCAGGAGCGTCTCGCAGACCTCCCGCACCCTGGGCCACTGGGGCGACTGGAGTTCGCGGATCCACTCTCCCTGGGCGAGGGTTGCGTCCTCGCCCTCCCGCAACCGGCGGACCTCGTCGAACTCGGGCGAGTAGCCGAGGTCCGTCCCCCCGGGCCGCGGCAGGGAGATGGGGGCCAGGAGCGTGGCAAGCTTCGCGGGATCCATGGAGAAGTCCTGTATGTATTAAACATTGCAAGAGGCCGAGCGGAGAATCGGCACGCTTTGGGATTAAAAACGGATGTCGCCAGGAGGTCGGGAAAACGATATCATGAAAAATTCAGAAACATAACAATCTTTTCATCGAAATCCGCATGGGCCTGGAGGGAAATCCGCATGAAGACGAGCCTGAAGTCCCTGGTCGGCAAGCTGGATCCCCTCTGCCGCAGGGCCATGGAGGCCGCGGTGGACGCGGCCGTGGCGCGCACGCACCACGAGGTGGACGTGGAGCACCTGCTCGTCGAGTTGGTGGGGATGCAGGACTCGGACTGTGTCGCGATCTTGAGGGCCTGCGACATCCCGCTTCCCAGGCTGGAGCAGGATCTCCGCTCCGGCCTGGCCGGACTCAGGGCGGGAAACACGCGCAGTCCCGTGCTTTCGACCCACATCGCCCGCTGGCTGGAATCGGCCTGGCTGATGGCCAGCCTGGAACACGGGGCGCGGTGGCTGCGCAGCGGCTTCCTGCTGGAAGCCCTGGTGGCGGACGAGGAACTCCGGCGTTCCCTCGGGCGCTCCTGCGAACTCCTGGGCCGGATCCAGGAAGCGGCCCTGAGGGAGTGCCTGGATCATCTCCTGCGGGTCGCCCCAGAGGGCCCAGCGCCTGCGGAACCCTCCGCCAGTGGCCTGGAAGCTTCCGGGGAACGCCTTGGAGCACCGGGAATCCCCACGCCCGCCCTGGACCGCTTCACCTCCGATCTCACGGACATGGCCCGGAAGGGCCGGCTGGATCCGGTGCTTGGCCGCGACCGGGAGATCCGGCAGATGATCGACATCCTGCTGCGCCGGCGCCAGAACAATCCGATCCTCACCGGGGAGCCCGGCGTGGGGAAGACGGCCGTGGTGGAAGGGCTGGCGGCGCGCATCGCCCAGGGCGACGTCCCGGCCCCGCTCCGGGACGTCGCGATCCGGGGACTGGACATGGGATTGCTGCAGGCGGGCGCCTCGGTCAAGGGCGAGTTCGAGAGCCGCGTGCGCGCCGTCATGGACGAGGTCAAGGCCAGCCTGGTGCCCATCATCCTCTTCGTCGACGAGGCCCACGCCATGATCGGCGCGGGCGGGCCGGCGGGCCAGGGCGACGCGGCGAACCTCCTGAAGCCGGCCCTGGCCCGCGGGGAACTGCGCACCATCGCGGCCACCACGTGGTCCGAGTACAAGAAGTTCTTCGAGAAGGACGCCGCGCTGGCGAGGCGTTTCCAGGTGGTCAAGATCGAGGAGCCGGCCGAGGACGAGGCCGTGGGCATGATGCGGGCCGTCGCGGAGGCCCTGGAGTCCCACCACGAGGTCCGCATCCTGGACGAGGCCGTGGTGGAGGCCGTGAGGCTTTCCAGCCGCTACCTTCCGGGACGCCAGCTCCCGGACAAGTGCGTGAGCGTCCTGGACACCGCCTGCGCCAAGGTCGCGCTCTCCCAGGCGGGGCTTCCGGCCGCCGTCGAGGATCTCACCCGTCTCATCCAGGGCATCGACCGCGAAACGGCGGCCCTGGAGAGGGAACCGGAGGATCCCCGCCATCGGACCAGGATCGAGGCGCTCCGGGAGCGGCGTTCCGGGCTGGAGAAGGACCTGGGGGAACTGGCGGCAAACCAGGCCGTCCAGGCGGGCCTCGTCCAGGAGATCCGAAGCCTCCGCGGCGAACTCCCGGCCGGGGACGCCTCGCGGGAGGCCAGGCTGCGTTCCGCCCGGGAGAAGCTGAGGGCGGCCCACGAGGTCCGGCCCCTGGTCTACGAATGCGTGGACGGATCCACCGTGGCCGAGGTCGTCTCCGGGTGGACGGGCATTCCCCTGGGCCGCATGGTCTCGGACGAGATCGGCACCGTCCGGAACCTGAAGCGCCTCCTGGAGGCCCGCATCATCGGGCAGCCCCACGCCCTGGATCTCATCGCCAGGCATGTCCAGATCTCCAGGGCCGGCCTCGAGGATCCGGGGAAACCGAAAGGCGTCTTCCTGCTGGTGGGTCCCTCGGGGGTGGGCAAGACGGAGACGGCCCTGGCGCTGGCGGACGCGCTCTATGGGGGGGAACGCAACCTGATCACCCTCAACATGTCCGAATACCAGGAGGCTCACACGGTCTCGGGCCTCAAGGGCTCCCCTCCGGGCTACGTTGGCTACGGCGAGGGCGGCGTGCTCACGGAAGCGGTCCGGCGCAGGCCCTACAGCGTGGTCCTGCTCGACGAGGCGGAGAAGGCGCACCCGGACGTGCTTGAGCTCTTCTACCAGGTCTTCGACAAGGGGCGGATGGAGGACGCCGAAGGCCGGGAAGTCGATTTCCGGAACACCGTCATCCTCCTCACGTCGAACCTGGGAGCGGAGCTCGTGATGCGGGCGGTGGAACACGGCGTGGAGGCGGACGGGGAGGCGCGCCGGCCCACGCCCGAGGACCTCGTCGACCTCCTCCGGGAGCCCCTCCAGCGGGCGTTCAAGCCTGCCTTTCTCGGGCGTCTCCGCGTGGTGCCCTACTACCCGGTCCGGGACGAGACCTTGAAGGCGATCGTCCGCCTCAAGCTGGAGAAGATCCGCCTCCGCATCGAGGCCGGCCATGGAGCCGCGACGACCTACGACGAGGCCCTGGTGGACCTGCTGGCCGCGCGCTGCACCGAGGTGGAGAGCGGCGCGCGCAACGCCGACGCCATCATCTCGAACCTGGTCCTGGCGGGGCTCTCGGACCGGCTGCTGGCGCGGATGGCCGAAGGCCGGAAGACCGCAACCATCGCCGTGACGCTCAGGCGACGAAAGGTCGGGTTCCGGATGGCATGATGGAGAGCGGCAGCGACCCGCCCCCGGGGGCGCTCAAAGGAGCCGGAACCGGACATCGTCGGGATCCTGTTCCGGGGGCGCCGTCCGGATCCAGGTGCTGATGCCGAGGCCCAAGGGGATCCGGGCGCGGCTGTCCAGGACGCAAGGGGGGACGGCCTCCTTCTCGAGGACCAGGATGACGTCGCAGTCGAGGGCCTGCCCGCAGCAGGTCTCCACCAGCTGGCGAAGCGCCGAGGCCGCGGCGCGTCCCGGCTGGAACTCCTGGAATCTCGGCTGGTCCAGGGGACCGAGCCGCAACCGGATCTTCGTCTGGCGGTCCCATACGCGCCGGCCGAGCATGGCGGCGGGCCCCAGGGCGCAGCCGGCCCCTCCCAGGCTCGACTGCTCCTCGGGGGGGACTTCCACCCAGCGACCCGCGAACTGCTCCAGGGTCACCTCCACTTCGAAGTAGGCCTCGAGGAGGGCGGCCAAGCTCGAGGAAGGGAGCGGCCTCCGGCCGAGGAGCCCCGAGAAGTAGACCAGGACCTGGACGGGAATGAGGCCCTCCCCGTCGCGGAGTCCGGGCAGGCCCGTGCCCAGCAGGTCGAGGAGGTGGTGCGCGAGTCCCTCCCGGGCTCCCATTTCATGGGCGATGTGGAAGCGGTACTTCTGCCAGGCCTCGTAGAAGAGGCTGAGGGCCCGGTGATTGAAAAGGTCGAAAAAGGCATGGGCCGGGACCTCCCGCTGGACGGACTGCCCCTCCATCAGGGCTTCCGTGTAGGGGTGGGGGAGGACGCCCGAGGGGCCCGTGAGGCCCAGGAATCCCACCTCCATCTCGCGCGGCACGCCGGCGGTCTCCCGGGACGGACGGGCTCCGAAGCGATGGATCTCGCTGGGGGGGCAGGCCAGGGACAGGGGCGTTCGGAAGCGCAGGTCGCTCGGCAGAGCGGCCTCCCGCCCGGCCCACGCCTCGGTGAGCTTGAGCACGCGGACGGCCTGGAAGAAGCTGAACCGGTAGGGTTCCGCCTCCAGGCTCGCGATCAGATCAATGCCGTTTCGCCGGCTCTGGGGGGCCACTGGGCGACCTCGCCTTCCTGTTGGCAGGTGTACATGCGGAACTTGACGAAGCTGTTGGGGGCGCAGAAGTGCGCGAAGAACCGCTCGAGGACGCTCGCGAAGAGGAACAGGTTGGAGCCCACGTAGTAGTTCTCGTCGAAGGTCGCGGAGACCTCGATCCCCCGGGCGAAGGACGTGAACTCGCGATCGGGGATGCGCGCGGTCACGGGACGCGCGGCGAGGGCGACGATGCCCTGGATCTGCCGGGCGACCGCCGTGGATTCCGTGTAGTTGTAGAGGCCCAGCACCTCCTGGAGGGCGTCCTTGCCGTGGGCGGCCATGGAAAGCTGGTTCAGCGAGAGATGGGAGACGAGGCGCCACTGGAAGCCGCGCTTGGATGGGGGGCGCAGGCTGGGCGACGGCTTCCGCAGGAGGCTCGCCTGCTTCACGACCGCGTGGCCCGGCACGGAGAACCCGTCCCCGGATCCTCCGAACGGAATGGATTCGGGCTGGTCCCGGTTCGTGCACGTGAGTTCCAGGCTGAGCACCTCCGCTTCGGGACGGACAGGCTGGAACGCCAGGTCCACCAGGGCGAGTTCCACATCGGTGCCGCGGTCGTGCCGCCGGATCGAGGATTCCCGCGTGGCATACCAATAGAAGGGCGGGGCGCCTTCTTCCGAGAAGTGGCGGACGGAATAGAAGGGGGGGACCTCCCGGTGGGTTTCCAGCGAGGCGTCCTTCTCGATCCTCACGACCGAGTCGATGGAATAGACCTCGAAGGCCAGGGGCTTACGGGCGTCCACCACCACGGGGTGGGTGCTCTGCCGGTGGGTGATCCGGATGGGATCCGCCGCCTGCCGGAAGAGGTTCACCACCGGCACGCATCCGAGCTTGAAGTTCTGGGTGGAGAGGGTCTGCAGGAGGCGTGCGTGGCGCTCCGTCCCAGGGTACTGGGAGATGAACAGCTGGATCCTCAGGGCGTTCCCCGGGTGCTGGAGCCTGGGGTGGTCCAGCCCGGCGATCTCGATGAACATGAACTTCTCGGGGCAGGCGAAGTATTCCGAAAGCAGTCGGTAGCCCGCGAAGGAACGGGCGTCGAAGTCGAGGAGGCTCTCGCCGGGCTCGAATCCCACGGGATGGACGGCGCCCGGGGGCAGCAGGACCACGCGCTCAGGATCGTCCGTCCGGTCCGAGACCCTCGCGCCCGCGAGCCTGGAGAGGAGCAGCCCGTACAGGAGGTGCATCAGCGGAGGGTTGCCGTCGAGGAAGAAACGCAGCTTGTCCACTTTCAGGGCCGCGAGATCCAGGTTCCCCTGGGCCTCGAGATCCAGGGTGACGACGGCGGCGGCGGACGTGAGGGTCCGAAGGTATTCGGAATTCTGGGTGAGTTCCAGCCGGGCACCGGTGAGGGAAAGCGGCCACAGGTCCGTGTCGAAGCAGGTCCGGAAGCGGCATCTCACGCCCTGGGCCTCGGGTGCGAGCACCTCCTGGTGCCGGGGGATCGTGTAGCGGCCGGCGAGTTCGGGCTTCTCGGGATCCGTGCGGAACTGGAGGATCGTGGCCGAGGGGATGGGCCGCGTGTAGTGCGGATAGAGGACCTGGATGAAGGCCTCGGTGATCTCGGGGTATTCGTCGTCAAGCTTGCGGTGGATGCGTGCCGCGAGGAAGGCGAAGGCCTCGACGAGGCGCTCGACGTGGGGATCCTCGCACTGGTCCCCGTCGATCTGGAGGCGGCGGCCGATCCTGGGGAACCGTGCGGCGAACTCCCCGGCCAGGCGCCGCAGGTAGCCGAGCTCCCGCTCATAGTAGGGAAGCAGTTCCTCGAGCATGCTCAGTCCTTCACGCGGTAGGTGTTCGAGGAGAGCTTCAGCATGGCGTCGAAGGTCACCGGAGGCCTGCCTGGATGGATCCTCAGTAGGGCGTCCACCCTGAACCGCAGCACCTGGCTGGATTCCCGCGAGACCTCGAGGCCGACCCGCACCTTCGCGAGCCGGGGCTCGTGGCGTTCGATGGCCCCGCGGATGCTGTCCCGGAGGAGCGTGCGGGCCTGGGGATCCAGCAGGCTGAGGCGGCTCAGGTCCATGATCCCGAACCGCAGCGACGATTCTCGGGCCAGGGGGAAGGCCTCCAGCCCTTCGGCGTCCAGGCAGGTGCAGCGGGTGTTCAGGAGCGCCTCCAGGTCCCGGGCCACCGCCTGCTTGTAGCGCGCGAGGTCGCAGAGCGCCTCCGGGGCCGCCTCGATGACGGCCTCCGCCGGGTCGTCCATGAGCCGGTCGAGCAGGGAGGAGGGGACCAAGGTCTGGCGGTCGGCCCGCGGCATGGTTCAGGCCGGCCGGCCCGCGCGGACGCAGCCGGCGAGCTTCTGCATGTCCTCCAGTTCCCCGGTCCGGGATTTCAGCAGGAAGGTGAAAGCCAGGAACAGGACGAGGGCGACCAGCGCCAGGAGGGCATGGAAGATCCACAGGGGAAGCTCGCGAGGGGCGGATGCCTGGAGCCGGGAGGCGGGGCGCCCGTGGGGCGCGAAGCCTGGCTTGCCGCCCCGGACGGAGACGATCTCCTGGCCGATCCGCGCCGTGAGGCAGCCCAGCTTGTCTTCCCCCTCCAGCAGGTACTTGCCCTGGAAACCCAGGATCAGGCACGTGTAGAACACCTCCAGGGTCTCGATGTGCCGCTGGGGCTCGAGCCTCAAGGTCTCCAGCCGGTCGAAGAACCCCTCCCCGGCCAGGTGTTCCCCGAAGAGGCGCAGCTGCAGGGGCTCGCGTTCCCATGCGTCGCGGATGGCGAATTCCGAGTTCAGGATGAGCTCGTCGAGGAGGGCGCAGAAGGCATACTTGCAGTCCTCGATGGCGCCCAGGGGCTTCCCGAAGCTGGCGGCATCCCGCTCGAACCGTTCCAGGAATGCGTCGACCCTCTGGTTGAACGCAGGGGCGCTGTTCGGCGGCGTGCCGCTCCGCAGGAGGAAGAGCAGGTGGATGCCGTCCTCGAGCAGCTCCTTGAGGAGGGGGGCATCGGGCGAGGCCAGGAGGGCCGGATCCCGGAAGGGGGCGGGCGTGAGCGTCGCTTCCATCATCCATCCTCCTCAGCGGAACACGGCGATCAGTTCGAGCTTCATGTCGGGAAGCGCCTGGGGCACGTAGATGCAGACGCTCCGGGTCCTGATCATGCGTTCGTAGATCGTTCCGTGGGGATCCAGCTCGAAGTAGTGGTTCCCGATGCGCACCGGAACCGCGGCGGGGGTCTGGATCACGTGGTTGAGGCGCACGCCGGCCGTGGCGGAATTCAGGATCTTCTCCACGTCGTCGGGGCTCCCCACCTTGAGCTTCAGGGGGACGGACTCCACGATCTGGACGGCCGGGTGCTCGGAGGAGACCGAGAGGTAGTAGTCCGCATCCTCCGTGAGATGGTCGCTCTCCAGGCGCCCCACGAAGAAGGACGGGCGGGTGCTCACGAGCGGGATCACGGCGTAGCGGTCCGAAACCACCGTCTCCAGGAGCTTCCGGATCAGACTGTCCGAGCGCTGGAAGGTCTCGGTGAGGCCGCCGTGCTCGTAGGGCGGGATGTCGCCCAGGGACAGCGAGGAGGAGAAGGTGATCAGCTCGCCCGCGAGCTGGGCCAGGGCCTTGTAGGCCTCCTCCGGGTGGGCCTGGGGGAACCGCAGGAGGTGGTTCAGCAGCGGGAAGCTGCGGTTCACCGTGTGGAGCAGCCAGAAGGAGGCGATGTCCGAGGTGCCGTATTCCACGATGCTCTTCACCCGTTCGCGATGGGAAGCGGCCAGGGACCGGCTCTTGACGAGGAGGATGTCCGCCAGGCGGCGCAGCGTGGCCTGCACGGCCGGGGATCCCTGGAGTTCCAGGAGGGGGGGCACGTAGCCGTCGTCCACGGACCAGGTTCCCGTCGGGCTCTTGAAGAGCCTGGCCACGGGCACCGAGAGGTGGCCGTCCCGGTTCTCCACGTCCATCATCAGCCGCACCTCGAGCTTCAGCGAGCCGATCTCCGATTCCAGGGCATCGGTGTAGAGGTCCGACACCGGGACTTGTTCCATGCCGTAGCGCGCGGGCCGGTTCGCGGGCTTCCCGGGAGTCCCCGCATTGCCGCCGTAGGGATTGAGCAGGGGGAGGCAGGCGTGGACCAGGACCTCGGTACCCAGGTTCGGCACGTCGTTCAGGTCCCGGGCGAGGGGAAGCGGCTCGTCGCCGGGAGCGTCCAGGAAGGTTCCGTCCTGGAAGGCCATCTCCAGGTGCTCGATCCGCACGAGCCCGTTGGCCAGGGCCTCCCGGTCCATCTCCAGCGCGCGGATTCCCCAGGGATGAGCGCGCGCCAGGCCCATGCACTGCCGGAGACGCGCGTCGAAATGGAGGTCCTGCTGCTGGAAATGCTGGGGGCGCAGCAGGACGCCCTCGCCCCACAGAATGCGATGAGTCTTGGTCACGGACCCTTCCGGGAAAAGGAGTGGGAGGTTCTGAGGGGGCGTGCCGGGATGCCTCCCCGGCGCCGCCGTGGGCGCTGCCTGGGAACGGTTCAGGTCGTGGGCGGTGCGGGTTTCCGGTGCGGGGACGGTCCGGCGGGTCGGGCGGGAGGCGCGGCGGGCCTGGCCGGTATCCGGTCCGAAGGCGGGGCGTCAAGGGTGTCCTCGCCGCACTCGGGCTTCGCGCCCGCGGGTTGGCCCGGGATCGGCTCCGGCCTGCAGTGGTTCAAGGTCATGTAGCAGTCCTGGATCCGGAAGGAGAGGAAGGGCTGCTTCCTGTTCTTCCAGGTCCTCCTGGCGGCGCGGGCCGCGATCAGCTGCTCCCGGCTCACGAGGCAGCGCCAATGGTGGGGGTCCGGTTTCCGGAAGAAGGCCACCACGCCGACGTAGCGGGTGCCCGGGGCCAGCTCCGCCGTCCGCAGGGCGGTGGTGCCGGGCACGACCACGAGCTCCGACCGGCCGAGGAAATCCGCGCCGAGGAGCTCCTGGTCGGAGCGTCCGCTGGTGGCCAGGTCGAAGGTGAGCCTTGAGAATTCGCCGCCGTCCTTCAGGTAGTAGATCCGGACGACCACGGAGAGGGGCTCTCCGTGGGCGTCCCGGTTGATGCTGGGCGCGGCTTCGCTCTCCACCTCGATCTTCGTGGAAGGCTGCGCCCGGGTGGCCTTCGGCCGGCCGCAGCCCACCATCGCCGTGGCCAGGATCCCCGCCGTGATCCAGCTTTCGACGGCCAAGTAGGGGCTCTTCATGATTTATGATCCTCGAGTACTTTGGGTTGATTGATTCTACGGCCCAAAGCTTCGAAATGAAATATTCAATGTGATTTTTGTCAATGAACTTATATTTGTTGAATAAACTGGAATAGTGAATTTGTTTGGCTAACTAAATATAATTAATTATTTGATAATATATAATAATTAATTGCATGCTGCTTGGTGAACAAGGTGCCCTCGGCCAAGGGCGATAGGAAAGCCGGGCACGGGCAGGCCCCCGCCGCCCCCGGACGAGGCCGGAGGCAGGAACCAGGTTCCGCTCCCAGCAAGGGAGCTACCACTGGACCCCGGCGCCGAAGGTCCACAGGTGTTCGAATTCCTGCCCATGGCCCTGGGCGCGGAGACAGGAGGCGAGGTCCGGGGCACTGGCCAGGTCCGCGGGGCGCTGCCTGGAGAGGGGCCGCTGGTAGCTGACCGCGAGATAGGGCGAGGCCTCGGGCACGGGCAGCCGCCACCGGGCGCCCACGCGCATCCAGGTGCGGGAGATCCGGTGGGACTCGGTGCTGCCCGCCGCCTCGAAACGGTAGGTGTGGAAGCGCTGGATCACCCCCAGCTCGCCCGCGACGCCGGTGAAGGGGATCCAGAACTGGGCGGTGAGGCCCACCCCGGGGCCTTCCTGGCGCAGGCGGCTGGCGTAGGCCTCATCCGCCACGCGGAAGCGGCCCTTGGCCTCGAGGCACGCGTATTCGACGCCCCAGTCCAGGCGCAGGACGGGATTCACGCGGACGAGGCGGTGGTTCAGGCTCAGGATTACGCTCGGATCGCTGTCCAGTCCCTGGTCCGCCAGCCTGCCGGCCCCCTGGATGTCCGTCCCCGGAAGGTCCTGCCCCGAAACGCGCGGCAGTTCCACCCGCGCGTCCCATGCCTGCCCGGCCGCGGGAAGGCAAGCCAGTGCACCCAGCACCACCAGACCGTATCTCATGGCCCCCATCCTACCCAAAGAACCCGTCCTCCGAGTGCTTCGGAAATGCCCGGGACGATGGGGGCCAGGTCCATGCGCCTACTCGACGCGCTCTCCGCCGCAGTAGCATTCCTCGACGCTCAGGACCGCCACGGCGTGCCCCGGGTGTTTCGCGGGGTTCCAGGTCTTCATGTGGTCGAAGACCTCCCCCTCGGTGTGGTATTCCAGGCTTCCCTTGACCTGGTAGGCCTTCCCGTCCTTGCAGATGAACAGGATCGACCCCTTCTTCCCGCCGTGCCGGAGGTTCTGGCGGGTCTTCTTGAAGTAGTTGTCCGCCACCACCATCCGGTCGTCGCCGAAGAAGTTGATGCAGGTGGCGTAGATGACGTTGGGTGCGCCCTGGGCATCCACCGTGGCGAACACGGGCGGTCCGTCCAGTTCCTTCCAGGCTTGCCGGATCCTCTCGGGCAGATTGGCCATGATCTTCCTCCTCAGGGGGTTCAAAGCGGATGCTACTCGCCGCCAGTCCCGACATGTATGCATGACAATCGCCCTTTCATAAAGCCCCCCCAAATCCCCACCCGAGGCCCCGACCCGCGTTGTCGGCGGGACGAGTCACCATCCGACCGCAGCGCAGCGAAGGGAGGATAGGACGGAATGGCCCGCAGGGCCATTGCCGCCCCGTCGGGGCGAGGACCGGAGGGACGAGTCAGTTTTTTGACTTGATCCCTTTCGTTCTCCCTCTAGGCTGGTTATAGATACAGGTCGCCGCAAATGCCTACACTTCTCCGCCTCCATTGGTCCACGCTGGGCGAACCCACCCATGGGCTGGAACACCAATGGGCCGGGGCCTGGGACGTCACGGCGGACCGCAGCCCGCTCCCCGCGCTGCCGCCGGAGGACACGGACCTGTGGGTCATCAGCGCGGAGGCGCCCGTGCCTCCGCCGGCCCTGGTCCGGGCCGTGGGAGAGGTCGGCGCCCTGCCGATCCTCCTGGTGCGGGACCGGAGCAAGCCGCTCTCCCTGGAGGCGGCTGCGAGCTGGAGTTCCCTGGGCTGCGTGCGCTGGGGCATCCTGTCGGGGGATCCGCCCCAGGCGGGGCTCCGGCCCCTGGCGGCCAGGATGCAGCCCCTCTCCGCGTCCCAGGCGCTGGGGCTCGGCCTCGTGGGGTTCTCGCCCGCCATGCAGGAGGTCCTGGCCAAGGCCCGCGCCGCGGCCGCCACCCGGGCCACGGTGCTGCTGACCGGCGAGAGCGGCACCGGCAAGGAGGTGGTCGCCCGGGCCATCCACCGCCTGAGCTCCGACGCGGACCAGCCTTTCGTGCCGGTCCACTGCGGCGCGATCCCCGAGAACCTCATCGAGAGCGAACTCTTCGGCTACAACAAGGGAGCCTTCACGGACGCGCGGAAGGACACTCCCGGCAAGTTCCGGGAGGCCCACGGAGGGACCATCTTCCTGGACGAGGTGAGCACCATGCCCCTGGCGGTCCAGGTGCGGCTGCTGCGGGTGCTGCAGGAACGCGAGGTCCAGCCCCTGGGCGGCGGGGCGGCCATCAAGGTCGACCTGCGCGTGGTGACGGCCACCAACGTGGACCTGTGGAAGCGGGTCCAGGCGGGGACCTTCCGGGAGGACCTCTTCTACCGGCTGGAGGTGGTGCCCATCCAGCTGCCTCCCCTGCGCGCGCGCCGGGAGGAGGTGCCCTTCCTGGCGCAGCACTTCCTCAACCGCAAGGCCCGGGAGCACGGCCTCTATCCCAAGGCCCTGCATCCTTCCGTGGATTCCATGCTGATGGCGGTGCCCTGGCCCGGCAACGTCCGCCAGCTCGAGAACGCCATCGAGCGCGCGATCGTGCTGAGCGGCCACAGGCCCGTGCTCACGCGGGACGACTTCGCCTTCCTCACCGAGCGCGAGGTCGACGGGGAGGCGATCATGGCGTCGCTCCCGCCGGTGAGCGAGGCGGCGCCCGCCATGCAGGCGGCCTCCGTGCCCATGGACCTGCCGCCGGACGGCCTCGACCTGAACCAGGTGGTCTCCGACGTGGAGAAGAAGCTCATGCTCCAGAGCCTGCAGATCACCCGCGGCAACAAGAAGCGCGCCGCGGAGCTGCTGGGGCTGAAGCGCACGACCTTCCTCGAGAAGATGAAACGCCTGGAGCTGGAGGACGCGGCCGAGGAGGAGGCCTAGCAGCCCGCCGCTCCCCGGGAGCCCGGCGGCCCCTGGGCAAGGCATCGGCTGCTGCTACCCTGGGGGAATGCAGACCCCGGACAGACATACCCGCTGGATCATGGAGGCGCCGCAGGCGGTGGAGGACGAGCTGACGGACTGGCTCATGGAGCAGGGAGCCACCGCCATGTACCGTGAAGCGGACGGCCCCTGCGCCTTCCTGGCCTACTTCCCGCCGGGACTCGTGCCTCCGGATCCCTCGCTGCTGGACCGGTTCCCGGGCGTGCGCCTGCTCCGCAGCGAGTCCTTCGACGACGAGGACTGGCTGACGAAGAGCCGGGAGGGCTTCGGGCCCATCCTCGTCGGGCGGTCCTTCTACATCCGACCCTTGTGGGACAAGGCCCCGGTGCCCGAGGGACGCAGGGCCGTGGTCGTGAATCCCGGCCTCGCCTTCGGCACGGGCGGGCACGAGACCACGCGCCTGTGCATGGAACTCATGGAGGAGCTGGCGGAGGCGGGGCGGCTGAAGACCCCCATCCTCGACATCGGGGCCGGCACCGGCATCCTGTCGCTGTCGGCCTGGATGCTGGGGGCGAGGGGGATCACGGCCTTCGACATCGACCCCGACTGCGGTCCCGCCATGGAGGACTTCATCGAGCTGAACGGGCTGGCGCTGCGCGGGAAGCGCCCCTTCGAACACTTCGTGGGGACCCTGGAGGATCCGCGGGTGAAGGGCCCCTACCAGGGGCTGCTGGCCAACATCCTGCTGGAGACCATCCAGGAGCTGCTCCCCCGCATGGCGGAGGCGGCCGCTCCCGGCGCCTGGCTCGTGGCGTCCGGGATCCTGGCGGAATGCCAGGACGAGGCCCTCGTGAGCCTGGCGGTCCACGGGTTCAGGCCCCTGAAGGTCGTGCGGGAGGGGGACTGGATCGCGATCCTGGCGGAGCGCGCCGGGTAGTCAGTCCTTCCCCGGCGCGCCGGGCAGGGTGAAGTGGAAGGTGGTGCCCTGGCCTTCCCGGCTCTGGACGCGGATGTCGCCGCCGTGGGCGCGGACGATCTCGCGGCAGATGGACAGGCCCAGGCCGGTGCCCTGGCCCTCGGGCTTCGTCGTGAACATGGGGCGGAAGATCCTCGGCAGCACGTCGGCGGGGATGCCGACGCCCGTGTCCGAGAGGGCGACCTGGAAGCGGGCCGGATGGGCGTCGTCCCGCTCGATCCGCAGCTCGATCCTCCCGCCCTCGGGCATGGCGTCGACGGCGTTGTTCACCAGGTTGATGAAGAGCTGCTCCATCTGCTTGCGGTCCACCATCAGGATGCAGTCCGCGGGGGCCGAACAGCGGAACGCCACGTCCCGCTTCGCGAGCGAGGGGCTCCAGAGGCGCTCCAGGTCCGCGATCAGGTCGGAGAAGGCGATCGGCTTCGGGGCGTTGTCGGGGCGCCGGGTGTTGTCCAGGAGCTTGCGCACGATGTCCCCCACGCGCGTGATCTGGGCCTGGATCGTGCCCAGCCGCGTCCGGGCCCGCTCGCTGAGGTCGCCCTGGGCGAGGAGGAGCTGGAGGTGGCTGTTCACCAGGTTCAGGGGGGTGCCGATCTCGTGCGCGAAGGCCGCGGTGAGCTGGCCCGCGATGGCCAGGCGCTCCTGCTGGGCCAGCTCCTCCCGGAGCAGGGCGATGCGCCTGAGGAGGCTCTCCAGCTCCTCGTTCTTGAGCTGGAGCTCGCGCAGCGCCTCGTCGATCCGCTCCTGGAGCCCGGCGTTGAGCTCCCGGATCTCCGCGATCATCGACTCCCGCTCGGCGGCGTCCTTCTGGAGCTGCGTGGCCATCAGGTTGAACCGGTCCGCGATCTTGCCCAGCTCGTCCTTGCGGTGGACGACGGCCCTCGCGCTGGGATCCCCGGATTCCAGGCGGGACATGGCCGCGGTGATCACCCTCAGGGGCCTTTGCAGGAGCCAGCTCAGGACGATCCAGAGGAGGACGAACTCCGCGAGCAGGCCGTAGGGAAGGAGGCGGTAGGTGCGGTTCTGGTTGTTGTGCCAGACCACCTCCCAGCGCTCCATGTCGCAGTAGGTCCGGACGAGCCCGATGGGGGCGCGGCTGGCGGCCGACTTGTAGATGGGGACGTAGACTTCCCATCCCAGGGAGGCGCGGCCGGAGCGGACGCCGTTCGAGGCGTCGGGGTCGCTGGGGATCAGGTCGATGAGCCGCGACGCGGGGCCTTCGGCGGTGGGCGCCATGAACTGGCCGATGTCCGGCGTCCAGACCACGTCGCCGTCGTTCGTGGAGGAAGTGACGAAGGAGACCCTGGCGCCGCCGGGCGAGCCGAGGGGCGCCTCGGCCTTGAAGACGTCGATCTGGTCGATGCTCTTGTCGGTTCCCGCGAGGCTCTCCAGGAATTCCTTGATCCTGGCGGGATCCGCGAAGTTCTTGTCGCGCTCCTGGATCTCGGAGGCCACGATCCGGCTGGTCTGGATCGCCAGCTTCCTGGTGTAGTCCAGCATCTCCCTGCGGGAGTTCTCCGTGATGGTGTAGGCGGTCGCCAGGGTGAGGAGGCTGGTCAGGAGGCCCACGACCAGGAAGAGCTTGGCGTGGACGCTCTTGAACCACCTCAGGAAGTGCAGGCGGAGGCGGCTCCAGAGGCGGATCGTCATCCGGGCGCTCCGGCGCGCCGGCCCGGGCGATGCAGGGGGGAGATTTCGGGAGAGGGGGACATGGGGGCCTGCGCCTTGATCAACCCAGGATACCCACGGAACGCGGCCCGCCGCCCCAGGGGGAATCATTTTCCCGCCGGTCCCGGAGGCATCCAAGGAAGGGAGCGGGAAGGGCAAACCTTTCCGGGGAGAGGCGAACATTTAGCGTAAACTGGGATTTCGAGGACCGCATGGAAGCCATCATCGTCAAGGGTGCCCGCGAGCACAACCTGAAGAACCTGGACATCGTCATTCCCCGCAACAAGCTGGTGGTGATCACGGGGCTGTCGGGGAGCGGGAAGTCGTCCCTGGCCTTCGACACGCTCTACGCGGAAGGCCAGCGGCGCTACGTGGAGAGCCTCAGCGCCTACGCCCGGCAGTTCCTGGACCAGATGGAGAAGCCGGACGTGGACACCATCGAGGGACTCTCGCCGGCCATCTCCATCGAGCAGAAGTCCGCCAGCCGGAACCCCCGGTCGACGGTGGCGACGGTGACCGAGATCTACGACTACCTGCGCCTGCTCTACGCCCGCACGGGCAAGCCCGTGTGCCTGGCGTGCGGCCGGCCCATCGCCAGCCAGACCATCCAGGAGATGGCGGACCAGATCCTGGCCAGGCCCGAGGGCACGCGCGTCCAGATCCTCGCGCCCGTCGTGCGGTCCCGGAAGGGCGAGTACAAGCGGATGCTCCAGGACCTCATGAAGCGCGGCTACATCCGGGCCCGGGTGAATGGCGAGATGCTGGACCTCACCGACGGGCTGCCGGACCTCGACAAGCAGAAGAAGCACACCATCGAGGTGGTCATCGACCGGCTGAAGGTGAGCCAAGGCATCAGCACGCGCCTGGCGGACAGCCTGGAGATCGCCTGCAACCTGGCCGAGGGCTCGGTCCTGGTCGACTTCGACGGGACCGAGCAGCTCTTCTCCTCGAAGCTGGCCTGCAACAACGATGCTTGCGAGCGCTTCGGCCTGGGACTGCCGGACCTGGAGCCGAGATCCTTCTCCTTCAACTCGCCCTTCGGGGCCTGCCCGGCCTGCGACGGGCTCGGCTTCAAGCGCCAGTTCGCGGAGGAGCTCATCGTTCCCAATCCCGACCTCTCCATCAACCAGGGCGCCATCCAGGCTTCCGGGTGGCGGAGCGTCGGCGAGGACGGCTGGCGGGGGCAGATGATGGAGCAGCTGGCGGAGAAGCTGCGCTTCGACCTGGACAAGCCGTGGCGCAAGCTGCCGGCGGACATCCGCGAGCTGCTGCTCCATGGGTCCAGCCGCGCCATGCGCTTCAAGTACGAGAAGGGGAAGAGCAAGTACGAGTTCCTGCACACCTTCGAAGGGGTCATCGGGAACATGGAACGGCGCTACCGGGAGACCACCAGCGAGGAGATCCGCGCGGAGATGGAGGAGTCCATGCGCCTGATCCCCTGCGAAGCCTGCAGGGGGCGGCGCCTGAAGCCCGAGATCCTGAGCGTCTTCGTGGGCGGGGAGCACATCGCCGACGTCACGCGGAAGAGCGTGCGGGAGGCCAGGCGCTGGTTCGAGGACCTGAAGCTCGAGGGCCACGACGCCGTCATTTCCGAGAAGATCCTGAAGGAGGTCAAGGAACGCCTCGGGTTCCTGGACGACGTGGGGCTCGGCTACCTCACCCTCGACCGCGGCGCGGCTTCCCTGAGCGGGGGCGAGGGCCAGCGCATCCGCCTCGCCACGCAGATCGGCTCCAAGCTGCAGGGGGTGATGTACGTCCTGGACGAGCCCAGCATCGGCCTGCACCAGCGGGACAACCAGAAGCTGCTGAAGACCCTGAAGGAGATGCGGGACCTCGGCAACTCCGTGCTGGTGGTGGAGCACGACCTGGAGACCATCCAGACGGCGGACCACGTCCTGGACCTGGGGCCGGGGGCAGGCGAGCACGGCGGCTGGCTGGTGGCGGAGGGGACCCCGGAGGAGATCGCGCGGAACCAAGCCTCCATCACGGGCCGCTTCCTCTCCGGCGCGGACGCGATCCCCGTGCCGCGCGTCCGGCGGAAGTCCACCCGCGGCCACATCCAGGTGGTCGGCGCCGAGGAGAATAACCTCCGCAGGATCGACGTCGCCTTCCCCGTCGGCGTCTTCACCTGCGTCACCGGCGTCTCGGGCTCGGGCAAGAGCACTCTCGTCAACGAGATCCTCTACAAGGCCCTCGCGAACCAGCTCCACCAGGGCGCCCACGTGGTGGGCAGGCACAAGGCGATCAAGGGGCTGGACGCCGTCGACAAGGTCATCGACATCGACCAGGCGCCCATCGGCCGGACCCCCCGCAGCAACCCCGCGACCTACACGGGGCTCTTCACCCACCTGCGGGAGCTCTACGCCAAGCTCCCCGAGAGCAAGGCCCGGGGCTACACGCCGGGCCGGTTCAGCTTCAACCTGAAGGGCGGCCGGTGCGAGAAGTGCGAGGGCGACGGGCTCATCAAGATCGAGATGCACTTCCTCCCGGACGTCTACGTCACCTGCGAACAGTGCAAGGGCAAGCGCTACAACCGGGAGACGATGGAGGTCCACTACAAGGGCAAGAGCATCTCGGACGTGCTCGCCATGACCGTGGAGGAGGCCCTGCAGCTCTTCGCGCCGATCCCGGTCCTGGCCAACAAGCTGGAGACCCTGGTGGACGTGGGCCTGGGCTACATCCGGCTGGGCCAGAGCGCCACGACCCTCAGCGGCGGCGAGGCCCAGCGCGTGAAGCTGGGCAAGGAGCTGAGCAAGCGGGCCACGGGCCGCACGGTCTACATCCTGGACGAGCCCACCACCGGCCTGCACCTGAAGGACATCCAGAAGCTGCTGGAGGTCGTCAACCGCCTCGCGGACGCCGGCAACACCGTCATCGTCATCGAGCACAACCTCGACGTCATCAAGACCGCGGACTGGGTCATCGACCTTGGGCCCGAGGGCGGGGACGAGGGCGGCCTGGTGGTCGCCGAGGGCACCCCGGAGCAGGTGGCCAAGAACAAGGCCAGCACGACCGGGGCCTACCTGAAGCCCTACCTGAAGTAGCCATGCCGGACCGCATCCCCGCCGAAGCCGCCGCGCGCCTCTTCCTGGACGCGCAGGGCCTCTGTGCCGACCCTGCGCGCAGGGCCACGAAGCGCGAGGTGGCAAAGACCATCGACGCCCTCGGCTTCGTGCAGGTGGACACCATCAACGTCGTGGCGCGGGCCCACGACCTGACGCTCCTCTCGCGCCTCGACGGCTACCGGCCCAAGGCGCTGGAGACGCTCCTGGAGGCGGACCGCGCCCTCTTCGAGCACTGGACCCACGATGCCGCCATCATCCCCACGCGCTGGTACGCCCACTGGAAACCGCGTTTCGCGCGGGCCCTCGCGCGGATCGAGACCCATCCGTGGTGGGGGGAACGCATGGGCGGCCGGGCCGAGGAGACGATGGCCCACGTCCTCGGCCGCATCCGCGAGGAAGGTCCCCTGAAGAGTTCCGACTTCGAGCACGAAGGGGAGCGGGGTACCTGGTGGGCCTGGACGCCCGCCAAGGCGGCCCTGGAGTGCCTCTGGCGCATGGGCGAGCTGGCCATCGCCGGTCGGGAGCACTTCCACAAGCGCTATGACCTGGCCGGGCGCGTCCATCCGGAAGCCCACGGGCTGCCGGTCCCCGAACCGGAGGCCCAGCTCGAATGGGCCTGCGCCTCCGCGGCCGAACGGCTGGTGGTCTTCACGCCCCGGGAGCTGGCGGCCTTCTGGGACGATGCGCCCCTGGCGTCGGCGCGGGCCTGGTGCGAGGAAGCCCTGCGCCAGGGCCGGATCGTGGCGGCGGAGGCGGCCTCCGCGGACGGATCCGCGCCCCAGGCCGCGTTCGCCCTTCCGGACTGGTCCGGGCGCCTGGCGCGGATCCCGGAGCCCCCGGACCGCCTGCGCCTGCTCTGCCCCTTCGACCCCATCCTGCGGGACCGCGCCCGGTGCCTGCGCCGCTTCGGCTTCGACTACCGCTTCGAGGCGTTCACGCCGGCGGCCAAGCGGCACTATGGCTACTACGTCCTGCCCCTCCTGGAGGGGAGCCGGCTGGTGGGCCGCCTGGACCCGAAGGTGCACCGGGACAAGGGAATCCTCGAGGTGCGGGGCCTCTGGTGGGAATCCGGCGTCAGGCCGACCAAGGCCCGGACGAGGCGGCTCCTGGATGCGCTCGAGAGGCTGGCCGCCTTCACGGGCGCGGCCGAGATCCAGTTCGCGCCCGGGATCCGCTGACCCGGCCGGGCGCGTTCAGGCCTGGCGGGCGGTTTCCGCCTTGCCGGTCTCCTCGATCAGCGACTGGAATGCCATCCGGTCCGGGCCCTTGGGCTCCTCCCGGAGGATCCTGTCGAGGGCCTCCTGGGCTTCCGGAGTCTCCAGCCTCAGCAGGGCCTTCATCGCCAGCAGCCGGATCTCCAGAGGCTCCTTGCTGTCCCTGAAGAAGCCCCGACGCCGGGCGAGGAGTTCCTGGAGGGCGGGGATGACCGAGTTGGATCCCAGGGTGCCCAGCATCTCCAGCGCCTTTTCCCTCACCCGCTCCTGCTCGGGCCTCAGTTTCCCCCTTCCGCCCCGGGCCAGTTCGACCAGGGCGGGCACGGCCTGCTTGGCCTTCATCTCGTTGAGGGTGAAGAGGGCTTCCATCTGGAGGCTGGGCGCCCGGTGCGAGAGGAGGGGGATGATGGCGTTCTCCGCGGCGCGCCCCCCGAGCCTTCCGAGGGCGCGGATGGTGGCCCCCACGACCCGGGCATCCGGGTGCAGGAGCAGGGGCTGGAGATCGGGCACCCGCTCGGGATCCGAGATCTCCGCCAGCACGATGAGGGCGTTGCGCACCACGTACCACTCCGGGGACTTCAGGGACTCCAGGAGGGGGGCCTCGGCGACCTGGCCGCAGGACTTCAGCGCTTCGAGGAGGCGCGCCCGCCGGCCCCGGTCCGGCTCCTCGGAAAGCTTCTCCACCAGGATGTTCGCCGACGAGCTGCCGAGCATCTTCAGGTAGGGGTGGATCTTGACGGCGGCGTCCTGGCGGTCCAGGAGGAAGAGCTGGTCCAGGACCTTGTCCACCCGCTCGGGCGCGCCCAGGCGGGCCAGGAGGTCCAGGGTGGCCTGGCTCTTCCACGGCGCCGGCAGGCTCATCTCCGTCACCACGTCCTGCAGTTCCGTGAAGAGCCTGTGGGCCGTCGAGGGGTCGCCGAGCTCCACCCAGAACCAGAGGATGTGTTCCACGGCCTTGGAGAGCCACTGGTGGACGTCGGGGTCCTTCTCCCGGCCGTAGGCCCTGGACAGGGTCTCCATCAGCTCGTCCATCAGCCCCCGGGGCATGCCGGGGATGTCCACCCAGTCGGCGATCCGCTCGAAGCCCGTGGCGACGGAGGTGCGGCGCACGACGGCCGGGGAGAAGAGCCCCGCGGCATAGTGGCGCACCAGGCGCAGGAACTCCTGGTTCCGTCCGGCCTCCAGGAGTTCGCGCAGGAAGGCCAGCACCTTCTCCTGCGGCATCTCGAAGATCCGCTGCCCCTGCATCAGCCTGTCGAGCTTGGACTCCACGGGCTGGCTGTCCCAGCTCAGGATGTCCACGAGGTCCCCCAGCTGCTTCTCGGACATGCCTTCCTCGCGGAGGGCTTCCACGAGCTGCTCGCTCCACTGCTTGGCGTTGGTGTGGAGCGGCTTGATCTGGTCGGCCAGCTCGACGATCTGCTCCGGGGCGTGGGATCCCCGGCCGAAGGCCTTGGCGAGGCTCTGGACGGACATGGAGGCCGAGAGGCGTCCGAGGAGGTTGCGGATGGGGCTCGGCGGGAGATGGGCCGCCCCCAGGAACAGGTCCACCTGGTGCTCGGGTTCCAGCGAGGACACCGCCTGCCGCATGACGCCCTGGGTGCTGGGCTGGATGCCCTGCTGGTCCATGCCCGCGCTCTGCATGAACGGGCCCAGCCCCGAGAGGTCCGGCGGGAACTGGCCGCCGAGGATGCTGGCGACGAGGTACTCCCGCATCTTGCCGACGAGGGCGGGCAGGTCCCCGGTGCGGGCGGGGCCGCCGCTGGGGATGCCGCCCGCGAGGCTCCCGAAGGGGAAGCCGGCGATCGACGGGGAACCCGGGGCGCCCGTGCCGCCGCCCTCTCCGTGGCCGGATCCGGGGCCTGCCTGGCCTCCGGCGCCCGGTCCGAGGCCCGGGAATCCCTGGCCGCCCGTGCCGGTGCCCGGGCTTCCGCCCGCCTGGGCGCCGCCGCCCGCCGCCATGCCCGCCAGTCCGGCCATGGACTCCAGGAAGGCCGAGGCGACTTCTCCGGCCTCCGATACGTCCTCCAGGCGAACCTGCAGGACGCGGAGGTGGGTGACGCCCTGATCGTCCAGCATCTTCCGGATCCCCCCCTGGGCGCGGATCTGGCTCGGCTTCTGGCACAGCATGCCCAGCAGCGCCTCGAGTTCGGGGACCGTGGCGCCCGGATAGAGCAGCATGGCGTGGATTTCCCGTTCCTCGAGGGTGTTGGCCAGGTTCCTGATCGGCAGGTTCTGGAGGTCCTCCATGATCTTGTCCACGAACAGCCGGCCGTTCTTGGCCGCGACCTGGACCTGGGGCTTTTCCTGGAGGAGCTGCCCGTAGCACGCCTCGAATGCCTTGACCGCCTCGGTGCTCCGCGGGTGGGCCTGGCCATAGAGCTGGCGCGCCTTGATGGCCCTCTGGAAGATGGTGAGGAAGTCGTGGGAAGAGCCCATGAAGAACCGCCCTGGTATGGATTCTTGATGCACGTGCCGTATCAGACCCCCAGGTTAACATCGCGGGCCCGTCCGCATCGGGTCGCCCTCGACTGATTTGTCGGGTCCCTCGTCCGCCCCGGGGGCGGCCGCTCTCCTCCCACGGACGGCCTCATCTATGGTTCGATGGAAGCATGCGCCGTTCCTGGCTTTGGACACCCCCGTTCCTCATCGCCGCCGCCATCGTCTGGCTGAGCCACCAGACCCACTACCCGGGCGGCGTCGCCCTGCCGCCTCCCCTGGACAAGGTGGCCCACGCCGCCGTCTTCGGCGCGCTGGCCTTCTTCCTGGAACTGGCCTGGCGGAACGTCCGCCACGACTTCCCGACCTACCGGAGGCACCTCTGGATCTTCCTGGGCGTGCTCCTGTTCGCCGTCTCCGATGAATGGCACCAGGCCTTCGTGCCGGGCCGGGACTGCAGTGCCCTGGACTGGCTGGCGGACGCGGTCGGTGCCGTGATGGGACTGGGGCTGGCCATGCTGCCGTTCGTCCGGGGGAGCCGCCGTCCCGTCTTCGGCTGGTGGCGGGGGACCCGGGCGAGGAGGGATCCGGGGCGGCCGCTGATCCTCGTGGCGGATCCGCACTGGAGCGAAGAACTCACCGGTCTGCAGGAGACGACGCGCCTCCATCCGGAGGCGGACTGGCTCTTCCTGGGGGACATCTTCGAGGTGTGGGTGGGGCTGCCGGGTATGGAGACCGAGGCCCAGCGCTCCTTCCTGTGGTGGGTCCAGGAGCGGCGGAACGCGGGCCGCTGGATCGGTCTGTGGACGGGCAACCGGGACTATTTCCTGGACCGGTTCTCCGGCCGCTTCGATCTCCTGGGGGAAGGCCCCGGCGGGGATCTCCCGGAGGAAGGCCTGGTCTTCGAACACGGGGATCTCGTGAACGGGGGCGACCTTGTCTACCGCCTCTGGAACCTCTTCTCCCGCAGCTCCTTCATCTGGCTCCTGATCCGGATGCTCCCGGCGGTCCTGGCGCAGGGGTTGGCCCTTCGCCTGGAGCGCGCCATGCGGGTTCCGGGACGGGGCCGCATGGTGGTGCCCCGCGAGGCGTTCGCGGCCGCGGCGGCGGAGTGTCCCGGGGCGACCTTCCTCACGGGGCACTTCCACGTCCACGCGACCGTGGGATCCGGGGTGGCCCTCCCGTGGGCCCATGAAGGAGCGTTCGCGGTGTGGGACCGGGGGAGGCTGGAGCTGCTGGCGGCGCCCTCCGGAACGCGGGCGGGCGCTTTCGCCCCGAGGAAGCCATAATGTTGCGGGGGTGATCATGAAAAAGGAGATGTTGCCGCCGCTGATGGCGGGGTTGCTTCTCGCCGGCTGCGCGACCTTCAGCGTCCGCTACGACTACGACGCCCGAGCCGACTGTTCGGCCTACCGGACCTTCGACTGGTACGCCTCCAGCCGCCTGGGCAAGGACCAGGCGCAGAAGGTGGAGGATCCCATCATGGACCGCAGGGTGGCGGAGACCCTGGAACGGGAACTCGCGGCCCGCGGCTTCCGCCGGGAGACCGGGACGGACCCGGATTTCCTCGTGGCCTACTATCCCGTCTACCGGGAGAAGAAGTACCGGACGGGGGAGCAGATCGGCTTCGGGTCCTGGGGCTTCCATCCATTCGGGATCGGGATCGGCACCGGCCTGTCCCAGGAGCATCGCTACAAGGAAGGCACGCTGGTCCTGGAGATCGTGGACGCCAGGAGCAGCCAGCGGGTCTGGCAGGCCTCGGCGGAAGGGGCCCTGACGAACCTGAAGAGCCCCGACCAGGCGGATCGGCAGGTGGCGGGCGCCGTGCGCAAGATGCTCGAACGCTTCCCGCCGAAGAAGCCCTGAAGCCGGGCATGGGGGAAGGCGCGGCGCATTCCCCTGGAACGGTCGTCCCGCAGGCGGCTTCTAAAGTCCGGAACCGTTTTCCAAAAGGAGCGTCCCGTGGCCCAGATCACGCTTAAAGGCAACCCCATCCACACCGCCGGCGAACTGCCCAAGGTGGGTTCTCCCGCCCCCGCCTTCACCCTCGTGAAGACTGATCTCTCGGAGGTGGCGCTCAGGAGCTTCACGGGCCGGCGCCTGGTGCTGAACATCTTCCCCAGCCTGGATACGCCCACCTGCGCCACCAGCGTGCGGAAGTTCAACGCCCTGGCGGGCGGGGTCCCCGACACCACCGTGCTCTGCGTCTCCGCCGACCTGCCCTTCGCGGCCGGCCGCTTCTGCGCCACGGAGGGCCTGGCGAACGTGATGCCGGCCTCCTGCTTCCGCAGCCCGGAATTCGGCGGCGCGTACGGCGTGGCCATGGTGGACGGACCCCTGCGGGGCCTGATGGCGAGGGCCGTCGTGGTCGTGGACGCGGCCGGCCAGGTGGTCCACACCGAACTGGTTCCGGAGATCGCCAGCGAACCGGACTACGACAAGGCCCTCGCCGCGCTGAAGTAGGGGCCGCTCACTCGAACCTGAGGGCGTCGATCACGTCGAGCTTCGCGGCCTTCAAGGCCGGCAGGAAGCCGGCGGCCACGCCCACGCAGGCGCTGAAGCCCACCCCCAGGCCCACGGCCCAGCCCTCGACCACGGCGGGCACGTCGAACTGCGCGAGCACCCAGATGGACAGGTAGGCGAACAGGGCCCCCGCGAGGCCGCCGAAGGTGGAGAGCACCACTGCTTCCGTGAGGAACTGCAGGAGCACGCTGCGGCGGGTGGCGCCGAGCGCGCGCCGGACGCCGATTTCCCGGGTCCGCTCGGTGACGCTCACCAGCATGATGTTCGAGATGCCGATCCCGCCGACGATCAGGGAGATGCCTGCCGCCATGGCCAGGAACATGGTGAGGACCTCGCTCTGCTTCGCGCTGGCCTCGATCCAGTCGTTCTGTTTCCGGATGTTGAAGTCGTCGTCCTGGCCGGCGAGGATCTTGTGGCGCTGGCGCAGGAGGGCCGTGATCTCGTCCGCCGCGAGGTCCGCCCTGCCTTCCAGGGAGCTGGCGACGATCCGGCCGATGTGGTCGCGGCCCATCACCTTGCGCATGACCGTCGTGTAGGGCGCGTGGACCGTGTCGTCCTGGTCCCCCATGGGGCCCCCGCCCTTGCGCTCCAGGACGCCGACCACCTCGAAGGGCAGGCTCCCGATCCGGACGATCTGCCCCAGGGGATCTTCTCCGCCGGGGAAGAGATTGTCCTGGACCGTCTTTCCGATGACGCAGACCTTGGCCTGGCTCCGCACCTCCTGCTCGTTGAAGTAGCGGCCGCTCTCCAGGTTCCACGCCTTGATGGTCGGGTAGTCGGGGCTCACGCCCGCGATCTCCCCGCACAGCCAGCTCTGGTTCCCGAGGACCAGGGACCGGGAGGTCCGGACGTAGGGGGTGGCCGCGGCCACGGACTCGGGCAGCTCGCGCTGGATGGCGAAGGCGTCCTCGTCCGTCAGGTTCTCCAGCCCACCCAGGCCCAGGGAGCCGCCTCCCGCCCGCGACATGGAGCCGGGGAAGATCGAGATCATGTTGGTGCCCATGCTCTCGATGATGGCCTTGGACGCCTGCTGGGAGCCCGTGCCGATGCCGATCATGGTGATGACCGAACCCACGCCGATGATGATTCCCAGCATGGTGAGGATCGCCCGGGTCTTGTTTCTCGTGATGGCGAAGAGCGCCAGCTTCAGGAATTCGAGGAAGGCCATGGCTGCTCCCGCTCAACGCCTTCCCATGGGGCCGCCGAGGGGGGTCGCCCCGTTCTGCTGGGCCTTCTTGGCCTCCTCGACGCCCACCAGGACCTGGAGGCCCTCCGCCAGCCCCTCGCCGGACACCTCCGTGGCCTGGCCGTCCGTGATGCCCACATGCACGGGGATGGGGGCCGGGCGGGAGCCCTTCAGCACCCAGATCCGGTCCTCGTGCCTGGCGGCGGCGCCCCGGCCGGGGGCCGCACCCGCCCGGGAAGACGTGCCGTTGCCGTTGGTCCTGGACTTCGCGTCGCCGTTCCCGGCCTGCATGAAGGCCAGGGGATTGAACCGCAGGGCGGCGGAAGGGAGCTTCAGGACGCCGTCCCGCCTGTCCGTGAGGATGGAGACGTTCGCGGTCATGCCGGGGCGCAGCTTGAGGTCATCGTTGTCCACGTCGATCTGGACGTTGTAGGTGACCACGTTCTGGGTCACGACCGGCTCGAGGCGCACCTGGCTCACGGTGCCCCTGAAGGGGTCCTCCGGGAAGGAATCGACGGTGAACTGGCCCTTCTCTCCGGCCCGGACATGGCCGATGTCGGCCTCGTCGATGGCGGCGAGCACCTTCATCTTCGTCAGGTCCTGGGCGATGACGAACAGCGTGGGCGTGTTGAAGGAGGCCGCCACCGTCTGGCCCACGTCCACGGCCCGGCTCACCACGACGCCGCTGACGGGGGCCTTGATCGTGCAGTAGCCGAGGTTCGCCTTGGCCTTGGCCAGGGCCGCCTGGGCGGAGAGGAGGTCTCCCTGGGCCTGGTCGGCCGTCACCTGGGCGGATTCCAGGTCCTGGTCGGCCATGAGCTGCTGCTCGTGGAGCCGCTTGGCCCGTGCGAGCTGGCGGCGGGAGTTCTCGAGCGTCGCACGCGCCTTGGCCACCGAGGCCTGGGCATCCATCACGGCGGCCTGGAAGAGCGTGGGCTCGATCTGGGCGATGGGCTGGCCCTTGACGACCTTGGCGTTGTAGTCCACGAAGATCCCGGAGATGGTGCCGCTCACCTGGGTTCCCACGTTCACCTGGATGAGGGCGGAGAGGGTGCCCGTCGCGCTGATGCGCTGGGCGATGGAACCACGTTCGACCGGCGCGGTCCGCCACTTCACTTCCGCCTTCCCGTTCCGCGTGGAATAGATGCCGATGCCGACCGCCAGGATGGCCCCGGCAAGAAGATAGATCCATGTCGCGCGCTTCATCTCCACCTCTCCGGAAGGCTCCGTCAGGGGTATAGACGGGCGGCGGGATCGACAGGTTGAGGAGGCCCTCCGAAGAAGACCGCCAGGCGGCTATTTCTTCTGCGCGTGGTACTCGTCGAGGTACTTGTCGACCAGCCTGATCGTCTCGTCGTCCACTTGCAGGCTGAACATCAGGTAGCGCTTCTCTCCGGGGGGCATGTCGGGGAAGGAGCGGACCTGGAACTCCGAGGGCTGGAAGCCGGCGAGGCGGACGGCCTCCCCCGCCTCCTCGGGGGAGATGAACATGTAGTCCGCGCGGCGGGCGTGGATCATCTGGATCATGCTGACGTTCTCGACGGTGGCCGTCATCGCGAGTTGCCGGCTCCGGTCGATCCGTTCGTCCAGGGCCTGGCCGTAGGAATAGCCGAGCTTCCTCAGGAGCAGGAGGCTCCCGTCGTCCAGGAGCTCGTGCGTGGTCCTGAGGGCCGGGATCCGCGGGTGGTCGGCCCGCGCGAGCACGGCGATCTGCTTGTCCTGGTAGATGGGGTGGGAGAACTTGGCGAACTTCTCCCGCTCGGGGTTCTTGAACCAGCCGACGGCCGCCAGTTTCGTCCGGTTCTCATGGATCTTGAGGAGCTGCCGGGCGGAGGGCATGGCGACCCACTGGAAGGGGATGCCGGCCTTGCGGAGCGCATAGGCCACGGGGTCGGCGGTGAGCCCCGTGACGCTGGAACCGGGGCCCGGGACCTGGTGGGGCGGCCTCGCGTTGTAGAGGACGGTCAGGGGTTCCCCGGCGAATACGGCCCTGGACAAGAGCGCAAAGGCCAGGGCCAGGATCCGTCCCAGCCGCGCGAAGGGACGACGAGGTCCGGCCAGGACGGGACGTCCATCGAGCCTCGTCTCCCAATATGGACAGGAATGCATCATCGGAGGGCTGCAAACAGCGTGTGTGGTTAC
The DNA here is from genome assembly GCA_035353395.1 of Holophaga sp. Lineage (GTDB taxonomy): Bacteria > Acidobacteriota > Holophagae > Holophagales > Holophagaceae > UBA1801. Next base: position 37,032 of record DAOPZL010000002.1, read on the forward strand.
CTGGCTTATTGTATGACCCCACGCCCTGCAGGGACCCCGATCTTTTCCCTATGCCCCGTAGTCCACATCGTCCGGAAGCTCGTTCCTGTCCGCGGCCCCTTGCCAGGGGAAGTGCTCCGCCAGGCGGTCCCCCACCAGGGTGATCCCCTCCACCAGGCCGTCCGTGAACTCCCCGCGCCGGAAACGGGCCGAGAGACATCCCGCGAGATCGTTCCAGAAGCCTTGGCCCACCTTGGCGTGGATGCCTTCGTCGCCCACCACGGCGAAGCGCCTGCGGCTGGGCACCAGGAGGATCAGCACGCCGTTGCGCTGTTCGGTCCGGTCCATCCCGAGGCGGATGAAGGCCTTCCGGGCGGCCTTCTCCACATCGCCCCAGAAGAAGCTGGCCACGGAGACCCGGATCTCCCCGGAACTGGTGCGCTCCGCGCGGCGGATGGCCTCGATCACCCGGGTCTCGTCCAGGCACTTCTTCAGGCTCCTCCGAGTCATTCCCGTCATGCGCCCCTCCCCGTGCCGCGGCCCCGCATCACCATGATCCCGAGGCGCCGCCGCCGCCCGATCGGCCGCCGCCCCCCGACCAGCCTCCCCCTCCGCCGGACCAGCCGCCCCCGCCTCTTCCCCCGCCGCGTCCGCCGGACATCAGGCTGAAGAGGAGCCCGATCGCGAGGCTGGGGTGCGTGACCAGCAGGAAGAGGAAACCCAAGCCGAGGATGGCGAAGAACACGAGCTGGACGACCGGGACCGGAGCGGGCCGCCGGACTGGCGGCCGAGCGCCCCCGCCGAGCGTGTCCAGGATCCGCCCGACTCCCTCGCTGACGGCGCCGTCCCAGTCCCCGCGGCCGAGCCGCGGGGCGAGGGTCTCCCGGATGATCCTGGAAGCCAGGGCGTCGGGCATCCGGCCTTCCAGTCCATAGCCCACTTCGATCCGGAGGCGGTGGTCCTGGGCGAGGATGAAGAGCACCAGGCCGTCGTCGATGCCCTTGCGGCCCACCTTCCAGGCTTCGAAGGTGCGCACGGCCCAATCCTCGAGGGGAATCTCTCCGGTGCTCCCGCCGATCCAGACCAGCACTTGATGTCCGGTGTCCTTCTCGTAGGCGGCCAGGCGGCGGTCGAGGTCCTGGCGGGTCGCCGGGGACAGGAGGGCCGGCCCGTCCGTCACCCAGCGTCCGGGCGGGGGCGGCAGGGGCGTTCCGGCCCCGAGGCCCAGGGCGCCCCACCAGGCCAGGACCGCGAAGAGAACCCCGAGGATCCTGCGCATCGCCTAGAATGCGACCGTGGGCGCCTTCTCGGCGCCGGGCTGGGCCTTGAAGTAGGCCTTGTCGCGGAACCGGTCGCCGAAGAAGCCCGCGACGAGCACCGTCGGGAAGCTGTTGCGCCGCGTGTTGAAGGCCCGGGCCGCCTCGTTGAACCGCATCCGCTCGACGGCGATGCGGTTCTCCGTGCCCTCGAGCTGCGCCTGGAGATCCCGGAAGTTCTGGGTGGCCTTCAGGTCGGGATACTTCTCCACCACCACCATGAGACGACCGAGGGCCGAACCCAGGCCCTCCTGGGCCGCCTGGAAGCGCGCCAGCTCTTCCGGACTGTTCAGGACCTTGCCCAGGGTGACCTGGCCGACCTTGGCCCTGGCCTCCGTGACGGCGGTGAAGGTCTCCTTCTCGAAGGCCGCCGCGCCCTTGACGGTCGCCACCAGGTTGGGTACCAGGTCGGCGCGCCTCTGGTAGACGTTCTCCACCTGCCCCCACTGGGACCCGACGGCCTGGTCCAGGCTGTTGAGCGAATTGTACGAACCCATGACGGTGAGGCCGAGCACGGCCAGGACCAGCAGCACCAGCCCCCCGCAACCAAGCGCAATCTTGCCACCCATGCCCACGGTTCCTCCTCGGAATCCTTCCATGTTAGCCGGGGACAGGAAGAACGCTCCCCGTCGTCCGCTGGGCGGTCCGGAACGGGGCCCGAGCCGGGGATTTCCGGCGTGGATCCGCGGGAGGGTCGGCCGCTACCGCACGAGTCCGATGCAGTCCCGGACGACGCGGGCCGCGAAGCCGTCCACGAGGAAGGTCTGGAGGAATCCGCAGGCGAGCGTCAGGAGGCCGCACACCAGGACCGTGGCCCCCGCGAAGGGCGCCTCCACGGCCGGCTGCTCGGCGGCTTCGCGCTCGAGGCTCGGCTTGGGCTTCTCCAGCCAGAGGGCGACGGGAACCCGAAGGTAGTAGTAGACGCTCACGAGGCTGGCGAGGACGGCGAGCACGGCGAGGCCCACATGGCCCGCCTGGACCAGTTCCTTGAAGATCATGTACTTCCCGAAGAAGCCCGCCGTGGGCGGGATCCCGGCCAGGCTCAGGAGGCAGAGGGTCGCCGCGAGGCTGAGGCCGGGGCGTTTCCAGCCGAGGCCACGCAGGTGGTCGAAGGTGACGCGCTCGCCCACCAGGCCGAAGGCGGTGAGGAGGCCGAAGGCGCCCATGTTCATGGCCAGGTAGGCCACCAGGTAGAAGACCAGGCCCGTGAAGGCCATCGGCGTGGCCGCCACGAAGGCCAGCAGCAGGTAGCCCGCGTGGCTGATGCTCGAATAGGCGAGCATGCGCTTGACGTTCGTCTGCACCAGGGCGGTGAGGTTGCCCGCGACCATGGTGAGGACCGCGGCCAGGGCCATGGCCGTGCGCAGCTTGACGCCCAGGAGGCCCTCGCCGCCCCCGGAGACGGCCGTGAAGACCCGCAGCAGGGCGAGGAAGGTCATGCCCTTGGTGGCCACGGACATGAAGGCCGCGACGGGGTGGGGAGCTCCCTCGTAGGCGTCGGGCGTCCATTGGTGGAACGGCACCGCGCTCACCTTGAACAGGAAGCCCAGGAGCAGGAGCGCCGCGCCGGCCAGGGCCAGGGGATCCAGGCCCTTCAGGAGTCCCAGGCGAACTCCCATCTCGCCGACGTCCAGGGAACCCGTCACACCGTAGAGCAGCACCGCGCCCATGAGGAAGCAGCTCGAGGCCACGGCCCCCGTCATGAAGTACTTCATGGCGCCCTCCAGTGCCGACGCCCGGAGGCGGACGGTGGCCGTGAGCGCGTAGAGCGGGATGGAGAAGAGTTCCAGGCCGAGGAAGAGGAGCATCAGGTGGGTCGTGGAGGCGAAGAGCATCATCCCGCAGACCGCGGTCATGAGCAGGGACAGGGTCTCCCCCTTCACCCAGCCCTCCTGGTGCAGGTGGTCCCAGAGCTGCATCACGGTCATCGCGGCCGCGACGAGCAGGAAGATGGCCCCGAACTGGGCCAGGCGGTCCATCCGGAACTGGGCGAACGTGGGCTGGTGGCCGGCTTCCCAGAGCCGGGTGACGTAGAGGAAGCTCCCGAGGATGGCCAGCATGGCGGTGAAGAACATGGCCCCGCGGATCCATTTCCGGGTGGCCTGGTCCTTGTCCAGGGCGGCGATGGGCAGGAGGCAGGCCGCCGCGGCAGGGATCAGGAGGGGCAGGAGGGCGGCGAGATCGCGGGCACCGTTCACGGCTTCACCTCCGGCGCGGGCATCATGGACATCCTGGGCGCGGGCGCCTTCGCCTCCTCCAGGAGGCGCGCCACCGGCTCCTGGGAGGCGGCCAGGAAGGTCCTGGGCTGCAGGCCCATCCAGAAGATCAGGACGACGATGGGCACCAGCACGGCGATCTCGCGCCCGTTCAGGTCCCGGCTGAGGCGGGCCGTGCCGCTGTCCTCGTCCGTGTTGGCGGCTCCCCAGAAGACCCGCTTCACCATCCAGAGCATGTAGACCGCGCCGAGCAGGACGCCGAGGGTCGCGGCGGCGGCGAGGACGCGGCCCCAGCCGAAGCCCGCGGTGTAGGTCCCGTTGAGGATCAGGAACTCGCCGACGAAGCCGTTCGTGAGGGGCAGGCCGATGCTGCTGAGGGTGACGATCAGGAAGAAGGTCGTGAAGATGGGCATCCTCGTCGCCACGCCGCCGAAGTCCGCGATCATGCGCGTGTGGGCCCGGTCGTAGAGCATGCCCACCATGAGGAAGAGGGCGCCCGTGGAGATGCCGTGGTTCAGCATCTGGAGCATGGCGCCCTGGGTGCCGAGGACGGTCATGCTGGAGAGCCCGAGCATCACGAAGCCCATGTGGCTGACGCTGGAGTAGGCCACGAGCTTCTTGATGTCCCACTGCACCATGGCCACCAGGGCCCCGTAGAGGATGGCGATCACGGCCAGGATGGCCAGGGGGCGCGCGTAGTGGGCGAAGGCCGAGGGGAACATGGGGATGGCGAAGCGGATGAAACCGTAGGAGCCGAGTTTCAGCAGGACGCCCGCCAGGACTACGCTGCCGGCGGTGGGGGCTTCCGTGTGCGCGTCGGGCAGCCAGGTGTGGAGGGGGAAGAGCGGGACCTTGATGGCGAAGGCCAGGGCGAAGGCCAGGAACAGGAGCCTCTGGACGCTCCCGGGCAGGTCCTGGATGGCCGCGGCCATGAGCGGCGGGGCGAAGCTGCCGGCCCTGGATGCCGTGTAGAGGAGGGCCACCAGCCACAGCAGCGAGCCCGCCAGGGTGAAGAGGATGAACTTGTTGGCCGCGTACTTCCGGTCCTCGCCGCCCCAGACGCCGATGAGGAAGTACATGGGCACGAGCATCGCCTCCCAGAAGAGGTAGAAGAGGAGCAGGTCCTGGGCGAGCAGCGCGCCCAGGATGCCCGTCTCCAGCATGAGGAAGATCGACGCGGCGGCGCCGCCCCGGCTGGGGGGGCTGTTCCAGGTGCCGAGCAGGGTCAGGGGCGTCAGGAAGGTCGTGAGGAGCACGAGCCACAGGTTCAGTCCGTCCGCCGCGAGGTGGTAGTCCACGGGCAGGCCCACGATCGTGAACCAGGGGACGCGCTCGCAGAAGAGGGTCCCATACTCGGGCGTCGCGCGCAGGAGGTGGATCAGGGCGACGCAGAAGACGCCGGTGGAGCCCAGCAGGGCCAGGAGGCGCACGAGCGGCGCCAGCCGCTCAGGGAAGGCCAGGAGGAGGAGCCCCCAGAACAGGGGCGCGAAGACCAGGAAGGTGAGGAGGTGGCTGCTGATCCAGGCGGACACGGTCGGCTCCTACGTCAGGAAGATGAAGAGGAGCGCCAGGACTCCCAGCGTCATGCCGAGCGCGTAGTTCCGCACGCGCCCGGTCTGGAACAGGGCCGTGAAGTCTCCCGCGATGGCGGTCATGACGCCGGGTCCGTTCACGCCCAGGCCGTCGATCAGGATCACGTCGAAGAGCTTCCACATCAGGTTGCCCAGCCAGCGGACGAAGGCGTAGAGCGTGGCTTCCAGGGCCTCGTCCACGTAGTACTTCGCCAGCACGAGCCGGTGGAGCCCCGGGAAGCGGGCCGCCCGCGCCTCCGCCGCCCCCAGGCCGTTCCGGTAGGTGGCGTAGCCGAAGGCGGCGAAACCCAGGGCCAGCGCCGTAGAGATGACCGCCAGCAGGACGGGATGGCCCTCGTGCGGCGGGGCCTGCAGGGCGTTCGTCCGGCCGAAGGCCAGGGCCGGCTCGAGGAAGTGCTCGATGCGGAAGGAGCCGCCGAAGGCCGCGGGCCAGCCCAGGAACACGGCCAGCAGCGCCCCGGCGGCGAGCGCGGCCAGGGGCAGGAGCATCGTGCGGGGGGACTCCTGGGCCTGCTCGAAAGCGTGCGCGTCCCGGGGCTCGCCGAGGAACGCCAGGGTGAAGAGGCGGGCCATGTAGAAGGCCGTGCAGCAGGCTCCGGCGACGCCCATGGCCCAAAGCGCGGGACTCTTCAGGTAGGCCAGGTAGAGGATCTCGTCCTTGCTGGCGAAGCCCGAGGTTCCGGGGAACCCGATGATGCAGAGCGTGGCGATGGCCATGGTCCAGAACGTGACGGGCAGCTTGTTTTTCAGACCGCCCATCCGGAACAGGTCCTGCTCGTGATGCATGGCCATGATGATGCTTCCCGCGCCGAGGAAGAGGAGGGCCTTGAACCAGGCGTGGGTGAACAGGTGGAAGA
>DAOPZL010000002.1:43091-94365 GCA_035353395.1 Holophaga sp.
CCCGCGCCGAGGAAGAGGAGGGCCTTGAACCAGGCGTGGGTGAACAGGTGGAAGAACCCCGCGGCGAACCCGCCGGCCCCGAGGCCCAGGAACATGTAGCCCAGCTGGCTCACGGTCGAGTAGGCCAGCACCTTCTTGATGTCCCGCTGCAGGAGGCCGATGGTGGCCGCGAAGAGGGCCGTGGCGCCGCCCACCCAGGCGACGACGGTCAGGGTGATGGGTGCGAGCTGGAAGAGGGGGGCGAGGCGGCAGATCATGAAGATGCCCGCCGTCACCATGGTGGCGGCGTGGATGAGGGCGCTCACGGGGGTCGGCCCGGCCATGGCATCCGGCAGCCAGACGTAGAGGGGAATCTGGGCGCTCTTGCCCGTGGCACCCAGGAAGAGCATCAAGGTCGCGAAGGTGAGGACGCCGAAGCCCGCTTCGGGACTCAACCGTCCCGCCTGGGCGAGGATGTCGGAGATGGTGAGGGTGCCGAAGGCGGCGAAGAGCGCCATCATGCCGATGGTCATGCCCAGGTCGCCCACCCGGTTGGCGAGGAAGGCCTTGAGTCCGGCGGCGGAGGCGACCTCCGTCTCGAAGTAGTAGCCGATGAGGAGGTAGCTGCAGAGGCCGACCCCTTCCCAGCCCACGAAGAGCAGGGGCAGGGAGGAGCCCAGCACGAGGGTCAGCATGAAGAACACGAAGAGGTTGAGGTAGGCGAAGTAGCGGGCGTAGCCCTCCTCGTGGGCCATGTAGCCGACCGAATAGAGGTGGATGAGGGCGCCGATGCCCGTGACCACCAGGGCCATCAGGCCCGACAGGGGATCGAAGACCAGGCCGAAGGGGACCTTCAGGTCGCCCACCGACAGCCATTCGGCGTATTCGACGGCGATCCGGCCTCCCGGTGCGTCGGCGAGCCCGCGGAAAGCCGCCGCGGACAGCACGAAGGACAGGACCACCAGGCCCACCGCCACGCAGGAGACGGCGGGCTTGCCCGCCTTGCGGCCGAAGAGGCCGATGGAAACGAAGCCCAGGAGGGGCAGCAGGGGGATGAGGGCCAGCAGTTTCGGCATCGTCACTGCCTCAACGCGTCGGCGCGGTCGGAATCCGTGGTCTGGCGGTGGCGGTACAGGCCCACGATGAGGGCGAGTCCGACGGCGGCCTCGCAGGCGGCCACGGCGATGATGAAGAGGTAGAACGTGGTGGCGCGCACGTCGCCGTTCCTGAACCGGGCGAAGGCCAGCAGCGCGACGTTGGCGGCGTTGAGCATCAGCTCCACGCCCATGAACTGGACGAGCAGGGAACGGCGGATCAGGACCGTCGCCAGGCCGATGACGAAGAGGAGGAGGGCCAGCAGGATGTAGCCGGAAAGGCCTCCCCCCAGGACTTCCGACCAGAACGAATGCACGGGTGTCATGGGTACCTCGCTCACAGGTCGCGCTTGACGAGCAGGACCGCCGCCACCATCGCCGCGAGCAGCAGCAGGCCCACGGCCTCGAAGGCCAGGAGATGGTGGTGGAACAGGTCGCTGCCGAGCTGGCCCAGGGTCATGGCAGGGATGGTGGGCTGGACGTTCGCGGGATGCAGGGCCGGAGAAACCGCCACCAGCTTGAACGCCCCCGCGCCCAGGACCGCGGCCGCGAGGGCGCCGGCCCAGCGCTGGACCGGACGCGCCTTCCCCGCGGGTTCCTCCTCGTGGGCGTTCAGGAGCATGATCACGAAGAGCACCAGCACGACGATGGCCCCGGAGTAGACGATGATCTGCAGCGCCGCGGCCACGGGGTTCGAAAGCAGCAGGAAGATCCCCGCCATGCCGATGAAGGAGAGAACCAGGCAGAGTCCGGCCACGATGAGGTTCTTTTGCCGGGACATCGCCAGGGCGCCGACCAGGGTGACGAGGGCGAAGGTCAGGAACATGGGCCCTCCTGGACTCCCACGGGCACGTGGGGCACCGCCGGCTTTGGATCCGAGATGATCTCGGGCTTGCCGTCCTGCCTGGCGTAGGTGTTCATGAGGTCCCACTTTCCGAACCGCAGGTCCTGGCGGTCGAAGGCGCCGAGCTCGTAGTCCTTCCGCAGCCAGATCGCGTCCTTCGGGCAGGCCTCCTCGCAGAAGCCGCAGTAGATGCACCGCAGCATGTCGATCTGGAAGATCCGGGGCCGCTTCTCCTCGAAGCCCTGGGTCAGGGCCAGGTCCGAGAACTCCTCGGCCTCGATGGTGATGCAGCGGGCCGGACAGGCTTCGGCGCACATGAAGCAGGCCACGCACTTGACGGCACCGTCCTCGGAGCGCTTCAGTTCGTGCAGGCCCCGGTAGCCGGCGGGCATCTCCCGCTTCATGTCCGGGTACTGCAGGGTGAACCGCTTGCGCGAAGGGGTGCCCAGCTGTCGGAAGAAGTGCCGGATGGTGATGACCATGCCCTTGAGGACCGGCCACAAGTAGGTTCGGTCCAGCCAGTTGAGTTCCACTTGCCTGGTGACGACGGCCATGCGCGCTCCTTATCCCATGACCGCCCGGTGCATCCACCAGGCGTGCAGCATCAGGTTGGCCAGGGCGAGGGGCAGCATCACCTTCCAGCCGAGGCCCATCAGCTGGTCGTACCGGAAGCGGGGCAGGGTCCAGCGGACCCAGATGAAGAGCCAGCAGATGAAGAGGAGCTTCCCGAGGAAGGAGGCCACGGAGAGCAGCGTGCCTGGGGCCGCCACGAAGGGTACCTGCCAGCCCCCCAGGTAGAGGGTCACGACGAGGGCCGACGCCGTGACGATGTGGATGTAGTCGGAGAGGTACATGAGCGCGAACTTCATGGAGCCGTATTCCGTGAGGTAGCCGGCCACGATCTCGCTCTCCCCTTCCGCGAAGTCGAAGGGCAGCCGGTTGGTCTCCGCGAACATGCAGGAGGTGAACACGATGAAGCCCAGGAACTGGGGGACGACATTCCAGAGCCCCGCCTGGGCGGCGACGATCTCGTGGGGATCGTAGCCTCCGGTGCGCATGAAGACGGCCGTCACGGCCAGGCCCATGGCCAGTTCGTAGCTCACCATCTGGGCCGAGACCCGCATCCCGCCCAGGATGGACCACTTGTTGTTGCTGCTCCAGGCGGCGGTCAGGATGCCGTAGACGGCCACGGCGCCGATGGCCATGGGATAGAGCATCCCCATGCCGTTGCCGGGGTCCAGGAGGCTCATGTGGTAGTCGGCTCCCCCCAGGGTGAAGCTCCGGCCGAAGGGGATGACCGCGAAACCCATGACCGCCGGGATGAAGGCGAACATCGGCGCCAGCCAGAAGAGGAGGCCCGCCGTGTGGGGCGGCACCAGATCCTCCTTGAGGAACGACTTGATGCCGTCCGCCACGATCTGGGGCAGGCCCAGGAGGGGCCACCGCCCGAAGAGGGCCGCCCGGTTGGGGCCGATGCGGTCCTGGATCATGGCTGCGCCCCGACGTTCCCCCCAGGTGAGCAGCGAGGCGATCGTGAGAGGCCCCCCGAAGACCAGGAGCACCTTCACGATCATCCAGAGGGTCGCCGGGGTTGGGTGCAGGATGTGGGCGAAGGATTCCATCAGGCAGCTTTCGAGCGGGTTTCGACGGACGACCCGACTGGATGAAGGTAACAGGGGGAGAGGGCCGGGCCAAGGAAGGCCGGCGGGACGCCCTGGCATCAGTGGTGAGGATGGGATGTCAAGGAAGGACGGCGCGTTTCGAGTGTAAACCCGCGGGAAGGCCGGAATGTCTGGCAAACAAGATCCCGGCGATGGACGTCCTGAATCAACCTTTGCAACCTTTCCCGCCCGGAGGCCATCCTTTGTGTGGGAGGCTGGTCGATGGGACGGATGACGGGACGTTGGGTGGCGGCGGTCGTGATCGTGTCGGCCCTGCTGCCCCTCCGCGGCGCGGGGCGTGCCCCGAAGGCCCTGGACCTGCGTTCCAGCTCGGCCCTCGTCCTGGACCAGGGCACCGGGCAGCCGATCTTCCAGAAGCGCCCCGACGAGGTGCTGCCCATCGCCTCCATCACCAAGCTCGCGACGGCGATGGTGGTCCTGGACGCCGGCCTGGACCTCGACGAGACCCTCACCATCCAGAAGGAGGACGTGGACGGCCTGAAGCACAGCAAGTCCCGCCTGCCGGTGGGGACCTCCCTGAGCCGGGGGCAGGCCCTCCACCTGGCCCTCATGTCCTCCGAGAACCGGGCGGCCCACGCCCTGGGACGCACCTACCCGCGGGGCCTGGACGCCTTCGTCTCCGCCATGAACGCCAAGGCCCGTTCGCTGGGGCTCACGGGCACCCGGTTCGTCGATCCCGCAGGCCTCTCCAGCGCGAACGTCTCCACCGCCAAGGACCTGGCCAGGATGGTCGAGGCGGCCTCCCAGTACCCGCAGATCCGGCGCTTCACCACCTGCGAGGAGGCCACGATCAGCTCGAAGCGCCGCCAGATCACCTTCCACAACTCCAACCGGCTGGTCCGGAGTCGCCGGTGGGAGATCGGGCTCTCCAAGACCGGCTTCATCGAGGAGGCCGGCCGCTGCCTCGTGATGCAGGCCCGGGTGGCCCAGCGGTCCGTGGTGATCGTCCTGCTGGATTCCGTGGGGAACCTGACGCGGTTCGGCGACGCCAACCGGGTCCGCCAGTGGCTGGAGGGCGCCTTCGGGGCCAGGGTGCGCTAGGAGGCGGCCCGCCGAAGAAGCTCCTCGAAGGCCTTGTCCGCCTTCTCGCGGGCCTTGGGGTCGCGCATGACCCTCGAAGTGTAGTGGTAGGCGAGCGTGATGGCGCGCATCTCGAAGACCAGCTGGTCGATGTCCGCGCCGGGAGAGGCGGCCTGACGGAATGCCAGCGCCAGCTTCCGCTGGTTGAGTTCCTGGCTGGAGACCAGGAACTCGCGGGGGGCGCCCTCCCGGTCGTCCAGTTCGAAGGCCGCGCCCAGCACGGGGCAGCCGCCGGGGAGTTCAGGGTTGTCGATCCAGTCCAGCCACGCCTTGAAGAGCGCCCGCAGCTTGTCCGCGCCCGGGGCGGCCGCCTCCACGGAGGGCATGGCGAACTCCCCGAAGCGCGCCAGGGTGTGCTCCAGCACCGCGATCTGAAGGGCCTCCTTGGAACCGAAGTGCACGAAGAGCCCGCTCTTGGACAGGGACAGGGCCTTGGCGAGCCCCCCGATGGTCAGGCCCTCCAGGCCGTCCCGGCTGGCGATCTTCATCGCCGCGTCCAGGATCCGGCTGCGTGTCGCGGCTCCCTTGCCCATGCCTCCAGTTTCCCCTGGATCGTCGACAAAGACGACCCTTGCATTCCGCCCTGGAACGCATAATAATACGAACGATCGTGCTATTTGTCTCAAGCACGCACTTTTCCAAGGAGAATCCGATGACCCGACAACCGGAACACGTCCGTCGCGAAAGTCTCTTCGGCAGCGCGGACTTCGGCGCGCCCTCCCAGTGGGCCGAACACGTCCTGCTCCATCCTCGCCTGGGCGAGGTCCCCGGGAAGGTTTTCCTGAAAGGGATCCTCGACCTGACCGGCATGGAGGTCTCCCTGGGATCCCTCGCTCCGGGGCAGTCCATGCCTTTCCTGCACGCCCACAAGCAGAACGAGGAACTCTACCTCGTCCTCAGCGGCGAGGGCGAGATGCAGGTGGATGGGGCGCGCATCCCGCTGCGGGCGGGCAGCGCCGTCCGCATCGCCCCGGCCGGTCTCCGCTGCTGGAGGGCCACGGGCGTCGAGCCCATGACCTACCTGGTGGTGCAGGCCAAGGCCGGCAGCCTGGAGCAGGCCACGGGTTCCGACGGCTTCGTGCCCGACCGGCCGGTGGTCTGGTGAGCGCCGCGGTCGCCTTTCCGGAGCCGGCCCGCCGGCTGCCCCGGGCCCCCGCTCCGTGGCCGGGCGTCGCGGCCTGCCTGTCCCATCCGGACGGCCGCCAGCCCTCCTCCATGGCCTTCGAGGAGGCCGTCGCGCTGCCCGAGCATGTCCACGGCAGGCCATGAAGGGGGCGGTCATGGACGATTCATTCCTGGAGGACTACCTGGTCAAGTACGACCAGTGGATCGCTGCCGGGAAGGTCCCGCACGCCGCGCGGATCATCCCCCTCGGCGCGTCGCTGGCCATGCAGCCGTGGGTCCTGCCCACGGAGCAGGTGATGGAGATCCTCGGACGGGCGCGCACGATCGCCGTGTGGCCCTGTGTCTGCAGGAGCCACTATCGCCGCTGCGACAAGCCGCTGGAGGTGTGCCTCGTCCTGGACACGCCCGCGGAGAGCCTGGCCGCCAAGGGCCTCGCGCGCAGGATCTCCCTGGAGGAGGCCGCAGAGGTCCTGAAGGAGGCCGACGGACACGGGCTGGTCCACATGGGCCTCTACTTCCCGGACCATGGGCTCTCGGCGCTGTGCAGCTGCTGCGCCTGCTGCTGCCACGAACTGCAGATCCTGAGGCAGCGCGGGCGCCGCGACCGGCTGGCCCGCTCCGACTACGTGGCCGGCACGGACGCCGGAGCCTGCATCGGCTGCGGAAGGTGCGTCGGACCGTGCGTCTTCGGCGCGCGCTCGCTCCAGGATGGACACCTCGTCTGCCGGAGCGAGGACTGCTTCGGCTGCGGCCTGTGCGTCCCCGCCTGCCCGGCGGGATCCATCACCATGCAGCTCCGCGGGGAGCCCTGCGGATCGGTCCCGGGAAACGTCGGCAGCTAGAGGATCTGGTTGATGAGCCGGTCCAGGAGGGGCCGGGTCAGCTTCTTGAGGAACCGCTGCACGGGAACCGGGTAGTCCGCCATGGTTTCGATCTCGCGATGATCTGTCAGCCGCTTGGCATGACGGAGGATCGTCTCCAGCTCCCGCTCGTACTGCCGCTCGAGCAGGCGCTGGGGATCCCGGACCAGGAGGCCGTTCTCGAGGTCCAGCCACCAGGCGCGGGGATTCAGGTTGTTGCCGGTGAGCACGGAATACTCCCCGTCGGCCCAGAGCCCCTTGAGGTGGAAGGTGTTGTTGCCGTGCTTCCAGAGGTGCACGTCGAGGAGGCCCTGGTCGATGGCGTGCTGCTGCGACTTGCAGAAGCGGCGCAGGTTCGACTCGTAGAGGTAGGGCAGTGATCCGATCGCCCTGAAGGGCTCCGAGGGGGGGATGTAGAAATCGTTGGCGGTCTTGTCGCCGAGGACGATGGTCACGCGGCATCCGGCCCGGAGCCGTTCCCGCACCGCCTTGTGGATGGGGCGGGGAAGGTTGAAATACGGCGTGAACAGCACCAGGCGCTGGCGGGCATGCTCGACGACCTGCAAGAGGGTGGCGTTGAGGTCGTTGCCCCTGCGTCCCAGCCCCAGCAGCGGCGTGACGCCGATCTCCGAGGCGTGCGGCGTCCCGGCGGCGAAGGCGCAGGAGGCCTCCTTGAGGTGCCGACGGAAGCTGGCGATCACGGCGCGGGGGGGCTTCATGCGGGTCCGCGAGCGGCCGCCCAGGGGCTGCACCGCGGGATCCCGCAGGATCACCTGCGTCAGCAGGGTCGCCAGGCTGTCCGCCAGCTCGCGGCTGCGGATCAGGTGGTAGCGGTCCAGGCGGTACCGCTCGTGGCGGTGGAGGTAGACATCGTTGAAGCTGGCGCCGCTGTAGAGCACCTGGTCGTCCAGGACGAAGCCCTTGAGGTGCATGACGCCCATGAGCTCCCGGGTCTGGACGGGGATGCCGTGGATGGGGACGCCCGGGCCGAGCCTCCGCGCCATCTCCCGGTACATCGCCGCGTTGCCTTCGCTCCTGGCCTTTCCGATGAGGCCCCGCTGGGCCCGGTGCAGGTCCACGAACACCTCGATCTGCAGGACCGGGTGGGCTGCCTTGGCGGCGTAGAGGGCCTCCAGGATCTCGCGTCCCGCGTCGTCGTCCTGCAGGTAGAGGACGGGCAGCAGGATCCGGGTCCTGGCCTGGGCGATGAGTTCCATCAGCTTCCGGCGGAAGGCTCCGGGGCCGTCGAGGATCTCGAACCCGGAGGCGGGCACGGGGATGCAGGGCGACGCTTCCAGCCCCGGCCTCGGATCGCCCTTGAAGGGCAGCAGGGAAATGGCCAGTTTCCGGGCCTTGGAGAAAGCTGCTTTCTGCATGACCTCAATCATACCGGAGCAGGAGGCCTTTGTTCCGGATCACCGTGGTTCAGGTGTCCAGGTCCCCGTCCGCTCCAGGTCCAGCAGCGCCCGCTTGCGCCACAGGCCGCCCCCGTAGCCGCAGAGGTTGCCGTTCTTGTTCACCACGCGGTGGCAGGGGACGAGGATCGACACGGGATTCATGCCGTTGGCCCGCCCCACGGCGCGGAACGCGGCGGGTCTCCCGATGCGTTCCGCCAGGGCCTCGTAGGAAACGACCTCCCCGTAGCGGATCCCCTGGAGCGTGCGCCAGACCAGCTCCTGGAAGGGGGTGCCCGGCGTGAAGAGCGGAACGGTGAAGGCCCGGAGTTCCCCGGCGAAGTAGGCCCCGAGTTCCTCCCGCAGCCGGTCCAGGTGAGGGTGGCCTCCCTGGGCCACGGGACGGCGCAGGCGCGCCGACATGCGCCGCAGCTGGGCCTGCAGCCGGGGAGGCTCCGTGAACTCGAGCAGGCACAGCCCCTGGTCCACGGATGCCGCCGCCATGGGCCCCAGGGGCGTCTGCACGAGGGCCGAGACGATGGGCGCTTCCTCGGGGGCCGGTCCGGCGCGCACGGGGAAGGCTCAGCCCTTGGCTTCGATCTTCGCCCAGCTGTCCTTGAGGCCGACCGTGCGGTTGAACACGAGGATGCCGGGCCTGGAATCAGGATCGACGCAGAAGTAGCCCAGGCGCTCGAACTGGAAGCGGTCGCCCGGTGCGGCCGTGGCGAGGCCCGGCTCCACTCGCGCGCCCTGGACGATGTCCATGGAATGCGGGTTGAGCGTGTCGCGCCAGTCCTTGTTCTCGGGGACGTCCATGGGGTCCTCGGACGTGAAGAGGCGATCGTAGAGGCGGATCTCCGCCTCCTGCGCGTGGGCGGCGGAGAGCCAGTGCAGCGTCCCCTTCACCTTGCGCCCGTCCGGGGCGTCGCCGCCCAGGGACTGGGGATCCCAGGTGCAGCGCAGTTCGGTCACGCGGCCTGCTTCGTTCTTTACGACCTCCTGGCAGCGGACGAGGCAGGCGCCCTTGAGGCGCACTTCCGCGCCGGGGGCGAGGCGGAACCACTTCTTCGGGGCCTCCTCCCGGAAATCGTCCTGCTCGATCCAGAGTTCGCGGGTGAGAGCGACCTTGCGGCGCCCCATCTCCGGCTTTTCGCCGTGGTTGGGAAGGTCCAGCCAGTGGACTTCGTCCTCCGCCATGTTCGTGACGACGAGCTTGAGGGGGCGGATCACGGCCATGGCGCGGGGAGCCCGCTGCTCGAGGTCCTCGCGGATGCAGTGCTCCAGGAGGCCGACATCCGCCACCATGTCGCGCTTGGCCACGCCCACCTTCTCGGCGAAGGCGCGGACGGCCTCGGGGGTGAAGCCCCGGCGGCGCAGCCCGCAGATGGTCGGCATGCGCGGGTCGTCCCAGCCGCGGACGTGGTTCTCCTGCACGAGCTGCAGGAGGCGGCGCTTGGACATGACGGTGTAGGTGAGGTTCAGCCGGGCGAATTCGTACTGGCGGGGCAGGGGGCGCCTGAAGAAGCGCCCCTCCGTGTCCTGCTCCAGGAACCAGTCGTAGAGCGGCTTGTGGTCCTCGAACTCCAGGGTGCAGATCGAGTGCGTGATGCCCTCGATGGCATCACTGATGCCGTGGGCGAAGTCGTACATCGGATAGATGATCCACGCGTCGCCGGTCCGGTGGTGGCTGGCGCGACGGATGCGGTACATGAGCGGATCCCGCATGTTCATGTTGGGGGACTGCACGTCGATCTTCGCCCGCAGCACCTTCGAGCCGTCCGGGAACTCGCCCGCCTTCATGCGGCGGAAGAGATCGAGGTTCTCCTCGACGGTCCGGTTTCGGTAGGGGCTCTCCTTGCCGGGCTTGTAGAAGTTCCCTCGGTATTCCTTGATCTCCTCCTCGGACAGCTCGCAGACGTAGGCCTTCCCCTGCTGGATCAGGTATTCGGCATAGTCGTACAGGCGCTGGAAGTAGTCCGAGGCATAGTGCTCGCCGACCCAGTCGAAGCCCAGCCAGTGCACGTCCTCGCGGATGGAATCGACGTACTCGACATCCTCCTTGGTGGGGTTCGTGTCGTCGAAGCGGAGGTTGGTGGCCCCGCCGTACTTCTTGGCGAGCCCGAAGTTGATGCAGATGGACTTGGCGTGGCCGATGTGGATGTAGCCGTTCGGCTCGGGGGGGAAGCGGGTGAGGATCCTGCCCGAATGCTTGCCCGACTGGAGGTCCGCCTCCATGATCTCTTCCAGGAAGTTGAGACTCTTGGTTTCTGGGGCGGGCGTGTCGTGGGTCATGGGCAAGGTCCATCCAGGATGCGGGTCCGCCGGAGCGGACCCTCCATCAGCATAGACTGAAGCCGCGCCGCCCAGACCGCAATTCTGGGGCGGGAGCCCCCTCCGGCGGGGGAGGTGCCTCGGCGGTTCCCTGGAGGGACGTACGGGCCTGGCTCCTCAAGCCTCCAGGGCGGGCCGTGCCGATTCCAGCCAGTCGGGAAGCTGGTCGAGGAGGACGTCCATGATCTCCCGGGTGCGTTCCGCGAAGAGCCCGTGGTTGCCGTAGGCTTCTCCTCCGTCCGCCCCCACCAGGTCCGACACGCCCCGCAGGATGAGCGTCCGGGCCCCGCCCCGCGCGGCGACCCAGGCGATGGCGGCGGATTCCCAGTCTGCGGCGATGGCGCCGTGGTCGCGGACCAGGCCGGGGATGTCCTCCACCACGATGTCCCGGTCGCCGGAAACCATGAGGCCGCGCAGGACGGCATGGGGCAGTTCCCGGGGGAGCCAGGAGAGGTCCAGCTCCGTCGTGTAGAAGGCGAGTTCCGCGGCGCCGTCCGTCATCTGCTCGACGAGGTCGTAGACGAGGGTCTTCTCGACCAGGATGACGGCGCCCTGGGCCACGCGGCCCCTGAGTCCTCCGCAGGTGCCGAGGTTCACCAGGAGGTCCGGCCGCTCGTGGTCGAGGACGTACTGGGTGCTGGCGGCGGCCGAGATCTTGCCCCAGCCGCCCTGGAAGAGGCGGACCTCACGGCCCCGCAGGATCACGTCGAGGTATTCACCGAAGGGCGAACGGCCCGGGCGCGCCTCCGGATACTTTCCGCGGATCATGCGCCATTCGGTGTCGGCCGAGACGAGGACGACGGCCTTCATCTACAGCCAACGCTCCAGGCGCTTCAGGACCTCGTCCCGGCCGGCGAGGTAGAGGGTGTCGAAGATCGGCGGGCTCACGGGCTTCCCGCAGACCGCCACGCGGAGGGCCTGGGCCACGTCCTTCAGCTTGAGGCCGTGCTTCTCGAGGATCGCGTTGAAGCCGGCCTCCAGCGCGTCATGGCTGTAGTCGGTGAGCGCGGCGACATCCTTCAGGGCAGTCTTCGCGGCCGGCGTCATGAACTTCTCCACGGCCTTCGCGTCGAACTCCTCGGGGCGATTCCAGACGAAGGCCAGGGCCTCGGCCATCTCCTTCAGGGACTTCCCCTTCTGGGTCGCCTTGACCGCGGTCTCCTTCCAGGCGTCCGGCCTGGTCCGCCAGTCCTCGGGCATGAAGGGAGTCAGGTGCGGGTCCAGCTCCTGCCAGGAGGCGCGCTGCACCAGCTTCTGGTTCATCCAGGAGAGCTTGTCCATGTCGAAGCGGGCGGGGCTCTTCTGGACGTCGCCCAGATCGAAGAGCTGGACCATCTGCGAGTCCGTGAGCAGCTCTTCCTCCGCCGTTTCCGGGGCCTGGCCGGCCACCTTGGGGGTCCAGGAGAGCCTGGCCAGTGCCAGCCGCACGGCGGACGGCAGGAAGCCCATCTGCTGGTACTCGGTGATGCTCGTGGCGCCGTGCCGCTTGCTGAGCTTCGCGCCGTCCTTGCCGAGGATCATGGGCACGTGGGCGAACTCGGGCAGCTCGTAGCCCATGGCCCGGTAGACCGCGATCTGCTTGGGGGTGTTGGAGACATGGTCGTCCCCGCGGATGACGTGGCTGACCTCCATGGTGGCGTCGTCCACCACCACGCAGAAGTTGTAGGTGGGCACGCCGATCTCCGTTCCCTCGCCCGTGCGGGCGATGATCCAGTCGTCGAGGGTGTCGGCGGGAAAGGCCAGGTGGCCCTTGATGAGGTCCGTCCAGGCGATGGCGCCGTCCTCCAGCCAAGGCTCGTTCCCCTCGGGCATCTTCAGGCGCACGGCGCAGGGCTGGGAGGCATCGTAGTGCTTGTCCCGGCAGCCCTTCCCGGCGTCGTGGCCCCGGTTGTACTGGAAGGGGACGCCCAGGGCCTCCACGTATTTCCGGCGGGCGTCCAGGTCCTCCTTGGAGCAGCGGCAGCGGTAGGCCTTGCCCTCCTGGAGCAGCTTCTCCACCGCGGGCTTGTAGTGGCTCTCCACGCGCATCATCTGGCGGTAGGGGCCGTGGGGGCCCTTGAACTCGTCGGCCTTGCCGGGAATGGGACCCTCGTCCCAGTCCAGGCCGCACCAGGCCATGCCGTCCTCGATGATGCGGATGTTCTCGTCCGTGCTCCGGGAGAGATCCGTGTCCTCGATCCGGAGGATGAACCGGCCCCCGTGCTTGCGGGCGTAGAGCCAGCAGAACAGGGCGGTCCGGACGCTGCCGATGTGGAGCTTGCCGGTGGGGGATGGGGGGAAGCGGGTGACGACGGTACGGGACATGGAACCTCTCGAGACAACACTCCAGTTTGCCTCAAGCGCGCCCGTTCCTCAGGTCCTATTTGATATACAACTTCAGCTTGATCTCCACGGGGCCTTCCCCGCTGAAGAGGCTGCGATCCAGCACCACCGGCACCTCCACGACGCTGGTGTGCCGGCCGTGGGACACTGCGGGCTCCGCGGCCGCCGCCGGAACGCCGCCGGCTTCCGTGACCGGGAGTTCCTCGATCTCCTCCAGCATCTCGCCGCCCGAGAGTTCCTCCACCTCCAGGGGCTTGGATTCCGATTCCGCTTCCTTCGGGGCCGGAGGCGCGAGCATGGGCGCCATCTGCGGCGTCTCCTCGACGCCGCCGCCGTAGCGTTCCGCCAGGTGCTTCAGCACCAGCTTGGCCACACCCGTCAGGGTCTCGCGCACGCCTTCCCCGCGCATGGCGCAGGCTTCGAAGGTGGGGCAGCCGAAGCGGTTGATCTCCCGGTCCAGGATCTCGACGGGAAGGGCGTTGGGCGTGTCCCGCTTGTTCCACTGGAGCACGTGGGGCATCTTCTCCAGCTCGGCGCCCTGCTCCCGCAGGTTGTCCATGAGGTTCTGGAAGCTCTCCTTGTTGGATTCCAGGGCCGGCGCCTGGGAGTCCGCCACGAACACGACCGCGTCCGCGCCCCGGAGCACCAGCTTGCGCGTGGCGTCGTAGAAGACCTGGCCGGGGACGGTGTAGAGCTGGATGCGGGTCTTCATGCCCCGGATGGTGCCCAGCTCGATGGGCAGGAAGTCGAAGAACAGGGTGCGGTCGGTCTGGGTCGCGAGGGACAGCATCTTCCCGCGGCCGTCCTGGGGCAGCGAGTCGTAGATGTGCTGCAGGTTGGTCGTTTTCCCGCAGAGGCCAGGTCCGTAATAGACGATTTTGGCCGTGAGTTCCTTGGTGGCTGCGTTGAACAGGACCATGCTGCCTCCACCCAGTGGGGGTGATGCAAGCTTTGCCGAGATGGGACGGTCGGGTCAAGGAGATAAGGAGGGCCCGGAGCCGCAATGCATCCGTCATTTCCTGGCAGCGTCCTGAATTGCGGTGGGAGGAGGAGCCTTTTACACTGCACTCCAGATCGATCCAACTGCTCCCGGGGGCGCCATGGCGAAATTGCTGGTTCAAGAAAATTCCGGTACGCGGGAATTCGAGCTCGTGGACAACGAGACCCAGGTGGGCCGGGAACTCGACAACTCGCTCCGGCTGGCGGATCCGAGCGTCTCCCGGCACCACGCAGTCCTCCGGAAGACACCGGAGGGCTACGAAGTCCAGGACCTGGGGAGCAGCAACGGCGTCCTCCTCAACGGCAGCCGGATCCAGGTTGCCCGGCTCCAGGACGGCGACCGGCTGACCCTCGGCCAGATCCAGATCACCTTCGTGGACCCCAAGCCGGTGGTGGCGGAACCCCCCAGCCCCCTGGGCACCGTGCGGATCGACCCCGAGGAGATGCGGCGGGTCCAGGCGGCCCTCAGCGCCGCCAAGGCCGGGGAACCCGCGCCGGCCCTGGAAGTGCCGGCCCTGACCGTTCCCCCGCCGGTGCCGCCCCCCGCCGCCGCATCCTCGCCGGCCCATGAACCGGGCACCCCGGGGGCGCCGGGCGGGAGTTCCGTCCCGGCCTTCCTGCAGGGCTGGCTGCCTCCGGTGCCCGACGACGCCCTGCCCATCCTGGTCGGCGGCGTCCCGGAACGCGGAGATTTCCTGACGCGGCTGCTGGCCTACCTGATCGACATGGCTCCCATCGTCGCCATCGTCGTGATCATCCGCATCCTCAGCTTCGTCGGCTCCGTGATCCCCGGCGCCGGGTGTCTGCTGACGCTCCTCCAGATGATCATCTGCATGAGCTACGGCCTGTTCTTCATGCCCTGGTGCTGGTCCAAGTTCGGGGCCACTCCGGGGAAGAAGCTGATGAAGCTCCGCATCGTCCCCGAGGACGATCCCACCGGCCGCATCGACCTGGGAACGGCCTACCTGCGCCTCCTGGGCCACATCTGCAACTGCACCCTCGGCTACCTGCTGATCCTGGGCAGCGAGCGGAAGGCTGTCCAGGACATGATCTCCAAGTCCATCTGCATCAAGGTGGACCGCTAGGCTCCCCGGATTCCTCCAGGAAAAACCAAGGAAAGCGGCCCGTGGGGGCCGCTTTCCTTATCGGCGGACCTTCCTTCCCTCAGAACGGGATGTCGTCGTCGTAGGCTCCGCCGGCGCCAGCGGCGGGGGGCGGCGGCAGGGGTTCGTCGATGTCCCCGTGGGTGCCGGCGTTCGGGCGCGGTCCGCCCTCCTCCATGCGGCCCAGCATCACGAAGTTGTCGCAGCGGATGTCGCAGGCGGTCTTCTTGACGCCGGCCTGGTCCGTGTACTCGCGGTACTGGATGCGGCCCTCGATCATGACCTGCTTGCCCTTGCGGAGGTACTTCTCGGCGATCTCGGCCTGCTTGCCCCAGACGACGATGTTGTGCCACTCGGTCTTGGACTGCTTCTCTCCCTGGGGATTCTTCCAGGTTTCCGTGGTGGCGACGGAGAAGCGGGCCAGGGCCTGGCCGCTGGGGGTCATCTTCAGTTCGGGATCGCGGCCGAGGTTGCCGATGAGAATGACTTTGTTCAGGGATCCGGACATAGTTCTCTCCTCCCGGCGGAGCTCTCCGCCGACCAAGACCTCTCAGGACGTCTGAGTGGATGTTAGGGTGTTTATGATCTCTCTGGGGGTTTCGGTGTCAAGCATCCTTGTGACTTGCGGTGATAAAGACGGTCTTCAGCATCATTACATCCCGGCTCTGCGGCTGGGAGGGTGGGACCAGGATCTGGAACTCCTGGCTCCCGGGGACCCTGTGCCCGCCCTGGACCGTTTCTCGGGCCTGCTCATCGTGGGCGGGGACGATATCCATCCCAGGGCCTGGGATCCGGCAGAACCCCTTCATCCGGCCGCCGAGGTGGACGAGGGCCGCGACGCGATGGAACTGCCCATCGTCCGCGAGGCCTGGCGCCTGGGGATCCCCGTCCTGGGCATCTGCCGGGGCGCCCAGGTGCTGAACGTGGCCCTGGGAGGGAGCCTCATCCAGGACGTCCCGAGCCATTTCGGCTGCCCCTCGGACGCGCACCGCCAGGGAACCTGGCGGGTCCCCCTCCTGGTCCATCGCGTCACGCTGGATCCTGCCTCCCGGCTGGCCGGCCTCCTGGGGCGGACGTCATTCCCCGTGAACAGCCGGCACCACCAGGTCGTGGGCCGGGTCGCCCCGGTGCTCCGGGCCGTGGGCTGGCATCCGGAAACCTCCAGGGACGGCGCGCCCCTCATCGAGGCCGTGGAATCGATGGACGATGCCCACTGGGCCTTCGGGGTGCAGTGGCATCCGGAGAACCTCGTGAAGCTGGAGGACGAGGCCGCGCCCGTGGCCCGGAAGGTCTTCGAGGCCTTCGTGGCGGCGGCCCGGTCGCGGTAGTCCCGGCCCTGGACTACTTGGGCAGTTCCCGGCCGCAGAACCGGCATACGACGGCCGCGGCCTTGATGGCTTCCGCACAGAAGGGGCAGGGCCTGGTGGCGCCCTCCCCTTCGGGGGCTCCGAGGTGCTGGGTCTGAGCGCGTTCGACGAGTTCCTTGATCCGGAGGGCGTCCTGCTTCCGGTGCCCGTGGCTGGCGAGGGCATCCGTGCCGCCCGTGCTCTCGATGAGGATCTCGGACCACAGGAGGCCGGTGTTGATCCGGACGCTGGCGACGCGCTGGAGGTGGATGCTCATCTCGTTGCGCGAGAACCAGCTCCGCTTCCGCCAGATGACGGCGGTGTCGGTGACTTCGATGACGGTGCGGAACAGGTGGTTGCCCCTGGTCCAGCGGCTTGCCTTGAAGGTCTCAGTGGACATGGCAGCAGTCTACCGCATCGATCGGCGCCGGTTCACCGTGAGATCCTGGAGGCGTGACCATGTCCTCGCGCCAGCCGCTTCCCATCGACGCCTTCCTGCCGAGGATCGTCGAGGCCGTCCGTTCGGGCAGGAACCTGGTCCTCGAGGCGGAGCCGGGGGCGGGCAAGACGACCCGGGTGCCGCGGGCCCTGCTGGAGGCGGGCCTGCTGGATGCCGGGGAATGCTGGGTCCTCGAGCCGCGCCGCCTGGCGGCCCGGCTCGCCGCCGCGCGCGTGACGGAGGAACTGGGGGAGGACCTGGGGCGCCGCGTCGGCTACGCCGTGCGGTTCGAGCAGAAGGTCTCGCGGGAGACGCGCGTGCGCTTCGTTACCGAGGGACTGCTGCTGAGGCGCCTCCAGGAGGACCCCGGGCTCGCGGGGATCTCCGTGGTGGTCCTGGACGAGTTCCACGAGCGGCACGTGCACACGGACCTGGCCCTGACCCTGCTGAGGCGCCTCCAGGGGCTGCGCCCCGGCCTCCGCCTCCTGGTCATGAGCGCCACCCTGGAGGCAGACCCGGTGGTCGCCTATCTCGAGGCCGAGCGGATCCAGTGCGAAGGGCGGCTCCATCCCGTGACGGTCCTCTGGGCCCGGCATTTCGACGACCGGCCCCTGCCCGTGCGCGTGGACGAGGCCCTGGCGCAGCTCCGCGGGAAGGGCGCCACGGGGCACACCCTGGTCTTCCTGCCGGGTGCCGCCGAGATCCGCCAGTGCCTGTCGGCGTGCGCGGATACCGCGGCCCGTCGCGGCCTGAAGCTCGTGCCCCTGCACGGGAGCCTCTCGTTCGAGGCGCAGAAGGAGGCGGTGGCCGTCTCGGCACAGCCCAAGGTGATCCTCAGCACCAACGTGGCGGAAAGCTCCGTGACCCTCGAGGGCGTGACCGCCGTCATCGATTCCGGGCTGGGGCGGGAGGCGGTCCATTCCGCCTGGTCGGGCCTGTCGGGGCTGCGCACGGCGCGCATCAGCCAGGCGCGCTGCCTGCAGAGGACCGGCCGGGCGGGACGCACGGGGCCGGGCACCTGCCTGCGCCTGTATTCCGAGGCCGAATTCCAGGCCCGTCCCGCCCAGGACCTCCCGGAACTCCTCCGGGCCGACTTGGCGGAGCCCATGCTGGTCCTGCACGCCATGGGAGTCGAGGCCCCGGGTTCCCTCCCGTGGTTCGAGGCGCCTCCGGCCGAAGCCGTGGCCTCGGCCGAGCGGCTGCTGGAACGCCTGGGCGCCCTGGACGGGAAGGGCCGCGTCACGGGCCGGGGACGGCGCATGGCCGCCCTGCCGCTCCATCCTCGGCTGGCCCGGCTCGTGGTGGCCGGGGAGGACAAGGGGATCCCGGACCTGGCCCGCCTTGCGGCCGTCCTGCTGGAGACCGGCGATCTCGCGGCGCGGGTGGGCCTGGAGCGGCAGGGGGGCGGTGCGGGCCACGCCCTGGACTCGGACCTCTGGGCCCGCCTGGACGCCTACCGGGAGGCCGAACGGTCGGCCTTCGCGCCCGGGGCCTGCCGGGCGGCGGGCCTGGACCCTGGGCTGGTCCAGCAGGTCCGCCGGGGCTTCAGGGCCCTCGGCGGGCATCCCGGCGAAGACCTTCCCGAAGCCGAGACCAGGCTCCTCGAGGCGCTCCTGTCCGCCTACCCAGACCGGGTGGCCAAGGCGGGCGGGATGGGCACCTTCACCCTGATGGGCGGAGGCGGCGCCCGGCTGGACGACCGGAGCCGGGTGCGGAACGCGGACCTGGTCCTCGCGCTCGAAGCGGAGGAGGTGGCCCGGGGCACGGGCCGGGAAGTGCGGATCCGGACGGCCTCCCGCATCGAGCCGGAATGGCTCCTGGAGACCTTCCCGGAGGCGATCCGGGACGCCGAGGCGGTCGTCTTCGATCCGGGGAGCGGAAGGGTGGAGCGCCGCTCCGGGCTCTTCTACGAGGACCTGTGCCTCGACGAGAGCCGGCGGGGCGCCGATCCGTCGGATCCGGCCACGGCGGCCTGTCTGGCGGAGGCCGTCCTGGTCCGCGGCCTCGGGCCGGCCCAGGGGATCGTGGATCGTCTGCTGGAGCGCGCGCAGTTCCTGAGGGAGCAGCGTCCGGACCTGGGGATCCCCGGACGCCAGGAATTGCTCGGGGACATGGTGGGAAGAGCCTGCATGGGGTGCGCCTCCCTCAAGGACCTTGTCCCCCTCGACTGGGGCTGGGCCCTGCGGGAGACGCTGGGACGGGAGGCCGGCCGCCTGCTGGAGGCCTGGGCCCCGGAATCCGTCCAGCTCCCGGGACGGCGGGTGAAGGTCAACTACGGAGGTTCCTCGCCCTGGATCGAATCGAGGCTCCAGGACTTCCTGGGCCTGAAGGCGGGTCCCTGCGTGGCCGGAGGCCGCGTCCCGCTGGTCCTGCACCTGCTGGCGCCCAACCACCGGGCCGTGCAGGTCACCACGGACCTCGCGGGGTTCTGGCGGAGGGCCTACCAGGAGCTGCGGCCCCAGCTCTCCCGGCGGTATCCGAAACACGAGTGGCCCTTGGATCCGGGGGCCTGAGGAGAGGCGTCGGGGTCCCGGGGCCGGCCGGGCCCATGAGTGAAGCGCATCACTTGGGGTTCGGAGCGAAATGAGCCAAAGTAAGAGGAATTCTGGAGGGCGACATGGTTCAGTCTTCACCGTCCCTGGGGGACAGAAACTTCCAGCCGCGGACCGTCATCATCGGGACTGGCAGTTGCCTCCCCTCCAGGAAGGTGCCGAATGAACATTTCCTGGAGCATGCGTTCTTCGAGGACTACGACCGGCCTTACGGCGAAGGGGAGACCCGCGGGATCGTCTCGAAGTTCCAGGAGATCACGGACATCTCCGAGCGCCGCTACGTGACGGATGACCTGGTCGCCTCCGACCTGGCCTTCGTGGCGGGCCGGCAGGCGGTGGAGGCCGCGGGCATCGATCCGGAGACCCTGGACTACATCATCGTGGCCCATAATTTCGGGGACGTGCGCTCGGAGAACCGCCGCTCGGACTTCGTCCCCACCCTGGCTGCCCGGGTGAAGGCCAAGCTCAGGATCGCGAATCCCGCCTGCATCGCCTACGACCTGCCTTTCGGCTGCCCGGGCTGGCTCCAGGCCGTCATCCAGGCCAACTACTACCTCCGTTCGGGGGACGCCAAGCGGGCCCTGGTCATCGGTGCCGAGACCCTCTCCCGCATCTCCGACCCCTACGACCGGGACAGCATGATCTACGCGGATGGAGCCGGCGCCGTGGTCCTGGAGGCCCAGGCTCACCAGGAGCCGGTCGGCATCCTTTCCCATGCCGTCCGCTCCGACACCCTGAACCATGCAGGACTGTTGTGGATGGGGCCGTCGTTCAACCGCGAGGGCGGGAACGGGCAGCTCTACCTCAAGATGCAGGGCCGGAAGCTCTACGAGTACGCCCTGACCACCGTCCCGGGGGTGGTCCGCCAGAGCCTCGAACGGGCCGGGCTCACGCTGACCGACGTGGACAAGGTGCTGATCCACCAGGCGAACGGGAAGATGGACGACGCGATCCTCAAGCGCCTCTTCAAGCTCTATGGCCTCCGGGAGGTCCCGGCCGGGATCATGCCCATGACGGTTTCCTGGCTCGGGAACAGTTCGGTGGCGACCATCCCGACGCTCCTGGACCTCATCTCCAGGGGGCAGATGGAAGGACATGCCTTGAAGTGCGGCGACAGGGTCGTCTTCGCCTCGGTGGGAGCCGGGATGAACGTCAACGCCCTCGTCTACCGCTGCCCGTAGGACCGGCGGACGAACCCTCGCGACTGCGGATAAATCGGCAGGAAGCGTCTACACTTGGACCACCTAGGAAGCGGAACATGCAACCAGCCTATCCGGTGGTTTCTGGTGGTTCGCCATGCGACCCTGCGCCGCTGGACGGCGATATGGAACGGCGCCTCACGCGGCTCTCGAGCCTCGTGGAGATCGGCAAGGCCCTTGCCGCGAGCCTGGAGCTGGAGGCGCTGCTCGAGACCGTGCACTGGCAGGTCGGCCGCGTCTTCGACGCCTCCAGCTTCTTCGTCGCCATCCACGAGGGAGGCTCGCGAGAATGGAGGATGGCCCTGTGCTACGAACACGGGGAGCGCCAGGCGCCGGAATGCTATCCCCTCGACGAAGGGCTCACCGGCTACATCATCCGGACCCGCTCCAGGCTGATGTTCCGGACCCCGGCCGATCTCGGCGCCTTTCTCGAGCGGGAGGGCGACATCGGGGTGGGCGAACCCGCCATCTCGTGGATGGGCGTTCCCCTGATCGCGGGCGACCGGGTGGTGGGCGCGATGGTGATCCAGAACTACGACCGGGAGGTCCAGTACCAGGAGAGCGACCTCGAATTCTTCTCGACGGTCGGCGCCCAGGTCGCCATCGCCATCCAGAACGCCCGCCTCTTCCGGACCGTCTACGACCGGGCGCAGGACCTCTCGGTGCTCCTGGAGATCTCCAGGGCCCTGTCGACCAACCTCGAGCTCGAACCCCTCCTCGAGACGGTCTACCGGGAAGTGGGGAGGATCTTCGACACGAGGAACTTCTACATCGCCGTCCACGAGAAGGGCAGCGCCGAACACACGCTCGCCCTCCGGTCGGAGGAAGGGGTTCGCCTGGCGCCCGTCACGCGCCCCATCGGGACCGGCATTACCGGCTACATCCTGGAAACGGGCAACAGCCTGCTCCTCGGCAGCCTGTCCGAGGCCGAGGGTTTCGCGGAGCGGATGGGCGTCAAGGCCGTGGGCAAGCCGCCGCTCAGCTGGATGGGCGTGCCGCTCCCGGCGGACGACTACATCGCGGGAATCATGGCCATCCAGAGCTACGAGAAGGAGCACGCCTACGACCCGACGGACCTGTCGCTCTTCACCATGATCGCCGCGCAGGTCGCGGTTGCGGTCAGGAACGCCCAGCTCTACAAGGAGGCCAGGCGGCGGGCCGAGGAGATGGCGAGCCTGGTGGGCCACGCCGAGATCGCCAGGCTGATCAGCGAGAAGAAGGACTATTCCATCCGGCTGCACAGCGAATACACGGACGAGGTGGGCGTGCTCACCCGCTCCCTGAACGAGATGCTCCAGCAGATCCAGCAGCGGGATGCCCAGTTGATGCACTACCAGGAACACCTGGAGGAGCAGGTCTCCCTGCGCTCGGAAGAACTCATGTGGGCCAATACGCAGGCCCTGCTGGCCAAGGGGAAGGCCGAGGAAGCCTCCCGGGCCAAGAGCGCCTTCCTCGCCAACATGAGCCACGAGCTGAGGACCCCCCTCAACGCGATCCTGCTCTACAGCGAGCTGATGCTGGACGAGGCCTCGGAGCGGGGGCTCGCGGACTTCCAGGCGGATCTGCAGAAGGTCCGCACGTCCGGGAAGCATCTCCTGTCCCTGATCGACGAGATCCTCGACCTTTCCAAGATCGAGGCCGGCCGCATGACCCTCTTCCTCGAGGAGATCGACGTGGCGGGGCTGCTGCGGGATGTGTCCACGATGATCAAGCCCCTCATGGAGCGCAACGGGAACGCCTTCGTCCTGCGCGAATGCCCGGATCCGCGCTCGGTGTGGTCGGACCGGAAGAAGCTGAGCCAGATCCTCTACAACCTGCTGGACAACGCCTCCAAGTTCACCCGCGAGGGGACCATCACGCTCACGGTCGGGCCGGATGCGGCGCCCTCCTTCTTCAGGATCGACGTCCGCGACAACGGCATCGGCATGAGCGCCGAGGAGGTGGGCCGGCTGTTCCAGGAGTTCACCCAGGCGGACGCGTCGACGACCCGGAAGTACAGCGGGACGGGGCTCGGGTTGGCCCTCTGCCGGCGTTTCGCGGAACTCCTCGGCGGGCAGGTCTGGGTGGAGAGCGCCCGCGGGGAGGGATCGACCTTCCACGTGCGCCTGCCCATCGCCAGCGGAGCCGGGCAGCCCCTTCCGGGGCACCAGGGCACGGTGCTGGTAGTCGACGACGAGTTCACGGTGCGGGACGCCCTGTCCCGCACGCTCACCAAGACGGGCTACTGGGTGGCGGTGGCGAACACCGGTGCGGAGGGCCTGCAGACGGCCCGCTCCCTTCACCCGGACCTGGTCGTCCTCGACAGCCTCATGCCGGGGCTCGACGGCTGGGAAGTGCTCCGGCGGCTCAAGGCGGAAACAGCCCTGAAGGACATCCCCGTCATTCTCCTCTCGGCGCACGAGGGTCATGAACGAGGGCTGGAGATGGGCGCGGTCGCCACCCTCCGGAAGCCGGTGGATTGCGCCGCGCTGGTGGAGGCGATCGCGGCCCACTGCGGCAAGCAAGGCCCCGGAACCGCCGCCGGCTAGGCCTTCTGATACACGATCACCTCCACGGGACACGCGGCGGCCGCAGCCTGGATGCTAGGCTCCAGGGCATCCCGGAGGGCGGCCTTGAGGGGGGACCTGGCTTCGCGGTTCTCGTCCTCCAGGCCGTCCTCGCGCACGGCCCCCTTGATCCGACAGGAATCGCCGGCCACCACGAAGACCTCCGGGCATTCCGCATCGCACGCGTGGCAGAGGATGCACCCTTCCTCGATCCAGACCCTCCCGATGGCCATGGAGCACTCCTTTCGCGGGCGGAAGCCGCAGGTCCCGCCGTGGGACCTTGGATGCCGGGTCGGGGTGGATCGATCGGAAGGATTACGGGTTCGAAGAAATTTTCGTAAATTTCGTTTTTTGCTTGCGCAAAGAGATAAAAAAGCGAAAATTGACTCGGAACGCAGTTCGATCCCCGAGGTCCAAGCCCCCATTGCGGAGTCGGCCATGCTCAAGTCCTACGGATACAAGCTTCCCGGGTACTTCATGGAATACGGGCCCGTGCACGCCCGGAACGAGGACGAGGCGAGGAACCTCATCCGCCAGCGGTTGAACACGAAGCGTCTGCCCTGGGGCCTGCAGGTATGGGATCTCGAGGAACGCCCCCTGGCCAAGTGGCGGGTGGCCCAGGCCAGCTGAGGCGGCCCCCGGCTAGATCCAGAGCACGGGCAGCAGGCCGAGGACCGACAGGCCGGCCAGGAGGGCCAGGCTCCAGAAGCCGGCCTTGCCCCTCGCGAAGAAGCAGGCGTAGATGCCCTTTACCAGGTTGTTGCATGCGGTGGCCACGACGATGCCGCTGGCCGCGACCTCCAGGGAGGTGGCGAGCCCGGCGGACTGGGTCATGCCCATGATGAAGGGATCCACGTCCGTCACGCCCATGAGGGCAGCCAGGGAATAGATGCCGCTCCGGCCCAGGTAGACCACCGCCAGGTGGGTGGCCACGAGCATGACGACGAAGAGGGCGGCGAACAGGAACGCCGTGCGCAGCTCCAGGGGATTGTGGGCCTGGGTCGGGGCCGGGGGGGCCTCCTCCTGCTCGTCGGGCAGGTGGTGCCAGACCCAGCCCACGGCGATGGCCACGACGGCGAGGGTCGCGAAGGAGGGGCCGAGCGTCGCGGCCAGGGGCGCGTTGAACATCCACACCAGTCCCAGCACCCGCAGGTACATGAGGCCCGATGCCGTCAGGATGCTGCCGGAGTAGTCGTGGGGATGGTGGCCTCCGGCGGCCCGCTTGGCCAGGACCACGGTGGTGACCGTGCTCGAGTAGATGCCTCCGAGGATACCGGAGAGGAAGATGCCGCCCCGGCCCTTCACCAGCTTCAGGAGGAGGTAGCTCGCGTAGGAGATCCCGCTCACGGCCACCACCACCAGCCACGTCTTGAATGGATTGACGCGGAAGGGGCCGAAGTCCCGGTTGGGGACCATGGGCAGGACGACCAGGGTGAGGAGCAGGAACTTGGTGAAGGCGGTGATCTCCTCGGGCTCGAGGCGATCCGTGAGGCCCTCCAGCACGACCTTGAGTTCCAGCAGGAGCAGGCTCACCACCACCAGGGCGCAGGCGAACCAGATGAGGCCCATGTAGACCAGGACGCCGACCAGGTAGACCACCAGCCCGGAGATTTCCGTGGTGATGCCCGCCGTGTCGGGGCTGGTCTGGAGCTTGTGCCAGTAGGACATCACCATGAAGGCGCTGACGGCCACCAGGCCCACGAGCACCCCGAAGAGGCTCTCCTTCGAGATCAGCGCCAGCACGTAGCCCATGAGCCCCAGGAGCGGGAAGGTGCGCACGCCCCCGAACATCCGCTTGCCGCCTCGCTTCTGCTCCTCCCGCTCCAGCCCGATGAGGAAGGACAGGAAGAGCACGAGCACCAGGTGGTAGGCCTCCACCGGCACGAAAGCGAGCAGGCGTTCCTGCATCTTATCGGGATCCGTTCACGGGCAAGTCGAGTCCAGGCATCGGTCACTCGTGGCTGAACACCATCTCCTTGGCTTCGAGTCCTTCGATGGCGCGCAGCTTCTCCATCATGTTCCTGCGGACCTCGGGGCCGCCCACGAGCTCGAGCAGCACCACGCCTTCGCCGGCGCAGTAGTTGCCGGCGACTTCGTGCAGCCCCAGGCGGGTCTTGATGTTGCAGCCGAACTCCGTGAAGACCTTCTGGACCTCGCCGGCGTTCCGCAGGCGGTTGGTGACATGGATACCGAGGATGACGTGGTCTTCCTTCATGGACATCTCCTTGGGTGAGGATCCCATCCTAGGAGAGAACCGGCGGCAAGGGAAACGGGAATTCGGCTGTCCGGGTCGCGGCGGCGCTTCCTCAGGCGCGGCAGGCCGCCTGGCCGGCGATGCGCCGGCCGACCTGCTCGCCCAGGGCCCGGCACTGGGCCAGGGCGTCTTCCCCGGGCACGAACTGATGCCGGACATTGCCCAGCACCTCCACGCCCATGGCCGACAGGTGCTCTTCCAGGAGGTGGACGCTCTCGCCGCTCCAGCCGTAGCTCCCGAAGGCCCCCCCCACGAGGTTCTTCGGCTTGAGCCCCTTCAGGTAGCAGAGGGCGTCGGCCAGGGTCGGATAGATCTGCCCGTTGAGCGTGGGGCTGCCCAGCACCAGCGCCCCAGCCTCGAGGATCTCCGTGGCGATGTCCGACCGGTGGGAACCGGAGAGGGGCATCATCTTCACGGTGGCGCCGCCGCGCCTGAGTCCGTCGGAGACGACCCGGGCCATGAGGTCCGTGCTCTCCCACATGGAGTCGTAGACCACCACGGCCTTGGAGGTCGGTGCCTGGGCGGCCCAGGTGTGGTACCAGTCGACGACCTGCCCGAACTTCGAGCGCCAGATCGGGCCGTGGTCAGGAAGCGCGGTGGCGATGTCGAAACCGGCCTTCTCCACCTTGGTGAACAGTTTGGTGATCAGGTGGCTGTAGGGAAGCAGGATGTTGGCGTAGTAGCGGCCGGCCTCCTCCCGGAGCAGGCTGTCCGGAAGCTCCTCGGCGAAGAGCTCGGAACTCGCCAGGTGCATGCCGAAGGCGTCCTGGCAGAAGAGGGCCTTGCGCTCGGCCAGGTAGCTGAACATGCTGTCGGGCCAGTGGAGCAGCGGCGTCTGCATGAACCTCACGGTGAGGGGGCCGGCGGGGGTGCCTTCCCTGCCGATCTGGATCGAGTCGCCGTCCCTCACGGGCGCGATCTCCAGGCCGTTCCGGAAATGAGCCCTGAGTGCCTCCACGCCCCGGGGGCTCGCGTAGACCTTCTCGGGCCTGGCCAGCTCGATGAGTTCCGGCAGGCAGCCGCTGTGGTCCATCTCCGCGTGGTTGCTGATGATGATGTCGATCTTGGCGGGATCGACCACGTCGCGGATGCGGGAGACGAGTTCGTCCTTGTAGTGGGCCTTCACCGTGTCCACCAGGGTGATCTTCTCTCCCATGATCAGGTACGCGTTGTAGGTGGTTCCCCGCGCCGTGCCGTAGCCGTGGAATTCCCGCACGGACCAGTCGATGGCCCCCACCCAGTAGATGTCGTCGGCAACTTTCCGCGCCTGGAAAGGTGAACTCATGCGCATGCTCCTCTGCTTCCGGGCCCGGCGGCTCCGCGGAACGCGCGAAACCTGGGTCCCCGCATCCTAGGATGCCAGAAGCCGGCCCCCGCGCGCCCGACTGTGATCAATTCCCCTCGAACGGCCGTCCCCAGACACCCTCGTAGGCCAGTTCCGCGAGCGGCCTGCGGGGGCGCGGACCGGGTTCCTCCGCAGGATGGCCCACGACGATCACGCCGAGCACGAAGACGTTGTCGGGAACGCCGAGCAGCGGCTTGATGGACGCCTGGGTGTACCAGCCGATCCAGCAGGTTCCGAGCCCCAGTTCCGTCGCCCGCAGCATCAGGTGGTCGATGGCGATGGCCGTGTCGCGGATGGCGCGCTTGGCGTCCATGCCCGGGGTCTCCTCGTCGAAGGGAGGACGGAGGTCGGGGGCCGCGCAGACCACGATGTGGACAGGCGCCGCGGCCATCCAGCGCTGGTCGTGGCACGTGCCTGCCAGGGCCTCCCGCGCCGCGGCGTCCCGCACCACGATGAAGCGCCAGGGCTGGGAATTGTTGCCCGACGGGGCGCGTCGGGCGGCCTCCAGGATCTCCCTCACCATCTGCGGCTCCACGGGATCGGCCTTGTATTTCCGGATGCTGCGGCGGGCTTCGATGCTTTCCTTCACGGTCATGATCCTTCTCCTGCAATGGGTGCTGGGGGAGGTACCCAGTCTACGTGGACGATCATGACGCGCTTCTCATCCTCCGGCATGTCCAATCTGCGCCGCGCGGCTCAGGAGCGGGCCGGAGGTTCGCCGGAGCCCGCGGCCCTCGTGTCGAATGCAGCCGGATGCTCAGCCTCGTAGGCCGCGATCTCCTTCCCGAACTGCAGCAGGTAGCCCAGCTCGTCCACGCCCAGGAGCAGGCAGCGCTTGCGGAAGGGGTCCACGGGAAAGTCGGCTTCGCCGCCGTCGGGAAGGGTGAGCGTCTGGCGCTCCAGGTCGATTCCCACCCGCGCGCCGCTGCCCGCGGCCAGCAGCCGGTCCAGGACCTCGGGCGCGACCGTGATGGGCAGCAGGGCGTTCTTGAGGGCGTTCTGGTGGAAGATGTCCGCGAAGGAGGTCGAGACCACCGCCCGGAATCCCGCGTCCACCAGGGCCCAGGGCGCGTGCTCCCGGGAGGACCCGCACCCGAAGTTGTCCCCCGCCACCAGCACCTGGGCGCCCCGGGCCTCGGGCCGGTCCAGCGGGAATCCGGGCCTGGGCGAGCCGTCCGCCAGGTGGCGCCAGTCATGGAAGAGCTTGCCGCCAAGCCCTTCCCGGGTGGTGGTCTTCAGGAAGCGCGCGGGGATGATCTGGTCCGTGTCGATGTTGGCCATGGGCAGCACGGCGATGGGGCTTTCGAAGGCCGTGAAGGGCTTCATGCGTACCTCCGGGGATCGGTCACCGCGCCTTCGACGGCGCAGGCCGCGGCGGTGAGGGGGCTGGCCAGCAGCGTGCGCCCGCCGGGGCCCTGGCGGCCCTCGAAGTTGCGGTTGCTCGTGGCCACGCAGGTCTGGCCCGGGAGGAGCGTGTCCCCGTTCATGGCCAGGCACATGGAACATCCCGGTTCCCGCCATTCCGCGCCCGCGGCGAGGAAGACCCTGTCGAGCCCTTCCAGCTCCGCCTCCCGCTTCACGGCCTCGCTGCCCGGAACGACCAGGACGCGCAGGCCGTCCTTGACCTTCCGGCCCGCCAGGACGCGCGCCGCGTCGCGCAGATCCTCGATCCGGCCGTTGGTGCAGCTGCCCAGGAAGACCACGTCCACAGGATGTCCCAGGATGGGCTTGCCGCCCTCCAGGCCCATGTAGTCCAGGGCCTTCGCCAGGGGGCCGGAACGGCCGCCGGGATCGGGCACCAGGCCGCCCACGGGAATGCCCATGGAAGGATTGGTGCCGAAGGTGATCATCGGCTCGATCGACGAGCCGTCGAGGTGGACCTCCTGGTCGAAACGGGCCGCTTCGTCGGTGGCGAGCGCCCGCCAGCGCGCGAGGGCCTCGTCCCAGGCCACGCCCCGGGGAGCGAAGGGGCGGTCGGCCAGGTAGCCGAACGTCGTGTCGTCGGGGGCGACGAGGCCGGCGCGCGCGCCCGCCTCGATGCTCATGTTGCAGACCGTCATGCGGCCTTCCATGGTCATGGCGCGGACGGCCTCGCCGGTGTACTCGAAGACGCCGCCGGTGCCGCCGCCCACGCCGATCCTTGCGATGAGCGCCAGGATCACGTCCTTGGGGGTCACGCACGGGCCGAGGCGCCCGGACACCCGCACGAGCAGGTTCCGCGAGCGTCGCTGCAGCAGGCACTGGGTCGCGAGCACCATCTCCACCTCGCTGGTTCCGATGCCGAAGGCGAGCGCGCCGAAGGCGCCATGGGTGGCGGTGTGGCTGTCCCCGCACACCAGCGTCATGCCCGGCTGGGTGAGCCCCAGCTCGGGACTGAACACGTGCACCACGCCCTGGCGCCCGCTGCCGGGCCCGCAGAGGGGGATGCCGGAGGCCTCGCAGTTGTGCTGGAGCCGAGCCACCTGCTCGGCCGCGACGGGATCGGCGATGGGCAGGCCGCGGTCGCGGGTGGGGATGCTGTGGTCCACGGTGGCGATGCAGCGGCTGGGATCGTGCACCGCGAGGCCCCGCCTGCGCAGGCCCTCGAAGGCCTGGGGGCTGGTCACCTCGTGCAGCAGCTGGAGGTCGATGTAGAGCAGGGCCGGCTCGCCCTCCCGCTGGGCGACGAGGTGGGCGTCCCAGATCTTGTCGTAGAGGGTGCGTGGCCTCATGGAACCTCCCCTTCAGTGGGTCCTGCGGATGGCGGCGCAGACGGCGTCGCCCACGGCCGACGTGGTCCCTGCTCCCCCGGGCAGGTCGGGCGTGAGGGGACCGCGCAGGAGGACATGGTCGATCGCCGCTTCCAGGGTCCGGGCTTCCTCCCGCAGGCCGAAACTCCAGTCCAGCATGGCGGCCGCGCTGGCGAGGGCGCCCAGGGGATCGGCGATGCCCCGGCCCGCGATGTCCGGGGCCGAGCCGTGGACGGGTTCGTAGAGCCCGGGGAGCCTGCCGTCCGGGCGCCGCGTCCCCAGGCTTCCGGAGGGCAGCAGCCCGATGGAGCCGGCCAGCACGGAGGCTTCGTCGCTGAGGATGTCCCCGAAGAGGTTCTCCGTGAGGAGGACGTCGAAGCGCCCGGAGTCCAGCACCAGCTGCATGGCGGCGTTGTCGACGTAGAGATGGTCCAGGGCCACGTCGGGATAGCCGGCCGCGGTCTCGGTGACGACCTGCCGCCACAGCTGGCTGGTCTCCAGGACGTTGGCCTTGTCCACGCTGGTCACCTTCCGGCGGCGCGCCCGGGCCAGCTCGAAGGCCATGCGCGCGACGCGCTCGATCTCGGCGAAGGTGTAGGGCATGGTGTTGAAGGCCCGGCGCTCCCGCCCTTCGCCTTCGAGTCCCCTGGGCCGCCCGAAGTAGAGCCCGCCCGTCAGCTCCCGCACGATGAGCAGGTCCGTGCCCGCGACGCGGGCCTCCTTGAGGGGGGACGCACCGAGAAGACCTTTCCGGGCCCTGACGGGACGCAGGTTGGCGAAGACCTCCAGGGCGGCCCGGAGGTCCAGCAGACCCCGCTCGGGTCGCCTGGACGGCGGAAGGGCGTCGAACTTGGGGAGGCCCACGGCGCCCAGGAGCACCGCGTCGGCCGCCGCGGCTTCGCGCAGGGTCTCCGGGGAGACGGGCAGCCCGTCCGCCAACAGGGAGGCGCCCCCGATGAGCCCCCGCGACGGCCGCAGGCGGTGTCCGAAGACGTCGCAGACGGCCTCGAGCGCCTTCACCGCCTCCGCGATGACCTCGGGGCCGATGCCGTCGCCAGGGAGGACAAGGATGTTCAGGTCCATGGGAACCTCACGGTCGAAGTCCGATCCTAGTCGTTCCCGTCTTCCGCCACAAATTCATAATGGATATTCTTGGTATGCAAGGAACGCATCATGGACCTCCAACTGCTCGAGACCTTCCTGGTGGTGTGCGAGGAGCGCAATCTCAGCCGGGCCGCGGGGCGGCTCTTCCGCAGCCAGCCCGCCGTCTCGCGCCAGATCCAGGCCCTGGAAGCCGAGCTGGGCGTCCGCCTGGTCGAACGGTCCCCCCGGGGCGTCCAGCCCACGCCCCAGGGCGAGGAACTGCGGATGCGGGGCGCGCGCATCCTGGCCGAGCTGAGGAGCCTGAAGGACATCGGATCCGGCGAGGAAGGCCCCAGCGGCGAGCTGCACATCGCCTGCTCCGACAACGTGGCCTCCCACTTCCTGGCCCCGATCCTCGGACGGTTCGTGGCGGAGTGCCCCAGGGTCCAGGTCCGGCTCGTGGCCGGCGTCACGCCCGGCATCGCCAACCTCGTGGAGCGCGGCGCCTGCGAACTGGGTTTCGTGATGCTGCCCCTCCGCAACCCGAGGCTGGAACTGGCCCCGGTCCTGCGCTACCGGCACCTGGCCGTCTTCGCGCCGCGCCGGATGCCGGGCGGAGAGCGGGAGGTCCCGCTGAAGGTGCTGTGCGGGATGCCGCTGGTGCTGCTGACCCGGGACACCGCCACCCGGAGGGCCATCGACGCGATGCTCGACGCGAAGGGGCTCCAGCCGCGCCGGATCCTGGAAGTGGGCAGCATCGCAGTCCAGAAGGCCATGATCAGGGCCGGCCTCGGGGCGGGCATCCTCCCCGCCTACACCCTGGAGAAACGGGACGCGCTGCCCAGCCTGCCCATCCAGGGCGACAAGGAACACATCCTGGCCCTGTGCCGCCTCAGGGCGAAACCGCTCAGCCCCGCGGCTCAGCGCCTGGCGAGGCTGGTCGCCCCGGGCTCCGGCGGGGACGGAGGGTGCGGGGAGACCTTCGAAGGCTTATGCTGATGTCCAACCGTATGCGGAACTCCTCCTTCAGGATCGCCCCGTGGACCCTTACACGCCCTTGAACATCTTCCTTACCGTCGTGCAGGAGCGGAGCTTCACGCGCGCCGCGGAGAAGCTGTACCGGACCCAGCCCGCCATCTCCCTCGCGATCCAGCGGCTGGAGAACGAGCTGGGCGAGCGGCTGCTGGACCGCTCGGGGCGCGACCTCGCCCTGACGGAGGCGGGGAAGCTGGTCTACGACTGCGCGCGCCGCCAGGAGAACCTCCAGCGCGAGCTGTCCAACCAGCTCTCGGAGCTCCGGAACAAGGCCATGGGACGCCTGGTGATCGGCGCGAACGAGAGCATGACCTTCTACCTGCTCCCGCACATCTGCCGGTTCCGGCGCGAATACCCGAAGATCAAGGTCGTCGTGCAGCGCAGCCGCTCCACCGAACTGCCGGACCACCTGGCGGCGGGCGACGTGGACTTCGGCATCATCAGCTACCGCCCGGACGACGAGCGGTTCGATTCCATCCCGATCTGCACGGACCACCTCAGCTTCATCGTGCCCCCGAACCACCGGCTGGCGGACCGGAAGACGGTCTCGATCAAGGAGCTCGGCATGGAGAGCTTCGTCGGGCACAACGTGGGGAGCCCCTACCGGGACAGCGTCATCCGCGAGTTCCAGCGGCAGAAGGTCACGCTGAACGTCGACCTGGAGATGCCGACGGTGGAGAGCATCCGCCTCATGGTCCAGGCGGGGCAGGGACTGGCCTTCCTGCCGCGCCTCTGCATCGAGCAGGACCTGCGCCAGGGCCTGCTCAAGGAGATCAAGGTCAAGGAGCTCCTGACGGAGCGCCACATCTACCTGGTCAGGGTCTCCAAGCGTCCCCTGGGCCACGCCGCGCAGGCGTTCCTGGACATGGTCCAGAAGGAGCAGAAGTAGGCGATGCCGCACGCCGCTCCGCCCCGGGCCACCTTCTGGCAGAAGCTGGGACCGGGGGGCTTCGCGAGCCTGGCCCTCGCCCTCCTCGGCGCCGGGGCGGCGCTGGGCATTCCCGTCTGGTGGCGGCTGCGCGAGGTCCTCGCGGCCTCCAGGGAAGGGCCCCTCCGGCCGGCGGACGCCATCCTGGTGCTGGGACGCCGGCTGGAAGGCAACATGCCGACGGAGGTCTTCCTGGCGCGCCTGGAGCACGCGGCGTCGCTCTGGTCCCTGGGGCTGGCGCCCCGGGTGATCGTGAGCGGAGGCCTCACGGGGGACGCGACCCGGAGCGAGGCGGAGGCCGGACGGGACTGGCTGCTGGAGCGGGGGCTGCCCGCCGAGCGGGTGCTCGCGGAGGACCGCAGCCAGCATACCCTCGAGAACCTGTACAACATCCGGGAAGGGCTCCGGGCGCGGGCCTGGTCCTCCCTGATCCTGGTCTCCGATCCCCTGCACCTGGGGCGGGCCTTGGCCTGTTCGCGGGGCCTGGGGCTCGACGTGATGGGCTCTCCCGCCGCCGCGTGCCCTCCGTGCCGGGGCGGGCTCGGCTGGTGGCGGCGCGCGCTCCGCGAGGCCTTCCTGCTCCACTGGTACCGCACCGGCGTCGCCTACAGCCGCCTCATCCGCTCCGAGCGCCAGCTTTCACGCGTGACCTGAGGGCCCCGTGCCGCCGGCGGACGGGCCTTCCCAGGTGCACACGCGGTTCCGTCCCGCCTGCTTCGCGCGGTAGAGGGCCGTGTCGCTCCGGTCGAGGAGCTCGTCCAGTTCCAGGTCCTCCGCCTCCATCACGGATACCCCGAGGCTCGCCGTGACCCGGAGCGAAGCGCCGCTGACGGGAATGACGAGGGCCTCGATGCTCCGGCGGATCCGCTCGGCGGCCTGGCGCGCGACTTCCAGCTCCACTTCCGGGATCAGCACCGCGAACTCCTCGCCCCCGTACCGTCCGCAGATATCCGTGGCCCGCACTTCCTCCCTCAGGTTGCGGGCGACTTCCGCCAGGACCTTGTCCCCGGCCTGGTGCCCGTGCCGGTCGTTGACGTTCTTGAAGTGGTCGATGTCGAGCATGAGGGCCGCCACGGGCCGCTTGTGGCGCCTCGCCCTCGACAGTTCGCGCGATCCCAGCTCGAAGAACTGCCGGCGGTTGCACAGGCCCGTGAGGGCATCGGTGGTGGCCAGGCGGTGGAGATCCTGGTAGAGACGGGCATTGGAGATCGCCAGGCCGCACACCTGCGAGATCGGGGCGGCCAGCCGCCGGTATTCCTCCAGCCGTTCCGGGAAGGCGACCTCCTCGATCCGGAGCACGCCCATGCGTTCGTCCCGGTCCATGAGGAAGAGGGAGAATCCAGTTTCGTCCCGGCTGCCGATGAATCCCGCGTCGAGCCAGGCCTGCACTTCCATCGGTTCCGGCGCGGCGATGGGGCGCGCGATGCACCAGGCCGCGGCGCCGTCCTCCAGCGCGGCGTAGGTGACGCGGCGCGGCGCGAAGAGCATCTCGAAGAGGCCCAGGATGTGGTTCGCGGCCTCGGCTTCCGTGCCCATGCGCGTGATCTTGGCCATGAGGTCGAGGACCATGGCTTCGTCGTCCACCCTGCGGGCGGAGCGTTCGCGGCTGAATGCCACTTCCCGGCCCAGCTGTTCCAGGCGCCAGGCCTGCACGATCTTCTCCAGGACCAGCCGGTAGTGGTCCTGGCCCACGGGGATGGTGCGGCCGGGCAGGCCTGCCCAGTCCGCCAGTTCCTCCAGCCGGACGGCGCTTCCGGGGTCCACGCCCGTGTCCAGGAGCACGAGCTCCGTCAGGCGCCCGGCGGAGGCTGCCCGGGGATCGAAGTCCCATCCCCCGGGCTGGCTCCGCTCCCGCAGCCAGCCCGGGGTGAGCAGGAAGGCGCCCGCCGCCGCGAGGGCCGCAACGAGAGGCGGGTCCGCGAGGAGATCGAAGCACTGCCCGGCCACGTGGACGCCGCAGTGGGGCGGAAGTTCCAGGCCCGCGCTCCCCGCGCGACCCAGGCAGGTCTCCGTCGCCACGAGCACCAGTCCCCTGGCGGCTCCCGCGGGAACGCGAACCCCCTCGCCCGGTTGCCCGTCCAGCCGGGGATGGCGGCAGGAGGGACAGAAGGGCTGGGCGGTCACTCCCGGGAAGCCGCCCGACGCCAGCACGGCCTCCGTTTCCGGCAGCAGCCGCCTGCACACCAGGAGACAGGGGCCCTGCTCAAGGTCGGTCGTCATGCTTCTCTCGGGCGCCCCCACGACCCCTCCTTCCGGCTGCGCCAAGGGTATCGGCAGGCTCGGGGGAGGGGATGCGTTTTGCGGGGACGCGGGGCGGTTCAGG
Organism: Holophaga sp.; assembly: GCA_035353395.1. Lineage (GTDB taxonomy): Bacteria > Acidobacteriota > Holophagae > Holophagales > Holophagaceae > UBA1801. Next base: position 77,684 of record DAOPZL010000002.1, read on the forward strand.
AGCGTCCCGCCTCGGGCGCCTCCTTGGGGTTCAGGAAGAGCATCATCCGGCGGAGCTGCCGGCCGACGGTCTCGACCTGGTGTTCCTGTTCCCTGGCGCGGGTCGCCTCGAACCACGCGCGGCCGGTCTTGTTCTCCTGGATCCAGGCGTCCGCGTAGCGCCCGTCCTGGATCTCCTTCAGGATCTCGCGCATCTCCCGCCGGGTCTCGTCCGTGACGATGCGGGGGCCGCCGGTGTAGTCGCCATATTCCGCGGTGTCGCTGACGGAGTAGCGCATGTACCCGAGGCCGCCCTGGTAGATGAGGTCCACGATGAGCTTGAGCTCGTGCATGCACTCGAAGTAGGCGATCTCGGGCTGGTAGCCCGCCTCCACCAGGGTCTCGAACCCGGCCTTGATGAGCGCGCTGGCCCCGCCGCAGAGGACGGCCTTCTCGCCGAAGAGATCCGTCTCGGTCTCCTCCGTGAACGTGGTCTGCAGCACGCCCGCCCGGGTGTGGCCCAGGGCCTTGGCGTAGCTCAGCGCCTGGGCCAGGGCGCGGCCGGAGGCGTCCTGCTCGACGGCCACCAGGGCCGGCACGCCGCCGCCTTCCTGGAAGACCTCGCGGACGCGGTGCCCGGGGCTCTTGGGCGCCACCATGCTGACGTCCACGCCGGCGGGCGCCTTGATGCAGCCGTAGCGGATGTTGAAGCCGTGGGCGAACATCAGGGTCTTGCCGGGCTTCAGGTGGGGGGCGATGGCTTCTTCGTAGAGCGCGGCCTGGCCGGTATCCGGGGTCAGGATCATGACGACGTCGGCCCAGGCGGCGGCCTCCCCGGGCGTCAGCACGCCCAGCCCCGCCTGCTCGGCCCTCGCCCTGGATTTGGAAGTCGGAGGAAGGCCGACCCTGACCTCGACGCCGCTGTCCTTGAGGTTCAGCGCATGGGCGTGGCCCTGGGAACCATAGCCGATGACGGCCACTTTCTTCTTCTGGATCAGGCCGAGATCGGCGTCCTTGTCATAGAACAGTGTTGCCATGGATTGCTCCGGAAAATCGACCGCCGCGCGGTCTGGTGTTGAAAAGGCGTTACTGGAAATTGGCCGCGAGGCTCTCGGGAGAGGCGTCGGGGGCCTGGGCGCCGCAGGATTCCGCGCCCCTGGACATGGCGACGACGCCCGTGCGGCCCATCTCGAGGATGCCGTAGGGCTTCATGACCTCGAGGAGGGCGTCGATCTTGCTCGCGCTGCCCGTGCACTCGAGCACCAGGCTGCCGGGGGCGATGTCCACCACCGCGGCCCGGAAGGTCTGGGCCAGCTGGATGACCGCGGGACGGACGGAGGCGTCCGCCGAGACCCGCAGGAGCACCAGGTCCCTGACCACCGAGGGGCGCATGGAGAGGTTCTCCACCTTCTGGACGTTCAGGAGCTTCTCCAGGTTGGTCTGGGCCCTGGCGGCGCCCTGTTCGTCCGTGTCCACCACGATGGTCATGCGGGAGACGCCCGCCTTCTCGGTGGAACCCACGGTGAGGGAGTGGATGTTGAAGGCTCGGCGCCGGAAGAGGGACGCCACCCGGTTCAGGACACCGGGCTCGTCGTCGGTGTAGGCCACGAGGACATGGGTCATGGTTCCTCCGAAGGATGTCTGGACTCGGCTCCGGCGGGCTCGCGCCTGAGCATCTGGTGAAGGGCGGCGCCGCTGGGCACCATGGGGTAGACGCAGGTCTCCTGTTCCACCCTGAACTCGATGAGGAAGGGGCCCTCGGTCCCGCGGGCCTCGGCGATCGCCGAGGGCGTTTCCGCGAGCGAGGCGACGGCGCGCCCCGGGATGCCGTAGGCCCTGGCGAGCTTCACGAAATCGGGATTCAGCATGGGCGTGGCCGCGTAGCGCCCCTGGTAGAAGAGTTCCTGCCACTGGCGCACCATGCCCAGGTAGCCGTTGTTGATGACGGCGATGTTGACCTTGACGCCCTCCTGCACCAGCGTCATCAGCTCCTGGATGTTCATCTGGAAGCCCCCGTCCCCGGCCACCACCCAGACTTCCTTCCCTGGGCAGGCCAGCTTGGCGCCGATGGCCGCGGGGAGCGCGAAGCCCATGGTGCCGAGCCCTCCCGACGTGATGAGGCTCCGCGGATCGTCATGCTTGTAGTACTGCGCCTCCCACATCTGGTGCTGGCCCACGTCGGAGACGATGGTGGCCTGGCCGCCCGTGCCCTTCCACAGCTCGTGGATGACCTGCGGCGCCCGCAGGGAACCCTGGTCCACCAGGATGGCGTCGGGGTCGGCATCGCCGCGCAGGTCCTTGATGCGCGCCAGCCACTCGGGATGGCGGTTCGCCTTCACCCGCGGGAGCAGCACGTCCAGGGCCTCCCGCAGGTCCGCCAGGACGGGCACGTCCACCTTCACGTTCTTGTGGAGCTCGGAGGCGTCGATCTCGATGTGGATCTTCTTCGCCCGGGGGGCGTAGGTCTGGAGGTCGCCCGTGACCCGGTCGTCGAAGCGCATCCCGAAGGCCAGGAGGAGGTCGGACTCCTGGATGGCCTGGTTGGTCCAGGACTCCCCGTGCATGCCCATCATGCCGAGGTTGAGGGGGTGGCTGGCGGGGATGGTCCCCAGGGCCAGCAGGGTCGTGGCGATGGGGGTGGAGGTCTTCTCCGCGAAGGCAAGGACCTCCGGCCGCGCGCCCGAGAGCTCGATGCCCCGGCCCGCGAGGATGACGGGCCGCCTGGCGGCCCGGATCAGCTTCAGGGCCTTCTGGATCTGTTCCGGGTCGGGCCTGGGCGGAAGATGCCGGAGATGGCGATGGGGCGCGTTCCCCTCCCAGTCGAAGACGGCCGTGGCCTTCTGGGCGTCGGCGGTGACATCCACCAGCACGGCTCCCGGACGCCCCGAGGTGGCGAGGGCGAAGGCCTCCCGCAGCACGGGCACGATGTCCTCCGCGCGCCGCACCAGGTAGGTGTGCTTGGTGACGGGCAGGGTGATGCCGGTGACGTCCACTTCCTGGAAGGCGTCCGTGCCCAGGAGGGGGGACCGGACCTGGCCCGTGAGGGCCACCAGGGGGACGGAGTCCATCATGGCCGTGGCGAGGCCCGTGACGAGGTTCGTGGCGCCGGGCCCCGACGTGGCGACGACGACGCCCACCTTGCCCGAGGCGCGGGCATAGCCGTCCGCCATGTGGCAGGCGCCCTGCTCGTGCCTGGCCAGGACGTGGTGGATGCCGGGGAAATCGAGCAGGGCGTCGTAGAGGTTCAGCACGGAGCCCCCCGGATAGCCGAAGACCGTGTCCACCCCCTGGCGCGCCAGGCATTCCCAGATGATGTGTGCTCCGCTCGATTCCAAGATTCGGCTCCCTGAAACGAAAAACCCCGCGTCCTTTTGGGATCGCGGGGTTCCGGTGGGGAATGGGGTGCGTCTAGACCGGCTCCGCGTGGGCGTGGGTAATCACGATGCTAATGAGCACCACGATCGAGAGCCGTACGACGACGCCGAGGTTCCTCAGGCTGGCCAGTACGCTGGGCGCCGCGAGGCGGATGGCCTCGGCGCCTTTGCGCAGATGGACGGGAACCTTCGACATGGATTCGAGCATAGCGATGGCGTCCGGAGACGCCAAGGCAATTTTGAACAACAAGTTCTTATCGCGGCATTAACCGGACGTATCCAGGCCGGCTCATGCCCCGCGGGCGAAGCGTTCAGGCCTTGGTGACGTTCGTCGCCTGGGGCCCCTTCTGGCCCTGGCCGCTTTCGAAGCTGACGCGCTGGCCCTCGTTGAGGGTCTTGAAGCCGGAGCCCTGGATGGCGGAGAAGTGGACGAAAAGGTCCGGTCCGCCGGCGTCGGGGGTGATGAAGCCGAAACCCTTCTCGGCGTTGAACCACTTGACGGTGCCCTGCTCTGCCATGACTTCCACCTGCTGCCTGTCCGGAGTGATCGGAGGCTGTGACATATCCCGGACAACGTCTGCCATAGCTTCTGTTCGGCTCTCCGTCCGATGCGGCGAGCCCCCTGAAGGATGCCTGGATTCCGGACGGATGTCCTGGATCTTTTTCGGGATCCCGCCCAGGGGGCTCCGGCGTCAGAGGGAGGGCTCCTGCGCCAGCGGGTAGCTCCCCAGCAGCTTGACGCTGGCGGCGACCTCGCGGAGTTCGGCCAGGGCCGCGGCCAGGGGCTCCTCCTGCTCGTGCCCCTGGACGTCGAGGAAGAAGGCGTGCTCCCAGGCCTTCCTCCGTGTGGGCCGGCTCTGGATCCGTGACAGGTTGAGGCCCCGCCTGGCCAGGGGCTCCAGGAGGCGCAGCAGCGCGCCGGGGCCGTCCTGGACGGTGGCCACGAGGCTCGTGCGGTCCCTGCCGGTGGGGCCCGTGGCGGCGCGGCCCAACACCAGGAAGCGGGTGGCGTTGCCGTCGAGGTCCTGGATGGATTCAGCGGCCACGCGCAGGTCGAAGATCCCGGCGGCGAGCTTCGAGGCCACGGCGGCGCCGTCCGGATCCTCGCGGGCCATCCGGGCGGCCTCGGCCGTGGAGGGGGCCGCCACGTGGCTGGCGCAGGGCAGGTGGCCGGCCAGCCAGCGCTGGCACTGGCCCAGGGCCTGGGGATGGGAGTAGACGCGCCGCACCTGTGCCCATTCCCCCCCGGGCCGGAGGAGCAGGGCCTGCTCCACGGGCAGGAGGATCTCGGCCGTGATGCGCAGGGGACTTTCCAGGAAGGTGTCCAGGGTGGAGTCCACGAGGCCCTCGGTGGCGTTCTCCACGGGCACGACCCCGTGGTCGGCCTGCCCGCGCTCCACCGCCTGGAAGACCGAGGGGATCGATCCCTGGGGCAGGGCGAGGATGGAGCCGCCGAACTGGTGTTTCACCGCCTGGTGGGTGAAGGTGCCCTCCGGTCCCAGGAAGGCCACTCGGAGGGGGCGCTCCAGGCTCAGGCAGGCGCTCATGATCTCCTGGAAGACCGGCCGCACGGCCTCGCCGGGGAAGGGGCCGGGATTCAGGGCGGCGAGGCGGTGGACCACCTGCCGCTCCCGTTCCGGGGCATAGAAGGGGGCTCCGGGGACGAGCGCGCGCTTCAGCTCCCCCACCTCTCCGGCGAGGCGGGCGCGCTCGTTCAGCAGTCCGAGGATGCGCTCGTCCACGGCGTCGATGCGCGAGCGTAGCTCCGGGAGGCCGGTCGGGGCCGGGCTTGGAGAGGATGGGGTCATGGGGGCCTCCAATGAAGAAAGCCCCCGATCCGCAGTGCGTTTCGGGGGCTGGATCCGATCGAAGTCGCTGGTCTAGCTCAGGACCCCTCCGGCCGACGCACCCGAGGCGCGAAAGCCGAAAAAGAAGAAGCTGGAGAGGGAGAGGTTCATCGAGGAGACCAGGAGGAATCTACACTCTGCCACGGAGCGCGGAGGACCGCAAACAACGAGGGATCATCCGCGCATTCCGAGTCATTCGCCCCTGGCGCCTCGGCGCATGGTCAGGAGCCAGTGGGAAGGAGCCTCGGCCCGGACGCCGTGGGACAGCCCCCTGGGCAGGCTCTTCTGGTCGCCCGGCTCCAGGAGCGTCCAGGTCCCGTCCACCATCACTCGGATGGAACCCTCCAGCAGCAGCACCTGGGCCGGGAAGGGCGTGGTGTGGGCGCTGATCTCCTGGCCGGTGTCCATGGAGAACAGGACCAGCTTGGTGCTGCCGGGCAGGTCCAGGAGGGGCCGGCTGGCGATCGCGCCCGGGGAGACGGGCAGGGTGTCCTGGAGGCTGGTGATGGGTTCGGTCATGTCGGCTCCCACGGGGGGACTACTTGGCGGCGCAGTCTGCCAGCACGTCGGCCTTGCCGTCCTGGCCGATGAGCTTCAGGTCGTAGGCTTCCTGGAGGATCTTGAAGACGTTCGGGGTGATGAAGGCCGGCGCCGCGGGCCCGACCTTGATGCCCTTCACGCCGAGGTAGAGCAGGGTGAGGAGCACCGCCACGGCCTTCTGCTCGAACCAGGAGAGCGTGATGTTGAGCGGCAGGTCGTTGACCCCGCAGCCCAGGGCCTTGGCGAGGCCCACGGCCACCTGGATGGCGCCGTAGGCGTTGTTGCACTGGCCCATGTCCAGGAGCCGGGGCAGGCCCAGGAGGGTGCCGTAGTCGTGGCCCATGATGCGGTACTTGCCGCAGCCGAGGGTCAGGATGAAGCTGCTCTGGGGGGCGTTCTTGGCATAGTCGGTGTAGTAGTTGCGGCCGGGTTCGGCGCCGTCGCAGCCGCCGATGACGAAGAAGTGGGTCACCTCGCCCTTCTTCACCGCCTCCAGGATCGCCGGGGCGGCGCCCAGGATCACGCTGTGGTGGAAGCCCACGGGGATCTTCCCGAAGTCCCGGGCGGGCAGGTTCCCCAGCTCCTTGGCCCGCTTGATCACGGCCGAGAAGTCGTCGGTCTTCAGGCGCGTGGCGCCCGGGACGGCGGTCACGCGCGTCGTGAAGAAGCGGTCGGCGTAGCTCGGCTTCGGGTGCAGGATGCAGTTGGTCGTGGCCAGGATGGCGCCGCCGAAAGCCTCGAACTCCCTCTTCTGGAGCTGCCAGGCCCCGCCGAAGTGCCCGGCCAGGTTGGGATGGTTGGCCAGCTTGGGATACATGAAGGCCGGGATCATCTCGCCGTGGGTGTAGACCAGCACGTCGGTGCCTTCCACCTGCTGGAGGAGGTGCTCCAGGTCCAGCATGTCGTGGCCGGTGATCAGGATGCCGGGCTGGGGCCGGGTCCCGATGGTGATCTCCCGGGGCTGCGGCTGCCCGTAGTGCTCCACGTGGGCCTCGTCCAGCATCTCCATGACGCGGAGGTTCTGCTTGCCGCACTCCAGGACCATCTCCAGGAGGGTGGGCATGTCGAAGTTGACGTTGGTGACCGTTGCGAAGAGGGCCTCCTCCACGAAGGCGTCCACGGCCTCGTCCACCTTGCCCAGGCGCCGGGCGTGGTGGGCGTAGGCGGCCATGCCCTTCAGGCCGTAGAGCAGCGTCTCCTGGAGGCTCTGGACGTCCGGATCCTTGCCGCAGATGCCGGTGACGTCGCAGCCCTTGCCGCCTTTCGTCTGTTCACACTGGTTGCAGAACATGGATACCTCCGGGGTTTTGCCCATCCTGGGGCGTTTGTTTACGGGATCTAGATTCCGTGTATCGACCCGGAGTGACCTTGACGGGAATCAAGACCGGGGGGCCTGTGACGGATGTCACAGGCCCGCGCCTGGTCCCGGCGGACCGGTCCTAGGCCCGCCGGGGCCGATCCCGCTAGACTGAATGCCGAAGCGGATCGAGGGCGCACGGCGCCGGTCCGGCTTCTAGACCGCGTCATCCGGGAGTCCCTTGCCGCCATTCCGCCTGATCCCTGCCTTCCTCGGTGCGATGGTGTGCCTGTGCGCGGCCGGGGCCGGGACCTTCGGGGACGAGTGCCTCGCGGTCGAGGCGAGGACCGGACGGGTGCGCGTCCTCCACTTCGGGGACAGCCATTCGGCGCTGCCGGCCGTGCAGCGAGACTACCGGCGCCTGTTCCAGGGCCGGTTCGGGGACGGGGGCCCGGGTTTCTGCCTGCCCTGGGTGGATCCTCAGCCGGGCCTCCGGGCCGGTGCCAGCCGCGGCTGGCGCAGGTCTCCGGAGCGTTCCGGGGAGGCCGCCGCCGGCCTGGCGTCGGCCTGGTTCGAGGCCGCGCGGGCCGGCGAGACCGCCACCCTGGAGGGGGACTTCTCGCGCTTCCGGATCCACTTCGAGACCCTCCCCGGGGGCGGTTCGGCGAAGATCCTGGTGGACGGTCGGTTCCTGGAGGAAGTCTCCCTCCGGGGAACCGGGCCGGCGTTGAAGATCGTCGAGCGGAGCCTGCCGCCCTCCCGGCACCTGGCCGTGGTCACGTCCCGCCCCGGCCCGGTGCGCCTCCTGGGAGTCTCCCTGGAGGGCCGGACGGGCGCCACGTACGGCGTGCTGGCCGCCAACGGGATCCAGGCCTCGCGGCTGCTGGACATCCCGGAAGCCCTCTTCGAGGCCCAGGTGAAGGCCGAGGCGCCGGACTTCGTGATCCTCGCCTTCGGCACCAACGAGGCCAACGACCGGCTGTTCGATCCGGAGACCTACCGCGGGACCTTGGAAGCCCTGCTGGCGCGGTTCCGCAAGGCCGTTCCCTCGGCGGGCGTGGTGCTGTTCGGGCCTCCCGACGCGAGGCTCCCGAAAGGCCAGCCGGGCGCCCTGGACCGGGTGATCCAGGTCCAGCGCGAGGTCGCCGCGGCCCGCGGCGCCCGTTTCTGGGACCAGCGGGAGGCCATGGGCGGGCCCGGTGCCATGGACACCTGGAGGGAGGCCGGCCTGGCCCGGCCCGACGGCGTCCACTTGACGAAGGAGGGCTACCAGCGGCTCGCCCAGGCCTTCGAGGGGCGGTTCCTGGGGACGCCCGGGGCCTCCGGAGTCCTGGCGAAGCCCGTGCCGGAGGTCGCGCTCTCGTCCTCGGCGCCCCGCCCCATCTACGTGTTCAGGACCCGGGACGGACGCACCCTCGTCACGACGGATCCCGCCACGGTGGCGGGCGAGGAGGGCGAATGGGAGGGGAGGAAGCCCGAATGAAGCGCTTCTTCCCCGCTTCCCGGTGGTTCCGGGCCGCCCTCGCGCTCCTGGCGATGGCCTGCCTCGGACAGGCGGCCGCTCCCCGTCCCCGGAGGAAGATCCGCAGGCCGGTCGTGAAGGTGGCGCCCCAGGCCGCGGCCAAGATCGAGAACGCCAGGGTCCTGGCGCCCTTCTTCAAGGACCTCGAGCGGCTGGAGGACCCCGCCGGGGAGCGCGTGGTCCGGATCATGCACTTCGGGGATTCCCACACGGCCGCCGACTACTGGACCGGGAGGATCCGGAGCCGGCTGCAGGCGCGGTTCGGCGACGGCGGGCCGGGCCTGATTCTGCCTGCCCGCCCCTGGCGGGGCTACCACCACGAGGGCGTACGGCTGGTCGAGGGTCTCCAGTGGCCGGCCACCAGCCTCCGCGAGAAGGGCGGCGACGGCCTGGTCGGGTGCACCGGGGGCGCCCTGCTCCCACCCCAGGACGGGACCTTCCGGTTGCGCGCCGTGTTCGGGGAGTACCGGATCCAGGTGCTCGGGGACGCGCCTCCGGAAGTCCGGGTCGAGCCCGTGGCGGACCCCCTGGCGCTGCCGCCGATCCAGGGGCCCCGCCTGAAGGAGCCGGCCACGTACACCTTCGAGAAGCCCCTGGAGGGACATCCCGCCCTAAGGATCCTGGGGCGGTCGGAACCCTCCCCCAACTGTCCCAGGGAGATCGCCGTCAGCTTCCCGCCGGGATGCAGGTTCCTGGGCCTCGACCTCCTGTCCGGCCGCGCGGGCATCGTCTACGACGAGCTGGGCCTCAACGGGGCGGAGCTGCTGGACCTCGAGCGCTGGCTGCCTGAACTGAGGGAGACGCTGCTGGGGGCGATCCGCCCGGATCTCCTGGTGCTGGCCTACGGCACCAACGACCTGGGCCGCCCGGACCTGGATCCCCGGGACTACACGGTCCGCGCGGGCGCCCTGCTCGCGGCCCTGAAGCGGGAGAGCGGCGCGGCCATCCTCGTGGTCGGTCCCCTCGACCGCCTCGGGACGCGGCGCCGCCAGGTCCCGGCCCTGAAAGCCGGCGCCGACCGGATCGTTCGCTGCCTGAGCGAGGCCGCGCGGGCTTCCGGGTGCGCCTTCTGGGACGCCCGAAAGGCCATGGGAGGCGAAGGGGCCATCGCGAAGTGGCGCCGGGCGGGCCTTGCCCAGCCCGACCTCGTGCACCTCACGGGACCGGGCTACGCGCGCCTGGGAAACCAGCTCGTGGACGCCCTGCTGACCGCTTTCGAACACCGCGGGGAGGAACGTGAATCCGAGTGACGGTCCCTTCCTGGTCTTCCTGGCGCTGCTGGTGCCGGCCTTCGCGCTGGCGGCGGCCCGGCTCAAGTGCGTCCCGGTCCTGTTCCTGCTCGCGGCCAGTCTCTTCTTCTACGCCACCTGGAACCCCTTCTACCTGGTCCCCCTGGCCGCCACGGCCCTCACCGACTATGCCGTGGGCCGGGGGCTCGGGCGCGCGCGGTCCGTGGCCGCCCGCCGCGGACTCCTCGCCGCGTCCCTGCTGGTGGACCTGTCCCTGCTGGCCTGCTTCAAGTACTACGACGCCCTGGCCGCCCTCTGGTCCCTCGCGCCGGCTCCGCAGCCGCACCTCCGCATCCTGTTCATGACGGGGATCAGCTTCTACACCTTCCAGTCCATGAGCTACGTGCTGGACGTGTACCGGGGGGACCAGCCGGTGCAGCCCTCCTTCCTGCGCTACCTGGCCTTCGTGAGCTTCTTCCCGACCCTGCTGGCCGGTCCCATCACCCGGGCCGACACCCTCATGCCCCAGCTGGAGGCGCCGCCGAGGGCCATGGACCCGGACCTCGCCGGCCGGGCCCTGTTCCTCATCGCCCTGGGCTTCGTCAAGAAGTGCCTGGTCGCGGACTACCTGGCCGAGTCCCTGGCCAACCGGGTCTTCGAGCAGCCCCTCTTCTACAGCGGCGCCGAGGTGCTCGCGGGCGTCTACGCCTACGCCGCGCAGATCTACTGCGACTTCTCCGGCTATTCGGACATCGCCATCGGCGCCGCCCTGCTGCTGGGCTTCCGCCTCAAGGACAACTTCAAGGCCCCCTACCGGTCCGCGAGCCTGTCCGAGTTCTGGCAGCGCTGGCACATCTCCTTCTCCACCTGGCTCCGGGACTACGTCTTCTTCAGCTTCCCCGGCGTGCGTCGGAAGGGCATGGCGATGTTCGCCATCCTCGCGACCTTCGTGCTGGGGGGCCTGTGGCACGGGGCCTCCTGGTGCTTCCTGGCCTGGGGCCTGATCCACGGGCTGGGCCTCGCCGCCGAGCGCCTCTTCGAATCGCGGGGCCGCAGACCGGTCTCGGGCTGGCGGAGGCTGGCCTGCGTCTTTGTCACCTTCCACGTGGTCGTGGCCGCCTGGGTGTTCTTCCGCGCGGAGAATCTCGAGACCGTCGCCCAGATCGGCGGCCGTCTCTCGGACATGACCCTGGGGACCGGCAACATCCCCGGGAAGGCCCTGGTCCTGATGCTGGCCGTCCTGGCGAGCCAGGCGCTTCCCGAGGCCTGGTTCGAGAGGCTGGTCGCGCGTTTCTCCGCCATGCCCGCCGTGGCCCAGGCGGCCCTGCTCGCGGGCTCGGCCCTCCTGGTGCGCTTCGCTTCCGCGGGTCAGATCGCGCCCTTCATCTACCAGGGGTTCTGAGATGGCCCGCCGGACGCATCCCTGGCTCGTCTCCGGCCTCCTGGCCCTCGCGGCGGCGGTGCCCTACCTCTCGGCCTCCCTCTCGAGGTACCGGCTCGTCTCCCTGCCGCAGGCGGAACGGATCTTCGGCGGTCCCTTCACCGGAAGGCCGTCCGTGCCGGTCTGGGAACCCCTGGTCACCCTGGAGGACGAACCCGGCCCCTCGAAGCAGGAGCCGGCGCCCTCGGTCGGCAGGAAGGCCCAGGAGGCTCCGGTCCTCTCCCTTGACGCCGTTCCCGAGGGGCCCGTGCTGGAGGATCCCGCCCACGCGCTCCAGGCCTTCCACGAGGCCCTCGCCCGGTCGGAACGGGGGCAGGGGATCGTGCGGGTCAGCCACTTCGGGGATTCTCCCGTCACGGGCGACCTCATCTCGGGGGAGAGCCGGGCACGCTTCCAGCGGATCTACGGAAACGCGGGCCACGGCTGGATCCTGCCCGGCCGCCCCTGGGAGTGGTACGGCCACCTCGGGGTGACCCTCTCCGACGAAGGCTGGACGATCAACACCCTCGTCACCCCCGGCAGGCGGGACCGCGCCTACGGCTTCGGGGGCGCCAGCTTCACCTCCCGCGGCGGCGGGGTGACCCGGCTCGCCACTGCCAGGACCTCCCCCTTCGACCGGCTGGAGATCCACTACCTCGCCCACCCCGGGGGCGGAAGCCTGCAGGTCAAGGTGGACGGCGAGATCCACGAACTCTCGACGCGGCGGGAGGAGGCCGGCCCGGCCTTCGAGTCCTTCAGCCTGGCGGAGGACAAGGCGCATTCCGTCACGCTCCGGGCGGAAGGGGATGGCGAGGTCGTGCTCTACGGAATGGTCCTGGAGCGGGACACCCACGGCGTGGTCTACGACGCCCTGGGCGCCAACGGGGCCGCCATCCACCATCTGAGCCTCATGAGCGAAGCCAGCTGGGTTTCCGCCCTCAAGCTGCGGAGGCCCGACCTGGTCATCCTGGCCTTCGGCACCAACGAGTCCGGCTACGCGAACATTCCGGGCCCGGCCTACGAGCGGGACTACCGGCGGGTCATCGCCCGCATCCGGGAGGCCCTTCCCGGAGTCTCCATCCTGATCATGGCGCCCATGGACCGCGCGGAGCGGAACGCGGCCGGCGAGATCGCGACCATGCCCTCCATCCCGCGGATCGTGGAGGCCCAGCGCAGGCTGGCCCTCGAGACGGGATGCGCCTTCTTCAACACCTACCTCGCCATGGGCGGAGACCGGTCCGCCTATCGCTGGTACAAGGTGAGCCCCCGCCTGATGACGGGGGACTTCACACACCCCACCCGCTCCGGGGCGGACCGGGTGGCCCGCCTGCTGGTGGAGGCCCTCCGCGCGCCGGAGGCCGGGCCGGCGGCCTCAGGCCGTGCGGAACTGGAGCGCCCCGCAGGTGAACCCTGACCCGAAGGCGGCCATGAGACCGGCCTCCCCGGAGCGGAAGCGGCCCTGATCCTGCGCCTCCGAGGCCGCGATGAGGAGGGAGGCCGAGCTGGTGTTGCCCCGGGTCTCCAGGTTCACGAACACCTTGTCCTCGCCGATCCCGAGCGTCTTCGCCACCTGCTTCAGGAGGTTGAGGTTCGCCTGGTGGAAGAGGAAGAGCCCGATGTCCCCGGAGGGGGTTCCGGTGCGCGCCAGCAGGCTCCGCACGGCCCCCGTGAGCTTCCGGTTGGCCTGCATGATGACCTGGCGCCCGTTCATCACGAGGGGACCGCCCGGATCCATGCAGAGGTCCTCGGCGAAGGTGCCGTCGCTGGAGGCGATCCAGTCCTGGATCTCCAGGAAGCCGCGGTCCGGCGAGACCACGCAGGCCCCGGCGCCGTCCCCGAAGAGGATGGTCGTCTCCTTGGCGGGATGGCGCTGCACCACCTCGCTCATCTTCTCGGAGGCCACGACCAGCACGGGACCCAGGCGGGAAGCGAGCTCCGCCGCCAGGACGAGGGCGACGAGGCCTCCGCAGCTCGCGAGGTGGACGTCCAGGGCGAGCCCCTGGAAGCCGAGCCGCCGCTGAAGGTCGGCGGAGACGCCGGGGAACTGGCGCTGGGGGGTGCCGGTGCCCACCAGGAGCCCCCCCAGGGCGGAGGGTTCGAGGCCCGTGCGCGCGAGGCAGGTCCGCGCCGCCTTCTCCGCCATGTCCACCACGGTCTCGTCCGCGGCGGCGTAGCGCCGCTCCCGGATGCCGCAGGCCTGGAGGATCCATCCGGCCTCCACGCCCAGCTGCGCCGCCAGTTCCTCGTGGCCCACTACCCGGGCGGGGAGGTAGGCGCCGAAACCCAGGATCGAGGTCATCCTACGCCCCCTTGTGCTGGTCCACGTACCTGGCGATCTTCGAGATGGATTCGAAGCGCCGGGGCACCATGTCCTGGTCCGGGATCCTGATCCCGAAGGCCTTTTCCAGCCGCTCCACGAGGTCCATCACGCCGAAGGAATCGATCACCCCCGCCTCGAAGAGGGAGCTGTCGAGGTCTTCCGGGACCGGGGCCTGGGCGAGTTCTGCGAGGATGGCTCTGACGGATTCGATCGTGGGCATGCGGGTGCCTGCTTCCTTCCATGGGCGCGGGTGAAGGGTTCGTGCGCCCGACCATTGTAGCTTTCCATGCCCTCCACCTGGAATGGTGAAAACGTCGTATTCTCACGGTATTTTACGACCAGAGTCCTGTCGTTTGGCATTCATGATTGACATAATGACAAAACCAGGCATACTGGATTCCTTATCGTCCTCCACCCCTGGAACCCCTCGATGCCAGCAGTCCTCCTGTCCACAGCCTCCGCCCGCCCGATGCCGGGGGATGCTGCGCCCACGGGGAGGCTCCGGTGAAGCGGGTCCGTCTCGGCCTCCTGCTGCTGTCCACGGTGTTCCTGTGCCAGGCGACGGGGGTCGCTCCCCTGCCGGCCATCGGTTCCGCCCCCAAGGAGACGGTCGCCAGCTGGTACGGGAAGGCCCACGAGGGACGCAAGACGGCCAGCGGGGCGGTCTTCCGGCGGCAGCTGATGACCGCGGCCCATCGCACCGCACAGTTCGGGACGCACTACCTCGTCTTCTACAAGGACCAGGTCGTGGATGTCCTCGTGAACGACCGGGGTCCCTACGCCAAGAAGGACGGACGCTATGCCCGGGACCTGGACCTCTCGGAGGCGGCTGCCCGCTGCCTGGGCCTGGCGGAGGCGGGGGCGGCCAAGGTCCGCGTCGTCGAGCTCCCCTTGCTGCCGAAAGTGGACGCCCGCAGGCTGATGCCGCGCTCCCCCGGGACCGGCAACTGAGGATTTGGCATTCCCACGCGTCCGGTTTTGTGTTTCAACAAGGGCATGGATAACTCGCTTCTGCCCATTCTCGACCTGCGCCTGGACGGCAACGTCAAAGGCTATCCCCTGGATGCTCCGGCCGTTCCCCTCGGCCAGGTGGGGGACCAGGGCTGGACCCTGGGGGATCTGGATCTCCCGGCGGCGATCCTGCGGGACTCCGTGATCGGGCAGAACGGCCGCTGGATGGCGGAATTCCTCCACCGGACCGGGGCCTCGATCTGCCCCCACGGCAAGACCACCATGGCTCCCCAGCTCTTCCACCGCCAGCTGGCAGACGGGGCCTGGGGCATCACCCTGGCCACGGCGACCCAGGTCCGGGTGGCCTACGAGTACGGCGTCAAGCGCATCCTGATGGCCAACGAGCTCGTGGAGGAAGGTTCCGTCCGCTGGATCCAGCGGACCCTGGACCAGGACCCGGCCTTCGACTTCACCTGCCTCGTGGATTCGGTGGACGGCGTGCACAGGCTCGAACGGGCCGCCCAGGGACGGAGGCCCCTCCGGGTGCTGGTGGAACTGGGCATCCAGGGCGGTCGCACGGGCGTGAGGTCCCTGGCCGAAGGACTCACCGTGGCCCGCGCGGTCAAGGCCTCGCCGCGCCTGGCCCTGCGCGGCGTGGAATGCTACGAGGGCATCATCGTCACCCAGGATCCCGCGGCGGACGAGGCCGCGATCACCAAGTGGCTGGACCTGCTGGGGGACCTGGCGCACCGCTGCGCCGCCGAGGACCTTTTCGAGACCGACGAAGTGCTGCTCACGGCGGGCGGTTCCGCCTACTTCGACCTGGTGGTCCACCGCCTGGCGCGGCTGGATCTGGGGCGGCTCTCCCGCGTGCTCCTCCGGAGCGGGTGCTACCTCTCCCACGACGGGGACCACTACGCCCGGCTCATGGCGCTCCTGGAGGGGCGCCTTCCCGAGGCCTGGCGGATGCCCTCCCACCTCACCCAGGCCCTGGAGCTCTGGGGCCAGGTGATCAGCCGCCCGGAACCCACCCTGGCCTTCCTCAATTTCGGAAAGCGGGACACGGGGCAGGACATGGGCCTTCCCAGGCCGGCCAAGTGGTTCCGCAAGGGCCTCCACGGGGTCCCCGAGGCCGCTCCGGAGTCGTGGCGCCTGTCGATGCTCCACGACCAGCACGCCAAGCTCGAGCTTCCGGCGGGGGCCGATCTCGCCGTCGGCGACCTCGTGGGATGCGCCATCAGCCATCCCTGCACCACCTTCGACAAGTGGCCGGTGCTCTTCTCCGTGGACGACGGCTACCGCGTGGTCGGGGCGGTGAAGACCTTCTTCTAGCCATGGACGCTCCCGCCTGGACCCAGGCCCCCCTCTTCACCTCGCTGCTTCCGGAGCAGCGGCGGAAGCTGGGGGACATGGCCGCGGCGAAGGAACTGGGGACGGAGGAGACCCTCTTCATGGAGGACGATCCCTGCACGGGGTTCTACGTCCTGGTGGAAGGGGCCATCCAGCTCACGCGCTTCGCCCTCACGCCGGGCTCCGCGCATCCGACCCTGGCGCTGGTGCTGCCCGTGCAGAGCTTCGCGGAAGCCGCCATGTTCGCGGGAGAGGCCTTCCCGGCCACGGCCACGGCGCTGAAACCTTCGAGGGTGGTCCATTTCCCGAAGGAGCGCTTCCTGCGCACCATGCGGGAGGACCCGGACCTGGCCCTGGCGATCATCCACGCCCAGTCCGTCTGGCTGCGCAAGCTGACCATGCAGATCCAGCAGCTCTCCGCCTCGGACAGCCTGGAGCGACTCCGGCACTGGCTCCGGGAGCACCTGCCCCGGCGGGGGGAGCTGGTGCTGCCCGTGACCAAGAAGGCCCTTGCGGCGGAACTGGGCATGACGCCCGAAACCCTCTCCCGGGGACTGCGCAGCTTCCAGGACCAGGGCCTCATCCAGGTGAAGGGCACGCGGATCTCCAGGCTCGGGGAACTGTAGGCGCCCCTTCGCACACGGGAGGCAGGCCCTCATGGCCGGCCTGCCCTGGCGTTTCGCGCCATTCCGTGCCTTTCGCGGTCTCGTTCTTTTTGGCTGAGACAAACCGAGACTCAGGTGGGAGCATGTTCGAGCTGGATCCCCCATGCTCTTCTCCGCCGCCACGGGTTACGCCTTGCAGACGCTCGCCGCCCTTCCCGAGGACGGGAACTACCATCTTTCCCGGGATCT
>DAOPZL010000002.1:94465-125050 GCA_035353395.1 Holophaga sp.
ACCCGTCCATGCCTGCCCGCGACGCGCCCGGGCGCCAGGGGGCAGCAAGGCAGGGGGCGGCCCGTCGCGACGCGGGCGGCGAGGAGATCGCCCAGGGGAACCGGGCGGAGGTCCAGTCCCCGGGCTTTGGACAGGAATGCCTCGAACGGGGCGGCAAAGGGGCCTCCCTCCAGTTCCGCGTGGACGGTGAGCACGGGCCAGGGGCTCCCGGCCGCCTCCCTGAGCATCCGGGCGAAGAAGGCCGGAACCTCCTCGCCGCCCAGGGCCTCGTCGAGGGTGGGAAGGGTGGCCGGGACCTGGGGCGTGGCCAGGACGCGGCCGCGGACCACCGGCCGGAAGGGCTCCGTTCCCCGGCAGTCCGAGGCGTAGGCGAGCCCCATTCCGTCCTGGCGGAGCAGGCTCTCCTCGTAGGCGAGCCAGGCGGGAGCGGCGGAGGTGGAAGGGGCCTGGGCGAGGATCTCCCTGTAGGCCCCGGCGCTCCTTTCCTGGTCCCGGGCGATCTCCGCCGCCGGGAGGCCGGGGAGGCGGTCCTGCCAGCGGCGGTGGTCCCAGCCGTGGACGCCCGTCTCGTGGCCCTCCCCCGCGGCCCGCCGCAGGAGGTCCGGGAAGGCCGACGCCACGGGCCTGGACGGCAGGAGCGTGCCCGAGAGCATGGTCCGGAGGCTGTAGATCCTCGGCGCCCCGGACCTGATCATCTTCGCCAGGAAGCCCGGCCGCGTGAACAGGTTCAGCACGGCCAGACCCGAGCGGTCCGGCCCCATGGCGAAGTAGAAGGTCCCCTTGACCCCTGCCGCGCCGAGGACCCCCAGGAGCCTCGGGACACCGTCCCGCATCCCCTCGTGGGTGTCCACGTCGATGCGGAGGCCGAGGAGGCGGGACACGGCGGACCTACCGGCCGTCCGGAAGCCCGGCCTTCCACTCGGCCAGGAAGGCGTCCATGGTGGCCTCCAGGGCCTCGTCCAGGAGGGTCCTCGGCTCCCACCCGAGGAGTCGCTTCGCCTTCTCGATGCAGGGCTTGCGGTGGGTGACGTCCTGGTAGCCCGGGCCGTAGAAGTCGAGCGAGCCGACCTCCTCGAAGCGGGGCTCCCGGTAGCCCGGGAAGGTGTCCCGGCGGGCCCTGAACAGGGCCGCCAGCTTCTCCGCCAGTTCCCTGACCGAGCAGTCGTTCCCCGGGTGTCCGAGGTTGAAGACCTGGGCGTCGCAGATGCCGCCCTCGTTCCCGATGATCTTCATGAGGGCGTCCACGCCGTCCTCCACGTAGGTGAAGCAGCGCCGCTGCGCCCCGCCGTCCACGAGCCGGATGGGGCTGCCCAGGGCGAGGTCCACCATGAACTGGGTCAGCACCCGGGAGGATCCTTCCTTGGCCGTGTCGACGCTGTCCAGCCGGGGCCCGATCCAGTTGAAGGGCCGGAAGAGGGTGTACTGGAGGCCCTCCTGCTGGCCGTAGGCGGCGATGACCCGGTCCAGGAGCTGCTTGGAGCAGGCGTAGACCCAGCGGGGCTTGAGGACGGGGCCCAGGACGAGAGGGCTCTCGTCCTCCCTGAACTCGGGATCCGGGCACATCCCGTAGACCTCGGACGTGGAGGGGAAGACGACGCGCTTGCCGTATTTCACGCACTGGCGGACGACGCGCAGGTTCTCCTCGAAGTCCAGTTCGAACACGCGCAGCGGGGTCTTCACGTAGTCCGCCGGCGTGGCGATGGCCACCAGGGGGATGACCACGTCGCACTTCCTGACGTGGTATTCGATCCACTCCTTGTTGATCGTCATGTCGCCTTCCAGGAATCGGAAGCGAGGGCAGGCCAGCGCCTCCCCCAGCTTGCCGGCCGAGAGGTCCATGCCGTAGACCTCCCAGTCGGTGGTGGCGAGGATCCGCCGGGTGAGGGCGTTGCCGATGAAGCCGTTGACGCCGAGGATGAGGATTTTCATGGGATGCGCTCCCTGAGTCAGCCCAGGCGAGAGCCGGGGAATATGCCGTACAGCCTGCAGAAGGCATGGGCGTCCAGCTCGGGCCCTCCCTCGGCCTGGCAGCGGGTGGCCAGGAAGGCGCCTTCGCCGGCGGCCACCAGGCAGCCGTCCGGGGAGACCGAGAGGACCGTCCCCGGCGGGGCGCGATGTTCCTGCGCCACCGGCTTCCCCCACCAGACGAGGACCTTCCGCCCCTGCCAGAAGGTGAAGGCGCCGGGATAGGGATGGGTGACGCCCCGCACCAGGAAGAAGGTGCGGCGTGCGGGCCAGCTCCAGTCCATCTGGCCGTCCTCGGGCCGGCGGCCGCCGAAGCAGGAGCCCTTGCCCAGGTCCAGGGGCACGCGCGGCGCGGTTCCCGCCAGGAGGCGGGGCAGGCTCCGGTCCAGGACCACGACGGCGGCCTTCTCGAGCTTGGCGAACAGGCTGCGGGGCGTCTCCTCGAAGTCGATGGCCACGGCCTCCTGGTCCACCAGGTCCCCGGCGTCGGGTCTGGCCGCCATGTAGTGGAGGCTGACGCCCGTCTCCGTCTCCCCGTTCACGAGGGCCCAGTTGACGGGCGCGCGCCCCCGGTAGCGGGGCAGGAGGGAACCGTGCAGATTCAGGGCGCCCCGGGCGGCCAGGGCCAGGAGTTCCGGGGGGAGCATGAACCTGAAGTAGAAGGAGAAGATGAAATCGGGTTCGCAGGAGGCCACGAGGGCCCGGACCGCCGGATCCTCCATGCCCGCCGGGTAGTGGACGGGGATGCCTCGGCTGCCGGCTCTGGCGGCCAGGGAATCCCACCAGACCTCCTCGCCCGGGGCATCGTGGTGGGTGAAGACCGCCGTCACGTCGAACCCGTGCCGCAGGAGCGCGTCGAGCCCCAGGCACCCGAAGGTGTGGTAGCCCAGGACGAGGGTGCGGGCGCTCAGGGGCGACGCTCCTTTCCTCCGGCGATCACGTGCCGGATCACGAACCGGGGCCGCCTGCGCACTTCCATGTAGATCCGCCCGACGTATTCGCCGAGCAGCCCGATGGAGAAGAGCAGGACTCCCATGAAGAAGAACAGGGCGGCGAAGAGGGTGAAGAGGCCGCTCTCGGCCCACTCCGGACCGTAGAGGACGCGCCCGGCGACGAGGACGAGGCCGGCGGCCACGGCCAGGACCGCCGTGACCAGCCCGACGAACATCGTCCCCCGGAGCGGCAGCAGGGAGAAGCTGGTGATGAGGTCGAACTCGAGGCGGACCAGCTTCAGGAAGCTGTACTTGCTCTTTCCCATGGTCCGCTCGGCGTGGGCCACGGGAATCTCCGTGATCCGCCCCGCGAAGAGGTCCGCCAGGACGGGGATGAAGGTCGAGATCTCCTTCGACTCGCACAGGCTCTTCACGACCTCCTTCCGGTAGGCCCTCAGCATGCAGCCGTAGTCGTGGAGCTCCACGCCGGTGGCCCTGGCGGTGATCCGGTTGACCATCCGGGAGGCGGCCCGGCGGAAGAGGCTGTCCCGGCGCATCTGGCGGACGGTGCCCACCACGTCGTAGCCTTCGTCCATCTTGGCCACGAGCCTGGGCACTTCCTCCGGGGGATTCTGCAGGTCCGCGTCCAGGGTCACGATGATCTCCCCCCGGGCGGCCTCGAATCCGGCGAAGACGGCCGCATGCTGGCCGTAGTTGCGGTTGAAGTCCAGGACCTTCAGGGACGGGTTCGAGGCGGAGGCGGCCTTGAGGATCCCGAGGGTGCCGTCCTGGCTGCCGTCGTTGATGCAGACGATCTCGTAGGGCCGGCCCATTCCTTCCATGGCCGCGTCCATGCGCCGCAGGAGTTCCGGAAGGCTCTCCTCCTCGTTGAAGGCGGGGATGATCACGGAAATCTCGGGTTCGGCCATCGATCACTCCGGCGGGTGCGGTCCGGTCGGCCTCAGCGGCCGTTCCGGCGGGAGAGGACGTCCTTCACGGCATCGACCACGTAGCGCACGTCGTCTTCCGTCATGGCGGGGAAGAGGGGCAGGGAGCAGATCCTGTCCGAGGCCCAGGAGGCGTGGGGGAGTCGCCCGCCGAGCCCCGGATACTTGGCGGCGTAGAAGGGCTGGGTGTGCACCGCGCGGAAGTGGATGCCCGTCCCGACGTTCCGGGCGGCGAGTTCCGAGATGAAGTCGTCCCGGCGCAGGCCCGCCTCGTCCAGAAGGCGGACCGGGTAGAGGTGCCAGGTGGCGTGGTGGTCATAGTCCGGCAGGGCGGGGCGCTGGAGCTCGGGCACCTCGCCGAGGAGCCGCTGGTAGAGCCCGGCCAGCCCGGCGCGCCGGGCGTTGAAGGCGTCCACGGAGGCCAGCTGCGGCAGCCCCAGGGCGGCCTGGAGGTCCATGAAGTTGTACTTGAAGCCCACCATGGTGACTTCCACCTGGGGCGCCCCTCCCTCCGCATAACGGTTCCAGGCCTGTTTCTCCAGGCCGTGGAACCGGAGGCCGCGCAGGCGCTTGGCCATGTCCTCGTCCTTCAGGACCAGGACGCCCCCCTCGCCGGTGGTCATGTTCTTGATGGGATGGAACGAGAAGACGCCCAGCCGGTCGTCGCAGCCCACGTGCCGGCCCCTGTAGCGCGTCCCCACGCCGTGGGCCGCGTCCTCGAAGATCCAGAGCCCGCGCCTCCGGGCGATGTCCAGGAGGGGATCCATGTGGCAGGGGGCTCCGCCGAAGTGCACGGGCAGGATGCCCACGGTGCGCGCCGTGACGGCGGCCTCGACCTGGCGTTCGTCGATCTGGAGGGTGTCCGGGTGGATGTCCACGAAGATGGGCTTCCCCCCCTGGGCCTCGATCATGTTCACCGTGGCGACCCAGGTCATCGGCGTGGTGATCACCTCGTCACCCGGCTTGAGCCCGAGCGCCATGAGGCCGATGTGGAGGCCCGCGGTGGCCGAGGACAGGGCCAGGGCGATGGGGAATCCCGTGTAGGCGGCGAAGGCCTCCTCGAACCGCTGGGCCTTGGGGCCGGTCGTGATCCAGCCCGACCGCAGGGAGTCCACCACCTCGTCGATCTCCTCCTGCCGGATGGTCGGCCTCGAGAAGGGGAGAAAGTCGGGCCTGCGCCTGAATGGACTCGTCATGGCTGGACCGCCTCCGCGCGGACAAGGAGACAGGGCACCATAGCACGGACGGCGGGGCCGGCGCGCTATGGCCTCACGGCGAGGCGCAGCGTGAAGCCCAGGTCCGCGGTGTTGTGGTAGTGGGTGATGTTGTTGGTGTAGCTCAAGGTCAGGGCGGTGTGCTCGCCCATGCGGACATGCATGCCGAGGTCGTGGAGCAGGGAGGGCTTGTCCATCGTGCCGCTCGGGTCCTTCCCCGTCAGGGCGTCGTAGCAGACCAGCATCAGGAACGGCCGAACCCTGGCCCATCCCCGCCACTCCCAGCCCAGGTGGCCGTCGACCTGGTCCTGGAGGTGGAAGGGGAAGACCTCGTTCTCGTCCTTGAGGGCGCGCCTCAGGTAGGCCACCCCGCCATGGAAGACGTGGTTCTCCGAGGGGCGCCACTGGAAGGCGAGGCCCGCGCTCGTGTCCCAGTCCGAGCGGATCCCCTCTTCGAAGGTCGTGAGGGGGATCTGCACGGTTCCCACGAAGCTGGCCGTCCACCGAGGGCCTTCGTGGAACCGGTGGACCAGGGTCAACTGGGGATCCATGGGCTCGCATCCGATCTTCTTCTCGGAATAGTAGGTCACCTGGCCGTTCTGGATGATGGCGGAGGAGATCCGGTTCCGTGCGATGGCGTCCCGCCCGACCTGCCTGAATCCGATCCTGTGGACGTCCTCGATCAGCCCGTCCAGGCATCCCCCTCCGGCGCTCAGCCAGCCCAGGGTCAGGGCCAGGTCCGTGTCCGCCGTCAGCCCGCAGCGGAACTGGAGTTCCGTCCGCTGGTACTCTCCGTCGAAGTAGAAGAGCATCGGCTCGTTCGGGTGGGCCTTGGCGAACTGCTCCGCGGCGGCCCGGTCCACCGGGATCCGGCTCCCGTGGTGATCCTTGAGGGTGTTCCGGATCGCGTCCGAGAACTCGAGGGTGTTCGAGCGCATCACCTGGAGTGAATACTGCCACTTCCCCTCGCCGATCGTCTCCGCGCCGATGGGCCGATAGGTCAGCGAAACCAGGTTGAGTGGAAAGAGATCCTGGGTGAAGGAAGGGCCCGGATCAGGCCACGGCGCGGGCTCTTCCGCGACGAGCGGGGCGGCGAGCGCGAGTCCCAGGAGCGCAAGGGTGCCCCGGGTCATGCGGTCCTCCCCGTCTGGGATGACGCGCAGATGTCCTGGAAGTCCGTGGTTCGTTTCATGGGAGGAATCAGAGAAGGGCGCTCCGGGCGGACAGCCCGCGCCGCCGGGGATGAATGCTTCGATTATGGAAGCTTGACGGCCCGAAGGTCCAGCCGGCTCCCTGGCGATCGTGGCCCCCGGAAGCGGGCTGGCCGGGGAACCCGCGGAAGGCCCGGCTATTTCCCTCGCCGGACGGGCCTGGACCGGCGCCGGGGACGGGCGGATTCCGGGCCGCCCTCCGCGACGCGCCTGCGCCCG
This sequence comes from Holophaga sp., assembly GCA_035353395.1. Classification (GTDB taxonomy): domain Bacteria; phylum Acidobacteriota; class Holophagae; order Holophagales; family Holophagaceae; genus UBA1801. The sequence goes on from DAOPZL010000002.1 coordinate 100,954, forward strand.
GGCTTCAGGCCCTCGCCCACGTCCAGGATGCGGCGCACGGCGGCCTCGGGCTTCGGGCCGTCCTCGTCCCGGTGCTTCTTCTGGATGTTGAGGCGGATGGGCGTGCCCTTGAATCCGAACTCCTGCCGCATCCGGTTCTCCAGGAAGCGCATGTAGCTGAAGTGCAGGCCGCGGTCCGTGTTGGCCTTGATGACGAAGGTCGGGGGGCGCACGCCGACCTGGGTCATGAAGTAGAGCTTGGGGATCTTCCCGTCCACGGCATGGGGGGACATGGCGGCCACGGCCTCCCGCAGGAACTGGTTGAGCCTGGCGGTGGGGATCCGGCGCGCGTGGGCCTCGGCCACCTCGTCGATCATCGTGAAGAGCCTGGATACCCGCTGCCCCGTGAGCGCGGAGATGAAGATCATGGGGGCGTGGGCCAGGAAACCCAGGTCGAAGCGCATCTTCTCCTCGAACTGGAGGGAGGTGTAGGTGTCCTTCGGGATCTTGTCCCACTTGTTCACGGCCAGGATGACCGCGGCCCCCGCATCCTGGGCGTAGCCCGCGATGACGGCGTCCTGGTGGGTGACCCCCTCCACGGCGTCGAGGAGCAGCAGGCTGACATCCGCCCTGGCCATGGCCTGCTTGGCCTTCAGGATGGAAAGGATCTCGGCCCCCTCGCTGGTCTTCCCCTTGCGGCGGATGCCCGCGGTGTCGATCAGGCGGTAGACCCGGTCCTCGACCCGGAAGACCGTGTCCACGGTGTCCCGGGTCGTGCCGGCCACCTCGCTGACGAGGCTCCGCTCGTAGCCCAGGAGCTTGTTGCAGAGCGAGCTCTTGCCCACGTTGGGGCGCCCGATGATCGCCAGGCGAAGCTCGTCCCCGGGATCGTGCTGCTCGGCCTCCTCGGGGGAGCGGTGGAAGGGCAGGCGGGCCCGGATGGAGGCCAGCAGGTCCGGGACGTTGCTCCCGTGGGCCGCGGAGATGACGTGGACCTCGTCGAAGCCCAGGCCGTAGAAGGTGCCGTCCGGGGAACCGCCCTTCACGCCGTCGATCTTGTTGATGGCCAGGATGGAGGGCTTGCCCAGGGCGCGGATCCGGCCGGCGATCTCGGCGTCCCCCGGGTTCCAGCCGTCATGGGCGTCCACGATGAGGACCAGGACGTGGGCCTCGTCCATGGCCGCCTGGGAGAGGCGGGTGATCCCGCGCGTGATGACGTCCTCGCCGTCGAAGTCCAGACCCCCGGTGTCGACGAGTTCGAAGATCTCCTCCGGTTCGCCGGCCTCGTTGCTGCACACCACCCGGCCGTAGGTCCGGTCCCGGGTCATGCCCGGAAGGTCGTGCACCAGGGCTTCGCGGGAGCGCGTGAGCCGGTTGTAGAGCGTGGACTTCCCGACGTTGGGGCGTCCGCAGAGGGCGACGATGGGGAGTTTCATGGGGACCTTTGGGGCGAATCCGAGACTCCATTGTGGCCGAACCGGGCCTGGATCGGCGCAAGGATGAAAGCCGGGGGGCATGGCACGGACGCGCTTCCCCCGACCGGCCTTCCCCGCAGGGGGCGACGCAACGGCTCATGGCTTCCGCAAGTGCGGTATGCTCAGGACAGTGGAACCTTCCGGAGGGCGGTGTGGCCAAACTCGATCTCGTCATGTTCGAGGAGGAGTTTTCGCAACTCCAGGAGATCATTGGTCGCCTGCAGGTGGATTCCTCCAGCAAGGTGGTCTTCCTGGTGGACAAGAACGGCCAGCAGATCGCCGCCTCCGGGGACGTCCGCAGCATCGACGCCACGAGCCTGGCCTCCCTGACCGCGGGGAACGTCGCCGCCACGGACGGCCTCGCCAAGCTCATCGGCGAGAAGGAATTCAGCCTGCTCTTCCACGAGGGGGAGAAGGACAACCTCCACATCTCCATCGTCGGCAAGCGGGGCATCCTGGTGGTCATCTTCGACCAGAACTCCAGCCTCGCCCTGGTCCGGCTGCGCGTGAAGAAGGCCAGCCGGGAGCTCCAGGAGATCTTCGAGAAGGTCGAACAGCGGGCCCAGGGCGCGGCCAGCGAATCCTCCAAGTTCGAGAGCCCCTTCTCGGAGATCACGGACGAGGACATCGACAAGCTGTTCGGCGACTGAGTCCCCGCCATGACCTTCATCAACTACGCCTCCCGCGAAATCAACTGCAAGATCGTCTACTACGGGCCCGGGCTCTGCGGGAAGACCACGAACATCCAGTGGATCCACGAGCAGGCCTCTCCCGAGAAGCGCGGAAAGCTGGTGAGCCTTGCTACCGAGACGGACCGCACGCTCTTCTTCGACTTCCTGCCCCTGGACATGGGCACCGTCAAGGGCTTCAAGGTGCGCTTCCACCTCTACACCGTCCCAGGCCAGGTCTTCTACGACGCCAGCCGGAAGCTGATCCTGCGCGGCTGCGACGGGGTGATCTTCGTCGCCGACAGCCAGCGGGCGCGCCTGGAGGCCAACATCGAGTCCATCGCGAACCTGGCCACCAACCTCCGGGACAACGGCTTCGACATCCGCACGATCCCCTATGTCCTCCAGCTCAACAAGCGGGACATGCCCTCCGCCGCCCCCGTGGCGGAGATGGAGCGCCTGCTCCGCTTCAGGAACGAACCCATGCTGGAGGCCGTGGCCAACAAGGGCACCGGCGTCATCGAGACCCTCAAGGCCTGCGCCCGCCAGATCCTCATGGACCTCCAGAGGAACTGAAACGGACAACCCGAACCCGCGCCCGGCAACACTTTCAAGCCCGGGAAACGATGTGCGCCCATTTCCGAGCTTGATCCGGCCACAGGATCAGGTAGAATTTCATTTCCCCTTCCGGAGTAGCTCAGGGGTAGAGCGATCGGCTGTTAACCGATTGGTCGGGGGTTCAAATCCCTCCTCCGGAGCCAGTCAAGACAGCCCACCAAACGGTGGGCTGTTCTCGTTCCATGGATCAGACCGTGCAAAAGCCATGTGATAGCGGGCTTTCAGGCCAAGATAGACCTCGCAATCGGGCTCTAGCGACGACCTCCGGCAGCGATGATGCTGGCCCTGTCTGTCTTGTTTCTGGCGATTCTCAGGTCTCACCGGGTTGGACGATTCTCGAAAGTGAATCTCCCACCAATAGGCTTGCGGGCTTGCTTCCCCGAAAATGAGCGCGTCGTGTTTCGTGTCGGTCCCCTTGTCGGAATGATCTGCGACAAGATGGCCGAGCGCTTCGGCATCTGCACCGCGGAGGATGTGGTGGACACCGTGATCCTGATCCTCCTTCCTCCCTGGTCATCTGGAACCCTCTAGAGCGGTAGTCGGCGCCAGAATCGCAATCAGGGACGTAACGGCTTAAAAGATAAGCATTCCCCCTTGTACAACAATGGAGAGTCGATCCATGACCTACCGACTGAGAACCTCGTCAAGCCCGGCAACGACTTGAACCGCGGCAGCACGACGGACGTGGTGGACCCGGTGATCCTGGCTGTGCCGCAGTCGGCGTCTTGATCGATTCGAGAAATCGATGGAAACGCCCGGGAGTCATGATCCGTCTGAGTCAGGCTTGGTTGGCATTGGGGACACCTGTAACTGAATCTGTCATGTCGAAGCGATCCGAAGTGGGGAGGACGTTACTTCAAATTCCATTTTCTCGATCACTTCACCATTCGATGCTCAAGTCTCCGCACTGCAAGGAACAGGACGATACTTGTCACGCACACCATGTAGAAGAGGTCCAGGAGAAGGGAATACTTCCATCCCGAGGCCATCACGACCACACGTCCGAGGCGTACGGGATGGGTGAGTGGAAGTAGTTCCGCAACGATCTGCAGGGATTTTGGAAGATTGGTGATGGGGAAAATTGTTCCGCAGAACATGAACATGGGAGAGAGGAGACCCGTGAAATAGAAATTGAAATGGTTGATGTTCTTCACGAAGGAAGTCATGAGAAGGGCGATGGCGGCGAAGAGCAAGCCCGTCAGGAATCCCACGATGGGCGTGAGCAGAGCCGTGAAGAAATTGACAATGCCGAAGGCGGAGATGATGACCAGCACGGCGAAGGAGAAGAAGGCACCCTTGGTCCCAGCCCATATGGCCTCGCCCACAACCACATTGGCAACCGAGAGGGGCGCCGCGAGCATGCCATCGTAAATCTTGTCGAACTCGAGGCGAATGAAAGTCCCGAAAGTGCACTCGAAAGAAGCCGTGAACATGGCGCTCGTCATGACGAGTCCGGTGGCCAGAAACTGGAGATAACTCATTCCCACGAAGTTGGGGACGTAGCGCGCCATCCCAAGACCCATCCCCGCAAGGAAGATGAGGGGCTCCATGAAAGGCGGGAATCCATTGGACACGATGTCCTTGGTGTAGGTTCGGAAATGTCGGTACCAGACTGATCCCAACCGGGAGGCCAGGGAGGGGTAAAGCCTATTGCATTTCATTCAATTGCCTCCCAGTGGCACGGAGGAATAGATCCTCCAGGTTCGTTGGCCGTACATGTGTTGCGCCCGAGGGGAGACGAGAGGCCAACTCCCGCAAGGTTTCGGGGTGGTCGGAGAAGAACTGGGAACGCGAATTCCCGTCCTCTCGGCGGACTCCGGGAGAAAGGCAGCCCTCCGAAAAGGTTTCGCCAGAGGCACCCATGGTTTCGGGATCCAGGACTTCCAAGACCCAGGATTCGATTCCCTTGGACAGGAGTTCCCTTGGAGAACCCTCGATGACGCGCTTTCCTTTGTCCATGATGATGATGGAATCAGCGATCTGGTATGCCTCTTCCATGTAGTGGGTCGTGAGCAAGATTGTCACTCCCTCCTTCTTGAGGGAGCGAGCTTTATCCCAAATGACCTGCCTCACTTGGGGATCCAGTCCGGTAGTGGGCTCGTCCAGGATGAGGAGGCGGGGCTTGTTGAGAAGCGCTCGGGCAATGACGAGGCGCCTTTTCATGCCTCCCGAGAGATCGTTGACCTTGGACTCGGATTTCTCCTTGAGTTCCATGAAGTCCAGGAGTTCAGCGATGCGAAGCCGGGTTTCCTTCGAAGGAAGCCCATAGAATTTGCTGTAGATGAGAAGGTTTGCGGAGACGTTCATCTCCGCGTCCAAGTTGTCGTCTTGGGGCACCACGCCCGAGAGATGCTTGATGGCAAGTTCATTCCGGGCCGGGTCGAAGCCGAAGACAGAGACATGGGTTTCTTTTCTGCAATCCCGCCGCACCATGCCAAAGAGCATCTTCATGAGGGTCGTCTTCCCCGCCCCGTTCGGCCCTAGAAATCCGAAGCAGGTCCCTTCGGGAATACGGAAGGACACATCATCCACCGCGGTCGTACCATCGGCATAGGTCTTGAAGAGGTGGTCGACTTCAATGGCATTTTTCGGCATAGATGACCCGCCCTGCTTTCTGGAATCAGCTTGGAAGTTCGTTTGTTGGCCCTTGGAAGTCTCCAACACTGGTTGGATCAGTATCGTGGGCGCGTGATGAAATCACAGTATAGCCTCGTATATTAATATATCTATGGGGAGTCTTCCTCCCGCATCGCTGAGTGGTCGCGGCAGGCCCTGACGATTCCTCCAGGCGGACCGGGCATTAACGGCGCGCATTGAAGAGTGAACAGATCTACAATTCGGGCCAGATGGGGGCCTCGGCCAGACCCTGCTCACCGTGGGCGACGGCCAGATCCTGCGCCCTCCCGAGGTGGAGCGCACCGCCAGGGGGACTGGCCATCGGACTCGAGGGCCTGGAGCAGGGCCGCGCTGGCCGGGCTCTACCTGCCCGGCGGCTATCCCGAGCTGCACGCCGAGGCTCTTTCCAGGAGTCCCTTCCTGGCCGGCCTGGTCCCGGGCCGCACCCGGATGACGGAACGGCTCCAGTCCTTCGGCTACAAGCGCCTGAGGGCCCTCCAGGACAACCTCCTGTGTCCCGCGGGGACCGAGGGCCGTGCCCACGAGTTCCATCACAGCCTGTGGGAGGGGACGCCGCCGGCTCCCGCCTGGGAGACGACCTCCCTGGGGGGCGAAGGCGCCTCCGACGGCTTCGCCCAGGGGAACCTGCTGGCGGGCTATCTCCATCTCCATTTCGGAGCCAGCCCCGCCTGGGCAGGGCGCTGGGTGTCCCGGATGAGGGCCTGCCGGTAGGAATCCCTGGCTCACCCTTCGGGACTGCTGTGCCGAGGGAGGGTCCCGTTCCCCCTGCGCCGCGGCGGCTTCAGCAGGATCGTGGGGCTAGGTCCATTTCGCGTCCCCCCAAGAAAAAAGCTGGGACGTCGGCGTCCCAGCTTCTTCTTGTCCGTTCACCGAGGGAGGCTACTTCCCCTGGAGCAGGTAGTACTTCTGGTCGATCTTCTGCTTGGTGGTCGGCATGACCTTGCCGGGGTTGCCCATGTTGTAGTTGTCCATGAACACCAGCACTTCGTTCTTGGCCCGGACGCCGGTTTTGGCGTCCATGTAGTAGGTCCCGTTCCAGTTGATGCCGGGGGTGTAGACCGACAGGGCACTGAAGAGATCCTTCATGCTGTCTTTCTTCGCCTTGCCTTCGGCGACGCGCTTTCCGAATTCGGCCATGCCGGCGCCGAGGGTGAACCCGTAGCTGGTGGGCCAGGTGCCGAAGCGGCCCGCGCCGCCCTTCTTCACGACCGCCTGCTCGACCTTCTTCAGGATGGCCGCGAACTTCTGGCCGCCGGGGAGCTTGGATTCCGCCGACAGGTCGATGCCGAGCGCGCCGGGATAGCCCTGCAGGGGGGAGTCCGTCTCGACGTACATGCCGTTCTTGGAGGCCATGAGGCCGCGGAGCAGGGGCTCGACGAGGGCGTCGTTCGTGGTGAAGAAGCAGACCTTCTCGCCCTTGGGCCCGTACTTCTTGAGCCACTGGGGCGTCTTCTCGACGATGAACTGCTGGGCGCCCGGGACGCCCACGTCGGAGGTGGGATCGGGGGCGGTTTCGGCGGCGAACTTGAGGCCCAGGTCCTTGCAGGCGACCTCGAAGATCGCCCTGCGGCGGCTCAGGGTCTCGATGGCCATGTGCCTGGGGAAGGAGACGTGCACGAAGGTCTTGGCGCCGCACTGCTTGGCGACCCAGATCATCGTGTAGCCGCGGGACACGAAGTTGCTGTCGATGACGAGGTCGGCGGCCTTCTGGATGACCAGGGGGTCTTCCTGGGGGCTGCAGGCGAGGCAGAGGATGTCGGGGCGCTTGGCCTTGACGCGCTTGAAGGCTTCCGTGGTGCCGGGGATGGCCTCGTTGACGACGATGACCTTGAGGTTCGGATCGTCCGCCATGGCGACGACCGACGCGATGTACGTCTCCTGCTGCGACATGAAGTCATCCGGGAAGGTGACATGCTGGATCATGCCGCCGTCCTTGACCGCGCCGTAGTTCTTGATGAGCTGTTCGGCGCCGCGGAGGTTGTCCTCGGCCTGGGAAACCGTCCCGGTCACGATGCCGATATGGATCTTGTCCTTGCCGAACGCCCAGCCCGTGGCGCAGAGCGCCAAGGCGGCCAGCGTTGCCCTGATTCGGATTCCCATGGTTCCCCCTGTGGAAGTATCACCTGTTCGAGGTGGATGGTCCTTGCGGCGAATGTGGCGTCGAGGTGTTCCCGTTGGATGCGCGGGCGCCCCGAAGTGTTTCCGGACCTGGAGGAGAATGCCCTTCTCCGGTCATCGAGGGGTCCTGGCACGGTCGGCGACCGGCGTCCAGATCCCCCTCTGGGTATGATCGCACCTCGCCGCGGAGGATTGTACGGCACACAAGTCCGGCCGGTCGTTCCCCTCTCGGCCATCCCTCCCCGGGAAGCAGCCGGTGGGGGAGGCTAGCCGGGAATGGAGCTCAGCACCGCTGTTCCAGCTTGGGATCCAGGGCATCCCGGAGTCCGTCACCCAGGAGGTTGAAGGCGAGGACCGTCAGGAAGATGGCCAGGCTGGGGATGATGGCGAGGTGCGGGGCGTTCACCATGTCCGTCCGGGCCTCGTTGAGCATGGCGCCCCACTCCGGCGTCGGCGGCTGGGCTCCGAGGCCCAGGAACGAGAGGCTCGCGGCGGTGATGATGGATGTGCCGATGCGCATGGTGGTGTAGACCACGATCACGGGAATGGTGCCCGGGAGGATGTGGCGGAAGAGGATCACCGCATCGGAGGCTCCCACGCTGCGGATGGCCTCGATGTAGGTCAGGTGCTTGAGGCTGAGCGTGCTGCCCCGCACCAGCCGGGCGGTGGTGGGGACGGAGAAGATGGCCACGGCCATCACCACGTTGAAGATCCCGCCGCCCAGGACGGCCACGATGCCGATGGCCAGGAGGATGCCGGGGAAGGCGAAGAGGACGTCGCAGACGCGCATGATGACGCGGTCGGCCCAGCCTTCGTAGTAGCCCGACACCAGGCCCAGCGCCGTGCCGGTGAAGGCCCCGAGGGCGACGGAGGCGAACCCCGTGGCCAGGGAGATGCGGGAGCCCACGACGATGCGGCTGAAGATGTCCCGGCCGAGGGCGTCCACGCCGAACCAGTGCGCCCGGGAGGGGAGCTGGTTGATGCAGTTGTAGTCGAAGTAGTTCTCCGCATCGAAGGGCGCGATCCAGCGGGCCGCCAGGGCGATCACGACCAGCAGCACGATGAAGGCGAGGGAAAGCAAGGCAAGTTTCTGCTTGCGGAACTTGCGCCAGAACTCGGACCAGGGGGAACGGACGACTGTCATCGTGTCACTTGTAGCGGATGGTGGGATTGATGATGCCGTAGAGCAGGTCCACGACCAGGTTGACCAGGATGAACTGCAGCGAGAAGAGGAGCACCTCGGCCTGGATGACGGGGTAGTCGCGCATGTCGACGGCGTCCAGCAGGAGGCGTCCCATGCCCGGCCAGTTGAAGACGCGCTCCACCACGATGGATCCGCCCAGGAGGAAGCCGAACTGGAGGCCCATCATGGTGACGACCGGGATCATGGCGTTGCGCAGGCCGTGCTTGAGGATGACCATGGATTCCGCGACGCCTTTGGATCTTGCGGTCCGGATGTAGTCGTCCTTGAGGACGTCGAGGAAGGCCGAGCGCGTGAAGCGGGCCATGACGGCGGCCACGCCGGCGCCGAGGGTGATCGCCGGGAGGATGTAGTGCCGGGGGGTGTCCGCGCCGACCGTCGGGAACCACTTCAGCCCCACGGAGAACACGCTCATCAGGAGCAGTCCCAGGGCGAAGGACGGGAACGAGATCCCGGAGACCGCCAGGGTCATCCCCAGGTGGTCGGGCAGGTGATTCCGGTGGATGGCCGAGATGATCCCCACGAGGAGTCCGAAGACGACGGACCAGGACATGGCCGCGAAGGTCAGGTTCAGGGTGTAGGGGAAACGCTCCGCGATCTCCGTCATGACGGGCCGCTTGGTGCGCATCGACTTGCCGAAATCCCCTCGGAGGGCCCCGCTCGTGAACCGGAGGAACTGCTGGGGCAGCGGCTTGTCCAGGCCAAGATCCTTGCGGATCAGTTCCACGTCCTGCGCGCTGGCCTCCTGGCCCGCCGCCAGCCGCGCGGGGTCTCCGGGCAGCAGGTGGATGAAGAAGAAGACGAAGATCGCGACGATGAACAGGGTCGGGATGAGCCCGAGCAGGCGTTTCAGGGCATAGCGGAACATGCGGTGACCATCCTCAGGACCGCGGGGGCCGGCCCGAAGGCGCAACCCCCGCGGAAATGGAACTACTTGAGTTCGATGTCGTCGAAATTCATGGAGCCGTCAGGCATCAGGTAGATGCCCGCGAGGTTCTTCGTCCGGACATAGACCTGCTGGGTATTGACCAGGAAGACCCAGGGAGCGTCCTTGAAGATGATCTCCTGGGCTTCCTTGTAGATCTTGGTCTTCTCGCCGGCCTTCGTGGTCGCGAGGGCCTTCTGGAGCAGGCCGTCCAGCTTGGGGTTGGAGTAGTAGGCGAAGTTCTGGAGGCCCTTGGGAGGGATGGAGGAGGTGGCGAACAGCGGGCGGAGCGCCCAGTCCGCCTCGCCGGTGGAGGCGGACCAGCCCGCCCAGTTCAGGCGCACGCCGGCCTCTTCCGGCTTCTGGACGTTCTCCAGGAGCTCGACGCGCTGGCCGGGCTCCTGGGCGGTGATCCGGGCCTTGACGCCGACCTGGGACAGCTGCTGCTGGAGGAAGGTCATGGCCTTCGCGGCCGTGCTGTTGTTCCCGCCCCAGAGTTCGGTCTCGAACCCGTTGGGGTAGCCGGCCTCGGCCAGGAGCTTCCTGGCCTTGGCGAGGTCGAAGGGATAGGTGCCGATGTTCGCCGAATACTGCACGGCTCCCGGGACCGGTCCCTTGGCGATCTCCGCGTAGCCGTAGTAGATGGCCTTGATCATCGCCTCCTTGTTGATGGCGTAGTTCAGGGCCTGGCGGACCCGGAGGTCGCTGAAGGGCTTCTTGGCCGTGTTCATCGACATGTACCAGGTGACGATGCCGGGGCTCGAGATCACGTCCAGCCTGGGATTCTGCTTGAGGTTCTCGGCCTGCTCGAAGGGGACCGGGGTGTAGCTGGCCTCGCCGGCCTGGATCATGGCCGTGCGGGTGTTGTTGTCGGTGACGGATTTCCAGACGATCGCATCCACCTTGGGATAGCCCTTCTTCCAGTAGTTCGGGCTCTTCTCGACCTTCATGTAGTCGGGCTGCTTCCACTCGACGAACCGGAAGGGGCCGGTCCCGACGGGATGCAGGCCGATCTCCTTGCCGTACTTGGCGAGGGCGGCGGGGGAGATGATGGCAGCCGACGGATGGGCGAGCTGGTTGATGAACGCGGAGAAGGGCACCTTGAGCGTGAAGCGCACGGTGGCGTCGTTGACCACCTCGGTCTTCGCGATGTTGGAGAAGAGGCTGTAGCGCTTCAGCTTGTTCTCGGGGTTGGTGACCCGGTCGAAGTTCGCCTTCACCGCCGCCGCGTTGAAGTCCGTCCCGTCGTGGAACTTGACGTGCTTCTTCAGCTTCACGGTATAGGTCAGGCCGTCCTTGCTGGCCTCGTAGCTGTCCGCGAGCACGTTCTGCAGGCGCAGGTTCTTGTCGAAGCCGAACAGCCCCTGGTAGAAGGACTTGCAGACTGCCTGGTCCAGGGTCGCGTTGGTGTCGTAGGGGTCCAGGGACGTGTACGTGGCCGCCACGGCGCAGACCACCGTCTTCGTCGCGGCTGCCGACGGAAGGCCGGCGGCCAGGGCGAATGCGATGCAGGGAAGCAGCTTGGCGCTGGGGAATCTCATAGGTCCTCCATGAAGGTTGGAACGAGGAAATCAGGCCGAAAGGCCGACATCGTGGACGGCGATGAAATGATCGGGACCGATCTGCTTCAGCGGCTCGACCAGGACCACCGCGTTCCGGTCGCGCAGGGGGCTCGGCACCTCGCCGGTCAGCAGCTCCCGCTGGCGGTTCCGCCTGGAGGGGTCGGCCACGGGCACGGCCGAGAGGAGGCGCCGGGTATAGGGGTGCTGCGGATCCTCGAACACGGCGCTCCGGGAGCCCATCTCCACGATCTGGCCGAGGTACATCACCGCCACCCGGTGCGCGACGCGCTCCACCACGGCCATGTCGTGGGAGATGAAGAGGTAGGACAGCCCGAGTTCCAGCTGGAGGTCCAGCAGCAGGTTGATGATCTGCGCCCGCACGGAGACGTCCAGGGCGCTCACGGCCTCGTCGGCCACCACCACCTTCGGGTTCAGCACCAGGGCCCGCGCGATGGCGATGCGCTGGCGCTGTCCGCCCGAGAACTCGTGGGGATAGCGGTCCGCCGCGTCGATGGGGAGGCCCACCTTCTCGAGCAGCCACTTCACCCGCTCCATGGCCTTGGCCTCGTCCGCCAGGTGGTGGATGAAGAGCGGCTCGGCGATGGAATAGCCGACCGTCAGGCGGGGGTCCAGGGACGCGAAGGGATCCTGGAAGATCATCTGGATCTGGCGCCGCACGTCCTGCATGCCCCGGCCGTCCAGGCTCGAGATGTCCTGGCCCTGGAAGACGACCTTCCCCCCGTCGGGGGTCACCAGCTTCAGCAGCGAACGCCCCGTCGTGGACTTGCCGCAGCCCGATTCGCCCACCAGGGCGAGGGTCTCGCCGGCCCGGAGCTCGAAGCTCACGCGCTCCACCGCGTGCACGCGCTGGGTCACGCGGTTGAGGAGGCCGCTGCGCACCGGGAAGCGCGTGACGAGCGAATCGACCTGGAGGAGCACGTTCCCCGGCGGAACGGGATGGTAGGCGGATGCCGCATCCTCCCCGTCCAGGGGAAGGGCAAACTTGGCGGGGAGGTCCTGGCCGATCATGGAGCCCATGGTCGGGACGGCGGCCAGCAGCGACTTGGTGTAGGGGTGCCGGGGGGCCCTGAAGAGGGAGAGGCATTCTCCTTCCTCCACCTTCAGCCCCTGGTTCATGACGATCACCCGGTCCGCGCACTCGGCCACGACGCCCATGTCGTGGGTGATGAACAGGACGGCCATGTCGAGTTCCGCCTGCAGGGTCCGGATGAGCTGGAGGATCTGGGCCTGGATGGTCACGTCCAGGGCGGTGGTGGGTTCGTCGGCGATGAGGAGGCTGGGACGGCAGGCCAGGGCCATGGCGATCATGGCCCGCTGGCGCATGCCTCCGGACAGCTGGTGCGGGTGCCGCGTCAACGTCTGGCGGGCGTTGGGGATCCGCACCAGGTCCAGCATGGCCAGCGCTTCCTTCAGGGCGTCCTGTCCGGACCGCCCCTGGTGGATCCGGATGGACTCGGCGATCTGCTCCCCCACGGTGAAGACGGGGTTGAGGGAGGTCATGGGCTCCTGGAAGATCATGGCGATCTCGGAGCCGCGGATGGTGCGCATGGTCCGCGCATCCGCCCGGCGGAGATCCAGGGCCTGGCCGTTCCTCCGGAGGAACGCCAGGCGCCCGTCCACGATGCGCCCCCCTCCGTGCTCGACCAGGCGCATGAGGGAGAGGGCCGTGACGGACTTGCCGGAACCCGACTCGCCCACTACCGCGAGCGTCTCGCCCCGGTCCAGCTGGAAGGAGATGCCTTTCACCGCCTCGACGACATGGCTCTCCAGGTGGAATTCGACGCGAAGATCCTCCACCTCCAGGAGGGGATGGCGGGAGGCGTCACTAGGCTGCACTGCGGCGGATAAGTTCATACGGCACACGGGATATGGAAGTACTCTGAAGGAAGCAGACCAATACCTCCCGGTTGAGCGGGAACGTCACTGACACGAGTTGTAGAAAGACGGGATTTCGAAAAGCAGGAATAGTGCCAACGCCTGGGCGGCATGGACCGTGGTGGATTCCCTGGTCTGGAAGCGAAAGAACTGAAAGAAGTGGCGCGCACCGGACCCATCGTCCGGGTGGCATCCATTCCCGACTGGCTGGAGTCTGGACCCTCGGGAAACGGGTTTCGATTCCACCAGCGAATGACCCAGTTCGCCTGAAAACCGGCGCGGCATTCCGGGGGGCGAGCCTCGCGGGCGTTTTCCCACAGTGGCGGCAGGCTCGGGAAGAGGGTCCCGGAAGCCTGGTGCGGGAATTGCTTGCGTGCTCCCTCGATTCCACAGCACCACGTCGGCGCGATGGAAGGGGAACGAGGCGCGAGCATGAGCATGGCCATTGCCATCCACGGAGGAGCCGGGGTCATCCGCCGGGAGGACATGACTCCCGGCAAGGAGCAGGCCATGCGGGAGGGGCTTGCGGAGGCCCTGGAGGCCGGGCATCGCGTCCTGCGCGAAGGGGGGAGTTCCCTGGATGCGGTGGTGGCCGCCGTGGCTTCCATGGAGGACAACCCCAATTTCAACGCCGGGCGGGGTGCCGTGTTCACGCTGGACGGGACGATCGAACTGGAGGCGGCCGTGATGGACGGGTGCAGGCAGGACGCCGGCAGCGTGATCGGGGTGACCCGGGCGAAGAATCCCGTGCGACTGGCCCGGAAGGTGATGGAGGCCGCGCCTCACGTGACCTTGGCCGGCAAGGCCGCCGACGCGTTCGCCGCGGCCCAGGGACTGGAGTGCGTGGAGTCCGGCTACTACTTCACGGAAGCCCGCTGGCAGGCTCTCCTGCTGGAGAAGGCCCGCCTTGGGCAGGGCGGGGCGGTCCAAGGGGCCCCCGAGGACCGCAAGCACGGCACCGTCGGCGCCGTGGCTCTGGACATCGAGGGCCACCTCGCCGCGGCCACTTCCACGGGCGGGCGCACCGCCAAGTGGCCAGGCCGGGTCGGGGATACCGCCGTCATCGGGGCCGGGACATGGGCGGACCACGCTTGTGCCGTGTCCTGCACGGGCTACGGCGAGATGTTCATCCGTGCCGCGGCCGCCCACACGGTATCGGCCCGCATGAACTACCTGCGCCAGAGCCTGTGGGAAGCCTGCGACGCCGTGATCATGGACACCCTGCTGCCCATGGAGGGGACCGGAGGGCTGATCGGCGTGGACGCCGAAGGCAACATCGCGATGCCCTTGAACTGCGCGGGCATGTACCGCGCCATGGTGGATGGCCAGGGCCGGAGGAAGCTGGCGATCTACGCGGACGAGTAGGACGCGCCCTTTTCCGGGACCGCCCCCGCCGGCCGTCGATTCCGAGCCGGGACAGCCGTGCGCCTGCCCGTTCGAGCCCTGGACGGCACAACGGGCTCGAAAAGCAGTGACCGGGCACGAGGAACATGAGCATCATCTCCTATGCCGTGCAAAGGGACGCCCATGACCCTGGAGATCCAGAGACGACTGCTGGAACATCTCGCGCCCGCCGCGCGCGACCGCCTGGCGGCCGACATCCGGATCGGCCTGGGCTACACCGCCGTGAGGCTGGACTCGGGCCACGCGGGGCTGGCCTGGACCCCTGGGTCGGACGCGGCGAGCTGCACGCATTTCCGCGGCGCCGGCACCCTGGTCGGGCAACCCGCGGGCGCCCTGCTCGCGTTCCTCCTGGACGAGAAGGCCGACCTGGCCAGGGCCATCGGCCTGGCCACGGCGAACGCATTGCTGGCCTCCCTCCCCCAGCCGATCACCAGCCGGGAGGAGGTCGTCTCCACCCTGGGCGTCACCGCCGGCGACCGCGTGGCGATGGTCGGGTACTTCGGCCCCCTGGTCTCCGGGCTGAAGGCGACCGGATGCCGGCTGGACATCCTCGAACTGCGGCCGCACCCCGGGGAGACCCTCCCGCCCGACCAGGGCCGGGAGGCGCTCGCGCGCTGCGACGTCGCCCTCCTCACCGGCACCTCCTTGATCAACGGGACCTGCGACGGCCTCCTCGCCTCCCTCGGGCGGGCCAGGGCGGCGGTTCTGCTGGGACCTTCCGCGCCGCTGTGCCCCGAAGTCTTCGCGGGCACCGGGATCACCCATCTGGCCGGAGCCCGGGTCCGGGAGCCCGATGCCGTCCTCCGGATCGTCTCGGAAGGGGGCGGGACGATGATCCTGAAGAAGCACTTGGACATGCTGACCGCCCCCACGGGCGGAGTGCGGGATGACCGTGGCCGGGCCGCGGGCCAGTAAGGGGAACTCCCTGGAACAAGTCGAGATTTCAATGACTTATTCGACATCCTCGCATGGATGGACGGGGCATCCTGTCCGGGATGTCCCTCGCCGCGTGACGGCCTGTCGGGCATCCCTGGCCTCGAGGGGCGGCCCCTGGGACAAAGTGGATGAAAAACAACCTGCAATCTCGAATTGGGCATGGATATAGGCGCCCGAAAACGTTGTCTATTTCAAGAAGGATCTTCTTGAAATAGTTAACATTGAGATCGTGAAGCATGGATTCGCCATGTGGCTCAAGACCAGATCGGTGGCATCCTCTGGTCAGCAGGCCTTAGTTGTTCAGGGATAAAGACTGATTTTATGTTGGTATTTATTTTGCTAAGCCACATCGATGCGTGCGACCGCTGATGGGTCCGCGTCTCCAGGGTGGGGGCAGATGAGCGGGATTCCAGGGGATGAAACCATCCTGAAGGTGATCGAGGGCGTCGAGGTGTACGCCCCGGAACCGCTGGGCCGGATGGACGTGCTCGTCGCCGGCGGGGTGATCGCCCGGATGCAGCGGACGCCTATCGCGATGGGGGGCCTGGATCCGGAGGTGATTCCCGGGAAGGGGCTGGTCCTCGTCCCCGGATTCATGGATGGCCATGTGCACATCCTCGGAGGCGGAGGCGAGGGGGGCTATGCCTCCAGGACGCCCGAGATCATGCTGAGCGATCTTGCGAGGGCGGGGGTGACGACGGTGGTCGGCTGCCTCGGCACGGACGGAACCACCCGGCATCTGGCCGGCCTGCTGGCCAAGGCGCGAGGGCTCGAATCGGAAGGGGTCAGCACCTGCGTCTACACAGGCTCCTACCATGTCCCCGTGAGAACGATGACGGGTTCGGTGCAGGACGATCTCATCCTGATCGACAAGGTGGTGGGGGTCGGCGAGATCGCGCTCTCGGACCATCGTTCTTCCCAGCCGACCTTCGACGAGTTCGCCAGGGTGGCGGCCGAGGCCCGGGTCGGGGGCATGCTCTCGGGCAAGGCGGGCGTGGTCAACATCCATGTCGGCGACGGCCCGCGCCTGCTGGCGATGGTAGAGCGGGTCGTCGCGGAGACGGAGATCCCTGCCGGGCACTTCGTCCCGACCCACATCAACCGCAACCTCAAGGTGCTCGAGGCGGGCATCGCCTACGCGAAGGGCGGGGGGGGCGCGGGCCGGTTCATCGACCTGACCACCAGCTCGATCCGGGACGAGTCGATCCGCTGCGCCCAGGCCTTGAAGATGCTGCTGGAGGCGGGGGTTCCGGCGCGTTCCGTCAGTTTCAGCTCGGACGGCCAGGGCAGCCTCCCCGTCTTCGACGAGGCGGGCGCCTACCTGGGACTTGGCGTGGGCAAGGTCGACAGCCTCTATGGGGAGGTGCGGGAGGCGGTCCTGCAGCAGGGCATTCCCCTCGAGACCGCGATCCAGGTCATCACTTCGACGCCGGCCCGCTACCTCCAGATGGAGCGGAAAGGCGCCATCCGCGTGGGCGCCGACGCGGACCTCGTGCTCCTGGACCAGGACCTGTCCATCCACACCGTACTCGCCAAGGGTGTCTCCCTCGTGAAGGACCACGAAGTCCGGAAGTACGGCACCTTCGAGCGGGCGGCCAGCCCCCCGGCGCCTCCGGGCGGCGGGCACGACCTCGCCGGACCCCTGCGGAGATTGTCATGAAGAAAAGCCTGATCGCCACCGCCGCCTGCTGCGCCCCCATCGTACTGCCCGCCCAGGCCGCCCTGAACCCGGCCGCCCCGCAGAACGCGCCCGCGCCGGATCTCGGACAGACCCGGAACGAGATGGGCATCCCCTCGCGGGGGGACCTCCGGGGACAGAAGGACACCGTGGGCTATGCCTCCACCGCCGAACAGATGGCGGAGTTCTGGAGGCTCGCCGCGGATCCCCCCGCGCCTGAATCCCTCGGCCCCAAGCCTCCCGCCGGGGTCGCGGGGATCATCTGCCCGCACGACGACTACCTCATCGCCGGCCGCGTCTACCGCGAGATCCTCCCCCTGGTGACCGCCAAGGTGGTGGTGATGATCGGGGTTTTCCACCGCTACCGTCGATACGGCGTCCGGGACGTCATGGTCTTCGACCCGTACCGCGCCTGGCGCTCGCCCGACGGGGAGATCCGCATCTCCGGTCTGAGGGACGACGTGCTGGCCCGGCTCGATCCCGCGGAATGCTCGCAGGAGCCCGCCTTCCAGGACAGCGAGCATTCGCTGGAGGGCATCGCCTACTGCCTGAAGCACCAGGATCCGGAGGTGGAGATCCTCCCGGTGATCCTGCCTTCGGCATCCTTCCCCAGGCTCCAGGCAATGGCGGAAGGGTTCGGAACGGCGCTCGCCTCCTGCATGAAGGCCCGCGGCTGGACCCTCGGCCGGGACGTGGCCGTCGTCATCTCGTCGGACGGCATCCACTACGGGCGCGACTTCAACTACACGCCCTACGGGGAGGGCGGCGTAGGGCCCTTCCAGTCGGCCATGGCGCACGACCGGAAGGTCCTCCGGGAGATGCTGGCGGGCGAGGTCACTCCCGAGATGGCCCGCACCTTCTTCGAGGCCATGGTGGACCCGGACCACCCGGAGATCTACCGGAAGACCTGGTGCGGACGCTTCTCCATCCCCTTCGGGCTCATGCTGCTGCGGGCCGCCTCCAGGGAGCTGGGACTGGCGCCCCTGCGGGGCCTGCCGGTCGCCTTCGGGGCGTCGGTGGACGTTCCCGAACTGCCGGTGAGGCCCCTCGGCCTGGGACCGACCTGCCCGATCAGCCTCTACCACTTCGTGTCGTTCCCTGCTGCCGCTTTCGTGAACTGAAGTCCCACTCAACATCCTGGAGGTTCCCGACATGAAAAGCTCCTTCCTGAATGGCGCCGTGCTGTCGCTGGCCGCGCTCCTCGCGTCGGCCACAAGTTACCCGGCGATGGCCGGAAGCGTGGCCAACCGCATCGTGGTCGGCCGGCTTGGCGACGCGGCCTACCTCGATCCCAACGCCCCCTCCGTCGGCGTCGGCGAGATCCCGATCACCCAGCAGATCTACGAAGGCCTCGTCACGGTGAGCCACGACGGGACGTCCATCATCCCCTGCCTGGCCACGGACTGGAAGATCAGCAAGAACGGGCTGGTCTACACCTTCAACCTCAAGGCCGGCGTGAAGTTCTCGGACGGCACTCCGGTGAAGGGCGAGGACTGGGTCTGGTCGCTGCTCCGGGCGCGGGACCTGAAGACGTCCTCCTACCGGTTCATCGCCGAGGCCATCGCCAAGGTCGAGGCGACGGACAAGCAGGTGGTCATCACGCTGTCCAAGCCGTGGGCCCCCTTCCTCGCGGACCTCTGCAACTTCAACATGGTGGTCGGCAGCAAGGCGCACTACGACAAGCTGGGCGAGACGGCCTACAACATGACGCCCCTGGGGACGGGCCCCTACATGCTCAAGGACTGGAAGAAGGAGAAGTCCATCCTCCTGACCGCCAATCCCTACTACCACGTGAAGGGCCTCCCGAAGACGAAGGAGATCATGTTCACGGTCGTGCCCGACGACAACACGCGCCTGATGCAGCTCCAGTCGGGCCAGATCGACATCGCCAACGAGATCCCGTTCAGCCTGATCGACACCCTGAAGGCGAACCGGAACGTCAAGGTCAGCATCTTCCCGTCCACCCAGATCCGCTACCTCATCCTCAACACGACGACCCCCCCCTTCAACGACCCGAAGGTCCGCCAGGCCCTGGTCTACGGAATCAACAAGAAGGAGATCTCCGACCTGGTGGCGGGGCAGTTCGGAGCGCCGGTCGCCGCGCTCGTGTCGGAAGCCGAAGGCAAGTGGCACAACGCCAAGCTGAAGGTGGTCAGCTACACCCCCGAGACGGCCAAGAAGATGCTGGCCGCGGCCGGCTACCAGAAGCCCGTCGCGTTCACGCTGTCCATCCGTTCCGGCAACGAGATCTACACCCAGGTGGCGACGCTCCTGAAGTCGCAGCTGGACAAGGCGGGCTTCAACGTGACCATCGAGATGCTCGAGCGGGCCAGCATGAGCGCGAAGTACACCTCCCTCACCCACCAGGCCACCGTGCTGCAGTGGATCGACGACATCACCGACCCTTCCGGCATCACCGGCTGGACGGTCGACTACGACCAGTGCCACGCCTGGTACACGGGCCTCAAGGACCAGCCGCTCAACGACCTGAACACGGCGGCCAGCAAGGAGCTGAACGCGGGCAAGCGCCTGGCGATGTACCACGAGATCCAGAAGCGCGTCTACGACAACGCCAACGTCATCCCGCTCTTCCGAAACGGCTTCGCCTACGCCTGCTCCAGCAAGGTCAACGGGCTCTACGTGAGTCCCTTCTCGGTCTTCTTCGCGAAGGACCTGACGATCTCCAAGTAAGGCACAGGGCAATTCCATTCCAGGAAGCCTGGGGCGCGCCCGGCTCGGGCCCCCAGGCTTCCTGACCGCGATGAAAGGCGTCGAGTTCCCGTGAACCAGCTCAACTACGCAGTCAAGCGCGTGCTCCAGATCGTGCCCGTGCTCCTCATGGTGACGATCCTCATCTTCCTGATGATCCACATGATCCCGGGCGATCCTGCCCGGCTGATCCTGGGGGAGAAGGCGACCAACTCGGCCGTCGCCGCCCTTCGCGCCAAGCTCGGCCTCGACCAGTCCCTTCCCGCCCAGTACTTCCTCTATCTCAAGGGCCTCCTGACCCTGGATCTGGGCACCTCGCTCACCTACCAGCGCCCCGTGACCGAACTCCTGCTGGTCAGCCTGCCCATCACCGTCTCCCTGACGCTCATCTCCACCGTGTTCTCCATCCTGGTGAGCTTCCCGCTCGGCTTCTTCGCCGGGATGCGGAAGGACCAGGCCGGGGACCAGGCGGTGCGCGTGACGGCCCTCGCGGCCATCGCGATGCCCTCCTTCTGGGTGGCGCTCCTCCTCATGCTGCTCTTCGGCGTGAAGCTCCAGTGGTTCCCCGTGGGCGGATGGGGCGAGACGCCCACGGAGCACCTGAAGTCCCTCGTCCTCCCCGCGTTCACCCAGTCCCTCATGACCTCCGCGCTGCTCATCCGGAACATCCGGAACTCCGTCGTGGACATCTCGGTCATGGACTACGTCGATTTCGCACGCAGCAAGGGGCTCTCGAACGGGGCCGTGAAGTACCGGCACATCCTCAGGAACGCGCTGATCTCGACCGTCACGCTGCTGGCCATGCGCATGGCCTACATGCTGGGGGGGAGCGTGATCATCGAGACCGTGTTCTCCCTTCCGGGGCTCGGCAAGCTGATGGTGGACTCGATCTTCGGCCGCGACTACGCGGTCGTCCAGTCGCTGGTCTTCCTGTTCGCGTTCATGGTCCTCGTCATCAACCTGCTGACGGACCTGCTCTATTCCTGCCTTGACCCCCGCGTCAAGTTCTGACGGGAGAAGGACGACACCGTGATCACGAACACGCCTTCCGGACACCTGAAACGCCGGATTCCTCCCTGGCTCGCGACCCCGGCCTTCGTGGCGGGGACGCTCATCGTGCTGGTCGCCCTGGTGTGGGCCCTCTTCCCGTCCTGGTTCACCTCCTACGACCCCATCGCGGTCGACACGTCCGTGCGCTGCGTCCCGCCGTCCATGACCCACCTTTTCGGTACCGACAACTTCGGGAGGGACGTCTTCGCCCGGGTCGTCTACGGGACCGGGATCGACCTCAAGATCGGGCTTCTCGGCACCCTGATCCCGCTCGTGTTCGGGAGCGTCCTCGGGATGTTCGCCGGCTACTACGGCGGAGTCTTCGACAGCCTGCTCATGCGCGCCATCGACATCCTGATGGCCTTCCCCTTCACGATCCTGGTGATCGTCATCATGACGATCCTCGGGCAGGGGCTCCAGAACGTCTACATCGCGCTGTGGCTCGTCGGGTGGATCGCCTACGCCCGGCTGGTGCGCGGCGAGGTCCTGGTACTCAAGAACGCCGAGTTCATCCAGGCCGCCCAGGTGGCCGGCTTCACGGATGCGCGCATCCTCCTGAGGCACCTGCTGCCGAACGTGGTCAGTTCCGCGATCGTGTTCGCGGCTTCCGACGTGGTGCTCTGCATGCTGACCGGCGCCAGCATGAGCTTCCTCGGCCTGGGGGTGCAGCTGCCCACGCCCGAGTGGGGCGCGATCCTCAACGAGGGGCGCAGCTACATCAGCTACGCCTGGTGGATCACCTTCTTCCCGGGGCTGTGCCTGGCGATCACGGGGGTCGGGTTCAGCCTGCTGGGCGACGGGCTGACCGACTTCCTGCGCACGAAGGGACGGTGACGGCATGGACAAGCTGCTCGAAGTCAAGGACCTGAAGGTCGAGTTCCGCTCGAAGCGGGAGACGGTGAAGGCCGTGGACGGCGTCAGCTTCGAGGTCTACGAGGGAGAGACCTTCGGCCTCGTCGGGGAATCCGGCTGCGGCAAGAGCCAGACCTGCCGGGCGATCCTCTCCCTCCTGAAGAAGCCGGGCCGGGTCGTGGGGGGCGAGATCCTCTACAAGGGGGCGGATCTCGTCCAGATGTCCCCCAGGCAGCTGAGGAGCATCCGGGGCCGGGAGATCAGCGTCGTCTTCCAGGAGCCGATGACCTCCCTCAATCCCGTGCTCTCCATCAAGCGGCAGCTCTACGAGGTGTTCCCCGGGGCATCCTCGGCGGAGAAGTGGCGGCGGGCCACGGAGCTGCTCCGCCTGGTGGGCATCCCCTCGCCGGAGGCCCGGATCCGCGAATACACGCACCAGTTCTCGGGGGGCATGCGGCAGCGCGCCATGATCGCGATCGCCCTGGGGGCGAACCCGAAGCTCCTCATCGCGGACGAACCGACGACGGCGCTGGACGTCACCATCCAGGACCAGGTCCTGTGCCTTCTCGAGAACCTCAAGCGGGACCTGGGCATGAGCGTCATCCTCGTGACCCACGACCTCGGGGTGATCGCCCGCCTGTGCGACCGGGTGGCGGTCATGTACGCGGGCATCGTCGTGGAGATGGCGGATACGGTCACCCTGTTCTCGAGGCCCCGCCATCCCTACACCTACGCGCTCATGGGCGCCCTGCCCGACCAGGGGAAGGTCGGCATGGAACTGGAAGCGATCACCGGGGCCCCGCCGAACCTGGCGGACCCTCCGGCGGGCTGTCCCTTCGCGCCGCGCTGCAAGTTTGCCGAGGAGGCCTGCCGGGACCGGCGCCCCGACATGGCGGAACTCGAACCCGGGCACTTCTCCCGCTGCCGCCGGCGGGAGGTGGTGGCCAGCTTCCGGGGCATCATCCCGGCCCCCGGGGTCGCTGAAAGGGCGCAGGCATGATGGAACAGGCCAATCACCTCGAGACCGGCGCGGCCGAGAAGCTGGTGGAGACGAGGCATCTGTCCACCTGGTTCCCGCTGAAACATTCCGTGGTCGACTACCTCTTCGGGAAGCCCAAGCGCCACCTCAAGGCGGTCCAGGACGTCAGCCTGGATGTGTACCGGGGCGAGAACCTGGGGCTCGTCGGAGAATCGGGCTGCGGCAAGAGCACGCTCGCGAAGACCATCCTGCGGCTCTACGCGCCGACCTCGGGCCAGGTCCTGGTCCGCGGGAAGGACATCTCCAGCCTGCGCGGGGAGGCGCTCCGGCGCGAGCGCCCCAGGATGCAGATGATCTTCCAGGATCCCTATTCGTCCCTGAACCCCAGGATGTCCGTGTACGAGATCCTGGAGGAGATGCTGACCGTGCATCGCATGGTGGAGCCCGGCAAGGTCCGGGAACGCATCGGGGAACTCCTCGACATGTGCGGCCTGAGCATGGACATCGCCGAGAGGTTCCCGGGCGAGTTCTCCGGAGGGCAGCGGCAGCGCATCGGGATCGCGCGGGCGCTGTCGCTCCAGCCGGAGCTGATCATCGCGGACGAGCCCGTCTCCGCCCTGGACGTCTCGATCCAGGCCCAGATCATCAACCTGCTCTCGAACCTCCAGAAATCGCTGGGACTCACCCTCCTGTTCATTTCGCACGACCTGAGGGTCGTGAGGCACATCACGCACCGGGTGGCCGTGATGTATCTCGGCGGGATCGTCGAGCTGGGCGCCACCGAGGCTGTCTTCCGGCAGCCGTTCCATCCCTACACTTCGATCCTCATCAAGGCGGCCCCCGTCCTCGATCCGACCCAGCGCAGGACCGACTATGCCATCACGGGCGAGCCCCCGAGTCCGATCGACGTCCCGCAAGGATGCCGGTTCCATCCGAGGTGCGTCCACGGCAAGGAGCGCTGCCGGCGGGAACTGCCGCCCCTGCGCGAGGTGGCCCCCGGCCGGTTCGCCGCGTGCCATTTCCCTCTGCCGGCGGCCGCGACGAACGCCTGATCCCGGCGGGGCGGGCGGGCGATCCGGGCGTCATCCCTCGCTCCAGGGTTGACGATGTTTCTATGCGTAGATACGTTACTATATGTAGAAACATCCAAGCCCGGAGTCCCCTTGACCCACCGCATCCTGCTCCCCGAATCGCGCCTCCCCCGCGCCTGGTACAACCTGGCGGCGGACCTGCCCCGCCAGCCCCTCCCCCCCCTCGGGCCGGACGGCAACCCCGTGTCGCCCGAGGCCCTCGCCGCGATCTTCCCGATGAACCTGATCGAGCAGGAGGTCAGCCGGGAACGGTGGATTCCCATCCCGGAGGAGGTCCTGGCGATCCTGGGGCGCTACCGGCCCACCCCGCTGCACCGGG
>DAOPZL010000003.1:0-77469 GCA_035353395.1 Holophaga sp.
CGTCCCCTTCGCTCATCCCACCGGCTGTTGGTCCGGTTAACTCCTTTCGTTAGGCCGCACCATGCTGCTCAAACTAGAAACCCTTCAAACTCCGATGAAGCTCGTCTTTGAGTTGTCCGAGGAACTTAGGCATGATCCTCAACGTGTCAAGCTCACCCAAGCGTTAACTCAAAACAAAGATAAACCCCGGATGGGGCTCAAAGGAAATCATGGTTTGTTCGGGTCTCCTGAATGGTGGGCGAACATCCAAGATGAAAAGATGAAGGTTGAACGCGTATCTGGAACCATTACGAGAACATACTTTGCAGGCCAAGATTCTCATGGTAATGACAATAGCTTTGATCTAAAACTTGAAAACGGCACGATCCTTCAATCTGGTATTTACGTAAATCATAAACAAGACAGACACCTCTTTCGCAAAGGTGCTTTCGTCGCAATCGCCTATGCGCTTGACGAACTCAAACAGCAACCAGCCGCAAATGGTGACGTCAACTACTCAAGAATCGTTATCGAATTAGCTATTTCAACCTAACCATGTGGCACCTTTGTTGGCAGTCCACCTGGCCTAACCAATCGTTCAACCCGGACGCTGCCTCCACTGGCAACCTCCTCCTCCACTCGTTCAGATTTCTGATCTCCTCCCAGCGCGCCGCAGTCGGCACCGCCGGTTAACTCCAATCGTTAGGCGCCACCATGAAACAATCCATCGTCCATATCGCAATCGTTGTTCGGGATTATGACGAAGCTCTCGATTTCTATATCAATAAGTTGAATTTCACTCTAATTGAGGATACTTATCAGCCAGAGCAAGATAAGCGTTGGGTTGTCGTAGCCCCACCAGGCTCTTCTGGCACTACCCTCCTTTTGGCAAGGGCCTCGAAACCTGAACAAATCCCATTCATTGGGGATCAAGCGGGTGGGAGAGTTTTTCTTTTTCTTAATACTGATGATTTCTGGCGTGACTATAATTCCATGAGAGCCAAAGGTATTGAATTCGTTAGGGAACCCAAAGCTGCCGATTATGGCACAGTGGCTGTATTCAAGGATCTTTACGGAAATTTGTGGGATTTGCTTCAGCTTAACCCAGATCATCCCATTGCTAAGCGAGTTGCACAAGAATCTCAACTGGGCGCCTAACCATAATACCGTTCACTTAAGCCTTGACAGGCCAATGCGCCGCACCACTCCCATTTCAGAATCCTAGATCTCCTTTCTAATCATTTCAGCACTTAGATCTTCTATTTCCATTTCAGGCCCATCCATCACAGGACACTCATGAAAGAACTTAATGTGGTGCAAATATACATGAAGGTATTCGGCTGTTGCCTATTAGCTGTCTTCATTATTGCATTTATCACTGGTATTGCCTGCAACAACCCCCTGTTTGGATTTATTCTTCTACCCATCTTAATTGCAGACATTTTTGGATATAAGACCAGTATATTCAATTTAGATTCTGGTTTTTGGTTTGGCACCATCGTTTTACTGATTTTTGTATTTACAATTAACTTTTTTATTGTTTTATATATCAAAAATCATTCAAATTCTTCAAAGAGCTGAATCAACACTGACTGCCATTTCTATTACCAATGCTCTTACCAGCACTTTCCCACCATTTCGGCAAAGATTGCGGTACGGCCTAACTAGGCACTCGGGCTCCCCATGACCACCCCCATGAACACCTATCTTCGAATCTTTGGATCAGGCCCTTTGGGGGTCCTCCTGACGGCATGCCTTCTTTGTCTTGTCGTCTGGCTGCAAGGGCACTTCCCCTCCGGCACTCTTGGCCTTCCGGCGACCCTACGCTACCTGTTCCTCATCGTGGCCGGTGCAGGAAACCTGGCGGGAATTCTCTGGTCCTTCCGATCCCTGCCGGTTGCTCAACGTGGTCGCGGCCTATGCACGCAGGGCGCCTATCGCTGGGTGCGTCACCCTCTGTACGCCTCTTTCATCTCCGTGGGCGCCCCGGGACTTGCCATCTTCCTCAACCACTGGGTCGGCCTGCTTTGGGTTGTGCCGCTTCATTTCATGTGGCACTTGGTCATTTCGATCGAGGAACGGTCCATGGTCGCTCAGTTTGGCCAAGATTACTTGACCTACGCCAGTCATACGGGTCGTTTCATACCGCGTCTCTTCCGATTCCATGATCGTGCCTGACCGACCGCAGACCTGGGCGTTGCCTCTTCGAGCCGCTTCGCCCACGATCATCCTGGAGTTCTCGCCTCCTCTCCCCGAACCGCTTCGACCCCGCCGACCGATTCCAACCGCTGGGCCGTGACTGGATCCATTCACTCTTGCAAGGAGATCTACCACAGTGGACATTCCACGTATCTTCAACATCACCGAAAGCGCTCACCGCATCCATAATCCGTTCACGCCCGAAAAGCTCGCCACTCTCGGCGCGGCGCTGCGCCTGGAAGCGGGGGCTCGCGTGCTCGACCTCGGCAGCGGTTCGGGAGAGATGCTGTGCACCTGGGCACGCGATCACGGAATCGTGGGCACCGGCATCGACATGAGCCAGTTGTTCACCGAGCAGGCCCACCTCCGCGCTGAAGAACTCGGCGTCACCGGTCGAGTCAAGTTCATCCATGGCGATGCCACCGGCTACGTCTCGGACGACAAGGCTGATGTGGCCGCCTGTGTCGGCGCCACCTGGATCGGCGGAGGGGTCGCCGGCACCATCGAGCTTCTGGCGCGGAGCCTGCGCCCCGGAGGGATCATCCTCATCGGCGAGCCCTACTGGCGACAGTTGCCGCCGACGGAGGAGGCCGCCAAGGGGTGTCTTGCCCATTCGACCTCCGACTTCCTCCTGCTTCCAGGACTTCTCGCGTCTTTCGGGCCCCTCGGCTGGGACGTCGTTGAAATGGTCCTGGCCGACCAGGATGGCTGGGACAGATACGAGGCGGCCAAGTGGCTCACCATGCGCCGATGGCTCGAGGCGAATCCTGACGACGAGTTCGCGAAAGAGGTTCGAGCCAGACTGACCTCGGAGCCCGAGCGCTACGCAGCCTACACGCGCGAGTACCTGGGCTGGGGGGTATTCGCGCTGATGCGGCGATGAGCCCAGCCTCCCGCTCCACCCGGACCGGGGTGCCTCGATTGCCGAAAGTCCGACACTGCGACTCCCCAAGCATCGCCCACTCGTTTCCTCCTTTCCAGGCACCCTGTTTTCACGTGCTTGTCCATGTTCTTGCGACAGGCTGCCACTTGCCCTTCACCCATCCTGTCGAGCCGCCCATGAAAGTCATCGCTCTTGAAATCGAAAGGCCCGATGCCGCCAGCGAGGATTTCCAGCCCCACCTCGAGGCCGAGGCTCGGCACGTCTGGAACCTCCAGCAGCAAGGGGTGGTCCGCGAAGCCCACTTCCGTGCAGACCAGCATACGGCTGTCCTGGTCCTCGAGTGCGACAGCCTGGCGCAGGCCAGGGAGTTGACCGATGCATTTCCCCTTGTGCGCGAAGGGCTGATCCGTTTCGATCTCGTTCCGTTGGTTCCCTACTCGGGTTTCTCTCGCCTCTTCAAATGAACCAGCCCGCCGCCTGCCCGTGCGGAGCGCCGCGGCCCGGGGCCCTGTCGGGCCGCCGGGGCTATCATGCTTGGCAGGGGGCCCGTCGGGTGGGCCGCCGGGGAGGTCCCATGGGCTCTGGCATGCGTCGTCTGGGGATGGTCGCCCTGGTCTCGTTCGGGATCGTGGGCTGTGCGCCCGTGATCCCGGTCTTCCAGGCGGAAGGCGCGCCGCAGGCGGCCGCGTCCGACGCGCAGGGCGCGCTCCTCGCCAACGACGGCAGCAGCCACATCTGGATCCTGGCCCTCGATGGACAACGGCAGGGCGTGCCTGCGCACGGACGCTACCGGCTGGCGCCGGGGCGCCACAAGGTCCGGATCCAGTACTACTGGACGCGAGGGAACTTGGCCTGGACGGGCAACGAGGTGGTCGACTACGCCTTCGACGCGAAGCCGGGCGCTTCCCTGCGGATCGCCTGCGAACACGCCGAGGAACCTCGGCGCAACTCGGAACCTCACTACAAGGGGACGTGGAGATTCTGGATCGAGGACGCCGCCACCCGCGAGGTCGTGGTTTCCGGGGAGACCGGTCCGATCGTGACCCGGGAGGCGACGGGGGAGATCATGGAGCCCTTCTTCTTCCCGTTGGACTGGGACTGAGCCGGCATCGGGCCCGGCGAGCCGGTCCCCTGCCCTGTCCGGAGGCAGGCCCGGGGACGGCTTGTCCGGAAAGGCAGGGCTGAAGGGAGCCTCAGCCCTGCCTCGCCAGCTCCACGCACTTGCGGGCCAGGATTTCGGTGGGGTCAACGACGGCCACGTGCCTCCCGGCCACGAGGCAGTCGTCCGACTGGGCCATGATGAGGGGGAGTTCCGTGCAGCCCAGGATGGCGACCGTGGCCCCCTTGTCCCGCACGAGATGCTCCAGCGCCGCGCGGAGGTCCTCCTCGCACTTCCCCGTCGTGAACCCGGACTTGACGCCGGAAGCGCCGTAGATCGCCTCCATGACCCGCCGCTGGTAGGGCTCGTCCGGGGTGGAGAGGTGGAGGCCGTGCTGCTCGGCGATCTCCTGGTAGATCCGGCTCTTCACGGTCCCGTCCGTGGCGAGCAGGCCGACCTCCTTCGCCTCGGGGTGATGCCGCTGGATGTACTGGATGGTCTCGAAGAGCATGTTGACGATGGGGATGCGGAGGTGGGGCTGGATGCGTTCCACGAACGCATGGGCGGTGTTGCAGGGGATCGCGATCATGTCCGCGTCGGCGCTCTCCAGTTTCTTGCAGGCCGCGTAGAGCGCGAGGGTCGGGTCGGCGCCGTCGGCCACGAGATTCGCTGTGCGGTCCGGGATCTGGGGATTCTGCTCGACGACGAGCTTGATGTGCTCCTGGTCCGTGCGGGCGGGGGTGTTCCGGACGATCTTGTCCAGGAAGTTCACCGTGGCCGCGGGGCCCACACCCCCGACGACCCCGACCTTGCGGATCTTCTCGGCCTGCGTGAACTCCATGTCGAGGGCGTACTGGACGTAGGCCAGGTTGCAGTCGATGACGGGGACGCCGACGTCCCCGAGGGAAGCCAGCACCACGGGGATCTCGGTGAACCCCGGCAGGATCAGGTCCGCGCCCTGCTCCACCAGGTCCCGGCAGCACCGCTTCAGCAGGATGATGGCGTCCCCCTCCAGCCGGCCCGACTTCAGCCCGGAGGGGCCGTAGATCGCCGGCATGAGGAAGTCGTTCTGGAGCCCCGGACGCGGGTGGACCACTTCGTACTTGGCGGGGTCGAAGTTCCGCTCGAAGAGTCCGTCGCGGCGCACGTAGTCGGAGGTGAGCACGCCGAGGCGGCGGGCCGCCGGGTGGCGCTTCTCCACGTGGCGGCGGATCGCCGCCAGGAGGTCCACGATCGGCAGGGAGAGTTCGGCCTTGAGTTCGTCCAGGAAGGTCTGGCTGATGAAGCATGGCAGGAGCGCGGCATCCATCCGGCGCTCCTGGAACGAACGGAGCATGTCGAAGACGTAGAACTTCCTCGCGGACTGGCTCGCGCCGGCGGCGCCCGTGATGATGGACTCGGGGAACGGGTGCTGCTCGAGGATCGCGTCCCGCTGCCGCTCGCCATCGACGGCCAGGGAGGTCTTCATGAGCTTGTTGAACACGTCGGCGCCCGCCAGGGCGCTCAGGCCGCCCACGATGCCGAAGGAAGGATGCTTGGAACGGTTCATCTTGAACACCTCGAATCCATTGTCGCCCCGCTGGGCTGAAACGGGGGGCGCCGGCCGCGCCGGCCGCGGTTCCTGGAAGCGCCGCCTCGGTGCGGTCACCGGCGCGGATCCCGTCCGGGGACCCCGTCCAGCAGGTGGTCCACCGCGTCCACGATCCGGGAACCCTTGCGATACACCCTCGGGACTCTCCGGCTCACGCCGCTGAGCAGCTCGTGCCGGTTCGTGTCCACCCAGGCCGCCACGTCGTTGACCGGGATCCGGTCCTCTCCGGAGGATCCGAAGAGCAGCACTTCGTCCTCGACCCTGGCCTCCGGGATGTCCGTGAGGTCCACCATGCACTGGTCCATGCAGATGATCCCGACGACGGGGGCGAGCTTCCCGTGCAGGCCCACCCTCCCCTTCCCGGACAGGCTCCTCGAATAGCCGTCGGAATACCCCACCGACAGCGTGCCGATGCGGCTCGCCCGGGGGGCGACGAACGCGGGCTCGTAGCCCACCCACTCCCCTTCCGCCACCTCCGCGATCCGGGTGATCCGGGTCTTCAGGGTCATCGCCGGCTCCAGGTGGATCCTGTCCGCGAACAGCCCTGTCGTCGTGACCCCGAAGAGGAAGCCGCCGAGCCTCACCATGTCCAGGTCGAAGCCGGGATAGAGCACCATCCCGTTGCTGTCGCTGACGTGCTTCACGGGGATCCGGACCCCCTCGGACTCGAGGTGGCCGACGAGCGCCATGAACAGGTCGAACTGGGCCAGGTCGGTTTCCCGGCTGGCCAGGGCCAGGTGCGTGTAGAGGCCTTCCACCTGGATCCCGGGCAGGCGGCTGATCCGGACGATCGTCTCCACGGTTCCCGGCCCCGGCTTCATCCCGAGCCGGTTCAGGCCGGTGTCGATCTTGAGGTGGATCCGCGCGCGTTCCCCCGTCCGGCCCGCCAGGTCGGACAGGGATTGGGCCTGCCCGAGGCCGAAGACCGTGAGGGTGATCCGGTGTTCCAGGCCTCCGGCCAGCTGGGCGTCCGGCGTGTAGCCCATCACCAGGATGGGCACCTCCGGGAAATGGGCGCGGAGTTCCAGGGCCTCCGACAGGCGGGCGACGGTGAGGAGATCCACCTGGTCCTCGATCAGCTCCCGGGCGACCCGGACCGCGCCGTGGCCGTAGGCGTCCGCCTTCACCACGCCCGCGATCCGGGTGCCCCGGGGAATGATCCTCCGGGCTTCTGCCAGGTTGTGCGCGATGCAGTCGAGATCGATCTCCGCCCAGGTGCTCCCCATCTTCCCCATGCCTGGATCGTCGTTCATGCCGCGGGCCCCGTCATGGCCGTCCACGGGTCACGCCCGGTAGGCCGCCGCGGCCTCGACGAAGCTGCGGAAGAGCTTCAGGAACTCCGGATAGCGCCGGGTCAGGCACTCCGGGTGCCACTGGACCCCCAGGAGGAACCTCCCGTCCTCGCCCTCGATGGATTCGACGATGTGGTCCCTGGAGACCGCGCCCACCTGGAGGTGCGCGCCGAGGGTCTTGACGGCCTGGTGGTGGAACGAGTTCACGTGGATCGTCCCGGCGCCCATGATCCCCGCCAGCCGGCTGCCGGCCGCCACGTCCACGGAGTGGTACAGCTCCTCCTCGGGCATCTCGCCGGGATAGTGCCCGAAGGCGCCCGGGACCTGCACGTTGAGGTCCTGGTAGAGGGTGCCGCCCAGGCCGACGTTGATGAGCTGGCTGCCCCGGCAGATGCCGAAAATGGGCATCCGCCTCTCGTAGGCCTTCCTGAAGAGGCCGAGTTCGTAGTCGTCCTTGTAGGGCGCCAGTCCGTTCACCTCCTTCAGGGGTTCCTCGCCGTAGCAGGCCGGATGGATGTCCGCGCCCCCCGTGAACAGGATCCCGTCCAGCAGGTCGAGGTACGCGTCGCGGTCCGCGTCCTCGGCGACGGTCGGGACCGGGACCGGCAGGCCCCCGGCCTCGAACACGGAGCGCACGTAGTCCGTGACGACGACGCAGTAGACCCGTCTTTCCCGCTCGTACGTGGTCAGTCCGATGATCGGTTTCCTCTGTTTCATGCCGGTTCCGTTCCCTTCAAGAAAAACGATTCGATGCCCGGAGCGGGCCTCACGCCAGGATGATGGGCGGGCAGGCCGGACCGGCGTAGGCCATGTCGGGCGTCGTGAAGGAGGCTCCCGTGCGGCCGTACGGGTCGAGGGCGATGATGCCGCCCCGTCCCTGGGTCCTGCGGTTCAGCTCCCACAGGATCGACTCGACGGCCTCCTGGGGATGGATACCCCGGCCGATGAGGTCGGAAACCCCCTTGGCCGCCGCCATCCGGATGAATCCCTCGCCCCAGCCGGTGCAGCAGACGGCGCCGCCTTCGTCGTCGGCGTAGAGGCCGCAGCCGACCAGGGGGGCGTCGCCCACGCGCCCGGCCATCTTGGCCCGGGTGCCTCCCGTGCTGATGCCGGCGAAGAGGCTGCACTTCGCCTCCGCGTCCGCTCTCACGCCCAGGACGATGCCCACGGTGCCCCGCTTCTCGTGCTCGGTGATCCCGTGGTCCTGGTTCACCCGCCCTTCCGCGTCGAAGAAGAGGCGTGCGTCGGGCTTGCCGGCCTTCGTCCAGGCCTTGTAGCTCTCGTACTCGCGGGGATCCACGAGGGTCCGGGGGTCCACGGGCTCGAATCCCTGGGCCAGGGCGAAGCGTTCCGCGCCTTCCCGGATGAGCAGGACGTGGCTGGTCCGCTCCATCACCGCGAGGGCGATCTCGCAGGGATGGGGGAAGCGGCTCACGGCGGCCACCGCGCCCGCCTTCAGGTCCCTGCCCTCCATGACGGCCGCGTCGAGCTCGACCTCGCCGTCCTCGTTGAGCGAACTGCCGACGCCCGCATCGAAGACCGGATCGTCCTCCATGACCTTCAGGGCCGCGATGACGGCCTGGAGCGGGGGCGCCCCGGCCAAGAGCGCGTCGTACGCCGCCTGGTGGGCCCTCCGGACGCCGTCGATGTGCGCTTCCTTGAGGTCGGCGGGAATGTCCCAGGCCCCGCCGTGGATCTGGATCACGAACCTCGGATCCTGGGTGTGCGTCATGTGGTGGGATAGCATGCGAACCTCCGGGCCGCGCCGTCACACGGCCGTTCCGCGCGGGGCGGCTACAGGACGAAATAGAAGAACTTCAGCGCGTCCAGCCACTTGGAGCACGAATAGCCCACGGAGAGAGGGCCCTTCTGGACCGCCCCGGGATAGAAGGAGCCCCGGTAGGCGCTCACGTGCTGCTTGAACTGGATCTCCAGCTCGAAGTGGGGCGGGAAGACGAACTCGCCCGCGGGGCCGTCGTGGACCGCCTCGATGGCGGCCCGCTTGATCAGCCTGGCGGCCAGGTCCGGATGGATGGAGGTGGAGGCGCCGCCCAGCCCTTCGTTCACGGCCACCGTCTTGATGTGCGGGTTGTGACCGACGACGCTCCGGCAGAGCTGCTCGTCCCCGCTGACCAGGATGACGGGGACGCCGAAGGAGGCGGCCGTGTAGGCGTTGATCAGGAACTCGCTGGCCTCGCAGCCGTTCACCAGCACGCGGGTGTTGCCGGTGTTCATGGTGTGCGCGAGGGGGTTCCCGTCCCTCCCCGCCCCCGAGTGGTAGCCGATGAACATGGCCGCGTCGAAGCTGGCGTCGAGGCCCGCCATCATGAGGTAGGGATTGCTGGTCCAGGCGCGCATGAGGCGCACGTTCTCCGGGAGGGCCGAAGGGTCGAGGTTTCGGCCCGAGTCGTGGGCGTCCTTGACGAAGATCTCCTGGACCCCGGCCTCGAGGGCGCCCTCGCAGGCGGCCCGCACCTCCCGCGTCATCTGGGACCGGAAGTAGGCGCTCTGCGGATCGGACAGTTCCGTCTCCCTCCAGTCCGCGATCCCGCAGACCCCTTCGATGTCGGCGCTGATGAACAGCTTTTTCATGTCTTCACCTCCGAATGCGGATGTTCAGGAGAGCCGGGTTCCGGCCAGGACTTCCCGCAGGCAGTAGCGGCGGTGGCCGTTCCTGCCCACGACGGTCTCCGCGTGCCAGAGGGCGTTCAGGATGGCCTGTTCCGTTCCCTCCGCCGCGGCGCGGAACAGTCCGTCGAGCAGGCTCTCGTGCAGCATCGCCCTGGCGGGGGCGGGCGCCTTGGGATCCTCCGGGACCGTGTAGGCCGTGGAGAAGGCCAGGGAGATGTCCCCGCTCTCGTGCCCGAAGAAGGAGCCCGTCCGGGCCAGTCCGGCCGCGGCCCGCAGGGAGAGGCGGCGCAGCTGGCGCGCGTCCAGCGGCGCGTCCGTCGCGAGCAGCATGATGATCGAGCCCTTCTCCCGCCGGTCCTCGTCGAGCGACGCCAGGCGTCCGGCCAGCGACCGGCCGACGGGCTCCCCGGCGATCGTCAGCGCGTCCTGCATGCCGAAGTTGGACAGCACCAGGGCGCCGACGGTGAAGGTCCGGCCGTCCGCCAGGCGGGCCACCCGGGAGCTGGAGCCGATGCCCCCCTTCAGGCCGAAGCAGGTCATCCCCCGTCCCGCGCCCACCGCGCCCTGGGCCGCCTGGGCCGACGCGGCTCGGCAGGCCGAGACGTAGTGCTCCCCGTCGATCGCCATGGCCTGGATGTCGTTCAGGTAGCCGTCGTTGCACTCGAGGACCAGGGGATTGATCGTGGGCCACCCGCGCCCGATCTCGGGGTGGGCCGCGACGGCCTGCCGGATCTGGGCCTGCGCCACGGTCCCCACGGAGAAGGTGTTGGTGAGCGCCACGGGGGTTTCCAGCACGCCCAGTTCCTGCACCTGGACCAGCCCGACGCTCTTCCCGAATCCGTTCACGACGGACACCGCGGCCGGGACCTTGTCCATGAACAGGTCGCCCTCGTGGGGAAGGACCACCGTCACGCCGGTCTGGAGGGGACCCTCCGCCAGGGTGACATGGCCGACCTTCACCCCGCCCACGTCGGAAATGGAATTGCTTGCGCCGCTGGGCAGGATGCCTACGCGTGGAATGGACAACGATTGCTTGTTCAAAAATGCACCTCGACAGACAACAACCCGGCCCCCGCCCATGGCGTCGAGCGGACGGGCCCACCCTTCCGCGTTCCTCGGAACGAAGCTCAACGAAAGATCATTTCTCCAGTGAATTCAGCCTTTCTTGGTATTGCAGCTCCTGTTCGTTGAGGAACTTCATCCTCTTCATGGATTCGTTCTGCTGGCCCAGCAAGCGCAGGTCCATGAGGACCTTGAAGCTCGAGATCAGGCTGGCGTAGGAACTGGTGTAGAGGAGTGAAGCGTTGGAACACATGATCACTTCGCTCGAGTAGGGGAACACGGGGCTTCGCGGGGAATCGGTGAACAGCGACACGTTCACGTGCTTCTCCCGAGCGAACTTGGCCACCTGGACGCCCTCCTTCGAATAGGGAGGAAGGGAGGCGATGATCAGGATGTCCCTGGAACTGAGGCAGTTCATCTGACCGACGTAGTCGGCGAAGGAGCCGACGAGGTGCACCACCTTCTTCCCGAAATTGTAGTTCAGGAGGTAGCCGAACATCTGGGCGATGTACTTCGTCGCGCCGAAACCCGCCACGTAGATGCAGTCGGCCTTCTCCCACTGGTTGATGATGCGGGTCGCGTCCGACGGCTTGATGTTCGATAGCGTCTTCTTGATGTTCTCCAGCTCGTAGTGGACGAGCTTCTCGAGCTGCCGCTTGTCGTCGATCGAGCTCAGCTCGGTCATCGAGATCTCGCCGAAAAGATGGAGCTGGTGCTTGATCCCCTCCTGCACCGCCCGTTTGAAGTCGCTGTAGCCGGTGAACCCGATGTTCTTCACGAAACGGACGATGGAGGCCTCGTGGACGCCCACCAGCCGAGCCAGGGCCTGGATCGACAGGAACCCGACGCTCTGAGGGTCCTCCAGGATGCAAAGCGCGATCTTCTGGTTCGTCCCCTTCATGGCCGGGAGGGCGGCCTTGATCCGCTCGGTAACGCGCGGCCAGGCATCCGGTTCCTCGGAGGCGAGCCCAGGTGATGTCTTTTTCCGCGTTGGTGTCATGGTTCAGCCTGCCCTGTTGTGGAAAAATCCGCCGGAGGGTCCTTGGGGATGGAAGCAGTCAGCCCGCGCCGGGGTCTTCCCTGTAAATTATATAGGTCCACTCCTTGATCTATACCGAAAACACCGGCTCGCCCGCGATGAAGGTGCGCAGGACGCGGGCCGAGGGAATGTCCGCTGCGGGCACCTGCATGAGGTCCCGGTCCAGCACCACGAAGTCCGCCCACTTCCCGATCTCGAGGCTGCCCCGGGTGGTTTCCCCGAAATTCGCCCGCGCCGCCCAGAGGGTCATCGCCCGCAACGCCTGCTCGCGCGTGAGGGCGTTCTCCATCTGGAACCCCCCTTCGGGGTGGCCGTTCCGGTCCGTCCGGGCCACCGCGGCATGGAACCCGAGGATCGGATTGATGCTCTCGATGGGGAAGTCGCTGCCGTTGGGCAGCCAGCCGTTCTGCTGCAGGAGGTCCTGGTAGCGGTAGGCGTACTTGATGCGGTCGCCCAGGAGCGCGGGCGCCCACTTCATGTCGGAGATCGCGTGGCTCGTCTGCACCGAGGGGACGATGCCGTGCTCCCTGAACTTCGGAAGGTCCTCGGGGTCCACGATCTGCGCGTGCTCGATCCGCCAGCGCCAGTCGTTCCCCGACGGCAGGAATTCAGAATACAGGTCGAGCATGAGCCTCACGCCGGCATCCCCGATGCAGTGGGTGCTGACCTGGTAGCCGCCCGCCGCGGCCCTCCGGCAGATCTCCCGCAGGCGCTCGGTGCTCTCGAGCTGGAGCCCCC
Source organism: Holophaga sp. (assembly GCA_035353395.1). GTDB lineage: Bacteria > Acidobacteriota > Holophagae > Holophagales > Holophagaceae > UBA1801. The sequence goes on from DAOPZL010000003.1 coordinate 12,514, forward strand.
TGTTCGAGGGATCGCCCTCGTACGGCTTCAGCAGCAGGGCCCCCATGGAACCCAGGGCCCCGTCCGCGTAGGTCTTCAGGGTCCGGATCGTCAGGCGGTCCGTCATGTGGACGCCGCGGGCCACGAAGCTGCTGAAATTCTCCTCCGTGGGGTTGAGCATGGCGAAGATCCGCAGCTTCAGCCTGCCGGCCTGCTGCAGGGCATCCATGAGCAGGGCGTCGTCCCGGTCGATTCCGGCATCGGTGACGGTCGTGAGGCCGACCGAGAAGCAGCGTTCCTGGGCCAGCAGGAGCGACTGTTCCTTGGCCTGCTGGCCGGCCGCCGGGATCTTCTTCCGGACGAGCTCGATCGCGTTGTCGATCAGGACGCCCGTCGGTCCGCCCGCTCCCATCACGACTTCGCCCCCGTCGATGCGCGAGGTGCGGTCCACGCCCGCAAGCCGCAGGGCGGCGGAGTTGGCGATGGAGGCGTGGCCGTCGATCCTGATGATGTGGACGGGCGTGTCCGGGAAGGTCCTGTCCAGGAGGTCCTTGGACGGGAAGACGGGATCGGGCCAGAGGTTCTGGTCCCATCCCCGGCCGAGGATCCAGTCGGAGGGATGCTCCCGCTGGTGGACCGCCAGGCGGTCGACGACTTCCTCCCACGACCGGGCGCCGGCGAGGTCGGCCGTGCCCAGGTTCTCGCCGTACGAGAGGAGGTGGCTGTGGGGATCGATGAACCCCGGGTAGACGCAGGCCCCCCCGAGGTCCACCTCCTGCTCGGACCGCCATCTCCGGCCGATCTCCTGGTCCTTCCCGATATCGGCGATGCGTCCGTCCTGGATGACGAAACTGTCGGCGATGTCGAAGCTCCGGTTGACGGTATAGACCCTCGCGTTCCTGACGATGCAATTCGCAATCATGATTTTTCGCGTCCTCCGCACCCCCGCCGAGTGTCCGGCAGTCTCATCGGGGTATTCGATCCGGGGATGCGTGGGGTTCCCGCGCATCCCCATGTAGTCCCTTCAGGCGCCCACCCCGAGGTAGGAAGCCTGGACCCGGGAATCGCTGAGAAGCTCGTACCCCTTGCCTTCGAGGGTCACCCTTCCCGTATCCAGCACGTAGGCCCGGTCGCAGATCTCCAGGGTCATCGAGGCGTTCTGCTCGACGATGAGGATCGTGAGCCCGATCTCCTCGTTCAGGCGGATCACCGTGTCGAAGACGAGATTGACGACCATGGGCGCCAGGCCGAGCGACGGCTCGTCCAGGAGCAGGAGCTTGGGCTCGGACATGAGGGCCCGCCCGATCGCCAGCATCTGCTGCTCGCCGCCGGAGAGCGTGCCGCCCACCTGGTTCTGCCGCTCCTTGAGGACGGGGAACAGGGTGAACACGTGCTCCATGGACTTGGCGATGCGCCGCTTGTCGGACTGGGAGTAGGCCCCCAGCAGCAGGTTCTCCTTCACGCTCAGGGAGGCGAAGATGCGCCGCCCTTCCGGGACGAGGGTCACCCCGGCGCTCACCACCTGGTGGGAATGCTTCGGCAGCCTGGCGCCCCGGAACTTGATCTCCCCGTGCTCGTAGTCCTTGACGCTGGCGATGGTCCTCAGGAGGGTCGACTTCCCGGCCCCGTTCGCGCCGATGACGGCCACGATCTCGCCTTCGTCGATGTGAAGGTTGATCCCGTGCAGGGCCTTGATGCCGCCGTAGTGGACATCGAGGTCAGCAACCTCTAGAAACTTGCCGGCGTGTACGTCCATTCGTAGTCCTCTTTTCTCCGAGATAGGCATTGATGACGCGCGTATCGCTCTGGATCTCCTGGGGCGAGCCCTTGGCGAGCATTTCTCCCAGGTTCAGCACGTAGATCGTGGAATTCTTGCAAAGCTCCATGACGACCTTGATGTGGTGCTCGATGAGGATGACGCTGTAGCCGAACTGCTGGTGGATCTGGCGGATCAGCGCCGTCAAGGTCTCGCACTCCTCCTCGTTCATGCCGGCCGCCGGCTCGTCCAGCAGCAGGAGCTGGGGGTCGGTGGCCATGGCGCGCGCGAGCTCCAGCCTGCGCTGGAGGCCGTAGGACAGGTCGCCGGCCCCCTTGTCCGCGTGGGCGCTCAGGCCGACGATCTCGAGGAGGGCGTGGGCGCGCTCCCGGACCTCGGCATCCTTCCTGGCCACGCCGGGGCTGTAGACCAGGGCCTGGAGCATCGAATAGTGGGGCCTTCCGTGGAGACCGAGCGCGACGTTCTCGAACGCCGACATCTTGGGGAAGAGCCGAATGTTCTGGAAGGTCCGGCTGATTCCGAGATGGCACAGCTCGTCCGGCGTCTTGTCCGCGATGGAGGCGCCCTTGAACAGGATCTCCCCGCCGGTCGGCGCGATCGAACCCGAGACCAGGTTCAGGAGGGTGCTCTTGCCGGCGCCGTTGGGGCCGATCAGGCCGATGAACTCGCCCTTGTCCATCGTCAGGCTGACGTGGTTGACGGCCTTGACCCCGCCGAAATGGACGGAGACGTCCTTGAGGTCCAGGATCCGGCCGGATCCGGCGGCTGCTTGCGGATTGTTCATGATTCATCCTCGTTGGCGGAGATCTGCTTGCGGTTCCTGAACCTGGCGACGAGATGCCAGAACCAGTCGAACTTCATTTCCCGGTATCCGAACAAGCCCTGGGGCCGGTAGATCATGACGACGACGAAGAGGACCCCGTAGATGACGAGGCGCCAGTCGGTGAGGAAGCGCAGCACCTCGGGCATGGCCACGAGGAGGAAGGCTGTGACGAGCGGCCCCACCAGCGACTGCATGCCGCCGAAGACCACCGCGGCGAGGAGGTCGGAGGATTTCCCGATCCCGAAGTTGTTGGGCGAGAGATAGGTCATGTAGAAGCCGAAGAGCCCGCCGGCGATCCCCGCATAGACGGCGCTGATGAACAGGGCCGACATCTTGGTGCGGAGCAGGTTGACGCCCATCATCTGGGCGGCCACTTCGTCCTGGCCCACGGCGATGCAGACCTTGCCGTGCTGGGAGGTCATGAGGTTGTGCGCGCCCAGGAGAGCCAGCAGGGTGACGCCGATGGCCACGGGCAGCGTCGTGAACGCGGGAATCCCGTTCAGTCCGTACGCCCCGCCGAACACGGGGTAGGTGGTGTTGAACAGCAGCCTGACGGCCTCGCTGAACCCCAGCGTGGCGATCGCGAAATAGTCCCCGCGCAGCTTCCCGCGGCCGCGGAACGCCGGATAGCCGATGATGAAGCTGGAAGCGCCCGCGATCAGGCCGCCGATGGGGACCGCCAGCAGGAACGGCACGTGCCACTGGAGGAACAGGGCGGCGGACATGTACGCGCCGACCGCCATGAATCCGGCATGGCCGATGGAGAACAGGCCGGTATAGCCCGTGAGGACCGCCATGCCCAGCACGGCGATGATGTTGATGCATCCAAGGACACAAATCGTAGATAGATATCCCACATTGCCTCCTTGTCTACAGCTTGTCGACGGTCTTGGTGCCCATCAGGCCGCTCGGGAAGAACAGCAGCACGACGACCAGGATGGTGAACGAGATCAGGTCGCGATACACCGAGGACACGTAGCACGAGATCAGGGTTTCGATGACGCCGAGCAGCAGGCTGCCGATCACCGCTCCGGCGAGGCTTCCGATGCCGCCTATGATGCTGCCGATCATCGCCTTGATCGTGACCATGCCGAGGTACGGGTAGACCGCGTACTTCACGCCGTAGAAGACGCCGGCCACGGCGGAGAGCACCCCGCTGATGCCGAAGATGATGACGGCGATCCTGTTGTTGTTGATCCCCATGATCCCCGCGGTGACCATGTCCAGCGCGCTGGCGCGGACGCCCAGGCCGAGCTTCGTGCGCTCGAGGAAGTACCACAGCAGGGCCAGCACCACGAACGAGAACATGGCGGCGAAAAGGTCCATCCGTCCGATGGACACGCCGCCCCAGCGGATCGATCCCTCCGCCACCTGGGGGAACTTGCGGAAGGCGCCTCCGAACGCGAGGTTCGCGATGTTCACGACCGCCATGCTGGCACCCATGGCGGAGATCATCATGAACAGGCGCGGGGCCTGGCGGGCGCGCAGCGGACGGTAGGCCACGACCTCGGTGGTCAGCGCCAGTCCCGAGGTGACGAGGATGGAGAACACCATGGCCATCCAGAACGGCATGAAGAACAGGGAGATCGCATAGAAGGCCGCGAAGGCGCCGGTCACCATGAACGCGTCGAAGGCCCAGTTGGTGAAGTTGTAGACGCTATAGACCAGCGCATATCCGACTGCCAGGAGCGAATAGATCGCCCCGATCGAGATGCCACTGATTAGCTGCTGCAGGAAGAAAGTCACGAGTCACACCTCCGGTCAGTCGTCATCCAGACTTGTAGGTATCGCCGCCCCGGAAGGCGGCGGCCGGTCCGCGCCAGGAAGTGGCTGGCAGGGACCCGGCCGCGCGCCGGTCCTGTCCGGGGCAACGATGTGTTCAGCTCAGTCCTGAGGGGTGTAGGTCTTCTCGATCTTCCACTTGCTGTCCTTGATGGACATGATGACCACCGGCTTGTTGTGGGGGTTGTGCGTCGCCGGCTCGTAGGTCAGGGAGCTTGTGAAGACGGGGACGTCCTTCATGTTCTCCAGGGCTTCCTTCATCGCCACGGTGTCGATCCTCTTGGTCTTGTCCAGCGAGGTCTTGGCGGCGTACTCGAGGGCGTAGAGGGCATCCAGCGCATAGTAGGCGTAGATGTTGGCCTTCATGTTGTGCGCCTTCTGGAACTGGTCGTTGTAGTCCTTGAACTCGGGAGCTTCCGTGGACAGGCCGGAGGTGAGGTAGGCACCTTCCAGCTGCTTGCCGGCCATGGAGAGGAGTTCGTCCGCGACCCAGCCGTCCACGCCGAGGAACTGGGTCTTGAGGCCCAGGGCTTCCGTCTGCTTGGCGATCAGGGCCACATCCCGGTAGGTCGAGGACGGGAGGACGATGAGGTCCGGATTGGTCTTGGCCACCTTGGAGATCTGGGCGCGGAATTCCGTGTCGTTGGCCTGGTAGCCTTCCTTGGCGATGACCTGGCCGCCCAGCTTGGTGAACTGCGCTTCGAAGTACTGCATGATGCCGGCGGAATAGGCGTTGCCCACGTCGTAGATGAAGGCGGCCTTCTTCTTGCCGAGGTCCTTGAAGGCGAAGTCGGCCAGCACGTAGCCCTGGTAGGGATCGACGAAGCACGTGCGGAAGATGTAGGGCTTCACGCTTCCGTTCTCGTTCACCGTGACCTTCACGTTCGAGGCCGTCGTCGTGATGACGGGAACCTTGGCCGCCTCGGCGATGGGGGCGATCGGAATCGACGCGGCGGTCCATTCAGGGCCGATGACGCCGACGACCTTGTCCTGCTCGATGAGGCGCTTGGCGGCGGCCACGGCTTCGGGGGCCTCGCAGCGGCTGTCGTAGGTGACCAGCTCGATCTTCTTGCCGTCGATGCCGCCCTTGGCATTCACCTCCTTGACCCGGTCTTCCAGCGCAAGCTTGGCCGCCTGCCCCACGTAGGAGTCGGGTCCCGTCAGCTGCGCGACGAAGCCGAACTTGATGACCTTGTCGTTCTTGCATCCAATGGCCATGGAGCAGATGACCGCAGAGACGGTTGTGAGAACCACCGCGCGGGTATGTTTTACTACAAACCGCAGGCTAGACATGAGCCCTCCGAGTTGTGAATGTTGAAACGACGCAAATTGCGTCGTCCGATCGGGTTTGGAAAGATGCAGAGCAAGGGCGCCCTGCAATATTTGTTGGATCCATGGTCTTCATCCGCAATGAATGTGTCAACGAGTTTTGAAAATAAAATTTTTTTGTCGTTTTTACGATCACACGTTTGTTGCAGACTTGCGAGTCCATGCGACAAATCCTGGAAAAACCCATGGAACGGCTCGTCCATCGCCGGATCCTGCCGGATGGATGCCTGCCCGCCTGGGCCCACCGGATCGTCATGCGCGTCCAGAAAGCCATGGACCCTGCCGGGAGGACGCAGTCTTCCCGTTCCCCAGGACCGGAAGGGAACGGAGGCACCGCCGGCCGGAACCGGGGAGAGGCTAGCCTTCCTTGACGGCGGCCCTCGAGCTTTCCCGGAGCACGAGCGTCGTGGGCACCGAAAGCGTCAGGCCGGTCTCGCGCGGCTCCAGGATGCGGTCGAGCGCGAGCCCCAGCGCCGCCGTGCCCATCAGCGTCGTCCTGACCCGGATGGAGGAGAGGGGCGGATTCATGTATTCGGCTCCGGCCTGGTCGTTGCACCCGACCAGCGCAAGGTCGTCCGGCACGCGCAGCCCGGCGTCGGCGATGGCCTTGTAGGCGCCCACCGCCATGTTGTCCGTCGCGACGTGGACGGCCGTGGGCCGGTCCCCGGCCCGCAGCAGCCGCTGCATCAGGCGGTGGCCGTTCTCGTGGTTGTAGCCGCCCTCGCAGAGGAACACGGCCTCGGCCTCCAGGCCGTGTTCGGCCAGGGCCGAGTGCAGCAGGGCCTCCCGGACGTCCTGGAACACGGCCGGGCTGCCCGGGACTTCCTGCTCCCTGCCCCCGATGTAGCCGATGCGCCGGTGTCCCGCGGCGATGAAGTGGTCGACCAGCTCGGAAATGGAGGGCCGGAAGTCGGCCAGGACCCGGTCCGGCCTGGGCACGCCGGGATCGAAGTCCACGCAGACCGACACGGGCCGTTCCGCCAGGATGTCCGAGATCAGGCTTTCGTCGCAGGACCCCGCGCTGCCGATGATGATGGTCCCGTCGGCGGCGCCGGAGATGCGGGGGAGGTCGGAGGCGCCGCGGTAGAACACCTCCTCGAATCCGACCTGGCGCCGGTTCGCGGCCGACCTGACCGCGTGGTGGATGGACAGGTAGTAGGGATCGTCCAGCTCTTCCTCGAGGGTGTTCAGCAGGACGCAGCGGATCGTGATGTTCTTGTAGATGTTGCTGATCCTGGAGATCTTGCGATTCTTGGGCGACACGTAGTCGAGGTCGTCGGCGATCTCGAAGATCAGCTTCTTCTTCTTCGTCGTGATCGAAAGGGACGTGTCCTTGTTGAGCACGCGGGAGACGGTCGTGATGGAGACGCCGGCTTTTTCAGCGATTTCTTTGATGGTGGCCATGGGCTGTCGTCATTCGATTCGGCATGTCGAGCTGGGAGGGGCGATCGGAAACCAAGGTGCCTCGACGCGAGGATTGCAGGTCCGTCGTTCATGCCGGAACCGGAATCCCGTCGGCCTCCGGTCTGGAATCCGAGTCTGCCTCCCTCCGACTCCCCATTCTCCACGATCCTCCCGGCGCGGGCCAGACGGATGTCCCCGGCGCCTACCCGGGCAGGACCTCCCGCGCCAGGGACGGCTCGCTCGCCTCCTTGTTGCTGAAGGGCGTCAGCTTGAGGGAAAGCTCGAAGGGCTCGAAGCGGCAGCGGTGGGCGGCCAGCTGGTCCTGGCCCATGGAGTTCGAGCCGAGGCCGTTCTGCCGGTGGTCCAGGTTGAGGACGATGTAGTCCCGGGGCCTGAGATCGACGGGGTGCCGGGCCTTCTCCAGGTCCTCGGCCTCGTGGCGCAGGGCGCTGAAATGGAAGGGTTCCCGGCCGGAGGCGACCAGTCCGAGGCCCCGGTCGTTGCACAGGCTCACCCACCGGCAGCCGCTCCGGTTGCCGTTCTCCTGGGGCTTCACGTAGGGCGTGGCCAGGCCGTCGACCGTGGCGCGGTAGACCCCCAGGGAGACCGCTTCCATGGAATCGGGATAGGACTCGCCGGGCCCGAGACCGAACCAGCGGACGGCGTCGAGATCCACGGGCAGCGCCAGCTTCACGCCGATGCGCGGCAGCATGGCCGGGGCCAGGTCGACCCGGCCTCCGGGCTGCCCGGACACGGTGAACAGGATGTCCCCCGTGCCGTGGATCCGGTAGGAATACTGCGAGCGGTAGTGCCAGGTCCCGTTGGGCGGAGCGTTGAGAGTCTCCACCGTCAGCTCGACCCAGGTGTCCGTCTTCCGGACGTCCACGCGCTCCACGACCTCCTGCATGAGGTGCAGGAAATGGCGTTCCCGGTAGTCCTTCAGCAGGTTGACGTCGTTGTCGATGGGGGCGCGCCAGAACTGCAGGGCGGGTCCCTGGAGGAGGATCTCCGCGCCGTCCCAGACCAGGCCGGACAGCCGTCCCCGGACGGTGTCGAAGAGGCATTCGAACCGCCCCCCGGCGATCCGCAGCCGCGCCCTGTCGGACTGGGTTTCGACCGGACTGGAGGGCCGGACCGGACGCAGGGCGTTTCCCGCGGGCAGCCGGAACTGGGCGGTGGCCAACTCATGCCCGGCGGGCGCCCAGGGCGTCTCCGCCCTCGTCACATAGGAGAAGTCCAGGTGGCACGCGCCGGTCCCGGGCGGCACGACCGGGATCCGGATCTCCCCGCTCCCCCGGGGGGGGATGGCCGGAACCGGGAGGCACCCGGAGCGGACCAGCTCCCCTTCCCTTCTCAGGGCGTAGCGCAGGTCCAGGAAGTCGAGCGGCGTGAAGTCGAGGCGGTTCGTGAGCCGGAACCTGCCCTGGGCCAGGTCGACGGCTTCCGTGGCGACGGGCTCGATCACCTTCTTGAACTCCAGCAGTCCGGGAGAGGGCGTCCGGTCCGGGCGGACGAGCCCGTCGATGCAGAAGACGCCGTTGTTCGGCTCGTCCCCGAAATCCCCTCCGTAGCGGTAGTAGGGGCAGCCCCCGGCATCGTGGGCCAGGATCCCGTGGTCCACCCATTCCCAGATGAACCCGCCCTGGAGGCCGGGATGGCGGTAGAAGAGCTCCTGGTAGTCCCGGAGGTTCCCCGGGCCGTTGCCCATGGCGTGCGCGTATTCGCAGAGGATGTGGGGGAGGCGCGACGAGGCCGCGATCGCCGCGAGGGTGGGCTTCTCCGGATGCTCCAGCCAGGTGTACATCGTGGAATGGACATCGGTGCAGGCGTTCTGGGTGTCGCCTTCGTAGTGGAGCAGCCTGGTCGGGTCCAGTGCCCTGGCCCGCTCGGCCATCGCCAGGAAGTTCCGGCCGAAGCCCGATTCGTTCCCCAGGGACCAGAACAGGATCGAAGGATGGTTCCGGTCGCGCCGGATCATGCGCTCGAGGCGGTCGACATAGACGGATTCCCAGGCCGGGTCGCCGCTCAGGCGGTCCATCTCCCCCGAGGTCTCGAAGCCGCTGCACTCGAGGTCGTTCTCGGCGACGACGTACATGCCGTAGGCGTCGCAGAGGTCGTAGAAACAAGGGGCGTTGGGGTAGTGGGAGGTGCGGACGGCGTTGATGTTGTGCTGCTTCATGAGGCGGATGTCCGCCTCGATCTCCTCCCGGGAGACCACCCGGCCGTTCCGGGGGTTGTGGTCGTGGCGGTTGACGCCCTTCAGCTTGATGGCGACGCCGTTCACCGTGAACACGCCCTCGCGCTTCTCGATGACCCGGAACCCCACCTGGAGGGGCACGACCTGGATCCGGGCGTCCGCGCCCGGTCGTCCGAGCGAGACCAGCAGCTTGTAGAGGGCGGGGGATTCCGCCGACCAGAGCCTGGGCGAGGGGACTTCCAGGCTGATCCTGGCCGAGGCTCCGGCGCCGGGAGCCGGACTCGAGGCCTCGGCCACCACGGCGCCCTCCGCGTCCAGGAGCGTGCAGGCCAGCCGGGAGTCCGGGGCCGAGCCCCGCAGCCAGACTTCCGCCTCGAGGGCTCCCCGGGAGAAGTCGTCGTCCAGCCGGGTCACGACCCGGAGGTCGTCGATCCCTTCCAGGGGTTCGGCGTACAGCTCCACGTCCCGGAAGATGCCGCTCAGCCACCACATGTCCTGGTCCTCCAGGTAGGACCCGTCCGACCACTGGAAGACCCGCAGGGCGCAGGTGTTCTCTCCTTCCCTCACGAGGTCCGTGACGTCGAACTCGGCCTGGAGTCGGGCCCCCTTGCTGTAGCCCGCGTCCCGGCCGTTGATCCAGAGCTGGAAGGCCGAATCCACGCCGTTGAATCTCAGCACGACGCGCTGGCCCAGCCACTCCGGCCCCAGGCGGAAGGCGCGCCGGTAGAGGCCGGTGGGGTTCTCCGTCGGCACGAAGGGCGGGTCGGCGGGAAAGGGGTACCAGAGGTCGGTGTAGTGCATGCGCCCGTAGCCCTGCATCTGCCAGTTGCCCGGGACCACGATCGGGTCCCAGGCTTCCGCGGGCGGAAAGGGGTCCGCCTGGAAGCCTTCCGGGGCGTATTCCGGGGCGTCGAGGAACAGGAACCGCCAGACCCCGTTCAGGCTCATGTAGCCCAGGGTGTACCGCGGCTCCCCCGTCAGCGCCGACTCAGGGTCGGGGTAGCTGAGGAAGTGGGCCCTGGCCTCGAGCCGGTTCCGGCCGGTGATGGTGACGTCTTCCCATTCCTTCATCGCCCTTGCGCGCATCGGTCTGCCTCCAAGCGTCCGTCGGTCACTGCGAGATCTTCGCCATCGCGTCCTGCTGGAGGCTCTTGAGCGTCGACCTCACGTCCGCGTTCTTGAGGAGGATCCGGGCCTGGGCGTTGTAGGCCAGGTCGCAGACTTCCTGGTAGTACTCGCTGGAGTGGACCGGCGGGATCTCGGGCGCGATCTGGGCGAAGAGCTTCCAGATCTTCTGCTTCCCGAAGTAGGGCTCGGCCATCTCGAACACGGGGTCCTTGAAGGACGGGATGTAGGAAGGATAGAGCCCGTACTTGGAGAACCCGTTCACCAGCGAGGCCTTGTCGGTCATGGCGAACTTGGCGAATTCCACCGCGGCCTGCCTGCTGGGGCTGGAGGCCAGCACCATGAGGTCCGATCCCCCGTCCGTGGCCGCGGTCCCGCCCCCGGCGGACAGGGACGGCATCCGCATGACGGCCCACTTGCCGCTGGCGTCCTTGATCTCGTCCTTCATCGTCCCGGCCCACCAGACGGCGCTGGCGACGGTCGCGACCTTGCCGTCCTTGGTGGCGGTGACCAGGCCGTCCCAGTTCACGGAGTCGTAGATGACGCCAGCGTCGTACAGCTTCTTGACCATCGTCATGGCCTTCACGGAGGCCTCGGAATCGAACTGCGGCTTGCCGTTCTGGTTGAACAGCGCCTGGCCCTGCTGGTTGAGCATGAACGAATAGAGCGTGATCCGCCGGGACACGGAGGTGGGGAGCATCTTCACGCCGAGGGCGTTCATCTTCTTCCCGGCCTTGAGCAGGTCCTCCCAGGTCTTAAGGTCGCCCGGCTTCACGCCGGCCTTCTGGAAGTAGTCCGTCCGGTAGTAGAGGGCGCAGGGGCCGCTGTCCCAGGGCACGGCCACCAGCCTGCCGTTCACGGTGCACTCGGCGCGCTTGACCTTGAGGAAGTCGTCGGTCTTGAGCTTGCCCGTGAAGTCCACGAAGCTCTGGGGAAACTTGGACGCGAACCCGGAGATCCGCTCGCCCTCGATGGAGACGACATCCGGAAGGCCCACGTTGGCCGCCAGGCAGGTGGTCAGCTTGTCGTAGACCTGGTCCGTCCCTAGGTCCTCGATCACGAACTCGACCTTGGGATGGAGCTTCTTGAAGTTCGCGGCGCTGTCGGACAGCGATTTGGCCGCGACGTCCCAGCTCCAGATGGTGATCTTCCCGGAAAGCTCGGCCGCTCCCGAGGGACTCGAGAGGGAGGCCATCACGAGGCCTCCGAGCAGCGTGGACAGCCATTTCTTGGACATGTGCTCCTCCTTGGGTTGCGGGCGTGACGATCCCTGACGGATCCGCCTGCGGGGGTGGAAACGGGGTGGTTGCGGTGCTCGATCACCGGTTGCTGGGGCCGGCCTGCCGGCCGGAAGATGACGTGTCGCGTGCCTCCTGCCTTCAGCCCTTGACGGAACCTCCCATGACGCCGGAGACGAACTGCTTCTGGAAGACGAGGAACATCAGCATGATCGGGATGGTCGCGAGGGTGGACCCGAGCATCACCATCCCGTAGTCCGTCCGCTGGAGCCCGTTCAGCGAGGCCAGGGCCACCGGGAACGTGTACATGTCCTTCGTGCCGAGGATGATGAGGGGCCACATGAAGTTGCCCCACTGGCTGATGAAGTTGTAGATCCCGAGTGCGCCGAGGGCCGGCTTCATGGAGGGCAGGACGATCCGGAGGAAGATCGAGAACTCGCCGCAGCCGTCGATGCGGGCCGATTCGATGATCGCGTCCGGGAAGTTGAGCATGTTCTGGCGCATCAGGAAGATCCCGAAGGCGTTGGCCAGCGAGGGCAGGATGACGGCCCAGTAGGTGTTCTGCCAGCCGAGCTTGTTCATCATGGTGAACAGGGGCACCAGCAGCACCTGGTTGGGGATCATGAGCGTGAGGATGATGACGGCGAACAGGACCCCCCTGCCCCGGAACCTGAACTTGGCCAGCGCGTAGCCCGCCAGGGAGTCCAGGAAGAGCGTCAGCGCCGTGTAGACGGACGCGATCAGGAGGGAATTGAAGAGCACGCGCCCCGTGTGGATCTTCTCGCCCAGGTGGGCCCAGTTCGCGGCGAGGTTCGTCCCGAAGAAGAGCCTCGGCGAGGCGCTCAGGATCTCGCCCGTCTCCAGCGTCGCGGACGTGAACATGAGATAGAAGGGGAACAGCGAGACGAGGGCCAGGCCGCCCAGGAAGGCGTAGGTCAGGACCTTCGCGGCCAGCTTCCCGCGGCGCTTCCGCCGGCTGCTGCTCGTGGCCGCGTCAGGCATGGTCGGACCCCCCTCCCAGCTTGAACTGGAGCACGGACAGGGCGCCCACGATCAGGACCAGGACATAGCTGATGGCCGCCGCGTACCCGAAATTGACGTAGCGGAACCCGGTGTTGTAGAGGTAGTGGGCGATGGTGATCGTCGCGTTGTCCGGCCCGCCCTGGGTCAGGATGTAGGACTCGTCGAAGAGCTGGAGCGTCCCGATGGTCGAGGTGATGGTGCAGAACAGGATGATGGGCTTCATCATCGGCACCGTGACGCTGAAGAACTTCTGGATGCCGCTCGCGCCGTCGATCTCGCAGGCCTCGTGGAGCTCGTCGGGGATCCGCTGCTTCATGCCGGCCAGCATGATGATCATGTTGTAGCCGGTCCAGCGCCAGGTGATGGCCAGCATCAGGGAGATGCGCGCCGCCATCGGCGTGTTGAGCCAGTCGACCCCCTGGAGGCCTGCCAGGGCCAGGACCCGGTTGACGAGGCCGTAGTCGGTGTTCAGCAGGAGCTTGAACACCAGGGAATAGGCGACGAGGCCCGTGACCGCCGGCATGAAGAGCGCGATCCGGAAGAACCCGTTGAACCGGACGAACTTCTGGTTCAGGACGCTGGCGATGACCAGGGCGAGGAGGACCATCACCGGCACCTGGACCACGAGGTAGAGGAGGGTGTTGGTCAAGGCGCTGATGAACTGGGGATCCTTGAGGAGGTAGAGGTAGTTCTTGAGGCCGACGAACCGGGTGATCCCCCCCTTGTTGCTCTGGAAGCTGAGGACCAGGGAGCTGGCGATCGGGTAGAGCATGAACGCGAGGAACGTCAGGACGACGGGCGACAGGAACCCGTACGGCGCCAGGGTGTCCCCTCGCCACCGCCTGCGGCGGGCGGGGTTCGCGGATGCGGCTTCTCCGGGGGTGGGCATGGCAGGGCTTCCTAGCGGATCGCCAAGGTCGTGGCGGGATCGAACAGGTGCAGCTTCTCGCGGCGGACGTGGAGGAAGACGGGGGCGCCGGGCTTCCTGGCGCCCCCGGGGGGGATCCGGGCCGTCACCTGGGCCCCGCAGACCCGGCTGTGCAGGTAGATCTCGGAGCCGAGCAGCTCGGCCACCTCCACGGCTCCGGAAAGACAGGCGTGGTGCTCGTCCGCCGCGTTCCCGCCGGCTTCCTCCAGGGCCTCCGGCCGGATGCCCAGCGACACTTCCTTGTCGAGGTAGCCCCGGGACTCCAGCAGCGCCGAATGCTCCTCAGAGAGGGGCAGCGTCGTCCCGTCGGCCAGCCTCAGGGAGAGGCCCCGGCCCTCCCGGACGGCGCGGGCGTCCAGGATGTTCATCTGGGGACTGCCGATGAACTGCGCCACGAACAGGTTCACGGGATGGTCGTAGACTTCCTGGGGCGTGCCGATCTGCTGGATGACGCCCTCGCGCATGACCACGATGCGGTCGCCCATGGTCATGGCTTCCGTCTGGTCGTGCGTGACGTAGATGATCGTCGCCGCCAGCTTCTGCTGGAGCTTCATGATCTCCGTGCGCATCTGCACCCGGAGCTTCGCGTCGAGGTTCGAGAGGGGCTCGTCCATGAGGAAGACCTTCGGGTTCCGGACGATGGCCCGCCCCAGGGCCACGCGCTGGCGCTGGCCTCCGGACAGGGCCCTGGGCTTGCGGTCCAGGAGATCCCCCAGCTCCAGGATCCGGGCCGCCTTCTGGATCGTGGCCTCGATCTCGGGTTTCGGGACCTTCCTCAGCTTCAGCGCGAAGGCCATGTTCTCGCGCACGGTCATGTGCGGGTAGAGCGCGTAGTTCTGGAAGACCATCGCGATGTCGCGGTCCTTGGGGGCGACGTCGTTGACCGCCTGGCCGTCGATCCGCACCTCGCCGTCCGTGATGGCCTCCAGGCCCGCGACCATCCTCAGGACGGTCGTCTTCCCGCAGCCGGAGGGTCCGACGAACACGACGAACTCCCGGTCCTCGACCACCAGGTTGAAGTCCTTGACGGCCGCGACGCCGCCGTCATAGACCTTCCTGACATGCTCCAGAACGACTGAGGACACGGCGGAACCTTTCCTGGTGCGCGGAGGGACGGGCCATCCGCGGAGTGCGGGGGCGAAGGGGATCCGATGGATGCATTGCTGTCGGATACGCATGAAATATCACAGAGATATTCAGTAAAAACAATGATATTTTTTTACTCTTTTTTATCCTAGTCGTTTTCAATATTATCAATATTATTTTGATGATTGTTTATGTGAACACGGCAAGATGCTTCTCCATGGGCAAGGCGCAGACACACCTTTCCTGGTATGAGATCCCGGCTCGCCGCTCTCCTGGAGTCTCGAGTAAAATTCTCGTCAAATCTTGCGTCGGATTTTACTTCGACCGGCCCCCCGACCTCCGGTCAGAGGCGGCTTGCGTACATCCGCGCGTAGACTCCGCCAGCCCGCACCAGCTCCCGGTGGGTCCCGCTCTCGACGATGCGGCCGCCGTCGATGACCATGATCCTGTCCGCGTTCCGGATCGTGGAGAGGCGGTGGGCGATGATGAAGCTCGTCCGACCCTTCATGAGGGTCCGCATGGCTTCCTGGATGTGCAGCTCCGTGCGGGTGTCCACGCTGCTCGTGGCCTCGTCCAGGATCAGGATGGCCGGATCCACCAGGATCACCCGTGCGATCGCGAGCAGCTGGCGCTGCCCCTGGCTCAGGGAGGCGCCGCTCTCGCTGAGGCGGGTGTCGTAGCCGCGGGGCAGATGCCGGATGAAGGGATCGGCGTTGGCCGTCACGGCGGCCCGGATCATTTCTTCCTCGCTCGCCCCGGGCCGCCCGTAGAGGATGTTCTCGCGGATGGTGCCCGAGAAGAGGTAGGTGTCCTGCAGCACGATGCCGAAGCAGCGCCGGAGGCTGTCCCGGCTGTAGTCCTGGATGTCCCGCCCGTCGAGCAGGATCGTTCCCTTCGAGACGTCGTAGAACCGCGCGAGCAGGTTGACGATCGTGGTCTTCCCGGCGCCCGTGGGCCCCACCAGGGCGGTGGTCGATCCGGCTGGAGCCGAGAACTGGATGCCGGAAAGGACGTTGATGCCGCGGCGGTAGCCGAACTCGACGCTGCGGAACTCGACACTCCCCTCGGGGTTCTCGAGGAGGGCCGCGCCCTCGCGGTCCGGGCTCTCCTCTGCCTCCCGGAGGATCTCGAACACGCGCTCGGCACCGGCCAAGGCCGTCTGCAGGCTGTTGTAGATGTTGGCGAGTTCGTTCAAGGGGCGGGAGAACTGGCGGGAATACCCCAGGAAGCTCGCGATCACGCCGACGGTGACGAGGCCCTTCACCGCCAGGACGCCGCCCACGCCCGCCACCGCTGCGAAACCGACGTTGTTGATGACGTTCATCAGGGGCATGATGTAGCCGGACCAGATCTGGGCCTTGATCCCGACCTCGCAGAGCTGGTCGTTCAGGCCGGCGAACGCCTCCAGGGTCTTCTCCTGGTGGCTGAAGGCCTTGACCACCTGGATGCCCGAGATGTTCTCCTCGATGTGGCTGTTCAAGGCCCCCAGCACGGCCTGCTGCTGCTTGAAGAGCACGCGGGTGCGCGCGGAGACGGTCCGGGAGAGCAGGAACACCAGGGGGACCGTCACCAGGCTCGCGAGGGTGAGGAGGGGGCTCATCACGAGCATCATCACCAGGGAGCCCGCGATCACGATGACGGTGGACATGAGCTGCGTGGTGGACTGGGAGACGATCATCGAGACGTTGTCGATGTCGTTCGTGAGTCGGCTCATGAGGTCGCCGTGGTCATGGGTGTCGAAGAAGGCGACCGGCATCCGCTGCAGCTTGTCGAAGAGCGCCCTGCGCATGGCGGCGACGATCCGCTGGGAGGCTTTCGCCATCAGCCACCCCTGGCCGACGTTCAGGCCCGCGTCCACGAGGTAGGCCGCCAGGAGGGCGAGGGCGGCCACGGCCAGCGCGTGGAAGTCGACCCCCCGGGTCATCGCGTCGATGCCCCGCCCGATCAGCCAGGGCATCGAAAGGGCGAGGAACCCGCTGGCGAGGACGAGCAGCAGGACGACCAGGAGGTGCCCGGTCTCCTCCCTGAAGAAGCCGGACAGACGGACGAGCGTCCTCCAGGTGTCCTTCGGCTTCGGCACCGGCTGCAGCCACTGGGCTCCGCCGCGATGCCCCCCGAATCCCCGGGGCGGCGCGGATTCCCGGCGGGGCATTCCCTCACGCCCGCTCATCGAAGTCCCCTTCCCGTCCCACCTGGGAGCGGTGGATCTCCTGGTAGACCGCGCACGAGGCCATGAGGGAGGCATGGGTCCCCAGTCCCGCGATCCGGCCGCCGTCCAGGACCAGGATCTGCGCCATGCCGCGCACCGAGGCGATGCGCTGGGCGATGAGGATCGTGGTGCCGGCCGATTTCCGCGCCTTCAGGGCCCGCGTGAGCCTGGCCTCGGTGACGAGGTCCACCGCGCTCATGCTGTCGTCCAGGATGAGGATCTCGGGGTCGCGGAGGAGCGCCCGGGCGATGGCGATCCGCTGCTTCTGGCCGCCCGAGAGGTTGACGCCCCCCCGACCCAGTACCGTGGCGTAGCCTTCCGCGAACTTCGTGATGAAGTCGTGGGCCTGGGCGGTCCGGGCCGCCTCCTCGACCTCGGCCTGGGTCGCGTGCTCGTTCCCCCAGCGCAGGTTGTCCAGGATGGTCCCGGAGAACAGGATCGTCTTCTGGGGCACGAGGGCGATCCGCTTCCGCAGGCGCTCCACGTCCAGATCGCGCAGGTCCGTCCCACCCAGGGCGATCGATCCGCGTCCCACCTCGTAGAACCGCGGGATCAGGTTCACCAGCGTCGTCTTCCCGGAACCCGTGGACCCCAGGATCCCCAGCGTCGTTCCCTCGCCGCACGAGAAGGTGATCTCCTGGAGCACGTCCTGGCCGCTCTCGTAGGAGAAGCTCACGTCCCGGAACTCGAGGTCCCCTCCGGGGCCGTCCGGCGTCCGGTGCGCCGCGGGCCGCTCCGCCAGGGGGACCCCGGCTGCCATCACCTCGCCGATCCGCTCCGCGGAGGCCCGGGCGCGGACGTACACGATGAAGATGAACCCGATCATCATCAGCGAGCCCAGGATCTGCGTCATGTAGTTGATGAAGGCGATCACCTGGCCCACCTTCATCGTCCCGCCGGACACGCGCCAGCCTCCCACCCACAGGACGCAGACGATGCCGAGATTGACCGTCAGCGCGATCGCGGGAGAGAACAGGGCCATCACCCGCATGGCCTTGGTGGTGCTCGTGCCGAGTTCCTCGTTGCTCCGGGCGAACCGTGCCTCCTCGTGGTCGAACCGGTTGAAGGCCTTCACCACCCGGACGCCCGCCAGGTATTCCCGCGTGACGGCGTTCACCTTGTCCAGGCCCTCCTGGATCCTGCGGAAGAAGGGATAGCCCGTCCGGATGCTCAGGGCGATCAGGCCGGCCACGACCGGGACCACCGCCAGGAGCACGATCGACATCCTGAGGTTGAGCACCATCGCCATCACGATGCCGCCCGCGGCGAGGAGCGGGGCCTTCACGAAGATCCGCATCGTGCCGTTCACGAAGTTCTGCACCTGGGTCACGTCGTTGGTCAGGCGCGTCACGAGGGACGCGGTGTCCAGGCGGTCGAGGTCCTGGAAGCTCAGCTGGTGGATCTTCCGGTACAGGTCCGAACGGAGCTGGGTTCCGAAGCGCTGGGAGACCTGCACCGACAGGAAGTTCCGCCCCACCGCCGCCCCTGCTCCGAAGAGGGTGACCAGCAGCATCAGCCCGCCGAGGGCCAGGACCAGGGACAGGTCCCGGTTTGCGACGCCCCGGTCGATCACCTTGGCCATGATGGTCGGCTGCAGCAGGTCGCACAGGGCCTCGACACAGAGGATGCCGATGGCCAGGCAGAAGGGGACGGCGTGGCTGGAGACGTAGGGCCGGAGCCAGGACAGGGCCCCTCGCGCATCTTCTCTCGTCTCGTCTCGCACCCAGTCATTCTAGCGGAACGGGCCGCCCCGTCGCGCCCCGGAGGATGTATAACGATCCTGGCCGGTCCCGGCCACACCGCCGAGGCTCTTCCCATGACCGAATACAAGGCGCCCTGGACTCGATCCCTGTCGTGGATCTCCTGGTCGACCACCGGGTTCATCTGCGTCCTGGCCGCGTTCTGCCTGGCCCGGGGGCCCCGTCCGATGGCGCCCGTCCTGCTCGCGATTCCCGCCGTCGCGGCGCTGTTCGCCGTCC
This sequence comes from Holophaga sp., assembly GCA_035353395.1. Taxonomy (GTDB): domain Bacteria; phylum Acidobacteriota; class Holophagae; order Holophagales; family Holophagaceae; genus UBA1801. The sequence goes on from DAOPZL010000003.1 coordinate 31,393, forward strand.
GGGGATACGCCGTGGCGCAGGGAGAGCTGCGGGTGCGCCGCCTCCTCTGGGACACGCGCATTCCCCTGGCGGGCCTGGAGTCCGCGGAGTTCGTCCCGGACGCGATGCGGAGAAGCATCCGCACCTTCGGCAACGGCGGACTGTTCTCGTTCACCGGCCGCTACCGCAGCAAGGCCCTGGGCGGCTACCGGGCCTTCGTCACCGACCTGGGCCTGACCGTGGTGCTGCGCTTCCGGAACGCAACGATCGTGGTTTCCCCGGAAACGCCGGAAGCCTTCGTCCGGCACCTTCTTCCGTATCGCAGTCCCGCCTGACGGCGGGCGCAAAGATCAAGACGTGGTCCTGGTCGGGATTTCCATGGAAAATGGAGCCATGACCATGCCTTCCTCCATCCTTCTGCTCCACGGCCTCGGCGGCAGCGGCCAGGGCTCCGTCTCCCGGCTGGAGGAATCCCTGCGCGGCCTCGGCTGGGCCGACACGGTCTACCTGCGTCCCACGCTCCAGGCGGTGCACACCCCCCTGGAGCCCTTCGACGGCGAGCGGACCCTGGGGAATGCATGGAACGAGATGAACGGCCTCCTGGACGGCCGGACGCCCAACCTGGTCGTGGGCTTCAGTTTCGGGGGACTGCTGGCCGCCTTCTCCCCCGCCCCCCTGCGGCTGGCCGTGTGCAGCCCCTGGAACCTCCTTCCGGCGGAAGCCCTGCACCGGGCAGTCTCCCGGCACGGCCTGGGCGTGCTCCAGGGGATGCAGGACGTCGTCGTGCCTGCGGGGGCCAGCCTGGCGGCCCTGCCTCCCCACGTGCCGGTGGAGCAGGACTGGGACGGCTCGCACGATTTCGACGCCTGGATGGACCGGATCGCGGCCTGGGTCAGGAAGTCCTGGGAGCGCCACCCCTTCGGCTCCGTCCCGGTCCCGTGACCGCGGGCGCCTGAGCCATGTTCGGACCGGTCCTGGCGCTCGTGTCGACGTTCGTCCTGGCCTATGCAGCCTGGCGCGCGTCCTCCGTGCCGTGGCTGGGCGGACGCATGGGCAGGCGCCCTTTCTGGTCCGCCGTGGCCGCCTTCTGGATCGTCATGGTCTCGGGAAGGCTGCTCGGGCACCACGCCTCGTTCCCGGGCGCGGGCCTGCTCGAATTCGCCGGGATGACCCTGCTGGGCATCCTCTTCCTGTGCTTCCTCCCGCTCCTGGCGACGGACCTGGCCACCGGCTTCGGGGCCTGGGGCCGCCGGTGGCTGCCTCGCCTTCGCGGCGGATCCCTGCTCGCCGGGCTCGCGCTCGCGACCTTCGCGTCGATCCAGGCGTTCCGGGAACCCGAGGTCGTCGACTACGAAGTGGTGCTGCCCGGCCTTCCCCCGGCGCGGGACGGGCTCGTGGTGGTGGCCCTCTCGGATCTCCACCTGGGCGCCCTCGCCGGTCCGGGGTGGCTGGAAGCGCGGATGGACCAGGTCCGGTCCCTCCGGCCGGACCTGGTTTTGTTCCTGGGCGACCTGTTCGAGGGGCGCGACCACCCCGACCCGCGTTCCGTCCGGACGCTCCGGAGCCTCCGGGCGCCCCTCGGCGTGTGGGGAGTGGAGGGCAACCACGAACACTACGGTTTCGCCGGCTCCCCGATGGACGGCACGGGCATCCACGTCCTGCGGAACGGCATGTCGGTGCCCGTTCCCGGCCTCGTCCTGGCGGGACGGGCGGAATCGGGCCGCCGGATCACGGGAGACGCCGGAAAAGCCTGGAATCCGCCCCTGGATCGTCCCCCGGGAGCCCTGGTCCTTCTTTCCCATGTCCCCGGCCAGGCCCAGGAAGCCGCCCGGGCCGGGGCCGCCCTCATGCTGTCGGGCCATACCCATGGAGGGCAGATCTGGCCCTTCGGCTGTCTGGTCGCGCGGGCCTATCCCATCCTGGACGGGGCGACGCGCATCGGGGCCATGACCCTCATCGTCAACCGCGGCGCGGGAACCTGGGGACCCAGGATGCGCCTCTGGCGGCGCGGGGAGATCAGCCGGATCCGGTTGCGGTCCGCCGGGTGAGGTTCACGGCCTGGGAGGCCCGGGCCAGTGGTGGGGAGGCATCGGAGGATGTCCGGGCCGGTGCCAGTAGCCGGGGTGCCAGAGCCAGCTGCCCGCGTACCAGCTCCAGACGCCCGCCACCCAGAAATAGCCCGGTCCCGGCGCGGCGTAGATCGGGTCGGGGGGAGGCGGGGGCGGCGTGCGTCCCACCACGCCGGCCACCTTGGCGGACTGGACCTGGGACGGCGTGTTGATCATGAAATCGATGACCCGGTCGCTGACCCCCGCGTTCCTCAGCGCGATGATGTCCGCGGTGGCGAGGTGGTAGACCGTCCGCGAGTTGCGGATCTGGCTGATGATGAGATCGTCGCTGATGCCGGCCTGCACCAGCGCCTGGACGTCCATCACCGTGAGGGGCTGGCTCTGCTCGATCCGCTCCAGGGTCTGCGGGGCCTGCGCCCGCAGCTGCGCCTCCTGGGCCTGGTCGATGCCGTGCCCGATGAGGCCGCCGATCAGGGCGCCGACGACGGCGCCGCGCCCGGAGTCCGATCCCAGGCCGCCGATCGCCCCGCCGAGCAGGGCGCCGGTCGCGGTGTTGTCCGGACGCCCCTGGGGGGACACGCAGCCCACGAGGGTCATTCCGACGACTGGAACCACCAGCAGCTTTCCGAGATGTGTCATGGCTCATTCTCCCAGGGAGCGACCATCCTTCTCCATGGCTATGGATGCGCGGGGCAGGACGAAGGTTTAACGGCCCTCCGTGAAATGTACGTCGCGCCGGGGATCGCGGCACTCCCCCGGCCGGGAAAGGCGGCGGGCGGTCATACTGGAGACGGAGAAACGCCGCCGATGCCCAGCCTTCGAATCGCCTACGTGGACACGGAGACCACCGGGCTGTCCTGCCGCACCGACCGGATCATCGAACTCGCCGTCGTGCTGGCCGAGGTGGACTGGGCGACGGGCCGGATCCTCCGGCGGCTCGACCAGTACGAGGGACTCGAGGATCCAGGCCGCCGGATCCCCGCGGCGGCCATGGCCGTCCACGGGATCACCGACGCGATGGTGAAGGGCCGGCGCATCGATGCCGGCAGGGCCGCGGCGCTGCTGGCCGAAGCCGACCTCTGTCTCGCCCACAACAGCGGATTCGACAGGGGCTTCGTATCCCAGGTCGTCCCGGAGGCCGACGGCTGCCCCTGGGGATGCACCTGCCGCGGGATCCCCTGGAGGCGGCTCTATCCTTCCCTGCACTCCACCGCCCTGCAGTACCTCAGCTCGCGCTTCGGCTGCGACAGGGGCACCGCGCACCGGGCCCTGGGCGACGTGGAGACCACGATGAACCTGGTCTCCCTCCCCGGCATCCAGGGCGGACGGGCCTTCCAGCACTACCTCCTGCACGGGAAGATCCGCAAGGAGGGCCTGACGCCGCAGCTCGTCGCCCTGCCCGACCCGGACTTCCAGGACCGGCTGCTCTAGCCGTTCGGGCCTTTGCGCCGGCGGCGTGCCGTGGTCTACTGGCCATCGATCTGTCCTGCCTTCATCCCGATGGTCCCGTGCGGCTTTACCGCATCGGGGCGTTCCTTCCCTCCCCAGAACCCCAGGCGGTTTGCATGAACGAGACGGCCAAGACCCTCCAGGCGTCCTCCCTCTTCGGGCATCTCGAACACCACGCCGAGCGGGCCCCGGGGGCCCCGGCCATCCATTCGGCGGAGGGCGCACCCTGCACCTACGGGGCGCTCCGCGATTTCGTGCTCGGACTGGCCGGGCTGCTCCGGGCCAGGGGCGTGGGACCCGGGGACCGGGTCGCCGTGGTCACCTCGGACGGCCCGGAGGCGGTGGCGGCCATCCTCGGCACCGCCTGCTGCGCGGCCTGCGTCCCGGTCAATCCGGGCTATTCCCCGGTCGAGCTGAGGAACGTGCTGACATGGACCCGCGCGAGGACCGTCCTCGCCGGGGACCGGGAATACCAGGCCTGCAACGCCCTCTGCGGCGAGCTTGATCTCGCGTGCCTCCCGATCCCGGAGGTCGGCGCCGCCCGAGGCGGCGGCGCGCGCCCGGACGGCTTCGCGTGGCCCGGCGAGAAGGATACCGCCATCGTCTACCACACCTCCGGGACCACGGCGCGCCCGAAGATCGTTCCCATCACGCACGGCCAGATCTGCAGCGCCCTGCCGCACCTGATCCGGCACCTGCGGATGACCCCGGACGACTGCGGCTACAACCTGCTCCCGGTCTTCTGGGCCTTCAGCGCCTCGGCGGCCGTCTTCGCGACGATCGCCTCAGGGAGCAGCATCTTCGTGCAGCCGGCCTTTTCCCCGGAATCCTGCCTGCGGGAACTCCTCGAGCTGAAGGCGACCCGCCTGCTGGCCGGGCCCGCGCAGCTGGACGCCCTCGCGGAGCATGTCCGCAGGAGCCCCCGGGATCCGGCTCCCTATGCCCTGCGCTTCGTGCAGACCGGGGGGAGCCCCATGAACCCCGACACAGTGCGGACGCTGGAAGCCTGTTTCCACGCGCCCATCCTCGCGGGCTGGGGCATGTCGGAAGCCGCCGTGACGGTGACCCTCCAGCCCCTGCCGCCCGAACGGAGAAATCCCGGCTCGGTGGGCAAGGTCATGCACGGCGAGGTGCGCATCGTGGACCGGCGGGGGGACCCTCTCCCGGCCGGCGCGGAAGGCGAGGTCGTCATGCGCGGCCCCGCGTTGTTTTCCGGCTACGAGGGAGAGGCCGGCCCGGAGGAGGGCGGTTTCCGGGACGGCTGGTTCCGGACCGGGGACCTCGGATTCTTCGACCCGGACGGACAGTTGTTCATCAGCGGGCGGATCAAGGAATTCATCAACCGCGGCGGGCAGAAGGTGTCGCCGACGGAGGTGGAGGAGGCCGTCCGGCGCCTGCCCGAGGTCGACGAGGCGGCCTGCTTCCCCGTTCCCCACCGGAGACTGGGGGAGGACGTCGCCGTGGCGATCGTGCTGAAGCCCGGGGCCGATCCGGGCTACGGGGACATCCGGAGGGCACTGAGCGCCCGTCTGGCGGCCTACAAGCTGCCCGCCCGCATCCTCTTCGTCGACGCCATCCCCCGGAGCGACGTCGGGAAGATCCGGCGAAGCAGCCTGTTCGCCGACCTGGCCCGCGGGAATTCCGAAGCCTTCCGGCCGGGGCGCCGCGTGGCCCCCCGCGACCCGGTCGAGGCCGCCCTGGCCTCGATCTGGGCCGGGATGCTGGACGTCCCCGAGGTCGGCGTGACCGAGGATTTCTTCAACCTGGGCGGGGATTCGCTCATGGCCCTCGAGTTGATGGAGTCCATCGAGTCGATCTGGGGGAAACAGCTACCCGCCAGCGTCCTCCTGGAACACGGCACCATCGAGAAACTGGGCGGCCTGATCTCCGGGGAGTCCGTCCCCATGCCGGACATCGTCCCCTTCCGGCCGTACGGGGCGAGAACGTCGCTGTTCTGCATGCATGCCCGCCACGGCGACGTGATGCAGTACCTGGGGCTCACGCGCTACCTCGACCCGGACGTGCCGGTCTATGCGCTGCGCTTCACCACGCCCGAAGGCGGCCCCGGCGGGAGGCTCACGGTCCCGGCCCTGGCCAGGCGCTACCTCGAGCTGGTCCGGGGCATACAGCCGGCGGGCCCCTACTGCCTTGCGGGGCACTCCTTCGGCGGGATGCTGGCCTACGAGATGGCCGGCCAGCTGCTGGAGATGGGCGAAGAGATCCAGTTGCTGGCGATGTTCGACGCCGGGACGCCCCGCCTGGACTTCCTCCGGCCGAGGCCGGGGCGCCGGAAGGGACGCTGGGCCGAGTTCAAGCACGTGCCGGTCCAGGCCTGGGGGCCCCACCTGTGGGAGAAGGCCCGCCGGGAGTACCGCCGGTTGAGGCGGAGATTCGGCATTCTCCAGGGCGCGACGGAACGGATCCAGTGGGCCGCGGACCACTACGTCCCTCCGGAATATCCCGTCGACGTCGTCCTGTTCCGGGCTGCCGAGGAGATGGAAGGGATGCCCTCGGGGTTCGACCCCCGCCTGGGCTGGGAGAAATACGCCAAGGGGGGGGTGCGGATCTTCGAGGTCCCCGGCGACCACGGAAGCCACCTCCAGGAACCCCACGTGCAGACGGTGGCCCTCAAGCTCAACGAACTCCTCCGGGACTCCGGGGGCGGGGCCCCGGCCCTGGGGTGAAAGGGAGTATCATCTGCCATTCCCGCGCATCCAATCAGGTTGAACCGGCATTCGACAGGAGTCGGCCATGTCTCGCAGGATCCTGGTCCGAGATCTCACGCTGAGGGACGGGCAGCAGTCCCAGTTCGCCACCCGCATGACCCAGGCCCAGGTGGACCAGGTACTTCCGCACTACAGGTCCGCAGGATTCTACGCCCTGGAGGTCTGGGGAGGCGCGGTTCCGGATTCCGTGATGCGCTACCTGGGCGAGAGCCCCTGGGACAGGCTGGCGCGCATCAAGGCGGCCGTCGGGGACGCCTCGAAGCTGACGGCCCTGAGTCGGGGCCGGAACCTCTTCGGCTACACACCCTACCCCGACTCGGTCATCGAGGGATTCTGCCGGAACGCGATCGCCTCCGGCATCGACATCATGCGCATCTTCGACGCGCTGAACGACACGGCCAACATGGAATCGAGCATCCGCTTCGTGAAGGAGCGCGGCGGCCTGGCGGACTGCGCGGTCTGCTACACCGTGGATCCCCACTTCACCTTCGGCGAGCGGGCGAAGGGCTTCCTGCGGGGCAAGCCGCTTCCGGGCCGGATCTTCACGGTGGACTATTTCGTGGAGAAGGCGGCCCTGCTGGAGCGGCTCGGCGCCGACATGATCACCCTCAAGGACATGGCGGGCCTCGTCACTCCAGGCCAGACGGCCCGGCTCGTGCGCGCCCTGAAGGCCCGCGTGAAGATCCCGGTCGACCTCCACACCCACTGCACGCCGGGCTTCGGCCTCGCCTCCGTGCTGGTGGCCATGGTGGAGGGTGCCGACATCGTGGACACGGTGATCATGAACTTCGCCGGAGGACCCGCCGCGCCCGCCTTCGAGCTGGTCCAGCACTTCGCGGAGAAGCTGGGGCTGGACACGGGCGTGGATCCTGGGGCCGTCGCGGCCATCAACCGGGAGCTGAAGGGGATCCGCGAGGGCCTGGCGGCCTTCGACGAGTACAAGGACTACTTCCCCATCGAGTTCGACTTCGCCAAGGACACGCTGCCCGCGGTGGTCGAGACCCTCTTCGACCAGGCCATCGAGCACGCCGAGGCCGGCCGCTACGAGGCGCTCCTGGAGGCCTGCCACGGCATCGAGCGCCACTTCAACTTCCCCGGGCCCGACGAGGCCGTCCGCCTGGCCCAGATCCCCGGGGGCATGTACACCAACATGATGTCCCAGCTGAAGCAGGCCCGGATCGACCATCTCCTGGGCCACGTGCTGAGGGTCGTGCCGAAGGTCCGCCTCGACGCCGGGTGCGTGCCGCTGGTGACCCCCACCAGCCAGATCGTGGGCGCCCAGGCCGTCGCCTGCGTCATGGCGGAAACCCAGGGGCAGCCTTTCTATTCCAACTGCAGCGCCAACTTCATCGAACTGGTGAAGGGCTCCTACGGCCGGACGCCCCTCCCCGTGGACCCGGCCTTCCGCAAGCAGGTGGCCGGCACGCGCGAGGAGATCCCCTACGACACCGTCACCTACAAGCCTCAGCCCAACCCCGTCCTGGCGGATCTGGGGGGCGTGCGCCTTGCCGCGGACGAGAGGGAGGCCCTGCTCCTGGAACTCTTCCCCAGCGTGGCCGACAAGTTCCTCCGGAGCGTCCGCCAGCGGGAATACGACGCCATGCCCCATGCCGAAGCGCCGCCGGCGGCGCCCGATCCCGCCCGGGAGGCCCGCCTTGCCCGGATCCTCGAGAGCGAGGCGGCCTGGGAGATGCTGTCCCTCCAGGCGATCTGAAGGAGGCGGCGACCGGAGCCCCTACTCCAGGCGCGCCAGCCGGGCCGACCGGGTGCGGTCCACGACCCTCCAGGCCCCCTGCTGCCCGGGCGAAAGGCGATTCCAGGCCTGGGGCGCGATCAGGGCCCAGACCGGGCGGCCGGGCGCTTCCGCGCGGAGCCCCTGCGCCACCTGGCCCAGCGGCGCGGCGGGGAACCAGCGCGCCCTCTCCCCGGCCGGCAGCCGGTCCCGTCCGAAGGCCAGCTCGCCCCCGCTGTCGACGACCGTCACGCGCTGTCCCGCATGGAAGGCGATGCCCTGGAAATAGTTGCCGCAGCTGATCCACTGGGCGTCGGCCGGGGCCTGCCGGACCAGGCGGGAGACCTCCTTCCCCGGGCCCACCACCTGCTGGGCGGCCGGCAGGAGCGCCAGGAGGCCGGCCCCCAGGGCGGCCCTCCAGCCGGGGCCGGCGACCGGTCCGGGGCGCATGGCCCACAGGCCGAGCCCCAGGAACGTGGCCCCGAGGGCCAGCGACCACCCGATCCCTCCCGGCCCCTTCAGGGCGAACGGGCCCGCAAGGAAGAAGACCGCTCCGAGCCCCGCCAGCTCCCATCCCGTCCGGCGCAGGCTCGCCGGGGCCTCGCCCTCCCGCTCGAAGGCGCAGGCCAGCACCAGCACGGGCACCACCGCCGGCAGGATGTAGGGGTAGAGCTTCGATCCGGACAGCGTGAAGAAGAGGAACGGGACCGCGAACCCCAGCATCATGGCCGCCACCGTCCAGCGATGCAGGGGAGCCTGCTCCGACCGCGGCCCGCCCCTTCCCCGCAGGAAGGCCATCGTCCTCCGCAGACCCAGGATCGAGGTCGCCAGCCAGGGCAGCAGGCCGACCAGGAGGACGGCCGCGAAATAGAACTTGTCGAGGACTAGGTTGTGGACCCCCTGCCGCTGGTGGAGGTGGGTGGCGAAGCGGAGCAGGTGCTCGTGGATGAAGAAGAACTGGGCGTGACCCGGGTGGATCCTCTCCATCAGGACGAACCACGGCGCGCCGATGACCGCGAAGACCAGCCACCCCAGGGGGTCCGCCAGGAACCGGAGCACGGCCCTCCTGGGGCCCGGGGCTTTCCAGGCCCAGGGCAGCGACCCGAGCAGGACGCCTCCCAGCAGCACGGGCGCCGCCAGCCCCTTCACGAGCAGGGCCAATGCGCTCGCGGCGAAGGCCGTCGTCGTCCAGCCCGCCGCCCGGCGCCTCGAGCCCTGGACCCTGGCGGTCACCGCCTCGACGGCGGCCGCCAGGGAGGCCACGAGCAGGGCCGAGAAGAGCGCGTCCAGCGTCAGGATCTGGTGGCAGCCGAAGACCAGCAGCGAGGTGGCCGTCATGAAGACCCCCCGCGACGGCTCGGGGACCCCCAGCCGCCGGGAGAGGCGCCAGGCGCTGGCGAGCAGGATCAGGCTGGCGAGGGCCAAGGGAAGCTTGGCCGCGACCGGGCTGACCCCGAACAGTTTCATGGATCCCGCGGAGAGCCAGTACTGCAGCGGGGGTTTCTCGAAGTAGAGCACCTGGTTCAGCCGCGGCGTGAGCCAGTCCCCGGTGGCCAGCATCTCCCGGGGGATTTCCGCATAGCGCGCCTCGTCCGGTTCCCACAGGGACCTCGCAAAGAGGGGAACGATCCCCAGGAAGACCCAGATGAGCAGGCACTTGGAGCGTTCGTCGAGCGGGCCAGGGCATTTCATGGGCGGCGGCATGTCTCCAGCGTTGTTCCACGGAGCCTAGGGCAGGCGAGGCCGGATCGTCGGTTCGAGGCCCCCAGTCTGGCACGCAGTGGATCCGCCGCGGAGATTCCGTGTCGTGCCGGTACGGCTTCGCTCCGGAGAAGCTTCGCGGATATATTTAATTCCTTTTCCCGAGGAAGCGCTCTCGTGGGCCTGCTCGGGAGAACCGCAGGAAAAGTAGATATTTGATATATTCCCACGGGGCGCTCGCCCCGACTATGCTGATGAGACATGCGTTCACCGGTCCAGACGACCACGGGATGGACTCGGGGAATTTTCCGGAGGACTCCTCATGCGAAGACGTGGATCCATCGTCACACCCATGCTCCTGGCGGCGGTCTGCCTGCTCGCGGTCGGGTGCCGGCGGGAGAAGACGATCAAGCTGGCCACCCAGAGCCCCCTGTCCGGCGACACGAAGGATACCGGGGTCGGCATCCGGAACGGCGTCCAGCTTGCGATCGAGCAGCTCTCCGGCCCCCTCGCCGAGATGGGCATCAAGGTCGAGCTGGCCCCCTTCGACGACGAGGCCAGTCCGGACAAGGGTGTCGCCAACGCGAAGACCCTCGTGGCGGACCCGGCGGTCCTCGCCGTGGTGGGCCACTACGACTCCGGCGTCCAGATCCCTTCCTCCGAGGTCTATCACGAAGCCAACCTCTGCAACATCTCCCCGGCCAACACGAATCCCAAGGTCACGGACCGCGGCTACCCCGAGATCAACCGGATCTGCGGCCGGGACGACGTGCAGGGGGTCGTGGGAGCCCGGCTGGCGAAGAGCCGGGGCATCCGCAGCGCCTACGTCGTCCACGACACGACGCCCTGGGGCCAGGGGATTGCCGCCTACTTCCGGAAGGAGGCCGAGCAGCAGGGCATCCGGATCGTGGGGTTCGAGGGCACGGAGGAGCGGTCCAACTTCATCCTCATGGTCTCCAGGATCATGAAGCAGGCTCCCGACGCCCTCTACCTCGCCGCCGGCTACGAGGCTTCGGCCTTGTTCCGGCAGGCCCGCGAGAAGGGCTTCAAGGGGATGTTCATCTCCGTGGACGGATTCGATTCCCCGGAAGCCGCCAGGATCGTGGGACCCGCACTCCTGGCGGGCGAAGGGACCTATTTCTCGACGGTCGCGGGCCCCGCGTTCGCCTATCCGGACACCGCCAAGTTCGTCAACGACTTCAAGGTGAAGTTCGGGGCGTCCCCCAGGCCCTACGCCGCCCAGTCCTACGACTGTGCCGCCCTCGCGCTGAAGGCGATCGAGAGCGCCGCGAAGGCCGCCGACGGGAAGGTTCCTTCCCGGGCGGAGGTTTCCAGGGCGGTCCGCGACCTGCAGGATTTCCACGGCATCACGGGCACCGTGACCTTCAACGCCAAGGGGGATCCCGTCAAGGCGAGGTACTTCGTCATCCAGGTCACCTCCGCGGATCCCGAGCGCTGGGCCTCCAATCGCGTGGACCAGATCCTCGACATCGCGCCTCCCCGGTAGGCGCCCCGGCCCTCTTCACGCGAAGGCCCGCCCGCCCAGGTGGGCCTTCGCGGTCCGCAGGAAGCAGTCCCTGGCCGCGAGGAGATCCACGATGGGCGGGGGATACTCCCCGGCCTCGCCCCGGCGGGGCATGTGGAGGTTCGCCGCTGGAAGGTGCGCCAGCTCCGGGATCCATCGCCGCACGTAGGCGCCGCCGGGATCGAAGCGCCGACCCTGGAGGACGGGGTTGAAGATCCTGAACCAGGGCTGAGCGTCGCATCCGCACCCTGCGCTCCACTGCCATCCCAGGTCGTTGTCGGCCTGATCGGCATCCGCCAGGAGGCTCATGTAGCGGGCTTCGCCCCTGCGGAAATCCACGAGGAGGTGCTTGGCCAGGAAGCTCGCGGCCACCATGCGGGCCCGGTTGTGGACGAAGCCTTCCGCCATGAGCTGGCGCGCGGCCGCGTCCACCAGGGGATAGCCCGTCCGCCCCTCGGCCCAGGCCCGCCAGTGCGTCTCGTCGTTCCGCCACGGGAAGTCCTCGAAGGCCCGCCGGAAGGGGCGCTCGAGCAGTCCGGGGCGCTCCCACAGCCAGTGGTGGGCGAATTCGCGCCAGAGCAGCTCGCGCAGGAACGCCCGGCTCCCTTCGCCGCTTTCCTGTTCCGAGACCCGCCGCCAGAGGGTCCTCGCGGAGATCGTGCCGAAGTGCAGATCCACGGAAAGTCGCGAAGTCCCCTCCAGGTCCAGGCGGTCCCGATCCTGGTAGTAGGTGACGAGTCTCTCCAGGATGAATTTTTTCAAACGTTTGGAAGCCGAAGTTTCACCACCTTGCGAGATCCCGGGATTCCGCTCCAGCCCCAGACTTCCCGGATCCGGCAGGCAGTTCCCCTCCCATGCGCTCTCCCCGGGCAGAGGGGGAAGCTCGCCCGGAGCCGGCAAGGGATCCCCGACTGCCGCGCCCAGGTGGAAGGCCCTGGCGAAAGCCGTGAAGACCTCGAAGAGACGGCCCGAGGCCGAGCGCAGGCTGCCGGGAGGCACCAGGGTCTCCCCTTCGAACAGGCGGAAGGCGATGCCGCGTGCCGAGAGGGCTCTTTCGGTCCGGACGTCGATTTCGCGGGCGGAGGGTTCGCTCCGCCGGTGCGCCAGGACCTGGTCCACCTTCCAGCGCTCTGCCCAGTCAGGCACGAGTTCCTCGCATGGCCCAGCCATGACCCGCAGCCGCGAGCCCAGGCGTCCGAGACTCCCTTCCAGGTCGGCCAGGGCATCCAGGAGCACCTGCGTCCGGGCGGGCATGAGCCGGGCGGGCCCCGGCGCGAAGAAGCCGGGATCGAGCACGAACAGCGGTATGACCTCGCCGCTCGCGGCGGCCTCCCGCAAGGGGCCGTGATCCCCCACCCGCAGGTCCTTCTCCCGGAACCAGACCAGGCTGCGCATGGGCTTCAGCGGCCGGCCGGGGCCGTGGCCGATCCCGCACCCCCGCCCCGGTCCAGTCCCATGCCGGCATCCTCCCCAGTATGGGATGCCGGCCATGATCCGCACGCTCAGTCGGCCGTCTTGGTCACGAAGCTTCCGCCCCAGACGGCCTGGGAATCCCACCTGGAGAACGCCTGGGCGAACGTCTCCATGTCCCGCCCGGTGATGCGGCCGACCGGCGTGACGAAATAGACCACCGTCACGCGGATGGGCTCCTCGGCCCGGGCGCCCCGGTATCCGGAACCGGTGAAGTAGGCCCCTTCGGTCTCCCCGTGGCCGATGGCCACGCGGTCCAGGCCGCTTCCGGCCTCCTCGACCTTCGCGCTCGACTTGCACACGAAGGGGCCGGGGCACGGCATGGGCGCGTCCGGCGAATAGAATGCCGACCCCTGGTAGACCCGGCGCATGGGCGGCGTGCCCATGTCGCTGGGCCGGATGCCGGGCGCATCCCGACGGAGGGGAATCTGGATCAGGTAGTAGCGCTGGACGTCCACGTCCATGCCCTTCGCCTTGAGTTCGCGCTCCAGCTTCAGCAGGTCCTGCCGATCCTCGGCGCGGCTGGCGGTGAAGGGAGCCTTCCGGCCGTCGACGTTGGCGAAGAGCATCTGGTGGGTGCCGGGACCCACGATGGCCTCGTGGCTGCCCTCGATGACATCCGTGATGACGAAGTTCGTGCTCCCGTACGGGTAGATGCTGAAGTTGAAGGCCGCACGGGGCGGAACGCCCTCGGGCCAGGATCCCCTCATGTTCCGGGCGGGCACGGGCACGATGGCGAACTGGTTGGAGACGATCACGTTCCGGTCGCGGTGCCGGGAGGCGAGGCCCAGTTCCCGCAGGCGCTGGGGCAGCGTCTTCTCCACCACGCGCCCCCCGGCCTTCGTGTGGATCTTGATCCGGTCGGAGGGAACCACCAGGACCTTGTCGCGGAAGTTGCTGTCCCGCCGCACGGAAAGGGCCAGCCTGGCGGAGGCGGGATCGTCCTCGGACTGGCGCACCCAGATGCCGACGTCGCTGATGCGGTCGCCCCAGGCGCTGTTCTCGTCGCGCCCGATGTCCTCCCAGCTGATCTTCACGGGATGGAACTGGTTCCGGTTCATGAGATCCATGAAGTCCGGCTGGTTCCAAAGATCGGTGGTCTCCCGGAAGTAGGTTTCCCAGGCCAGGACGGGGGGGCGGTCCGGCGACGCAGGGCGCCCGGCCAGCCAGCCGAGGGCGGCCAGGACATGCTTGACCGCGGCGGAGCCGGTACCCGTGTCGAGCCCCAGGTCCCGGGCGATCTCCACGGCCGCGAAGTCCACCTTGCTGTTGCCGATCCCGTGATCCTTCGCCTCGCGCAGGGCCAGCAGGACATCGGGCCGGATGTCGCGGGCCTCGGCGGAGTCGATCCGGATGCCCTGCTTGCCGAAGGCCTCGATGATGCGGGCCGCGTCAGGCTCGCCGGAGCGGCCGATCGAGGCCGGCGGCTGCTGGGCGCTCCAGGTGGCCCCGGCGATTCCCAGGAGGCTGGCACTGAGAAGCATGGAAGAAGCGATGGAAGGCATCAGTCACCTCGTGGCTACAGAGAGGGAATGCCCGGAGGCGGGACATCCTTTCACCGGGAAATCATTTTCGCGGTACCAGCCGAAAGCCAACACAAGAATCATGAACGAATCAAGGAACCTGCGCCCCGAGACACCTTTCCCGGTCCGCCCCCTGAACCCTGGTATGCCTGACAGCAGAAACCCCCATCAATGACTCACAATCGACATCAACATTTTTCATCCTTATTTTTTATCCCTTTCATCCATTTTATCCTTGTTTATACATATTTAAATACCAATTCAACAAGGATGCAAGAAATGAAAGGGATTAAAGCAAGCTAATCCCAAGATGCAAGCCCACCCAAGCCACCCCAAGGGCGTCCCAGGCAGCCCCATCCATTCCCCTTGTTCATCTTTTCATCCCCTTCATCCCCTTTATCCCTGTTTATATATCTTTAAAAACCTGTTCAACAAGGATGCAAGGGATGAAAGGGATGAAAGCAGGCTGACATCAAGATGCAAACCCACCCAAGCCACATGAGGTGTATCGAACGCTATCCCATCCATTTACATTTTTATATTTTCATCCATTTTATCCATGTTTATACATCTTTAAAAACAAGTCCAGCAAAGATGCAAGGGGACGAGAGCAGTCCATCTCTACGCTGCAAAGCCCCCCAATCCGCCCAGGTGCGTCGCAGGTAGCATCAACAATCGCTTTTCTTACCCCTTTCCTCCCTTTTATCCTTGTCAGGACGATTTCGACATGAATCCCTCAGCATGAGCCGAAGCACGCCCACCCCCCTCCATCGCTTCCACCTCGAGCTCCTGGAGGCCTATGGGCCCCAGGGCTGGTGGCCGCTGCTCGGCCATCCGGGGACCAACCCCACCAAGACGGGCTCCATCACGGGCTACCATCCCGGCGACTACACCTTCCCCCACGACGAGGCGGAACGCTTCGAGATCTGCGCCGGGGCCATCCTCACCCAGAATACCGCGTGGCCCAACGTGGAGAAGGCCCTCGCCGCCCTGGCCGCCTCCGGGACCCTGGAGCCCGGAGCCATCCTCCGCCTTCCGGACCCCGAACTGGCCTCGCTCATCCGCCCCTCGGGCTACCACAACACCAAGGCCCGGAAGCTCAAGGAACTCGCTGCCTTCTTCCTCGGCCTCCGGGGCCGCACCCCCGCCCGGAGCGAACTCCTGGCGGTCTGGGGCGTCGGTCCCGAGACCGCCGACAGCATCCGGCTCTACGCCTACGGCGAGCCCGAGATGGTGGTGGACGCCTACACCCGCCGCGTCCTCGACCGGCTGGGCTGGACGTCCGCGCCTTCCTCCTACGAGAACCTGAAGCACGTCTGCGTCGAGTACCTCCCGGTCGGGACCGAACTCTGCCAGGAATTCCACGCCCTCGTCGTCGAGCACGCCAAGCGCGCGCGGGCGGCCAGGGCGGAAGACTGGCGGAGGCCCATCCTGCACCAGGACTGACGATCCCCGCCGGGTCAAAATCTGCCCCTTGTTTTTCGTTTTATTTTCGCCATATTAGGTACCCCTCCGGAGGTGTCCTGTGCTGGCGATGTGGGTTCCCGAACTGCCCTTCCAACTGGCGTGCCAGCGGGAGGGATGCCTGAGGGAGCGCCCCCTGGCCTTCCTGAGCCCCCAGCCGGGGCGCACGCCCGCCCTGTGGCTGGTGAACCGGCTGGCCAGAGCCGCCGGGATCGCTCCCGGCGACCCCATGGACCAGGCCCTGCGCCGGCTGCCGGGGCTGCGGGTCCTGGATCCCGCCCCCCAGACCTGGTGGGAGGCCCAGGCCAGCCTGGGGGACTTCCTTTCCCGGTGGTCCCCCCAGGGGCTCCTGGGCCGCATGGGGGAGGCCCTCCTGGAGCTGCGGGGCACCCAGCGGCTCTTCGGCCCGCCCCAGGACGCCGCCCTGAAGATCCAGCGGGAACTCGCCGCCAGCGTCGGGTGGGCCAGCCACGGCGGACTGTCCCGGAGCGCCACGGCCGCCAGGCTGGCCGCCCACCTGGAGCGCCGCCTGGAGCTGGTGGGGGAAGGCTGCGAGCAGACCTTCCTGGCGCCCCAGCCCCTGGTCCGCCTGCCGGACCTCACGCCCCGGCTCCAGTGGCGCTTCCAGCGCCTGGGGCTGCGGCGGTTCGGGGACCTCCAGCCCGTGCCCCTGCCCACCCTGGCCCAGCTCATGCCCGAGCCCGAGGCCCGGCGGGTGCTGGCCCAGGCCCGGGGCGAGGACCGACCCCGGCTTCCCCTGCTCGCCGACGCCCCCGGCGAGAGCCGCCACCCCTGGCGCCTGGAGCCCCCGCGCCTGCCCGAGGAGGTCTTCCTGGCCCCGTGGTGCCTGGAGCGCCTCTGGTCCGAGGGCCGTTCCCCCCGGACCCTGGCCCTCCGCTGGTGGGACGTGGACGAGGAGGCGCACCGCTGGACCGCCGCCGGGGAGGAACTGGCCCTGCCTCCCTTGGAGCTGGCCCAGGTCGTCGAGCGTGCCTTCCGGCGCCTCTGCACCCGCCGCATCCTGGTCCACCGCCTGGAGCTGCACATGGCCTGGGGCCTGGGCCGCGCGCGGAGCCTGTTCGAACCCCCTCGCATCGCCAAGCTCGGCGCCCTGGAGCCTGCCCTGGCGCGGCTCCGCCACCGCTACCCCCGGAACCCCGTGCTGCCGGGATGGGCCGTGCCCTCGCCGGCCGCGCCCCTCGGCGCCGCCTCCTGATGCCCATGCTGTTCGCCATCACGGACTTCTCCAGGGGAGAAGGCATCTACACGTCCGAACAGCTGGCGCGGCTCATCCCCCGCCTGGGCTACGGCCAAGCCGTGATCTGGGACCGGGGGCTCCACGGCTATCCCAGGCTCCGGGAGGAACTGGCATACACCCGGGCGCCGGTGGAACTGCACCTGGGCTGCCGGTTCTCCTGGGGCGGCCAGGACTTCGGCGCCCTGCCCTGCTCGGAATCCGGCTACGGCGCGCTGAACCGCCTGCTGACGGAGCAGGCGCACCACCAGGGGGACGGCGAGCCCCCCCGGGAATGCGTCCTGCTGGCCGAGCGCCTGGCGGGCCTGGAGCTCCTGCGCCGGGAGGGGTTCGAGGCCGCGCTGCTGGCCCATCCCCGCCGCCAGCAGGAGGCGGCCCGGGCCCTGGCCCTGGGATCGTCCGTCGTGGGGCCGCAGGTGCTGCGCTTCCGCACGCCCGCCGGCCTGGCGCTGCACCGGCTGAAGCGGGCCATCCACACCCAGGGCACCGTGGCCCGCACGGAGTCCCTCTGGGAGCCCGGGGACGCCGCCGTGGACCGGTCCGCCTGGGAGAGCCGCTTCCCCTGGGCGGAGCCCCGGGTGGCCCGCGCCACGGAGGCGATGCAGGAACGCATCTCCGGCTGGAGCCTGCACTGGGGCGCCTGGGTGAACGCGGGTCCCCTGGGCCTGGAGGGGGCGGACCTGGACGCGGAACTCCGGGAACGGGTCCGGGCGGGCATCCTGACGCGCTACGGCGCCATGGACGGCGAGCGGGAGAGCCGCATGGAGCACGAACTGGACCTCATCCGGCGCAAGGGCTTCGCCGCCTACTTCCTGCTGGTGAAGGACCTCGTCTCCCACGCGGCGGTGGCCCGCACCTGCGGCCGGGGCAGCGGCGCCGCCAGCCTCGTGAGCTACGCCCTGGAACTCACCAACGTGGATCCCATCGACACGAACCTGGTCTTCGAGCGCTTCCTCACCGAGGCCCGGAAGGACCCGCCGGACCTGGACATCGACTTCGCCTGGGACGAGCGGGACGCGGTGATCCAGTCCGTCTTCGAACGCTACGGGCGGACGCGGGTGGCCATGGTGGCCAACCACTGCTTCTTCAAGCCCAAGGGCGCCCTGCGGGCGGTCGCCCTGGCCCACGGGCGGCCCGAGGCCGAGCTGAAGTCCCTGGCCAAGTTCGTCCGCGGCTGGGACGGGGGCGTCGAGCGGGCCCGGGAGAACCCCCACTGGGCGCCCCTCCTGGAACAGGCGGACGCCCTGCGGGGGCACTTCCTCCAGCTCTCGGTGCACCCCGGCGGCACGGTGGTCACGCCGGGACCGCTGTGGGAGCACGTGGCCTTCGAGCCCGCCCCCGCCAAGGAGCACGTCTCCATCACCTGCTGGGACAAGGAGGGCGTGGAGGGCTACGGCCTAGTGAAGATCGATCTCCTGGGGAACCGCAGCCTGGCCGTGATCCGCGATGCCCAGCAGACGCTGGGGGACCGGGTGCCCGCCGACATCGGCCGCGTCTCCCGCAAGGACCCCGCGACCCAGGCCCTCCTGGCGGCCGGGGACAGCATCGGGGTCTTCTACGTGGAGAGCCCCGCCACGCGCCAGCTCCAGCAGCGGGTGGGCAAGGGCGACTTCGAGACCCTGGTGATCCACTCCAGCCTCATCCGCCCGGCGGCCTACCCCTGGGTGGACACCTACGTGAAGCGCGCCCGCGGGGAGGAAGCCTTCGTCCCGAGCCACCCGGTCTTCGCCAACCTGCTCTCGGACAGCCACGGAGTCCTCATCTACCAGGAGGACGTGGTGCGGGTGGCCATGGACCTGGCCGGATGGGACCACGAGGAGGCCGACGCCCTGCGCAAGCTCCTGGGCAAGTCCGACTGCGCCCGCAAGCTCCCGGACTTCGAGGCGCGGTTCCGCCGGGGCTGCGCCTCCCGGGGCGTCTCGGAGCCCGTGGTGGAGGAGGCCTGGGGCATGATCCGGACCTTCCGGGGCTACTCCTTCTGCAAGCCCCACTCGGCCAGCTACGCCCAGGTGAGCTTCGAGAGCGCCTGGCTCAAGGCCCACCATCCGTCCGAATTCTTCGCCTCGGTCATCACGAACCAGGGCGGCTTCTACCCCGCCATCGCCTACCTGGGGGACGCCCGGCGGCACCGCCTGGTGGTGCGCGGCCCGGACGCCAACCTCTCGGCCTGGCCCTTCACCGCCGAGGGCGAGCAGGGACTCCGGGTGGGCCTCATGCAGGTGAAGGGCGCCCGGGAGGACGAAGTCCGCGCCCTCCTGGAGGAGCGGGAGCGGAACGGGCCCTACGCGGACCTGGACGAGCTGCTGCGGCGCGCGCCCCTCTCCATCCCCACCGTGGAAGCCCTGGCGAGCGGCGGAGCCTTCGACCGCTGGGCCCCCGACGGCGACCGGACCCGCCTGCTCTGGACGCGCCTGGGAGGCGTTCCCCGGGGCGTGCGGCCCAGGCCCACGGACCCCTTCGACCGCGCGGACCTGGAGATGGAGACCCTGGGCCTGGCCCTGGAGATCCACCCGGCCGTGCTGGCCCGGGTCCGGCACGGCGGAGCCTCCCACCGCGCGGCGGACGCGGAGAAATCCGGCCGTTTCCTGCGGTTCTGGGCCCTGGTGGTGGCCGAGAAGACGGTCCTCACCGAGCGGGACGAGCCCATGCAGTTCATCACCTTCGAGGACGAGACGGCCCTGTGCGAGGCCGTAGCCTTCCCCGGCTCCTTCAGGCGCCGGGGGCGCCCCTACCGCGTGGGCGACGTGGTACCCGCGGCCGGGCGGAGCGTCCGACAGGACGGCCTGGCGATGCTGGAGGTGGGGTGAGACCTGGCGGAATCCCGTACTAAGGATCCTGGGGAGGTGCTCCGAATCATGCTCTGGATGCTGCCGGAATCCCGGCGAGGAGGCGCATGGAGCGACGGGCACTCAGGAAGGCCGTGGTGACCGGCGGAACGGGGCTCGTGGGACGGCGCCTGGTGGCGGCCCTCGCGGGACAGGGCGCCATGGTGGCCGTGGTGAGCCGGAATCCGGAACGGGCGCGGCTGCCCAAGGGAGCGGAGGCCCATCCCTGGAAGGCGCTGCCGGCCCTCCTGGAAGGCGCGGACGCCGTCTTCAACCTGGCGGGCGAGGGCATCGCGGACCAGCGCTGGTCCCCCGGACGGAAGGAGGCCATCCTCCGGAGCCGGGTCGAAGGCACCCGGCGCATCGCCGAGGCCCTCCGCTGGGCCGGCCTGAAGCCGGCCGTGCTGGTGAACGCCAGCGCCGTGGGGTTCTACGGTCCCTCCGGAAGCGCCCGTCTGGACGAGGAAGCCCCGCCCGGCGAGGACTTCCTGGCCGAGGTGTGCCAGGCCTGGGAACAGGAGACGGAAGCCATCGCGGCCATGGGGGTCCGGGTCGCGAGGCTGCGGCTCGGGGTGGTGCTGGCCGGGGAGGGCGGCGCGCTGCCCAGGCTCGCCGCGCCCGTCCGGTCCTTCCTGGGCTGCGCGCTGGGGGACGGCCGGCAGGGAATCAGCTGGATCCACATCGAGGACCTGGTCCGCTTGTTCCTGGAGGCGGCCGCGAACCCCGCCTATTCCGGAGCCTTCAACGCCACCTCCCCGGAACCGGTCTCCCAGGGGGACCTCGCGCGGGCCCTGGCCCGGCTGCTCCACCGCCCCCTGTGGCCCGTGTCCGCGGCGCTCACCCAGTTCGCCCTGCGGAGGCTCCTGGGCGAGCTGGCCGACGCCATGATCCTGCAGGGGGCCTATGTCGTCCCGGCGAAGGCCCTCGCGCTGGGGTTCACCTTCACGTTCGGGCGGATCGAGCCGGCCCTGGCCGACCTCCTGGGCCGCCGCACCTCCTGAAGACGAGGTGCGCTTGGAACCGCGCATGACGCGAACGCGCATCCCGCTTCATTCCGCGTCCTTTCGCGAATTTCGCGGTTCCCATCTTCCCGCGAGGTCGACATGTGCCCCCGGTCTCATTCCAGGTTCGCGCCCTGCTCCCGGATCTGGTCCAGCACGCCCTTGGCTTCCATGACTGCCCGGGTCATGGCAATCCGTTTGCACTTCGACCCGCAAGTATTCAATTCCCTGAGTACTTCCTGGCACCAGACATCCAGGGCCTTGCCGGCCAGGGTGTCCTTGTCGAGGCGCTCCCCGAAATCGTCGAGGTGGGCGGACAACCGCACCAGTTCCTCGCGCACGTCCTGCCGCTCCGCCAGGACGCCGGCCTCGGCCACCACCCGCTCGGCGGGGAGCTGGCCGGAGAGCTGGGCATCCTTCAGGATCTGCTCCAGGCGCTGGCGGTACTGCGCGGGAAGCTCCGCGGCCTGCCCTTCCGCCTCCTCCTGGAGGATCGTCCGAAGATCCTGGAGGCGCGCCAGGGCGGACCGGAAGAACGGCTTCAGCCGCTCGCCCTCCTTCTTCCGGCCTTCATTCCAAGCCTTCAGGAGTTCCTTCACCCCCCCCTGGACGACCTCCTCCATCCGTTCGGCCAGGTCCGACGCGGGCGGCATCCAGGCCCCGGGCAGGCGGAAGAAGGCATCCGGGGAGAGCGGCGGGAGTTCCAGCCACTCCGCGTCCTCCTGCCAGGTCTTGGCGACGCTCCGCAGGAGGTTCCGGTTGAGCTTGGGCTCCAGGCCCGGCTCGTCCTGGACCTCGACGACGAGGTCCAGCTTCCCCCTCTGGGCGGCTTCCCGGACCCAGGCGCGGATGGCGTTCTCCAGCGGGTAGAGGGCCGGGTGGATGCGCACCGACAGCTCCAGGGACTTGTGGTTCACGCTGCGGAGCGCCAGACGGAGCTGGCCCTGCTCCAGGGGCTGGATCACTTCGGCGAAGGCTGTCATGGACCGCACGGCGTCACCTCGAAGAAACATTCCATTCTGGCCCGGACTCGACCGGTCCGGGAATCGGGCGGGTTCTCATCCGGCCTCGCCGCCGGGACCTTCCTCCGTCCTCGCCAGCAGCCAGGATTTGCTCCGGAGGCGCTCCAGGCCCCTTTCGGGGAAGAGTTCCAGGGAGGAGCCGAACCCCGGGTCCAGGCCCATCCGCGGCACGGCCGCCCGGTCGAAGCCCAGGCGCGAGCCCTCCTGGAGCCGCAGAGGGAGCTGGGCGACGGGACGCACTTCGCCCGTGAGACCCACTTCCCCCAGGAAGAGGCACTTCCCGGCCAGGACCCGCCCGGTGGCGCTGCTGGTCAGGGCCGCGACGACGGCGAGGTCCGCCGCGGGATCCTCGACTTCGAGGCCGCCCGCGACGTTCAGGTAGACGTCCCGGTCGTGGAGCTGCACGCCTCCCCGGCGCTCGGTCACGGCGCAGAGCATGGAGAGCCGCTGGCCGTCGATGCCCAGCGCCGTCCGGCGCGGGATGCCCAGGCCCGCGGAGGCGACCAGGGCCTGGATCTCCACCACCATGGGGCGGGTGCCCGAGAGCACGACCGTCGCGGCGCAGCCGGGCCTGGCCTCCGATTCCAGGAAGAAGGGGTTGCCTTCGGCGGGCACGAGCCCCCGCTCGGTCATGGCGAAGACCCCCAGCTCGAAGGCCGCCCCGAAGCGGTTCTTCAGGGCCCTGAGCAGGCGGTGGTGGTGGTGGCGGTCCCCCTCGAAGGCCAGCACCGTGTCCACGAGATGTTCCAGGACCTTGGGCCCGGCGAGGGTCCCGTCCTTGGTGACGTGGCCGACCAGCACCAGGGGAGTCCCGGTCTGCTTGGCCCAGCGGGACAGCAGGGCCGCGCAGCCCCGGACCTGGCTCACGGAACCGGCGCTCGACTCGAATTCCGGATCGAAGAGGGTCTGGATGGAGTCCACCAGCAGCAGCGTGGGCTTCATCCGGTCCGCGGTCTCCAGGATCCGCCTGACGTCGGTCTCGGCGAAAAGATGGATCCCCGGGTTCTCCGCGCCCAGGCGCTGGGCGCGGAGCTTGATCTGCCGCTCGCTCTCCTCCCCCGAGGCATAGAGCACGGAGCCTCCGCACGCGGCCGCCCACTGCAGCACCAGCGTCGACTTGCCGATGCCCGGCTCGCCCCCGAGCAGCACGACCATGCCCGGAACCACACCGCCGCCGAGCACGCGGTCCAGCTCCACCAGCCCCGTCGCGGCCCGCTCCGTGTCGCGGACTTCCACGTCGTCCAGGGGCACGGGCTCCTGGTACTGGCTCAGGGCGTAGGCGCTCCCCGTGCGCTTGAGGTCCCGGTCCCGGACCTCCTCGATGGTCCCGAAGGCCCCGCACGTCCCGCACTTCCCCATGGGTTTCGGATAGCGGGTCCCGCAGGCGGTGCATTCGAACATGGAACTCGTCTTGGCCATGGAACCAGCGTAAACCAGGCGGAGCCGATCGGGATCGGCCGGGAATCAGGAATCCGGGCCCCCGCCCGCTTCGCGATCGTTCCGGCTCGTCAAGCCGAAATTTGGGAGGAATCCGGGGGACGATCCGCGAAACTGGGAATGAGAATCAACCGTGGCCGCAAGGCTCATGAATACTTTTTTTAGGATTCGACAGCTCCGGATTCCGCCTGACCTGTGGAAAACCTTGCGGAATTCCCCTCCGGCGCCCCCCTAACTCCCACCATTTTCTTGACTTCTGCGAAGTGCCACATCCCGGAAGCGTCAATATAATCATTGATATCAATGAATTTGCATTACTCAATTCGCCCGATGGACTCGCTTCCGCTGCGATGAGGTTTTCCACAAATTCGATTTCTTTCGCATTGACAGCCCCTCCCGAATCCGGTCAGGGGGTGGATCAGGAAAAAACCTGCTAGACCAGCTGCTCGGCTTCCCGCAACTGGACACTGACGAGCCGGGAGACGCCCTTTTCTTCCATGGTGACGCCGTAGAGGGTGTCCGCGGCCACCATGGTGGGCTTCTGGTGGGAAATGACGATGAACTGGGTGTCGTGCTTCATGCGACGGACCATGCCGGCGAAGCGGCCGACATTGGCCTCGTCCAGGGGGGCGTCCACCTCGTCCAGCACGCAGAAGGGCGAGGGCTTGAAGTGGAAGATGGCGAAGAGGAGGGAGATGGCCGTGAGCGCCTTCTCCCCGCCGGACAGGAGCGTCAGGGCCTTGGCGGACTTCCCGGGAGGCTGGGCCGTGATCTCGATGCCGCATTCCAGCAGGTCCTTCGGATCCTGCAGACTCAGGTGGGCGCTCCCGCCTCCGAAGGCCTCCTTGAACACCTCCTGGAACCGGGTGTTGATGAACTCGAAGGCTTCCCGGAAACGCTCCTCGCTGGTGGCGTTGATTTCCTTGATGGTGGACTCCAGGTTCCCGATGGCCTCCTGGACGTCTCCCCGCTGCGCGTTCATGAAGGAGATCCGCCCCTCGGCCTCCTGGAGCTCCTGGATGGCCAGCGGGTTCACGCTGCCCAGGTCCATGCGCTTGGACTGCAGCTCCGTGTACTTCGTCTGGTGCACCAGCTCTCCCAGGCCCCAGGCCTCCCGCTCCTCGTCCGTGATCGAGGCCAGGAAGTCCGGGACGGTCAGGGAGAGGGCCAGTTCCACCTCCTTGGCCAGGGTCTCCATGCTGCCCTGGACCTGGGCGCCCTGGACCAGGGCCTCGTGATGAAGCTGCCGCGCGTTCTCCAGGGCCTGCTGGAGTTCCCTGGCCATGCGCTCCTGGACCCGCAGGGCCTCCTGGGCGCGCTCGACGACCGGAAGGGCTTCGGCCTGCTGGTCCGTGAGGGCCCGGCGCTCCTGGAGCTTCTGCTGGGTCTCGTCCTCCAGTTCCCGGAGGCGGGTCCGGGCCTGGCCGGCCCGTTCCCCGGCCTGCAGGAGGTCCGCCTCCGTCCTCCCCTTCTCGGCCTCGAGGTCGAAGGCTCCGCGCTGAAGCTGCTGCAGCTGCTTCTGGAGGCTGTCCCGCTCGGCCCAGGCGGAACTGCGCATCCGGCTGGCCTCGACGAGCACTTCCCGGCGCTGCTCGAGGTCCTGCTGCGCGAGCTGCTGGCGGCCTTCCGCGGCGTGGATGGCCTCGGTCAGCCCAGTCTCCTCCTGCTGGACGGGCTGGGCCTCCAGATCGCGCAGCGCGGTCCGCTGCGCCGCGATCTCGCCTTCGAGCTGCTCCCACTGGGCGTCGGCCCGCTCCTGGGCCTCCCGGATCTCGCCCAGCTGTCCCCGGACCGAAGCCAGTCGTCCCTTCAGGTCCTCGAAGGCGCGCCTCGCCACCAGACGGTCCTCCTCCATCTCCCTGGACCGCTCGCCGGTCTCCTGCATCCGGTCCTTCCGGCGCTTCAGCTCGGCTTCCAGGGCCTCGAGGCGGTCCAGGCACGCCTCCCGCGCCTTCCGGGCCGCGTCCAGTTCCGCGCGCAGCTTGAGGGGCGAGGCCGCCGGGGCCGCGATGCCGGTCTGGACGGGGCCGAAAGGCAGCTTGATCAGCCGCGGCGAGACGAAGGCGAAGCCTGGATGAAGGGTCGCCAGCCGCGGGAGATCCGCGTCGGGACAACGAAAGGCGCGGAGCAGCAGGGGCTCCAGCACGCGTTCCCGTCCCGGCAGCCAGCGGATGCGGGAGGCCAGGGGCTCGCATCCGTCCGGCGTCTCCGGGCGCTCGGGAGCCCCTCCGAGGAATACCCACAATTGTCCGGGCACCTGGTGGAGGACCTCCCGCCCTGCCGGTCCCAAGGCCACGGTCTCGATCCAGGAACCCAGCAGGCGTTCGAGGTCGGCCAGGACGTCCTCGTCCACGTCCAGGGCATCGCCCAGGGCCCCCGGGGCCTCCCCGCGCTCCTTGAGCCAGAGGAGGGCCTTCCGCAGCTCCTCCGAGCCGCTGGCCTGCCTCAGGAGGTCCGAGATCTGGCGCATCCGGCGCTCCTCCACCTCCAGGGCGCCCTCGGCCTCCCGCAGGGCCGCGGTGCCGGCCCGGTGGGCCTCCGCCGCCTCGGCGCGGAGCCTGGACTGCACCTGGACGGCCTCCTCCACCTGCTCCAGCCGCTCCTCGGAGGCCGAAAGCTCCCGGGAAAGCCTTTGTTCCTCGCCCTGCAGGCCTTCTAGGCGCGGCGCCCGGAGGGCCTCCTCGTGGTTGAGGGCGTCCAGCCGGCCCTCCAGCTGGGCGATCTGCTGGTGCACGGCCTGCCGCCTGCGCTGGTGGGCCATCGCCGCCTTCTCCGCCTCGGCCCGCTGGGCGCGCAGGTCCTTGAGCCCGGCCTCCACCCGGTGCAGGGTCCCGGCCGCCAGGGCCACGGCCTCCTCGCCCTCGGACACCAGGGTCTCCCGGGCTTCAAGGGCCGACTGGGCCAGGGCCAGGCCCTCCTGCAGCCTGCGGAGCTCCTCCTCCGAGTCCCCGGAACGGGCCCGGAGCTCCTCCAGGCGCCTCTGCAGCTCCCCCTGCGCGGCCTCGGATTCCTGGATGCGCTCGAGCTGGAAGCCTCGGTCCTGCTCGACGAGGCCCAGGCGCTGGTCCAGTCCGAGGACCGCGCGGGAACGCCGCTCCTGGGCCTGGACCAGCTCGTCCAGGGCCCCGCGCTGGTTCTCCACCTCGCTGGCCTTCTCCGACACCTGGGCGGTGAGGGATGCGATCTGGCGCTCCAGGGCGTCCAACTGCTCGAGGATCTCCTCCTTCGCGCGTTCCAGCTCCCCAGTCTTCCCCGCCAGCAGGATCCGCTGGGTGGCCTTGATGGCCTGGTCCAGGTCGAGGGCGCGGCGGGCCTTCGCGGCCTGGCGCTTGAGGGATTCCTGCTGCTTGCCCAGTTCGAAGAGGATGTCGTCCAGGCGCTGCAGGTTCGTCCGCGTCTCCTCCAGCCGCCGCTCCGCCTCGGCGCGCCGCAGCTTGTAGCGGGTGATCCCGGCGGCCTCCTCCAGGAGCTGGCGCCGGTCCCTGGGCTTCGAGGAGAGGATCAGGTCGATCTGTCCCTGCTGGATGAACGAGTAGGCCCGGGTCCCCATGCCCGTGTCCAGGAGCAGGTCCTGGACGTCCTTCAGCCTGCATTCCCGCCCGTTGATCCGGTATTCGCTCCCGGTCTCGCGGTAGAGCCTCCGGGCGACCGTCACCTCCCGGGTGGCCCCCGGCAGCGCCGGGTCCGGCATCTCCAGGACCAGTCGGACTTCCGCCATCCCCATCGGCTTGCGGTCGCTGGTGCCCGCGAAGATGACGTCGGCCATCTCCGAGCCCCGCAGCAGGGTGGCCCGCTGTTCTCCCAGCACCCAGGCGAGGGCGTCGGAGATGTTGGACTTGCCGCAGCCGTTGGGTCCCACCACGGCCGTCATGCCTCCGGGGAAGCCCAGCTTCTGGGCGTCCGCGAAGGACTTGAAACCGTGGAGCTCGAGGGAAATCAGGCGCAAACAAGGTTCTCCGGGTTGAGGCGGAAACGTCCGCCCGCGGTGGACGGCCATCCGTTCCGTTGATTTCTCGCTATTTTGGAACTCGGCTGTGGGACGCTAGACTGGTGTTTTCCTCGATCGGAGCATTGGGTGCACTATACCTTGGATAGACTTCGGCTCGGATTGATCGCAGGCCGAACCGAGCATTCCCGGGCCCGCCCGCCGGTCTGGAAGGGAGCCCGTTGAACCCCCTCCGGTGGAGGCCCGGCCAAGCCTCCATGGTATGTCTGGAGCCCCATCGCGTCCATGCCGGGGGGCGGACAAAGCCTGCCGAAGGCCTTCCTTCCGAGGACCTGCTGGCCCAGGTCCTCTCGGACCTGCCCAAGGGACCCACGAAGTGGATCGTGGACGACCTCTCGGCGCCGGCCCTGCTGCTGAAGGACTTCGTGGAGCTGCCCGCCGGGACCGAGGCCAAGGATGCATTCTTCCGCTGGCGCTACGCCCACCACCTGGCGCTGGACGCCCCCCAGTCCGTCCAGGCCCTGGAGGTGGAGGAGGCCTCCTGGCTCCTGGTGGGCATGCCCGAACTCCTGCGGGAATCCTGGCTCCAGCTCGCCTTGCGCCTGGGCCGCCCCATCCATTCGCTGCTGCCCCGCTGGCTCTGGATCTACAACAGGCTGGCCCCGTCCCTCCAGGCTCCGGGCCTGCTGCTGTCCCTGGCGCCGGATCGGGACGGGAACTGCACGGGGACCCTGGCGGCCTGGGGGCGGACCCTCACCCTGCTGCGCCAGTGGGGGGATCCCGCCGCGCCCGGGACCTGGATGGAGGAACGGGTCGCCCCGACGATCGCCTTCCTCCAGCGCGAGGACCGCGCCCCGAAGGAACTGTTCGTGTGGGGCGCGCGCGACTGGCCGGAGGGCCCCCTGGCGACCAGGATCCTGCCCTTCGAGATCCCCGCCCAGGAGGCGTTGTAGCATGGCGGTCCCCATCCTCAAGGTGAACCTCGCGCCCGCACCGACCCTCTGGCGACGGCACCACCTCGTGCTGGGATGGACCTGCCTTGCCTCCGGAGTCCTCGCCCTGGCCGCGGCGGGCGTCATCTCCTGGCTGGCCTACCGGGACGCGGTCCAGGCCGGGGAGGACGTGGTGCTGAGCACGGAGGAAGCCAGGAGCCTGGTCCAGGCGCAGACGGAGATCCAGGACCGCCTGCGGCGCGTGGACGTCGAGAAGGAACTGCCCGTCTGGCGCCTCGCGGAGCGGATCCTGGGCGAGCGGAGCTTCCCGTGGTCCAGGCTGACGGCGGAACTGGAGCGCGCCATGGTCCAGGACGTGCGCCTCAAGAGCATCCAGCGGACGCGGGACGCCGCCCAGGCGACGGAACTGAAGATCCGCGGCGAAGCGAAGAGCCGGGCCGCGGAGGAATCCTTCGTCGCCGCCCTGCAGAAGCACGGTTTCTTCTCGCAGGTGCTCTTCGAGCGGGAATCGGACCGCCAGGGAGGGGGCGTGGAGTTCGAATACACGCTGCCCGTCTCGGCCGTGCCGGTCCCCTACCGTCCCCTTCCGCCGCAGGGGCCGACCCCTCCCGCCGGAATTCCCCGGAAGAGCCGCCCATGAACAGTCCTCTCCATGCCAGCAAGCTCCGGCTGCTCGCCGGCGGCCTCCTGCTGCTGGCCGCGGGCCTGGTCCTGGTGTTCGTCCTTCCCGACGCATCCCGGCAACAGATCCAGCGGCAGAGGGCTTCCGAACAGGCGAGGCAGGCCCTGGCCGTCCAGAAGGAGCGGCTGGCCGCCCTGGAGGCGGAGGACCGCAGGTTCACGGAAGGCCGGAAGCGCCTGGCCGCCCTGCTCGGCTCCATGCCGGACCAGACTGCGGGGAGGCTCCAGTGGGAGCTGAGCCGCCGCCTCTACGACCTCTCCCGGAAGCACGACGTCCGCCTGAATTCCGTGAAATTCGGCGCACCGACGCGGGAAGGCGCCAAGGGCACGGACCTGGAGATCCTGGACGTCGAGTTCACGGCTTCGGGGATCTACCAGAACCTGAAGCCCTTCATGCTCGGGCTCGAGGACACGCGCGAGCATCCCCTGCCCTTCGCCGTCTCGGCCGCCAGGCTCGAGGAGAGCCCGGAAGGCGCCCGCCTGAGCGTGACGCTGCGGGCCTTCCGCCGCGCCGCGAGAGAGGAGGGTTCATGAACGGGCCTTCCAGGATCCAGGGGCGCATCGATCCGAAGGCGTGGCTCCTCGAGCTGCGGTCGAGCCGCAGGACCCAGGCGGCCCTGGCGGGGTTCGTGGCGGTGCTGGGCTACCTCCTGTGGCCCGCGCCGCAGGCGAAGCGACCGCGTCCTCCGGCGGCGGGCCCGGTCCAGGCGCCCCTGGATCCACACCAGCTGGCGTCCCTGCACAAGCTGGGCGATCTCGCCAGGCTGGACCAGGCGGGCGAGCTGCCCACCGAGAGCCGGATGTACCGGGACCTGTTCCTGTTCGACAGCCCTCCCCCTCCGCCTCCCCCGTCCAGGCCCCCCAAGCCCCTGCCGCCTCCCCCCCCGCCGACGCCGGAAGAGGCGGAGGCGGCCAGACTGGCCCAGGCGCGGCAGGAAGCGATCAACAGCCGGCCCCAGACCCTGCACTACCTCGGCTACATGGGCCGGCCCTCGACCGGGCGCATCGCCTCCTTCTCGAAGGGCGAGGACATCCTCTCCCTGCGCGTGGGGGAACTCGCCGCCCCCAACTGGCGGCTGGTCGCCATCAGCGAGGGATGGGCGGAGTTCCAGAACCTCCGGTTCCCGGACATCCGCTACCGCAGCGAAGCCAGGGATCTCCAGGCGCCCCCCTCCCCCAGCACGAAGAATGGATTCTGACCCGAGATGAACATGAAGACCAAGCCCATCGTCTTCCGCCTGTCGGCCGTCGCCCTCGCGGTGGCGCTCTCCTTCGGGTGCGCCCTCCAGAAGGCCACTTCCGCCTTCAATGCCGGACGCTTCGAAGAGTCCCTCCAGGCCTACCGGGAGATCCTGCGGAAGGATCCCGAGAACGTGAAGGCGCGCATCGGCTACCGGAGGGCGGCCACCCGTGCCGCGGAGGAGCACCTCGCGAAGGCCCGGGAAGCCGAACGCAAGGGGGACGAGGCCACGGTGGAGAAGGAGGTCCGCGAGGCCTTCCGCCTGGATCCCACCAACGCCCTGGCGCAGGAATGGATCGCGCGGTTCGAGATGAAGCGGATGAAGGACCAGGCGCAGCCGGACGACCTCGAGACGATGCGGAGCAAGGGGGAGGCAAAGACCGCGATCCTGCTCAATCCGCGCTCGCTGGAGGGCATGGACCTGAACTTCACCCGCAGGACCAGCCTCAAGGACATCCTGGGGGCCCTCAGCCGCAACTCGGGCGTGAGCATCCTCTTCCACGCCTCCTTCCAGGACGCGAACGTCGCCGCCGATCTCCGGGGGCTGAGCTTCCAGCGCATCCTCGACACCCTGATGATCCAGAGCGACCTGTTCTACAAGGTGATCGACGCCAACACGATCATGGTGTTCAAGTCGACGCCCCAGAACCGGGACCAGTTCGAGAACCAGCTCATCAAGACCTTCTACCTGTCCAACGCCAACGGGGACGACGTCCGCGCCATCTTCCAGACCCTGATGCCCCAGGTGAGGGTCTTCGTGGACAAGCGCCTCAACGCCGTCACCATCAAGGCCAAGCCCACGGACCTCACCACCGCCAAGCGCATCGTGGACCAGCTCGACAAGGCGAAGGCCGAGGTCATGATCTACCTCGAGCTGCTGGAGGTCGGCGAGACCAGCCTGGAGCAGGTCGGCCTGATGCCGGTCATCACCGCCGCCGACACCAGCGGCACCTACCGGATGGGCGTCACCCTCGACAATTCGGGCGCCGCGAACGTGACCAAGGGCGGCATCCACATCAACTCGTCGGACCTCCGCTACCTCTTTCCGAGCCTGGCGCTGGACGCGCTGAAGCAGAACGGGGACGCGAAACTGGTGGCCAGCCCCAACGTCCGCGTGATCTCCGGCGAGACGGGCGAGGTCAGCATCGGCGAGAAGATCTCCACCACCCAGTCCTACATCAGCGGCCTGGGGTCAAGCACCAGCACCACCAGCAGCTCGACCTACGCGCAGACCTCCTACAGCTACGAGGACGTGGGCGTGAAGATCAAGGTGGAGCCCCGGGTCCACTTCAACGACGACATCACCCTCAAGATCGAGACCTCCGTCACCACCTTGATCTCGAGCTCCACGGCCGGCCGGCCGGACATGGGCAAGCGCGAGATCAAGACCCAGGCCCGCCTCCGGAACGGGGAGACGGCGGTGTTCGGGGGCCTGCTGAAGGAGGAGGAGCAGAAATCCCTGCAGGGCCTCTGGGGGCTCAGCGACATCCCCGTCCTCGGCAAGCTCCTGGGCAGCAACTACCGCAAGCGCTCCAAGACCGACGTGATCCTCACCGTCCGCGCCGTGCTGGTGCGCCGGCCCGACCTGGACGAGAAGGACTTCGAGGCCCTCGATCCCGAGCTCGCCACCTCCCGATCCGGGCCCTTCGTCCCCAAGGGGCCCGCGGCCGCCGCCAAGCCCCTGCCTGCGGCCCCCGAGGAGACGTCGGCCGCAGGACTGCCCCCGGCCGAGCCGGAACCGGCCGCCCCCGTTTCCGGGCAGGCGGACGAAAGCGCCCAGGAGGAAGGCCAGCCCACGCTTCCCGCGGAGCCGGAGTCGCAGGACCTGGTGCTCTTCATGACTCCCTTGGCCACGACCGTGGCCAAGGGGGGGCGGACCCAGGTCACCCTCATGGTCAGCGGCGGCAAGGGGCTCGATTCGGGGACCGTGGAATTGCGCATCGACCCCAAGCTCAAGCTCGTCTCGGCCGACGCCGGCGACTTCCTCACCCGCGAGAAGGGCGCGCTCGAGCAGACGGCGGGCGCGAACGGGAGCGTGAAGCTCCGGTTCCGCCGCGGCTCCGCGACCACGGACAGCGGGACGCTGGCCACGCTGGGCCTGGAGGGCGTCGCCCCCGGCAACGCCCCGGTGCTGATCCAGGGGGGAAGCTACCTCGTCAAGGACAATCCCATTCCCGCCCGGGTGGTCAACGCCCTGGTGACGGTGGAATAGCTTGCGCGGCCGCCGCGGCTTCACGCTCCTGGAGATGATCGTCACGGTGACGGTGCTGCTCATCCTGGCCAGCGCCGTGGTGCCCATGGCCAGGAACGGAGTCCGGCGGGAGAAGGAGCTGGCGCTCAGGCGCTCCCTCAGGGAGATGCGGCTGGCGATCGACGCCTACAAGACCATGGCGGACCAGCAGAAGATCCAGATGCCCGCCCCCGAGAACAACGGCTACCCGGAGAGCCTGGAGGTGCTCGTGGAAGGCGTGCCCATGACGGGGAAGACCTTGAAGACGCGGTTCCTGCGCCGGATCCCGGTGGATCCATTCCTGGGCCGCGCCCAGTGGGGCTTCCGGTCCATCACGGACGATCCCGACAGCACGAGCTGGAGCGGAGGGAACGTGTTCGACGTTTACAGCCTGGCGCCGGGCAAGGGCATGAACGGCCTCCCCTATCGCGAGTGGTGAACGGAATTTATGCTTGCCCCGGGCGCGAAGCCACGCTACGCTTTCTTTTCACGGCGCCGGAGTCTCGCGGGAACCGGCCAGAGCTTGCGGATATGGCGGAATTGGTAGACGCGCTAGTTTCAGGTACTAGTGATCTTACGGTCGTGGGGGTTCGAGTCCCTTTATCCGCACCAAAATCATGACAGCAGGAACGGTGTCCGGCCGCCTCCGGACTCGACCTTCTCGGCGGTGACGGGACTGCGGGACAGGTGACGGGAGAAGCCCCGAAAAGGAGCCTGCCATGGCCCTGACCACCGAGCAGAAGCAGATCGTCATCGAGGATTTCAAGCAGCACGCCACGGACACCGGGTCGCCCGAGGTCCAGGTGGCCCTGCTCACCAAGCGCATCAACGATCTGACCGAGCACTTCAAGATCCACACCAAGGACTACCACAGCCGCCGCGGCCTCATGATCATGGTCGGCCAGCGCCGCCGCCTTCTGGACTACCTGAAGCGCAAGAGCAAGGAGCGCTACGCGTCCCTCATCGAGCGCCTCGGCCTGCGCCGCTAGCCTCCCTCGAGAGCCCGACATCCACGCCCGCCTCGAGCGGGCGTTTTTCATGATTGCGCCGGCCCGGGCCGTTCCCTTCCCTGGCCGGGCGCTCCTTCCGGCGTCCGGCGGATCGCCCGGGCCGGACCCGATGGGGTAATCTGGACGACGTATGATACTCACGCTCCACCCCGAGAACCCCCAACAGCGCCAGCTCGAGCGCATCGCGGACGCCCTGCGGAAGGACGGGATCATCGCCTATCCGACGGACACGCTCTTCGGGCTGGGCTGCCTCGTCTCGCGGAAGAAGGCGGTGGACAAGATCCAGAGGCTGAAGGGCCGCGATCCCAAGAAGCCCATGAGCATCCTCTGCGCCAACCTGGAGATGCTCTGCAGCTACACGCGGCATCTGGACACCCCCAAGTTCAAGATCCTGAAGCACATGTTCCCGGGCCCCTACACGGCCATCCTGCCCGC
Organism: Holophaga sp.; assembly: GCA_035353395.1. GTDB lineage: Bacteria > Acidobacteriota > Holophagae > Holophagales > Holophagaceae > UBA1801. The sequence goes on from DAOPZL010000003.1 coordinate 65,066, forward strand.
CAGCCGGGAGGTCCCGCGCTACCTGCAGAACAAGCAGACGGTCGGCCTGCGCATCCCGGACCACACCTTCTGCCGGGACCTCACCACTCTCCTCGGCGAGTCCATCATCACCACCAGCTGCAACAAGTCCGGCGAAGCTCCCCTCCAGACGGCCTGGGAGATCGAGGAGGACCTGGGACACGCCCTGGACTACGTGATCGACTGCGGGCAGCCGTCCGGGCAGGGCAGCACCATCGTGGACCTCACCGGGGACGAGCCCGTGCTGCTGAGGGAAGGCGCCGGACCCTGGCCCCTCTGAAGCTCAGTCCGGATACGCGCCCAGGCACTTCAGCACGCGGCCGTGGAGCCGATGGATGAAGCCCGCCCTGGGCAGGAACATGAACGGGCACAGCCCGGTGATGAGTTCGAGGCCCCGCTCCTCGGCCCGGTAGACGGCCCGAGTGTCCACCGCGCCGCCGAGACGCGCGTGGAGCCAGAGGCGGGTCACGCCTGCTTCCGCGCATTCGACGACCGCCTGTTCGGCCGGGCCCTCGGGCAGCAGGATCACCGCCCGCTCGGGCGCGGGCCGGATCTCCTTGACACTGTGGAAACAGGGCTGGCCGTCCAGCGCCTCCGCGGATGGATTGACCGGGAACGTCTCGTAGCCGTGGGTCCGGAGCGCCCGGAGGAGAACCCTCGAGTAGTCCTTCGGATTTCTTGATGCGCCGATCACGGCGATGCGGCGGGCGTCGAGGAAGGACCGGATGGAAGCCTGCGTCGATTTGGGCATGATCCTATCTCCAGGTGGAGGCCACGGCACGTTCCGCAAGGCGCTTCCCGAGCCCCTTCGGCAGGAACGCGGCGTGGCCTCCGGCGGCCGGGCTCCCGCGGATTCCCAGGTGGTCCATGGATCCCTCTCCGCGCGACACGCGCAGGCACCAGGATAGGAGGCCAAGGGGGGACATTCCAATCGTCCGTCGCCTTTTCGGCCTGGCGTCCGGAGTTGCCCTGGACACCCTGCCCGCCTCGGGCAGGTCCTCCGGCTCGAGGGCGGCGGCCTCGGCCCCTCTCCACGGAAGGACCGAAGCGGTATCATGGAGTTCCACGCGATCGCGCTTCCCGAAGCTTCGTGCCAGCTGCGACGATCGATGCCCGTTCCAGGCGCCGTCTCTTCTTGTGGTTCCATGCTCCAACGATTCTTCCCGATTCTCCTGGCTGCTTCCTGTCTGACGGCAAATCTCCCGGCCCAGAAACCGTTCCACGAACTCCCGGTCCCCGTGGCGACGAGGATCGACACCCTGATGAGCCGCCGCTACCAGCCCTCCCAGCCGGGCGGCGTGGTGATGGTGGTGAAGCACGGGAAGGTCGTGTTCCGGAAGGCGTACGGCCTGGCCTCCGTGGAGCTGGACGTCCCCCTCGAGCCGGAAATGGCCTTCCGCATCGGGTCCATCACCAAGCAGGTCACCGCGGCGGCCGTGCTGACGCTGGTCGAGGACGGCAAGGTGGATCTCAAGGCGCCCATCTCCCAGTACCTGGAGGAGGTGCCCAAGGGTTGGCGCGCCGTCACGGTCGAGCAGCTGCTGGACCACACGGCCGGCATCCCCAACCACACGGAAGCCCCGGACTACAAGAGCCGCATGCGCGAGGACCTGCCCCCGGGCGCCCTGCTGGAGACCTATGTGGCGCACCTGCCCCTGGACTTCGAGCCCGGCACGAAGTTCAAGTACTCCAACAGCGGCTACATCCTGCTGGGCATGCTCATCGAGAAGGTCTCGGGCCAGTCGTTCCCCGACTACCTCCACCAGCGGTTCTTCGAGCCCCTGGGGCTCCAGGGCATCCACTACGGCGCGGAGACGGAACTCATCCCGGGCCTGGCGCCCGGCTACACCACAGGACCCAAGCCCTGCCCCTACCGGAGCATCACCCAGTCCTTCGCGGCCGGGGGCCTCGTGTCCAGCGCGGACGACCTGGTCCGGTGGCTCCAGGCGCTCTACGGCGGCAAGGTGCTGAAGCCCGCGAGCCTCGCCAGGATGCTCGCCCCCCTGCACCTCAAGAACGGCAAGGAACTCGGCTACGGCCTCGGGATCGGCTTCCGCCAGGTGCTGGGCGTGCGCCTGGCGGGCCATGCCGGGGGAGTGCCCGGCTACAAGTCCTGGGCGGAGGTGGATCCCGCCACCCGCACCATCGTCGTGATCCTCAACAACACGGACGCGCCCAAGGGGGACGACGCGGCCTACGGCAAGGCCATCTTCATGATCCTGGGGGGCCTGGCGATCACGAATCCCTGACCGCCGGAGGCCCCCCGGCCCCTTGCGTTCAGAGCTCGATCTCGGTCCCGTTCACGTAGGCGTGGGTGTGGATCTGGCAGAAGTGCCGGAACATGATGGAGACGCAGCAGAGCTTCTCCTTGGACATGTGGATGGCCTTCTGGATCTGCGGGACGTGATCCGCGAGCTCCGCGCCGCCCTCGAAGCGGTAGTTCAGCTCGATCGACTTGAAGACGTGGGGGTCCGTGTCCGCGACGTCCGCGCTGGAATCCAGGGAGATCTTCGCGACGGGTACGCGCATCTTCCTCAGGAGGGATGCGACATCCATGCCCGTGCAGCCCATGAGGCCGGCCAGCAGCATGTGGGTCGGCTTGGGACCGTGGTTCTTGCCGCCGTAGACCTCGGGCGCGTCCGTCGTGATCACGTGGTCGCCCGCGTGGATCGCGTACTCCATCCCGCCCTGCCAGTCTGCCGTGGCTTCCAATTTCGCCATATCTAGAACTCCTTTCCTGTGTCAAACAACAATGCTTATTTATTCATTATTCAACTATTGAATATGAATCTTCACCAGAACTTCACACATAGAGGCTGTTCCGGAGCAGGTCGGCCGTATAGGGGTGCGTACAGGTTGCCTGCTTCAGGTTCTCTTCGGACAGGGTCTCGACGATCTGGCCCTGCTGCATGACGGCCACCCGGTCGCACATGTGGCTGATGACGCCCAGGTCGTGGCTGACCAGCAGGTAGGTCGTCCCGAGCTCGCGCTTCAGGTCCAGGAGCAGGTTCAGGATCTCCGCCTGCACCGAGGCGTCCAGGGCCGAAGTCGGCTCGTCCAGCAGGACCAGCTTCGGGTTCCTGAGCAGGGCCCGCGCGATGGCCACCCGCTGCCGCTGGCCGCCGGAAAGCTGGTGCGGGTAGCGGAAGCGGAAGCGCCGGTCCAGCCCCACCTGCTCCAGCACCTCCAGGACCCGCTGCTCGACGTCCTGGACCCCGTGCACCTTCAGGGGCTCGGACAGCGTCCGGTCGATGGTGTGGCGGGGATGCAGCGAACCGTAGGGATCCTGGAACACCATCTGGACCTGGCTGGAATAGGCGGCCTTCGCCTTCTCCCCGTCGCGGCGCATCTGGTCCCCGAGCGTCACGGCGCCCCGCCACTGCGCGTCCAGGCCGGAGAGGACCAGCAGGATCGTGGACTTGCCGCACCCGGACCCCCCGATCAGCCCGAAGGTCTCGCCCGCCCCGACCTCGAACGCCACGTCGCGCACCGCCTGGAAACGCTGGCGTCCGCGCGTGTAGAAGACCTCCAGTCCTTCCACCTTCAGGAGTGCGTCGCCCATGTCAGCACGCCTCCGCTTCGATGGCCGCCCGGTCCAGCACCGAGAGTCGCTGGCCCCGGGTGGCGGCGGAAGGCAGGCAGGCGAGCAGGCCCCGCGTGTAGGGGTGCTGCGCCTCGAACAGGCGGTCGGCCCGGCAGGTCTCGACGATCCTGCCCTTGTACATGATCAGCACCCGGTCGCAGTAGCGGGCCACGGTGTTGAGGTCGTGGCTGATCAGGATCAGCCCCATGCCCCGCCGCTGGATCTCCCGGTCCATCATCTGGAGCACCTGGCCCCGCACCATGACGTCCAGGGCCGAGGTGGGCTCGTCGGCAATCAGGAGGTCGGGCGAGTTGATCAGCATGGCCACGATCATCACCCGCTGTCCCAGGCCTCCCGAGAGCTGGTGGGGGTAGCAGTTCGCCACCCGGATGGGATCCTCGACACCGACTTCTGCGAGCATCTCCAGGACGCGCAGGTGCACCTGCTTCCGGTCCACGCAGTCGTGGAGCATCGCCACTTCCGCGATCTGGTCCTTGACGCGCTTCACGGGATTCAGGGAGTACTTCGGGTCCTGCATGATCATGCCGATGCGGCACCCCCGGATCGAGCGCCAGCGCTTCTCGTCCAGGCCGGCCAGGTCGGTGCCGTCGAAGGTCATCCGGTCCGCGGTCACCCGGCCCGGCTTGCGGATCAGGCCCAGGATCGCCCGGGCGGTGAGCGACTTGCCGGAGCCGGATTCCCCCACGATGCCCAGCCGCTCCGTCCGCATCTCGAAGCCGACCCGGTTGACGACCGTCACGTCCCCCCGCCAGGTGGGGAAGCTCACTTGGAGATTTTCAACGATGAGTTCAGGCATGTTTCGGGTCCAGGACATCGCGCAGGCCGTCGCCCAGCAGGTTGAAGGCCAGGCTTCCGAACAGGATCGCCGCGCCCGGGACGGCCGCGACCCACCACTGGTCGAAGATGTAGAGACGGCCGGTCGATACCATCGCGCCCCACTCGGCCAGGGGCGGCTGGGCGCCGAGGCCGAGGAAGCCCAGCCCGGCCGCGGTGAGGATCACCCCCGCCATGTCCAGGGTCACCCGGATGACGGTCGACGGCAGGCACAGGGGCAGCACCTGCCCCACCAGGATCCGCCAGGTGGGGATGCCCGCCACCCTGGCGGCATGCAGGAAGTCGCTGTTCCGGATGGCCAGCGTCTCGGTGCGGGCCAGGCGTGCGTAGGGCGGCCAGGCGGTGACGGTGATGGCGATGACGGCATTGATGATGCCGGGTCCCATCACGGCCACGAACATCAGGGCGAGGACCAGCCGCGGGAGCGCCATGAAGATGTCGGTGACGCGCATGAAGACCGTGTTGATCCAGCCGCCGAAGTAGCCCGCGCAGATGCCGACCACCAGCCCCATGGGCGCCGACAGCCAGGCCACCAGCAGCACGATCAGCAGGGTCGGCCGGGTGCCGTAGATGAGGCGACTCCAGAGGTCCCGCCCGAGCTGGTCGGTCCCCAGCCAGTGGGCCGAGGAGGGCGGCGACAGCCGGCAGGTGAAGTCCTGGACGTTGGGGTCGATGCCCGCCAGCCAGGGGGCCACGATCGCCACCAGGATCATGAGCAGGACCGCCGCGATGCCGAACAGGGTCATGGGGCTGCGCAGCGCCCGGTCGAGGCCGCGGTAGTAGCTGCCGCAGCGGGCCTGCCACGCCGACGCCGGCGCTTCGTCGTTCAACCATGTACGCAGAGTCGTCATCGCACCCTCGGATCCAGCCAGTATCCGAACTGGTCGCTCACGGCGTTGAGCGCCACGAAACAGAAGCCGATCAGGAGCGTCCCCCCCAGCACGGCCGTCACGTCGGCGGTGAAGAGCGCGTTGGTCACGTAGAGGCCGATTCCCGGCCAGGAGAACACGCTCTCGGTGAGCACGGCCCCCTCCAGGAGCGTCGCGTAGGAGAGCGAGATGACCGTCACGAGCGGCGCCGCGATGTTGGGCAGGACATGGAGCCAGAGCAGGCGCGTCTCCGTGGCCCCCTTGACCCGGGCAAACAGCACGTATTCCTTTCCGAGCTCCTCCAGCACGAAGGCCCTCGTCATGCGGGCGATGTAGGCCATCGACATGTAGGCCAGGAGGAGCGCCGGAAGGATCAGGTGGGACAAGGCGTTGCGCATCGCCTCCCAGTTCCGGTCCCGCAGCGTGTCGATGAGCATGAAGTTGGTGCTCGACTGCAGGGTGTATTTCCAGATGTCGTCGATGCGTCCCGGACCGGCCACCAGCTTCAGCTTGGCGTAGAAGAGGAGCAGCCCCATCAGGCCCATCCAGAAGATGGGGACCGAATAGCCGACCAGGGAGAGGACGCGCACGTACTGGTCGACCTTGCCGTTGTGCCGCTGGGCGGCCCACATCCCGAGCGGCACGCCGAACAGCACCCCCAGCACGATGGCCACGGTGGCGAGCTCGACCGTCGCGGGGAAGTACTGGGCCAGGTCCTCGACGACGGGCCGCCCCGTGCTCGTGGAGACCCCCAGGTCGCCCCGGGAGACCTTGCCGAGGTAGCGGCCAAACTGGACGTAGAGCGGCCTGTCCATGCCCATCTCGACGTAGACGGCGTGGTAGGCCTCGGGCGAGGCGTGATCCCCGACCACCCTCAGCACGGGGTCGATGGGCGAGGCCTTCTGGATCAGGAAGGTGATCAGCAGCAGGCCCACCACCGTCAAGGCGAACGTCAGCAGCGCCCTCGTCGCGCCGCGCGCCAGCGATCGCGCGAACATCCATCGTTTCATTCACCGCTCCTGATTCATGATGACCGGGTGGCCCGCCCGAGGGTCCGGAAGATCCCCGGGCAGGCCGTCGGCGGTCACTTGCTCACGCGCTCGTAGTAGACCTGGTCCGCGTTGAGGCCCTGCACGTAGCCCTTGACGTTGTTCCGGAGGGCGACCTGGTCGGTGGCCTGGAACATGACGACCAGCGGGGAGTTCTTCTGCACGACGCGCTGGATCTCGGCGTAGAGCTTCGCTCGCTTGGCCGGGTCCTTCTCCTGCACGGCGGCCTCGGACTTGTCCGTGAGTTCGGGGATCTCCCATCCGTTGCGCCAGGCGATCGTCTTGGAGCCGTCGTCGCGGTTCATGGCGAAGGCGCTCGCGTTGGAGTGCGCGTCGAAGTAGTCGGGGATCCAGAAGCAGATGGCCGCCTCATGCCCGTGGGAGCGGATCCGGGAGTAGAACTGGCTGCCCACCTCCGGCACGATCTCCAGCTTGACGCCCGCCTGGGCGAAGCTGGCCTGGATGGACTGGGCCATGTCCAGGAACGGCGGCTGGTTGATGATGTCCAGCGTGATCTTCAGGTTGTTCAGGCCGGCCTTCTCCAGGATGCTCTTGGCCTTGGCGGGGTCGAACTTGTAGGGGTTGTCCTTGGCGGCGCCGGGGAAGCCGACGGGCAGGAAGTTCTGGTGCACCTGGAACTGGCCCTTCAGCAGCCGGTTGGCGATGCCGTCGTAGTCGATCATCCAGCGGGCGGCTTCCCAGAGGGCGGGGTTCTTCAGGGCGGGGTTGGTCTTGCTGACCGTGTCCAGGGCCAGGAAGTAGAGCGCGGCCGAGGGCACCGCCAGGAGCTTGAGGCCGGGCTTGCCCTTCAGGGCGTTGATCTGGTCGGAGCCCAGGTCGCGGGCGATGTCCGCATCCCCCTGTTCCACGAGCAGGCGGCGCGTGACCGGATCGGCGACGTTCTTGAGGATGATGGAGGAGAGCAGCGGCGCGCCGCCGGGGCACTTGGCGTTGGCTTCGAGCACCAGCGCCTCGTTCGGCTTGAAGGTCTTGATGAAGAAGGCCCCGCTCCCCGCCGAATGGGTCTTCAGCCAGGCGTTGCCGAAATCGCCGCCGGCCTCGTGCTTCATGGCTTCCTTCTGGTCCACGATGGACGCGATGGGCGCCGTGAAGATGTTCAGGGCGAACCCCGGGCCGACCTTCAGGGGCCAGGACAGGGTGACGGTGGAGTTGTCGACCTTCTTCAGGTGGGAGTCCACGTTCTCCGGCGTCCAGCCCAGCTCGCCCAGGATGAAGGCCGGCCCCTTCTTGAGCTTGACCGCCCTGGACATCGAGAAGATGACGTCCTCGGGCCGCACGGGGTTCCCTCCGACGAAGGACGCGCCGGGCTTGATCTTGAAGGTGATGCTCTTGCCGTCGGCACCCGTCTGCCAGCTCGCGGCCAGGGACCCCTGCAGCTCGGTCTGCCTGGCGGGATTGGACCGCACGAGCCGCTGGTAGATGCTGTTGAAGGACTGGACCGTGGTCAGCTCGAACCCCTCCGCCGGGTCGAAGCTGACCGCGTCGGCGATGGACTGGGCCACCACCAGCGTCTTGGCGGGAGTGGCGGCGGAGAGGCCGGCACCTGCGACCAAGAGGGATAGGACGGCAAGACGGGTAAGTTTGTTCTTCATGCGCCTCTCCTGTTTATCAGTTCCGATGCCATGCATCGGGGTGGTCGTGAACAGCGGGGAATCCGGCAAGGGGAATCATTCCGCTTCCGGGAAGGGGGGCTTGTCGCCCAGGGCCGGCTCGGGGGCCGACAGGTTCTCGTCGTCGAACACGGGCAGCGTGCTCGCCCAGATGATCTCGGACGCCGCGCCGCTCCCGTTGGCGATCTGGTGGGAACGGTGGGAGTCGATGTGCATGGAGTCGCCCGCCTCCAGGTGGTAGAGCTGGTGGTCCACGGTGTAGTCGATGCTTCCGGACAGCACGAACAGCAGCTCTTCTCCGGGGTGCGACTCGAAGCCCGAGGTGTAGCCCTTCGGCACCCGGATCTTGAGCGCGTGGAGGCAGCTGCCGGGGAACGACGTCGACAGCCGTTCGTAGTGCATGCTCACGCTCTCCACACTGTAGTCCTGGCGCTTCCCCTGGTGGGTGTCGGCGGAAGGCTGGGGGGGCTGGGGCACGATCTCCCGCAACGGGACTCCCAGGGCCTTGGCGACGCTCACCAGGGAGGACAGGGTCACCCCGGAGAGGTTGCGTTCCATCTGCGAGAGGAACCCGGCCGTCAGGCCGGTCTGGGCTGCCACCTGCTGCAGGGTCATGCTCTTCCCCCGACGCAAGGCCCGAATCCGCTCTCCGACATGCTCGGTCATACAGCGCTCACAGGAACCGGGGTTTCACGGCAGGCCAACAGGAAGGCATCGCGGTTGCGCGCGGAAGGCAGCACGCAGCCAAGGAATATTTAAGTCTCGCTTAAATTTAAGTCAAGCTAAATTCGAAGGTTCGGCCCACCAAGTTTCATTCATGAACGATTCCAGATCTTCGTGGCAAGCTCTGGGAGGAGGCCGCGATGATCGGACAGCTCAGGGAAGTGCTTTCGAGGGATCCGGTGCGCGGCGCGAACCTGCTGAACTTCGCCGGGCGCTACGAACTCGAGTCCTGCCGCATCCTCGGCGCTTCCGTCCTGGCGCGGGGGACGAGCGACCATGCCTGGGTCTACCTCCTCCCCGCCAGCCGGGCCGAGGGAGCCCGGCTGCTGGACGAGTTGACCCCCGAGGACCATTTCCTGGTGGGTTTCGATGCGTGGCTGCTGGAAGCCCTCAAGGAACGCTTCCGGATCGAGTGGACCCTGGCCTGCATGAAGCTGGCCTGGCCCGCCGGACGGTCCCCGGAGCCGCCCACGCGCCCGGTCCGGCGGCTCGTCGACGAGGATGCCCCCTACATCTTCGAACATTCCGACTACCAGGCCTTCACGGACGTCCCCTACATCCTGGACCAGATCCGCCGGGGCATCGGTGGGGGGATCGACGGCCCCGGCGGCGCCCTGGCGGCCTGGGCCCTGACCCACGACGACGGTGCCATCGGGTTCCTGCACGTCCTGGAACCGTTCCGGAAGATGGGCTTCGGGATGGCCGTCACGAACTGGATGATCCGACGGGTCCTGGACGAGGGGCGGGTCCCCTTCGTCCACATCGAGGGTTCGAACGAGAAGTCGCTCGGCCTGGCCGCCAGGACGGGATTCGTTCCCGCCGGGGAGGTCTGGTGGGTGAAGGGGGACCTCCGCCAGGGTTGATTTTTCCAAGGGGAATCCTGAAAAACCGGGGTTCCATCGTTCTTCGGACGTGGCACAATCGGGGGCCTCATCCGAGGGAGACAGCCATGACCACCTCCGACGCCCCCGTGATCCGGGCTCCCCAGGGGACTCACCTCCACTGCAAGGGCTGGGTGCAGGAGGCGGCCCTGCGCATGCTCATGAACAACCTCGATCCGGACGTGGCCGAGCGCCCGGAGGACCTGGTCGTCTACGGGGGCCTGGGGAAGGCGGCCCGGAACTGGGACTGCTTCAACGCCATCGTCAAGGAACTGAAGCACCTGGAGGCCGACCAGACCCTGCTGGTCCAGAGCGGCAAGCCCGTGGGTATCGTGAAGACCCATGCCGACGCGCCCCGCGTGCTCATCGCCAATTCCAACCTGGTGCCCCGGTGGGCGACCTGGGAGGTCTTCCGGGAACTGGACCGCAAGGGCCTGATGATGTACGGCCAGATGACCGCCGGAAGCTGGATCTACATCGGCTCCCAGGGCATCGTGCAGGGCACCTACGAGACCTTCGCCGAGGCGGCCCGCCAGCATTTCGGAGGCACGCTGGCCGGGACCTGGACCCTCACCGCGGGCCTCGGCGGCATGGGCGGCGCCCAGCCTCTGGCGATCGCCCTGGCGGGAGGCGCCAGCCTCTGCGTGGAGGTGGACCGGAGCCGCATCGAGAAGCGCATCCAGACCCGCTACCTGGACGAGTGGACCAGCGACCTGGAGGAGGCCCTGCGCCGCGTGAAGCGGTATGCCGCCGAGAAGAAGGCCGTCTCCGTCGGTCTCCTCGGCAACGCCGCGGAGGTGCTGCCCGAGTTGCTGAAGCGGGGCGAGAAGCCCGACCTCCTCACGGACCAGACTTCGGCCCACGACGAATACAACGGCTACGTGCCGGCAGGGATGAGCTTCGAGGAATCCCTGGAGGCCCGCCGGGCCGACCCGGAGGCCTTCGCCGGGCGGGCGCTGGCCTCCATGCGGATCCACGTGGAGGCCATGCTGGCCCTCCAGGAACGGGGCAGCGTCACCTTCGACTACGGCAACAACATCCGAGCCCAGGCCCAGCGCGCAGGCTGTCCCGGCGCCTTCGGCTTCCCCGGGTTCGTCCCCGCCTTCATCCGGCCGCGCTTCTGCGAGGGGGCCGGCCCCTTCCGCTGGGTGGCCCTCTCGGGCGACCCGGAGGATATCCGGGCCACGGACGAGGCCATGAAGGAACTGTTCCCGCAGAACGCGAGCATGATCCGCTGGCTGGAGCAGGCCCGGGAGCGGATCGCCTTCCAGGGCCTCCCCGCCAGGATCTGCTGGATCGGCGCGGGAGAGCGCCACCTGGCGGGCCTGAAGTTCAACCAGCTGGTGCGGGAGGGCCAGGTGAAGGCGCCCATCGTCATCGGCCGCGACCACCTGGACAGCGGCTCCGTGGCGAGCCCCAACCGGGAGACCGAAGCCATGAAGGACGGCTCCGACGCCGTCTCCGACTGGCCCTTCCTCAACGCCATGGCCGCCGTCGGCGGAGGCGCCTCATGGGTCTCCATCCACCACGGCGGCGGCGTGGGCATGGGCTACAGCCAGCACAGCGGCGTCGTCGTCGTGGCCGACGGAAGCGAGCGCGCCGACCGGTGCCTGGCGCGGGTCCTCTGGAACGACCCGGCCATGGGCGTCTTCAGGCACGCGGACGCCGGCTACGAGCGCGCCCGGGAGCACGCGAGGAAGATCGGGCTGCACGTGCCCATGGGCGCGTAAGGGCCCGGGAAACCCCGGGGGAAGCGGGACATTCCATGGAATCCGGGCATCGGCCGAGTCAGTTCAGCCGCCCTTCCAGCCTGCGCGCGGCGTCTTCCGCATCCTGTCGTGTGTTCCCCAGGACGAAGCCCGTGACAATGTGGCGGCCTTCGGCGAGGGGATGTTTCTCGCCGTTGAACAGCCGCGTGGGGACGAACCAGCCGTCGCCGATGGGCGCCTCCAGGCGCTCGGCCAGGTCCTTGAACGGCCCGCCGGGAGAGGTCTGGAAGGAACGGCTCACCCGGAGCCCGGACCGGGCCGCCGCGGAATCATGGAGCAGCAGCTGGTGCGTGGAGGCGTTGATCCGGAAGTTCGGGTCGAAGACGAGCAGCCTGCCGTCGCGCCCCAGGCCGATGTCCAGCCCCGCGACGCCCCGGAATCCGAGCGCCTGGGCGGCCATGCCCACCGTCTCCGCCAGGGCCTTCCCCTCCAGGGGAAAGGAGGCGTCAGGGTCGATCAGGCTTCCGCACTGACGGGCCGGCGCGCGGAAGAGCTGTTCCGCCCCGCCGAAGCAGACCGCGCCGGTATCGTTGACGGCAATGCCGGCGCACCAGCAGCCCGCGAGGTCGACGGCCTCCTCGACGATCACCGCGGGAACACCCTCGCGATGTTCATGAAACCAGCACCGGGCATCCTCGAACTCCGGCTTGCCGGGACATGGACGGACGGCGAAGCCCCATCCAGTCGCGGCGTCTCCGGCCGACTTGAGGAAGACTGGACCGGAAGGCTCGAACTCCGCGAGCTCCTCGTGGCTCAGGATCCTCCGCAGGGGAAGATGCCGGGACGGCACCAGCCTTTCCAGGTTCGCCTTCGAGTTCAGGAACCGGTAGAGTGTCGGCGTCACGAGATGGGCCTGGTCCGGGAAGCGCCGTTCCGGAGGGGGATAGGACCAGAACAGCCGCTTCCCTTCCCGGATCAGTCCGTCGGCGAGGGCCTCGGCCTCGCCGGCGGTCCGGTAGATCCGGGTGTCTTCCTCGACCACCATCCCCGCGCGCCGGTAGACCGCGAACACCTCCGGCCCGGCCC
>DAOPZL010000003.1:77569-100377 GCA_035353395.1 Holophaga sp.
TCCTCGACCACCATCCCCGCGCGCCGGTAGACCGCGAACACCTCCGGCCCGGCCCCCGCCTCGTGGCGCACGGAGCTGCGGCCGTTCAGGGCCCCGGCCAGCAGGGTGGTGACCGTGTCCAGCAGCAGGTCCGTGAAGCCCAGCATCCGCGTCTGGTGGAGATTCGTGCGGGCCATGAACGCCGACCCCGGAGGGTAGAGCTGGTCGGCGGCCAGAGCGGAACGCAGCCCCGCCGTCATCTGGCGCCTCCCAGGATGTCCTCGAGCGCCATGGCGAGATCGCGCATCCGCGGCGTGTCCGGACCCCCCGTGGTGGTGGGCGTCTTGTTGATGTCCAGAAGGATGGGGCGGCCGTCCACCTCCACGTAGTCGAACTTCCCGAAGTCCCAGCCGTTCGCCTCGCGGAACGCTTCCAGTTCCGGGGGCGGATCCCCCAGGAATTCATCCTTCACGATGGACCCGGCCTTGACGACGGGATCCGTCGAATACATCCGGTAGGTGTAGCCCCGCTTCCCGAAGAACACCCATCCATGCAGGCAGTAGAGCCCGTCGCGCCGCTCAGGCGTGAAGCGCTCCACGAGGAGGTCCGGGTGCCTCCAGACCCACCCGGGGACGGCGGATATCGACGGCAGGACCGGATAGTTTCTCGGGGGAAGGCAGCGAGCCAGCCTCCAGTGCCGCCGCGCCAGCTTGCGGCGCTTGCGCTCGAAGAATCCTGGTTCCTGATCAGCCCGTTCCTGGATCCCGAAGGCATTCAGGTTGCTCTTCACGATGACCGACCCCTTCCATGGATCGCCCGGCAGGACCCGCAAAGACGAGAAGAGATGCTTGGAAATGTCCAGCACCCGGCTGTTCAGGAACGGGCGGCCCGCGGGGTTGCCGGGAACCGATCCCGGCACGATCCGGGTCCTGTCGATGTGGAGCAGGGCGAGGTCGATTCCTGGATCGATGTCCTGGACCGGGCCCGCCGTCACTGAATGTCCAGCACGCCTCCAGTGCCATGCAAGCCTGGATATCAAATAGCAATCAAAAAAGGGGACCAGTTTGTCAACGGCAATGTGGACACGATAGGTCATGAATAAAAATCCATAGGGTTGTTCGAATTCATGGAATCCGGATCATCATGTGACAATCTGGCTTTTTCGATGAACCTATAGGATAACTTCGTCCCTGGGGCTGGTCATCCTCTCCATGTCCTGGCCATGGTGGCCCGCTTCCAGGATCCGCATGGGAGGGACCATCCCGTGTCCGAACTCAACGCCATCGTGACGCAACGCATCGACTTCGCCCCGGGCCTGATGATCCTGAGGGTGGCTCCGGACGGCTGGCAACTCCCGGCCTTCAAGGCCGGGCAGTATGCCTCGCTGGGCCTTCCCGCTTCCGCGCCCCGGGTGGGCGGAGCCACGCCGGAAGCCCCCTTCTCTTCCCCGGACACCTTCATCCGCCGGGCCTATTCCATCGCTTCCTCGTCCCGCGAACGGGAATACCTCGAGTTCTACATCGCCCTGGCGAGGAGCGGGGCCCTCACGCCGAGGCTCTTCGCACTCCAGGTCGGGGACCGGGTGTTCCTGTCGCCCAAGGCCACCGGCATGTTCACGCTGGACCAGGTCGCGAGGGACCAGCACCTCGTCTTCATCGCGACGGGGACCGGCCTCGCCCCCTACATGTCCATGATCCGGACCCATGTCGAGGCCGGTGGTCCCAGGAAGGTCTTCGTGATCCACGGGGCGCGCAATTCCTGGGACCTCGGCTACCGAGCCGAGCTGTTCCATCTCCAGCGCTTCGCCCCGAACTTCACCTACCTGCCCGTCATCGACCACCCTGACGAGGAGGCGGTCCCCTGGAAGGGCCAGACCGGCTACGCCCAGGACGCCTGGAGGCAGGGGGTCGTGGAGCGGGCCTGGGGCTTCAAGCCCTCGCCCGCCAACTCGCACATCTTCCTCTGCGGGAATCCGCGTATGCTCGAAGCCATGAGGGAGATCCTGGCGAAGGAGGGCTTCTCGCTCCACAGCCGGCAGGCCCCGGGCCAGGTCCACCTCGAGGAAGCATAACGGAGGCTCCGAACGTCATGAAACCGGCCCTGCTCGTCGTGGACATCCAGAAGGCCTTCTTCTCGGAGGATGACGTCACCACGGCATCCCTCCGCAGGGCCGTCGAGTACGCCAATGCCGCCATGCCTCTTTTCCGCGAGAAGGGTCTGCCGGTGGTCTGCGTGGTCCACGAGGATCCAGGGGAAGGCCTCGTGCCCGGTTCGGACGGGTTCGAGCCTCCCGAAACGCTGCGCTTCGAGCCGGGCGATCTCCGGATCGTGAAGCGAACGGGCAGCGCCTTCGCCGGAGGGACGGGACTCGGCGACCGCCTGCGCGCCCTGGGGGTCGACGCGGTGGTGATCCTGGGGTTCTGCGCGGAATACTGCGTGCTGTCCACATGCCGGGGCTCGAGGGACGAGGGCTTCACGTCCATGTTGCTCCGGGACGCCCTGGCCTCGGGCCATCCGGAACGCATCTCCTTCGTGGAGGCCGTCAACGACGGGCTGACCTTCGGGACGCTCCGGTATCTCCTGGGCTGAACGGAAACGAGGGGCCGAAGCCCCCCGTTCCGCGGACACCTTCGGCTTGCGCTCAGCCCGCGCCCATCAGGGCCAGCAGCACGCCGCCGGCCACGACGCTCGCCACCTGCCCGGCAGCGTTGGCGCCCATGGCGTGCATGAGCAGGAAGTTCTCGAAGTCGTCCTCCTGGGCCACGCGCTGGACGACGCGCGCGGCCATGGGGAAGGCGCTGATGCCCGCGGCCCCGATGAGGGGATTGAACTTGCCGCCGGTGAACATGTTGAGGATCTTCCCGAAGATGAGCCCCGCGGCCGTGTCGAACGCGAAGGCCAGGATGCCCAGGATGAGGATGGCGAGCGTGCTGGGCTTCAGGAACTGGGTTCCGACCATGGTGGAGCCGATGGCCAGGCCCAGGAAGAGGGTCACCGCGTTGGTGATCTCGTTGGAGGAGGCCTTGGTCAGCCGTTCCACGGCCCCGGATTCCTTCATGAAGTTGCCGAGCATCAGCATGCCGATGAGGGGCGTGGCGAAGGGCACCAGGGTCCCGACGATGAGGGTCACCACGATGGGGAAGAGGATGCGCGTGGTCCGGGAGATGGTCCGCTGGCTGTAGGGCATGCGGATCAGGCGCTCCTTCTTGGTGGTCAGGAGCCGCATGATGGGCGGCATGATGACGGGCACCAGGGACATGTAGCTGTAGGCGGCCACCGTGATGGGGCCGAGCATGTGGGGCGCCAGCTTGCCCGAGACGTAGATCGAGGTCGGGCCGTCGATGGCGCCGATGATGCCGATGGAGGCGGACTCGTTCTTCGTGAAGCCGAGGGCGAGGGCGAACAGCAGGGTTCCGAAGATCCCGAACTGGCCGGCGGCGCCCACCAGCACCATCTTGGGATTCTCCAGGAGCGGCCCGAAGTCCGTCAGGGCGCCGATGCCTACGAAGATGAGCAGCGGGAACATCTCGTTCGTGACGCCCATGTGGTAGAGCACGCTCAGCAGCCCATCCTCGGCCAGCATGGGCGAGAGGGGCAGGTTGGCCAGCAGGCAGCCGGCTCCGATGGGAAGGAGCAGCAGGGGCTCGTAGTCCTTGACGATGGCGAGGTAGAAGAGCACCCCCGCGATGGCGATCATGACGAGGGATTGCCAGGAGACGTTGTTGACGCCCTGAAGCAATCTGGAAACCAGTTCTGCGTTCATGCGGTCACTCCCCGAAGAGCACGAGCACGTCGCCGTAGGCGACCGTTTGTCCTTCGGAGACGGCGATCTCGGAGACGACCGTATCCTTCGGGGCGCGGAGCGGGTTCACCATCTTCATGGCTTCCAGCTTGCAGAGGACGTCGCCCCGCTTGACGCGAGCGCCCACCTTGACATCGACCGACAGGATCACGCCCGGCATGGGGGCGGTGAGGCTCCCGACGTCCCCGGCGCCCTGGGAGGCGGCGGGCTTCGCGGCCTGGGGCCGCGGAGCGGCCGCAGGTTTCGGAGCGGCCGGCCGCGCGACCGGAACGGCACGCTCCCCGGCGGCGCCCCCGGCCGCCGGGCTGGCCCCGGCCTCGGGGAGGTCCATGCCGTCCACCAGCATCACGTCGAACTGGCGATCGTCGCAGGTCACTTCGAAACTGTCCGCGGACAGTTCCCGGACGTCGAGCAGGTAGGTCTTTCCATTCACTTCGATCGTATAGCGGCGCATGATGTCATCCTTTGTGGGTCCAGCTGTCCGTCTGGCGGGTCCGGCCTGCGGCCACCCAACGACTGGCGAAAATTTGGCTTCCTGGCACGGTCTTGCGCATCGAAGGTGCGGCCTGGCGTCGCTTGACGGCCACATGGGCCGCGACGGCGATCGTGATGGCGGCCAGCAGGTCGGGATCGACCTCCCCCTCGTGATGCACAAGGGCGTCCGCTTCCCCTGTCCCTTCGCCTTCGGAGCGTTCCTCGTCCGGCGCCTCTTCCTCTTCGCCGCCCTTCAGGAAGGGCAGACTGTCGATGTTCCCGATGAGGTACAGCACCAGCCAGAGGAGCGCCAGAAGGGCGAAGACGAGCCCCATGCCGATCAAGGTCACGTTCAAACCGAATCCCATGTTCTCCATGGCCGCCTCCTACGACGGCAGCAGCCCGTGCTTGCGCGACGGGTTGAGCTGGACCTTGGTGCGGAGCACTTCCAGGGCATGGATCAGCCGGGGGCGGGTCTCGCGGGGCTCGATGACCTCGTCGATCTGGCCCACGTCGGCGGCGCGGTAGGGATTGAAGAACTTCTCCCGGTAGTCCTCGATGAACGTCTTCTCCACGGCCTTGGGATCCTCCGCCTTCTTGATCTCCCGTCCGCGCAGGATCTTGACGGCGCCCTCCGCGCCCATGACGGCGATCTGCGCGCTGGGCCAGGCGAAGTTGAGGTCGCAGCGCATCTGCTTGGAGCTCATGGCCACGTACGCCCCGCCCATGGCCTTGCGCAGGACCACCGAGATCTTGGGGACGGTGGCGGCACTGTAGCCGTAGAGGATCTTGGCGCCGTGCCGGATGATGCCCCCGAACTCCTGCTCGACGCCGGGCAGGAACCCTGGCGTGTCCACGAAGGTGATGATGGGGATGTTGTAGGCGTCGCAGGTCAGCGCGAAGCGGGCGATCTTGTCGCTGGCGTCGATGTCGAGGGCCCCGGCGAGATGCATGGGCTGGTTGGCCACCACCCCCACGCAGAACCCGTCCAGGCGGGCGAAGCCCACCACGGCGTTCGTCGCCCAGCCGCGGTGGATCTCCAGGAAGCTGTCCCGGTCGAAGACCCGCGCCAGGACCTCGCGCACGTCGTAGGACATGCGGTCGTCGGCGGGCACCAGGGTGTTCAGTTCCTCGTCCATGCGCTCCGTGTCGTCGTAGGGAGCGACCTGGGGGGGATCGTCATGGTTGTTCTGGGGGAGGTAGCCGAGGATCTGCTTCACCTGCTCCAGGGCTTCCGGCTCGTTCGCGGCCACGCAGTGGACCACGCCGCTCTTGGTGCTGTGCATGTCGGCGCCGCCGAGTTCCTGGACACCCACGTCCCGGCCGGTGACGGTCTTGATGACCTCGGGGCCGGTCAGGAACATGAAGCTCGTGTCCCTGACCATGATCACGAAGTCCGTGAGGGCCGGGGAATAGACCGCGCCTCCGGCGCAGGGACCCATGATCACCGAGATCTGGGGAATGACCCCCGAGGCCAGGACGTTGCGCATGAAGACCTCGCCGTAGGCGGCCAGGCTGCTGACCCCTTCCTGGATCCGCGCGCCGCCGGAGTCGTTGAGGCCGATGAGGGGGATGCCGCTTTCCAGGGCGAGATCCTGGATCCGGCAGATCTTGTTGGCCTGGATCACGCCGAAGGAGCCGCCGAGGACCGTGAAATCCTGGGCGAAGACCGCGACGCGGCGGCCGTTGATGCGGCCGAAGCCGGTGACGACGCCGTCCCCGGGGAACCGCTGGTCCTCGAGGCCGAAATCCACCACTTCGTGGGTCGCAAGGGCGCCGATCTCCTGGAACGAGCCCTTGTCCAGGAGCAGGGCCAGGCGCTCCCGTGCCGTCAGCTTCCCCTTCGCGTGCTGCTGTTCGACACGTTCAGGGCCGCCGCCCTGAAGCGCCTTTTCACGCATCTCGCGCAGTTTCCCCAGATCGTCGTGCATGCGGACTCCACATGAAGAGAAAGTTTCATTTACGGACGGGAATCCGGAGGATTCGAGCCCATCAGACCGCTGGAATCAGTCCTTTCGAAAGATCGCAGGACCATGTCACCCGAATGATTTTACAAACGCCGGGAGTGCATTCATGTAAATTTTTTTCGCAGACAGGCCACATCACCTCATCCGTGAAATATAAATCAAGTATTACATCAACTTATATACCCAATCCGCCCGGATGCATTATGAACGTTGTGACCATGGTCATGATCACTTGATGAATAGGTATGACTTTCGGCATATCCATTGGCGGCTGGGACAAGGGAGGATCGGCGACTATCTTGATCTTCCCAGGGAGAAGTTCCAATCCTCTCTTTGTCATCGCCGCGAGGGATGAGGCACGATGAAGGGCATGGAAAAGACCGGGCCTG
The DNA here is from genome assembly GCA_035353395.1 of Holophaga sp. GTDB lineage: Bacteria > Acidobacteriota > Holophagae > Holophagales > Holophagaceae > UBA1801. The sequence goes on from DAOPZL010000003.1 coordinate 84,181, forward strand.
CCCTCCATCAGGAAACGTGGTCCCTGGAAGGGACCTATACCGAGCGGGATCTCAGGGTTTTTGCCGCCTTCCTGGCGAGGCGGGTGGCCGGCTCCAGGATCTGGGCGCTGGGAATGTTCATGGCGCTCCCCTTGCTCTGGATCGGCCCCTTCCGCACCGCGTGGCCCTTCGTGGTCCCCGGCCTCGTCGCGGTGGCGGGCTTCCTCCTCCTCCTGCGCTTCGTGATCCTCCCGGCCCGGCTCTACAAGGCCGCCTCCAGGCTTCCGGGCGTCTTCGCCCCGCGCCGCATCACGATCGACGACCAGGAGGTCAGGAACACCTCGGAGGCGGGGAGTCACACCTTCCGGCTCGCGGACATCCAGGAGGTGGTCCCCGCCCCAGGGCACCTGTTCGTCATGGTCCGGCCCAAGCAGGGGATTCCCATCCCGAGGGCCTGGGTCGGGGACGCGCGGCGCCAGGCGAGGCTCGCGTCCCACCTGGCGCCGCGAGGCCGGGCCAGGTCCTGAGGTCAGGACTCGGCGGGAAGGCTGAGCACCGCGCCCCGGTTGGCGCTGGTCACGAGGCTCGCGTAGCGGCCGAGCCATCCCCGGACGATCCTGGGGCGGGGCCTCGTCCAGGCGGCGCGCCGGCGTTGCAGTTCGGCCTCGTCCACCCGCAGTTCCAGGCTCCGGGCGGGGATGTCGATGCGGATGCGGTCCCCGGTCCTGACGAGGGCGATGGGGCCGTCCTCCATGGCCTCGGGGCTCACGTGCCCGATGCAGAGGCCGGCGGTGCCGCCGCTGAAGCGCCCGTCGGTGATGAGGGCCACCTGCCTGCCGAGCCCCTGTCCCTTGATCATGGACGTGGGCGAGAGCATCTCGGGCATTCCCGGTCCCCCCTTGGGTCCCTCGTAGCGGATCACCACGACGTGGCCGGGCATGACCTTCCGCGCGGCCAGGGCGGCCAGACATTCATCCTGGCCGTCGAAGACCAGGGCCTCCCCCTCGAAAACGAAGCAGCCCGGGTCGACGCCCGCGCTCTTCACGATCCCGCCCTTGGGCGCCAGGTTGCCGAAGAGCACGGCCAGGCCCCCATCCGCGGTGTAGGGGCTCTCCAGGGAGCGGATCACCTGGGCGTCCCGGATCTGCGCGTCCGCGATCGACGCCCCGAGAGTCCGCCCCGCGACCGTCATGCACTCCAGGTCCACGAGGCCGGGCTTGCGGGAGATCTCCTTCAGGATCGCGCCGATGCCCCCCGCCCTGTCCACGTCCTGGATGTGCACATCGGGCACGGAGGGCGAGACCTTGCAGATGCAGGGCGTGGCGGCCGAGATCTCGTTGAGGCGCTCCAGGGGATAGTCCACGCCCGCCTCGTGGGCGATGGCGAGCCCGTGCAGCACCGTGTTCGTGGAGCCGCCCATGGCCATGTCCAGGACGAAGGCATTGTCCAGGGAGGCCCGGGTCACGAGGTCGCGCGGCTTGAGGTCCCGCGCCAGCAGCTCGAGGACCTGCCTGGCCGAGGCCCTGGCCAGTTCCAGCCGGCGCGGGTCCACGGCCGGGATCGTGCCGTTCCCGGGCAGCGCCAGCCCGATGGCCTCGAGCAGGCAGTTCATGGAATTGGCCGTGAACATGCCCGAACAGGAGCCGCAGGTGGGGCAGGCGCCGGCCTCGAGGGCGCCGAGTTCGGCCTCGGTCATCTCGCCGCTCTGGACCTTGCCCACGCCTTCGAAGACGGTGATCAGGTCGCTGGCGCCGCCGTCCGGCCGGGTCCCGGCCAGCATGGGTCCGCCGCTCACGAAGATCGTCGGCACGTTCACGCGCAGCGCGCCCATGAGCATGCCCGGCGTGATCTTGTCGCAGTTGGGGATGCAGACGAGGGCGTCGAAGCAGTGGGCCATGGCCATGGTCTCCACGGCGTCGGCGATGAGCTCCCGGCTCGGCAGGGAGTAGCGCATGCCCAGGTGCCCCATGGTGATGCCGTCGTCCACGGCGATCGTGTTGAACTCGAAGGGGACGCCCCCGGCCTCCCGCACCGCCTCCTTGACCGCCGCCGCGAAGGCGTTCAGGTGCATGTGGCCCGGCACGATGTCCGTGTACGAATTCGCTATGCCGATGAAGGGCTTGCCGAAGTCCTCCTCCCTGACGCCGGCCGCCCGCAGCAGGCTGCGGTGCCCGGCGCGCTCCACGCCCTTCTTCACGATGTCCGATCGCATGGCCGCTCCTCTGTCCTGATCTTACCTGCCGGCGGCCGCGGGCAGCGATTGGGAAAGCTTATGCGGCGATTACCGGGCCGGCGCGCTACGCCCTGGTCCGGAGCTGCAGCGCGAGGACGCCGGAGATGATGAGGAGGCCGCCGAGGACCTGGGTGGGCGAGATGCGCTCGGCCAGGAGCAGGCAGGAGAGCAGCACGGTGATGAACGGCTCCAGGGTGCAGATGATGGAGGCGCGGCTGGCCCCGACGAGGCGGATCCCGGCGAGGAAGCAGACGATGCCGAGGAAGGTGGGAAGCAGCGTGATCCCCAGGATGGCGGCCCAGCCCTGGGGCGGAAGCGTGCCCTGGAGCGTGCGGGTCGCCAGTCCCCAGGCCGTGAAGGCGAGTCCGGTGGAGCCGCAGATGTAGGCCGCCGCCACGAGGGGATCGAGGTGCTTCAGCAGGCGGTTCCCGAGGACGATGTAGACGGAGTAGATGAAGGCCGCCGAGAGGATGCACGCGGCGCCGGCGGGCTGGATGCCCGCGAACGTGACGCCGAGCACCAGGTAGAGCCCTCCCAGGCAGACCAGCAGCGCCAGCGCCTTCATCGGCTCCATGCGTTCCTCCCGCAGCAGGAAGGAGAGGAGCGTGACGATCGCGGGATAGGTGTAGAGCAGCATCCCCGCGAGGGAGGCCGGCGCGAAGCGCAGGCCGATGGCGAACAGCAGCGACATCCCGCCGTAGCCCAAGGCGCCCATGGCGCAGAGGGCCAGCACCTGCGGGAGCGGCAGGCGGACCGGGATCCGCCGGAGCCTCAGCCACAGGAGCAGGAGCAGCGCCGCCAGCACGAAGCGGACGCTGATGATCGTGGTGATGTTCGCGCCGGCCGCGTAGGCGAACTTGAGGAAGATCCCCAGGGTCGCGGAGCACGAGGCCGAGACGACCACGACGGCGGCACCCTTGGCTTGCTGGTTCGACACTGGCTTTCCTTTTCGCAACCCGTGCGCGGGCTCGCCTCGCTCTTCCAGCATGCCAGATGCCGCCGGGAAACCGTGCGCCGCAGTGGCACAATTGGAGTCCGCGGAGGCGTCATGATCATCCCCGACATCGACGAACTGGTGCTGGAATACGACGAGGAGGCCGGCATCGAGGAACTGGGCCGCCGCGTGCTCTCCCGCGGCCCCTGGACCACCGTGGCCTTCCTCGTCAGGACCCGCAGCGGACCGGACTCGGCGTGGGAAGGCCCCTGCCTCTGGCTGCACCGCTACCAGAAGGTGCCCCAGGGCTGGAAGCTGGTCAGCCGCTTCCACACGACGGAGAAGCGCCAGCTGGACGCCCTGCTGCAGGCGCTGTCGGACTGGGGGCTGGCCGAATCTGGACGGTGAGGAGGGCGCCGGCCTGATTCCTCAGGGGACCCGGGCGCGCATTCGTGAGATTCTGGAGAGTTCAGAGGAAACGCATGCCCGATATCGCCCTCAGCTTGGTCCGCGTCACGAAAGCCTTCGGGGCGAGCCCCATCCTGGACGAACTCACCCTGGGGCTCATGGTCGGCGAGAAGGTGGGGCTCATCGGACGCAACGGGGCGGGCAAGTCGACCCTGTTCAAGCTGCTGTCCCACGAGGACGTTCCGGATTCCGGCGAGGTGATCCTCACCCAGGGGCTCCGGGTGGCGAGGCTCTCCCAGGATCCCCACTTCCCGGCCGAGGCCACGGTGCGCACGGCCCTCGAGTGGGCGCTGGCGGACCACCGGGCCCTCATCAGGCGCCACGGCGAGATCCACGAGGCCCTGAACGCCGGATGCGACCGTTCCGCGGAGGAGCGCCTCCATGCCGAACTGGAGCGCGTGGAGCACCACCTTCGGCACATCGGCTGGGACATCGAGCCGCGGCTCAAGGAGGCCCAGACCACCTGGGGCCTGGCGCAGCTCGAAACCAGGGTGGAGAGCCTGTCGGGCGGCTGGCGCAAGCGCGTGGCCCTGGCCCAGGCCTGGCTGAAGGACCCGGACGTGCTGGTGCTCGACGAGCCCACCAACCACCTGGATCCCGAGCAGGTCGAGAAGCTGGAGGCGTGGCTGCAGCACTTCGGCGGGGCCCTCCTGCTCATCACCCACGACCGCCACCTCCTGGATTCCGTGGTGGACCGCATGCTGGAGCTGGAAGGCGGCCGCGTCACGAGCTACGAGGGCAGCTACAGCGACTACCTCCTCGAGAAGGCGGACCGGGAGTTCCGGGAATCGCGCTTGACGGAGCACATGCAGAACCGGCTGAGGCGGGAGATGGCCTGGCTGCACCGGGGCGCCAAGGCCCGGACCCGGAAGTCCAAGCTGAGGATCCAGGACGCCCTGGACCTGAAGGACGACGTGCAGGAGAGGACGCGGCTGACGACCCGGCAGGACCTGGTGTTCCAGGGCGGCGACACCCGCAGCGACGTGCTGCTCTCGGCCGAGGGCGTCCGCTTCGGCTACGGCGGCGGCCCGGAGCTGATCGGCGGCCTGGACCTCCTGCTCCAGCGCGGCCTGCGCCTGGCCATCCTCGGTCCCAACGGCTGCGGCAAGAGCACCCTGCTCAAGCTCCTGCTGGGGGACCTCGAGCCGTCCTCCGGCACCATCCAGCGCCATCCGAAGCTGTCGGTGTCGGCCATCTCCCAGGGCCGCGCCGAACTGGACGGCGCCGCGAGCATCCTGGACAATCTCGCGGACCGCGCGGCCGTGGTCGCCGTGGGCGGCACGACCATGCAGGCCCACGTCTACCTCACCCGCTTCGGCTTCGAGGTGGACCAGCAGGGGCGCCTGGCCTCCACGCTCTCGGGCGGCGAGCGGAACCGGCTCCTGCTGGCCCGGGCCATGCTCCAGCCGGCGGACCTGCTGGTCCTGGACGAACCTACCAACGACTTGGACATCCCCACCCTCCAGAACCTGGAAGAAGCGCTCATGGACTACCCCGGCACCCTCCTGCTGGTGAGCCACGACCGATTCTTCCTGGACCAGGTGGCCACCCACACCCTGGCCTGGAATCCCGACGGGGAGCCTCGGTGGGAACTCTACGAGGGCAATCCGGGCACCGTGCGGCGCCTGCGGGCCGAACGCGCCCAGGAGGAGGCGGCCGCGCGGAAGAAGGAGATCCAGAGGACCTCCCCGAAGGCCGAGCCGCGGAAGAACCGGAAGCCGGGCTTGACCCAGAAGGAGGCGCGCAGGCTCGCCGAAGTGGAGGCGCTCATGGCCGAGCTGAACACGCAGATGACCTCGCTGGACGGCATCCTCTTGGATCCAGGGGCCTTCCTGTCGGCCGATGCGCCGGGACACCAGGCGCTGAAGGACCGCGAGGAGGCCAAGGCGCGACTGGACGAACTCGAGCTGGAGTGGCTGGAACTGGAGGAGAAGCGGGATCAGGCCTGAGCCCGCTTCCCGGCGGGCGGAAGGCCCCCTTCCCCGTTCAGCAGCCGCCTGAATCGCACCCGTGCCTGTCCTTGTCCACCGGATCCAGCAGGCAGCCCTCCGGGTGTTCCAGAGGTTCGAGCTGGATGGTGGCGTGGTCGATGTCGAAGCGCTCGCGGAGCACGCGCGCGAGGGAGTGCACGACCCCCGGGTCGACGCCGGGCTGCACCACCAGATGCACGCTCAGGGCGGTGGAAGTCGTGCCGATGGCCCAGATGTGGAGGTGGTGGATGCCGCGGATCCCGGGGGATTCCAGCAGGAAGTTGCGGACTTCGCCCAGGTCGATGTGCCCGGGGACTGCGTCCAGGCTCAGGTCCAGGGCGCTCCGGAAGAGCGGCCAGGACCCGGCGAGCACGATCACGCCCACGACGAGGCTCACGGCCGGGTCCAGCCAGTTCCAGCCGGTGGCGAGGATGGCGGCGCCGGCCACCACGACCCCGAGGGAGACCCCGGCGTCGGCGAGCAGGTGCAGATAGGCGCCCCGGATGTTCAGGTCGCGGTGGTCGCTGCGCAGGAACAGCAGCGCGGACCCCAGGTTCACCACCGTCCCGACGCAGGCCACCACGATCATGGTCAGCCCCTGGGCCGGTTCGGGCGTGGCGAAGCGCCGCACGGCCTCCCACAGGATGCCCCCCACGGCCACCAGCAGCAGGCTGCCGTTGACCAGGGCCGCCAGGATGCCCGCGCGCCGGAAGCCGTAGGAGCGCCGGTCCGTGGTCGTGCGTCCCGCCAGCCAGGCCGCGGTCCAGGCGAGCCCGAGGGTCAGGACGTCGCCGAAATTGTGGGCGGCGTCGGCGACCAGCGCCAGGGAGCGGCTGCGGATGCCGTAGACCACCTCGACGACCAGGAACGCCACGTTGAGCGCGATGCCCAGCTTGAAGGCCCGGTGGGTGCCCTCGGCTCCGTGGACGTGGGAATGGGCGTGGGAGTGGCTGTGATGATGGGACATGGGAATCCGGAAGCATCCAGGGACTTCCCGGAAGCGCGATGCTTCACGATAGCCTCAATCCGCCTGCCCTGTCCCCGGTCAGATCCAGCCCGCGCGGACCAGGGCCAGGCTGCACGAGGCCACCACGATCCAGAGCGTCAGCCCGAGGATGAGGGGGCGCGGCCCGACCCGCCGCAGGCCCTGCAGGCTGATGCCGGTCCCGATGCCGAAGAGCGCCAGGGACATCCCCTTGCGGGCAAGCGCGACCAGGACGCTGCCGAGCCCGTGGATGCCGGGGAGCCAGGTGAAGACCGCCGCGACCAGGAGGAAACCGAGGATGAACCAGGGATGGCGGCGCGGAGCACCATTGTTGCGCGTCAGGGCCGCGGCGGCGAAGGTCAGCGGGACGATCCAGAGGGCCCGCGCCAGCTTCACCGTCGTGCCCACCTGCAGCGCCTGGGCGCCGTAGGCCAGGCCCGCGCCCACCACGGAACTCGTGTCGTGGATGGCCAGGGCGCTCCAGAACCCGAAATCCCGCTGGCCCATCCCCAGGGCGTGCCCGACGGCGGGGAAGAGCACGAGGGCCACGGCGTTGAGCAGGAACACGGTGGCCAGCGCGACGCTCGTGTCCTCCTCCGGCGCGTCGATGGCCGGAGCCAGTGCCGCGATGGCGCTCCCGCCGCAGATGGCGGTGCCCGCCGCCACGAGGAGGCCGGCCTTGCCCCGCACGCGCAGGAGCCTGGAGAGCAGGAATCCGAGCCCCAGCGTGGCCAGGATGGTGCAGAAGGTGAGCGCCAGGCCGTGGCGCCCCGCCTTCAGGACCACCCCCAGGTTCATGCCGGCGCCCAGTCCGACGATGCTCCACGCCAGGGCCCGCTTCGTCCAGGTCGCGACCGGCTTCGGCCACGGATTGCCCGCCAGGAGGGCCACCGCGACGCCCAGGAGGAGGGCGCTCCCGGGTCCCACCCAGGGCACGAGACAGGCGAGGGCCGCCAGGATGAAGATCGGCCGGGTCAGGGGGCGGGGGTTCGGAGTGTCCATGTCCCGAGCATGAAGTAGAATAATCATTATTTCTAATCGTTTAATGAGATGTATCATCAGTTTTTCGGATAATGCCCATGAACATCCTGGACTCCCGCAGGCTCGAGACCTTCCGCATGGTGGCTCTCTGCGGCCGCGTGTCCGAGGCTGCGAGGCATCTCAACCTCTCCCAGCCCGCCGTCACCGCCCAGGTGCAGCAGCTGGAGCAGGCGCTGGGCCGGAGCCTCTTCCTCCGCTCCCGGAGCGGGATCCAGCTCACGCAGGAAGGCCGGCGCCTCCTGGAGACCGCCGAGGCGCTCCACCGGCTCCTGGGGGAAGCGGAACGGGTCCTGGGCGAGCCGGGGCTGGAGACCGGACCTCTGCGCCTGGGCGCGAGCACGACCGCGGCGGCCTACGTGCTGCCCCAACTGCTGGCGGCCTTCCTGCGGCGGCATCCCGCCACCCACCTCCACCTGGAGGTCGGCAACACAGAACAAGTCCAGGCCTGGCTGCGGGAGGGCCGGGTGGACCTGGGAATGGTCGAAGGGCTGAGCCGCGCGCCGGGTCTTCGCCTGGAGCCCTTCCGGGACGACGACCTGGTCTGCGTCGCGCCCGGGAAGCCTCCGCGCGGCCAGATCCTCCCGGCCACCGTGGCCGATCTGGGCCGGGCCACCCTCCTGTGGCGCGAGCCCGGCTCCGGCACCCGGGCGGTGGTGGCCCAGGCGCTGGGCCGGCTCCGTCCTCCCAGGACGCCCCGTCCCGGAGACCCGGTCGTGGGCCACACCGAGGCCATCAAGCGGGCGGTGAAGGAGGGCATCGGGCTGGGCTTCCTGCCCCTCTGCGCGATCCAGGCGGAGCTGGCCAGGGGGGACCTCCAGGTCCTGCCCCTGCCGGGCCTCCGGATCCGGCGGGCCTTCTCCTGGGTGGTGCCCCCGGGCGGCGCCGCGGGGTCCGCCGCCCAGTTCCAGCGCCTGGCCACGGAGTTCGAGACGGAGTAGTCCGCCCGGGCCCCGGAAGGCCGCCTTCCCGATCAGTGGCCGTGGCAGGCGCAGAAGCTGCCGGTGGCCCGGGCGGCCAGCTTCCCGGAAGCGTAGGCCATGACGGCCTCCTCGGGCGCGAGGTCCTCCTGCACGAGACAGACCTGGATGCCGGCCGAACGCATCGCCTGGGCGGCCCCCGATCCCATCCCGCGGACGATCACGGCCTGGCAGTCGCCCAGCAGCTCGGCGAAGGCGCCGTGGTCGTGCCGGTGGGCATGGGCCTCGAGAGGATCCTGGAGGACGGTGGACGAGGGCCCCTGGCACTCCCGGTCGTGACCCTGGGCTCCGTGCTGGGCGTTCTCCCTCAGCTCCCGGCTCCCGATGGCTCCGCCCTCGCACGTGAAGACCAGGAAGGCCCTGCTCTTCCCGAAATGAGCCGAAATGGTTGTCCCGTCCATGGTGGGTACTGCGATCTTCATGACATGACCTCCCGGAACAGATGTTCCAGGAGAATAATGAGCATATGCTCTCCACTTGTCAAGGCGTGAAGCAGCGGGTCCTGCCTCCCGCATGGCCGGGATCCGCAGCCCTTCCGGCGCGGGGTGTGCGGCGAACCTCGAACGGCCCCAGGTCAGTCAGGCCTCCTCCCCTCCTTCGACCTGGAAGGTGCCGCCTTCGATCCGGAGGGCGCACCCCTCCACCAGCGCCTTGGCGACCTTCCGGTGGGCGGCGTCCAGCACCCGGCCGAAGGTCGCCCGGGAGACGCCCATGCGCCCGGCCGCCTCCAGCTGGTAGAGGCCTTCCAGGTGGGCCAGGCGCAGGGATTCCAGCTCCTCCAGCGTGAGCACCACCTCCTCGAGGACGGAAAGCGGAACGCCCCTCGGCTTGAAGTACCTGACGCCGGGAAGCTCGGCGATTCGCTTGCAGCAGGGCGGACGGGGCATGGCATCTCCAGGGAGGAGATATAGAGTCTGTGCCCGGACCCTGTCAAGTTCCACCGGACGGACGAAAAGAGGCGCCCGAAGGCGCCTCTTCCATCCTGTGTCCCCGGGCGGCTACTTCTTCTTCCGGGATGCCGCGATCTCGCCGACGGCGTGGATGGCCGCGTCGATGTGCTCCACGGTGTTGAAGACGCCGATGCCGAAGCGCACGGCGCCGTGGATCTTGTCGGTGCCAAGGTGCTCGTGGACCGCGGGCGTGCAGTGCAGGCCGGTGCGGCAGGCGATGTTGTAGTCGACGTCCAGCATGGTGCCGGTGTCCATGGCCTCCAGGCCGTCGATGTTGAAGGACAGGACGCTGATGCGCTCCTTGCCCGGCACGTCCTCGGCGCAGTAGAGGGTGACGCCCTCGATGGGCCGGAGGCCGTCCCGAAGGCGCGTCCAGAGGGCCATCTCGTGGCGGTGGATGGCCTCGAGGCCGATCTTCTGAACCCACTTCACGCCGGCGTTCAGGCCCGCGATGCCGGGCAGGTTCGGCGTGCCGTATTCCATGCGGTAGGGGTACTCGTCCAGGTGGTGGCGCTGGGCGCTCTTCACGCCAGTGCCGCCGGCGCGGGTGTGGGCGATCTCCACGCCCTCGCGCACGTACATCCCGCCGATGCCCATGGGGCCCATCAGGCTCTTGTGGCCGGTGAAGCAGATGATGTCGGCGCCGAGGTCGTCCAGCTTCACGGGGAGCATGCCCGCGCTCTGGCTGACGTCCAGGATCAGGGGAATGCCCCGCTCGCGGCAGACCTTGCCGACGGCCGCGACATCCTGGACGGTGCCGATGACGTTGGAGCCGTGGTTCATGACGACGGCCCTCGTGTCCTTCCTGAGATGGTCGATGATCTCCTGGGGATCCACATAGCCCTTGTCGTCGAAGTCGATCCAGTCGACCTTGGCTCCGTCCTGCTCGAGCTGCCAGAGCGGGCGGAGGGTCGCGTTGTGCTCGACGTGGGTGGTGACGACGTGGTGGCCCGGCTTGATGAGGCCGAAGATCGCCAGGTTCAGGGCGTCCGTGGAGTTGTAGCCGAACACCAGCCGGTTCGGGTCGGTCCCGCCGAAGAAGTTGGTCAGCAGCTTGCGCGTGTCGGCCACCAGGTTTCCCGCCTCGAGGCAGAGGTCGAAGCCGCTGCGGCCGGGATTCACGCCGTAGCTGCGGTAGAAGCTGTCCATGAAGGTGTAGGTCTCGTTCGGCTTGGGAAAGGACGTGGCGCCGTTGTCCAGGTAGATGATCTTGGTCTGGGGGACGTCCTCCAGCTTCAGGTAGGGACAGCTCGGGGTGGGGGTGGACATGGATGGGCTCCTCTGGTTGAAAACGGATCGGTGGCTGGTGTCAGTCTTCATCCCTTGCATCCTTGTTTGATCAGCTTTTTTACAAGGAGATCAGGGCACTGGATGGGGGAAAAATGCAAAAGATGTATTGAACAGGGATAAAAGGGATGAAAGGGATAAAAAAGCTTGGAAATCCTCGTCAGACGATGGCTTCCGCCACCATCTCGGCGACGGTCTTGATCTGGACGTCGAGCTTGTATTCCTTGTTGAGTTCCATGAGCTGGTCGATGCAGTTGTGGCAGGGAGCCACCACGACCTTCGCGCCCGTGGCCTTGATCTGTCCCGCCTTCACGCTTCCGGCCTGGATCCGGCGGGCCTTGTAGCGGGCCATGGAGAGCTGGCCGCCCCCGCCGCCGCAGCAGAAGTTCTCGGCGCGGTTGGGGGTCATCTCGGTGAAGGTCGTCACGGCCTTCCGCAGGATCCGGCGCTGCACTTCGCAGATCCCGCCGTGGCGCACCAGGTTGCAAGGGTCGTGCAGCGTCACGGGGACCTTGTTCCGCGAGGGGTCCAGCTTGATCCGGCCCTCCTCGATGTAGTCCTCCATCAGCTCGAGGACGCTCTTGACCTCGAAGGGATAGCTCTTCTGGAGCCATTCCGGCCCTTCCCAGCGGGCGGAGCCGTAGCCGTGGCCGCACTCGCCGATGACCAGGGTCGTGCAGCCCAGGCGGGCCATGGCGTCCACGAGATGCTGGGTGATGGCCCCCGCCTGCGGATCGTTGCAGTTGAACAGGCCGTAGTTGGTGAGGTCCCAGCCCCCGTCCGAGGCCATGGTCCAGTCCTCCTTGGCGGCCCAGAAGACCTTGGCGCTGGCCTGGAGGGAGAGCGGGAAGAACTTGGGCTCGCGGGGATTGACGGTGAAGAGGATCTTCGCGCCGTGCTTGTCCAGGGGCAGCTTCGCCTCGGGATCGCCGGTCTCCATCTGGAGTTCCTCCTCGATCCACTGGACCGTGTCGACCCAGTCCTCCCGGGTCATGGCCATGTTGTTGCCGAACTGCAGGGAGTTGTCCACCGTGGCCTGGAGGTCCGACGGGACCAGGCCCATGGCGGCCAGGGCGGCGCGCGCGGCCCTGAAGATCTTCGGCATGGCGATGCCGATGGTGCAGTTGATGGAGCAGCGGCCGCAGAGGGAGCAGCGCCCGAAGACGGCGTCCATCCAGGCCTTGGCCATCTCCCGGTCGAAGGGCTTGGCGCCGACCAGGCCGGGGGCGAGGCGCCCCATCGCGGTGAAGTTGTGCTTGAACACCGAGGCGACCACATCCAGCTTGTGGGCCGGCATGTTCTCCAGGACCGGTTCCGCCCGGTGGTAGTGGCAGGAATCGGCGCAGAGGCCGCAGTGCACGCAGCTGTTGAGGTAGGAGGCCTCCGCCGACTTCAGCTTGCCGCGGAAGACCTCCAGGCCCTTCCGGAAGTCTGCTTCGGTCAGGGCGTCCAGTTTCGCTTCGAGTTCGTCGAGTTCAGGCATGGGAGGCTCCGTCAGGCTTGGGGCGGAAAGGTTCCCCGCCGGCCGAAGAACGCGCCGAGGTGGTACCGGGTGGTGAAGAAGAAGCAGCAGTGCCGGATCTTCCCGAGGGGCAGGTAGAGCAGCAGGAGGCTGGCCTCGCCCATCCAGATGCCGGCCAGGGAGGGATCGAAGGTCCACCCGAGCGCCAGGGCGATGAAGAGCGAGCACAGCAGGTTGGAGATGAAGTCGTCCGGGCAGGAGAGCCCGCGGAGCTCCGCCTTGACGGCCCGTTTCCCGAGCAGGCTGAAGCCGCCGATCGCGCCCGCCAGCGTGAGCAGGCGCGCCAGGAGGAGCAGGGGCGCGGGGATTCCGAGGTCCGCGAGCGCCGCCAGCAGCAGGCCGAAGGCCGTGAACACGCCCGCGTGGAAGGACATGCCCAGGGCGTAGGAAAGCATGTTCATGCGGACGCTCTCCTTCGCCCAGGGGACCATGGCCTTGGTGAAGGCGTAGACGACCCCCTTGCCCGGATCCCCGGCGGCCTTCGAGTAGAGGATTCGCTTCCCGTAGCCCTTCACGTTCAGGTAGAGGCATGCGAGGGCGAGAACGGCCCAGACGCCCGAAAGGAGGACGAGGAGCTTCATGGCGCTACACGCAGCCGTCGGGCTTGGGCAGGCCGGCGAGCTTGCAGGCGCCCTTGGCGGGACCGCTCGGGAACAGCTCGTAGATGCGCTTCAGGGGCACGCCGGTGTTCTTGCACATGGCGCGCACCATGGGAGCATTGTTGTGCTCGACGTAGTGCTGGCGGATGAAGCGGATCACGGACCAGTGGTCGTCCGTGAGCTGGTCCAGGCCTTCCTCGGCCTTGGCGAGCTGAACGGCCAGCTCTTCGTTCCACACGGCGGGATCCACGAGGAAACCTTCCTCGTTCTGCTCCACGTTCTGGCCGTTGAACACGATGGGGGACATGAAACCTCCGATGGGGAATCCGCCGATGAGCGGTCGTTTTCCGATGTGCTAAGTTTGTATGCACGATACAGGAGATTGTGTGCATGACAATCTGGGTTCCTGATCTTTCCGGATCGACGCAGCCAACATATATCGCTATTGTTGAAGCCATTGGAGATGCCATCAGGGTCGGACAACTCAGGCCCGGGGATCCCCTCCCCACCCACCGCCTGCTGGCCGATCTCCTGGGGGTCAACGTCAGCACGGTGACCCGGGCCTACCAGGAAGCGGCTCGCCGGCGCCTCGTGGACGGCGAGGTGGGGCGCGGGACCTACGTCCTCGGGGTCGCCTCGGAAGCGGCCCTCTTCGCTCTCCAGCACCGTCCCGAGGGCGGGGTCATCGACCTGTCCCTCAACATGCCGCCCGTGGCCACCCGGGATTCGGACCTCGCGGCCTTCACGGACCAGCTCGGTCCGGTGGAGGCGGCCCGCCTCCTGCACTATCCGACGCCGGGCGAGACCCTGGTCCACCGCCAGGCCGCCGCGGGCTGGCTGAAGCGGCGCGGTCTCGAGGCGGACCCGGACGGCCTCGTGGTCTGCGCCGGCGCCCAGCATGCCATGGACACCGCGATCAGCCTCTTCCCGGAATGGGACGAAGTCGCCTGCGAGGCGCTGGTCTATCCAGGACTGAAGGCCGCGGCCCGCCACTGGCAGCGGCGCCTGCACGCCATGGCCATGGATCGGGAAGGGCTCCGCACGGACGCCTTCGAGGCGGCCTGCCGCGGCGGCCTCAAGCTCGCAGTGGTCTCCCCGACCCTGCACAATCCCACCACGGCCACCATGGGGCTCGAGCGGAGGCGGCGGATCGTCGAGATCGCCCGGAAGCACGACGTGCTCCTGGTGGAGGAGGATGTCTACGGGCTGCTGCGGGAGGATGCGCCGCCCCCCCTGGCGACCCTCGCCCCGGAGCGGGTGGTCTACCTGACGGGCCTTTCCAAGACCGTGGCGCCGGGCCTGCGCATCGGCTACCTGCTCTTCCCACCCGGCCTGAGGGCACGCGTGCGCGACGCGGAACACCACACCACCTGGTACGTCTCGGCACTGACCATGGCCCTGGCGACACGCTGGCTCACGGACGGCACCGCCTGGCGGAGGCTCCAGCGCCAGCGGCGGGAGCTCGAAGTCCGGCACCGGCTCTGCGGGAAGCACCTCGAGGGCCTCGCCTGGCGCGGAGAGCCCCACTGCCCCCACGTCTGGCTCCCGGCCCCTCCCGGAGGCTCCCAGGACTTCGTCCGGCGGGCCCAGGCCGCGGGCGTCGTGGTGGTCCCCTCCAGCGTGCTCGCCGCGGGCAGGACGCCCTCCGAGGACGGCGTCCGCATCTCCATCGGCGCGCCCCCGAACCGGAACACCCTGTCCGAAGGACTGGCGCGGCTCGCGGCGCTGAGGACCTGAAGCAGGGAAACGTCCGCCGCCGGAAATGGAAATGGCGATGGGATCCCACCTTGAGGCCCCGGCGCTTCCTGCCTTGTCGCGGGTCCTGGATCATCGGAGACTGGACCTCATGAAGCACGAGGGCGTCCGGATCATCGCGGTCGAGCCCGGGAGCCTGGCGGAGGAAGCGGGCATCCGGCCTGGGGACTGGCTGCGGACGATCAACGGCGAGTCGGTGCTGGACCAGCTCAGCTACCAGTTCCTCGTCAGCCAGCGGGACGAGACCGACCTGGTGTTCGCCTCCCCCGACGGCACGGTGACCGCGGCCACCGTCGAGAACGGCGGAGACGGCATCGGCGTCGACCTCGCCCAGGACCGCCTCAAGACCTGCCGCCAGAACTGCGTCTTCTGCTTCGTGCGGCAGATGCCCAAGGGCTTCCGCCGGAGCCTCTACCTGAAGGACGAGGACATCCGCCTGTCGTTCCTCTACGGCCACTTCACGACCCTCTCCTCCAGCGACGGCGCGGAGCTGGACCGCGTCGTCCGCGAGCGGCTCTCGCCCATCCACGTCAGCGTCCACGCCACGGATCCCGACGTCCGCGCGAGGGTGGTCGGGAACAGGAAGGAAGGCCACATCCTGCGGAAGATCGACCCCTTGCTGGAAGGCGGCGTGGACATGCACACCCAGGTGGTGGTGGCCCCCGGTCTCAACGACGGCTGGGTGTGGGAGAAGACGCTCCGCGAGCTGTGGGAGCGGCGCGCCTTCCAGACAGCGGGCCCCTGGGCGGGTCGAGGCGGCGTGCTCAGCCTCTCCTGCGTCCCGGTCGGCCTCACGGCCCACCGGGAGGGGCTTCCCCGCGTCGACGAGGTCACGCCGGCCTTCGCGCGCGCCTGGGTGGCGCGCTGGGCCCCGGAGGCCCGGAGGCTCGCGCGCGAGAACGAAGGCGAGCCATGGCTCCTGCTCGCGGACGAGTGGTTCACCCGGGCGGGGCTGCCCGTGCCCGGACGCAGCTTCTACAGCCGGTCCTGGGCCCAGTCGGAGAACGGCGTGGGGCTGATCCGGCGGTTCCTGGAACACGGCCGGCGGTTCCTGGGCCGCCCCAGGGCCCAGGCGTTCAAGGACAGGAAGGCCCTGCTGCTGACCGGCGCCAGTTTCGCGCCCGCCCTCGAGGATCTCCTGGCCAGGCTCAACCGGGCGACGGGAAGCCACCTCCGGGCGGCGGTCGTCGACAATCTCTCCTTCGGCACGAGCGTCACCGTGGCCGGCCTGCTCTGCGGCAGGGACCTCCTGCGCGCGGCCGAGGCGGACCGCCTGGCCCACGGAGGCGACCCGCACTGGGTGGAGGCGGTGGTGGTCCCCAGCGCCGCCCTGCGCACCCGGACGGGGCCGACGGACCAGTACGCCGTGGCCGGGGGCGAGGAGGCCGATGCCGTCTTCCTGGACGACCTCGCGCTCGGGGAGCTGTCGCGGCAGCTGGGCGTCCCGGTCGTGCCCGGCGGCGAGAACCTCGCCCAGCTCCTGGACCATCTGGAGGG
>DAOPZL010000003.1:100477-102053 GCA_035353395.1 Holophaga sp.
CCTCCCGAAGGGAACACCGAGATCATCACCGGCGGGTTGGCGGGATCGCGCTCCGGCAGGTCGCGGGCCGCCGCCGCCTTCGGGACGGACACGGGCAGGACCTTGGTGAGGCTGGGCACCATCACGATGAAGACGATCAGGAGCACCAGCACGATGTCGATCAACGGGGTGACGTTGATCTCGGACTTCGCCCTGCGCCTCGGGCCGCCTGGATCCATCATTCCTCCCGCTTGTCTTCGCTGGTGATGATGGAGGCCTCGCTGGCGCCTCCTTCACGGCAGACCTGGAGGAGATCGTCGACGTACTTGAAGGGCAGATCGGCGTCGGCCTTCACGAAGACGCGCCTGTCGTCCAGGCCGCCCACCGAACTCGCGATGAAATCCCTGAGGCGGGTCCGTCCGCCGGCGACCTGCAGGTCGAAGGACGGGAGATTCCCTCGCGCGTCGCGCGCCTTCACGTCGTCCACCAGCACCTTGGCCGGCCCGGTGACCTTCCGGGTGTGGGGATCCCTGACCGCGGGATACATGAGGCTCAGGGGCTTCGCGCCCGGTCCGGCCTCCGGCCTGAGGCTGTGCTTCGAGACGGGCAGCCTCACCGCGTCGTTCACCGCGGGGGTGATCACGATGAAGATGATCAGGAGCACCAGCACGATGTCCACGAGGGGGGTGACGTTGATGTCCGCCCTCACCCGGCTCTCCTTTCCGCCCGCGTCCACGGCTTCACCTCCGGCTCTCTCGGCGGATGAACTCGTCGATCATCTGGGACGCGGCATTGTTGATGTTCGTGACCACCTGGTCCTGCTTGGCGGTGTAGAAGTTGTAGATCCAGACGGCCGGGATGGCGCAGATCAGTCCCAGCGCCGTGGTGCCCAGGGCCTCCCCGATGGAGCCGGCCAGTGCGTTGATGTCCCCGGCGCCCCGCGCCTTGAGATCCGCGAACACCTTGATGATGCCCACCACGGTGCCCAGCAGCCCGATGAAGGGGGCCAGCGCCCCGATGGTCGCCAGGCTGAGCATGCCCTTCTTCAGGAGCTCCGTGACCTCCGACACCCCGCGCACGACGGCCCGCTCCACGGGCTGGATCACGTCGTATTCCTCCTGCTGCCGCCGGACCTGCTTCTCGTACTGGTAGATGTCCAGCCCGTGCTTCAGCACGAGGGCCACGTGGCTCTTCCCGTGGACGGCGGCCGCCTGGCCGGCCGCCTCGAAGTCCCCCTTCCGCAGGGCTTCCATGAATACCTTCAGGAATTTCCGGGTCGCGGCGCCGCTCTGGACGTACATGACGCCCCGTTCGACGGCGATCCAGACCTGGAGCAGCAGCAGGAGCAGCAACAGGACGATGATGCCCTGGTTGAAGGGAGAGGCCTGCCGCCAGATCGAAAGCGGGCCGAACGAATCCGCGGAGCCCTCGGCGAGCGCGAACGGGAGGAGGCTGGGCAGGTTCATGGAAAGTCCTTGTCGAACGGGATTCACTGGAGTTTGTACTGGATGGTCAAGGGCCAGATTCCCACGGTGGGGACGCCGTTCACCTTGAGGGGCTCGAAGCGCCACTTCATGGCCCAGGCCTCCGAGGCCGC
>DAOPZL010000003.1:102153-104430 GCA_035353395.1 Holophaga sp.
GGGCGGTAGACCCGGTCCTCGAGCGACTCGACGTCCCTCTCGGCATCGGCACTCGGGCTCTCCCTGCGCATGCGGCTCCACACTTCCGGTAGACTGTTCCTCTAGACCCGCATGGCGATTCGATCCTGCCGAACAATCGTCACGGCTCCCCGGCGGGCATGGGGGTTAAGATGATACGAACCCCGAGGGGCGTCAAGGCGACCGCCCCGCTGGAACCCTGGCCCGCCGCGAACACGCGCATCCCGGAATCCGCAGAGACCCAATGACCACGTCCCAGATCAGCCTCTTCAGCCAGGAAACCCCCAGCGGAAGCCCTTGCCGGGCGGGACAGTTCTCGACGGCCCATGGGATCGTGCACACGCCCGCGTTCATGGCCGTGGGGACCCAGGGCACGGTCAAGGGCGTGACCCCGGAGCAGCTCGAGGAGATCGGTCCCCAGATGATCCTCGGCAACACCTACCACCTGGGGCTGAGGCCCGGGGATGGCCTCATCCGCGACTTCGGCGGGCTGCACAGGTTCATGGGCTGGCAGGGGCCGATCCTCACGGATTCCGGCGGCTTCCAGGTGTTCTCCCTCGCGGGCCTCCGCCGCATCACCGAGGAGGGCGTCACCTTCCAGGACCACCTCGACGGATCGAGCCATTTCTTCTCCCCCGAACGGAGCATGGAGATCCAGCGGAACCTGGGCTCCGACATCGTCATGGCCCTCGACGAGTGTCCGCCGGGCCGGCTGGAGCGGGACAAGCTGGAGATCTCCATCGCCCGCACCACCCGATGGCTGAAGCGCTGCCGCGACTACTCCCTGGCGCCGCACCAGGGCCTCTTCGCCATCGTGCAGGGCGGGACCCACGTGGACCTGCGGCGGAACCACCTCGAGCAGATCCTGGAGATCGACCGGAAGACCCCCTTCCAGGGCTTCGGCGTCGGGGGGCTCAGCGTGGGCGAGGCCAAGGAGGCGATGAACGCCACCCTGGCGGAGTTCGTCCGGGAGATCCCCGCGGACCGCCCCCGCTACCTGATGGGGGTGGGCACCCCCGAGGACCTGCTCTTCGGCATCGAGCAGGGGGTGGATCTCTTCGACTGCGTCCTCCCCACGCGAGAGGCCCGGCACGGCCGCCTGCTCACCAGCCGGGGCCGGCTCAACATCAAGAACGCCCGCCACCGGGAATCCCGAGAGCCCGTGGACCCGGAGTGCAGCTGCTACACCTGCAAGACTTTCACCCGCGCCTACCTCCATCACCTGTTCCGGATGGGGGAGCTTCTGGCAATGACGCTCAACAGCATCCACAACCTGAGCTACACTGTTAGGCTCACCCGTGATGCGCGGCAAGCCTTGCTTGATGACCGGTTTCCGGACTTTGCGCGCCGGACACGGACCAACTGGAACACCGAGGAGCCATAAATGAACTTCGCACTGATCCAACAAGCTGGTGGGAGCCAACTTATTCCTCAGCTGCTTCTCTTCGCAGGCATGGGCCTGCTGTTCTACTTCCTGCTTATCCGTCCGCAGAGCAAGGCCAGGAAGGCCATGGAAGAGCGTCTCTCCAAGCTCAAGGCGGGCGACGAGGTGCTGCTCTCCGCAGGGTTCTACGCCACCATCGACCGGGTCGAGGACAAGTTCATCTACCTGAAGCTCGGAAGCACGATCGTCAAGGCCCGTCGCAACGCCGTGGTGGCCCTGGCCTCCGAGCCCGCCCCGGAAGAGAAGCACTGATCTTCCTTCACCATGCAAACAAGGGCGGGGCCGAGCCCCGCTCTTCATTCGTTGGAGCCTTGAGTGAGCAAGCGGAGCCTCTGGCGCCTGGTCATGACCCTCTTGATCTGCGGCGTCTGCGCGTATTTCTTCGTTCCCCTTTCCAAGATCAAGCTGGGCCTGGACGTCAAGGGCGGCGTCCACTTCGAGCTGGAAGTCCAGGGGCAGGAAGCCCTGGAAGCTGATCTGCGGGATACGCGCGACCGCGTCCAGAGCCAGCTCGCCGAGAAGGGCTTCCCGGGCGCGACCGTCGCCATCGAGGGCGCCGCCGTCAAGGTCACCGGCATCCCCGCCGACCAGAAGGGGAGCGTCGACAAGGTCCTCGAATCCTACGCGGGCAACTACGACACGAACTTCGACGGCAAGGTCTTCTCGATCACCCAGAAGGACTCCTACCAGAAGTTCGTCAAGGACGACGCCAACAAGCGCGCCCTCCAGATCATCGAGAACCGCATCAACCAGTTCGGCGTCGCCGAACCCGAGATCACGCCCTCCGGCGCCGAAGGCAACCGCATCGTGGTGGA
>DAOPZL010000003.1:104530-119924 GCA_035353395.1 Holophaga sp.
GCTGGCACCTGGTGGAGAACCGGGTGTACGTGAACGGCGCCGACATCATGAACTCCAACCCGTCGGTGGATCCCAACACGAACCGCCACGAGATCCACTACACCCTCAACAACAAGGGCTCCAACGACTTCTACGACCTCTCCGTCCTGGCCTCCAACGAGAACCGGCTGATCGCCATCGTCCTGGACCGCAAGATCGTCAGCGTCCTGAGCTGCCGCGAGCCCATTCCCGGCGGATCCGTGAGGATCACGGGCTCCTTCACCAAGGAGGACGCCGAGGACTTCTCCCTGAAGCTCAAGAGCGGCGCCATGCGGGCCTCGATGAAGTTCATGGAGGAGCGGGCCATGGGGCCCAGCCTGGGCGCCGATTCCATCCACGCGGGCGTGACGGCTTCGGTCATCGGCTTCGCCTTCGTCATCGTCTTCATGCTCGTCTTCTATCACTGGTCGGGCCTGAACGCGATCATCGCCCTCGTCGTGAACATCATCGTGATGCTGGGCCTCATGGGCAGCTTCCACGCGGTCATCACGCTGCCGGGCATCGCCGGGTTCGCCCTCACCGTCGGCATGGCGGTGGACGCCAACATCCTGATCTACGAGCGCATCAAGGAGGAACTGCGCGCGGGCAAGAGCGTCGCGGGCGCCATCCAGGCGGGCTTCGACCGGGTGTTCTGGACCATCGTGGACAGCCACATGACCCAGCTCTTCAGCGCCCTCCTCCTCTTCATCTTCGGCACGGGCCCGGTGAAGGGCTTCGCCGTGTCCCTGACCGTGGGCGTCGTGGCCTCGCTCTTCACGAGCATCTACATCAGCCATTTCATCTACGACTGGATCCTGGAGCGCTACCCGGGCACCAAGACCCTCTCCCTGGGCACGCATTCCTTCTTCGAAGGCTCCAAGTTCGACTTCATGCGCTGGAAGGGGCTCGCCCTGGGCATTTCCTGGGGCATCATCGTGGTCTGCATCCTGGCCGCCCAGCCGTGGAAAGGCTCGCAGAGCAGGGTCAAGCTCGGCATGCAGTTCATCGGCGGCATCGACATGAACGTCCGGTTCAAGGGCAACATCGCCCAGGACCAGGTCCGGACGGCCCTGGCCAAGGGCGGTTTCTCGGACGCCACCGTGGTGGCCTACGAGGGACATTCCGGGTTCAAGGACTACTCCATCAAGGTCAAGGCCAAGAAGGGGCAGGATGCCAAGGACTCCTCGGCCCAGATCAAGAAGATCGTGAACACCCTCAAGACCCTGGACCCCCAGGCCTCCAAGGACCCCCGGCCCGACCTCAACACCGAGGCCGCCGGGGACCTGATGGACAAGTGGACCAAGACCAATCCCCTGAACGTCCAGGGAGACGAGCAGGCGATCCGCTTCGCCTATGAGCCCGTCCTGGCCAAGATCACGGGGGCGAAGGAGAAGCTCGAGTTCTTCACGGACTACAGCCAGATTCCCGGCGACATTCCCTCCCAGCTGCGCGAAGGCCTGGTGAAGGAGTACCGCCTGGGCAACTTGGCGATCCGGAACTTCGAGAGCTTCTCGCCCTCCATCTCGGGGGAATGGACCTGGAAGACCCTCCAGGCGGTCGGCTGGGCCCTGGGCGCCATCCTGGTCTACGTCATGTTCCGGTTCACGCTCAGCTTCTCCGTGGGGGGCATCGTGTCCCTGATCCACGACGTGCTCATGGCGCTGGGACTCTTCGTGCTCTTCGGCTTCGAGTTCTCGGTGCCCGTCGTGGCCAGCTACCTGATCCTCATCGGCTACTCCATGTCCGACACCATCGTGGTCTTCGACCGGATCCGCGAGAACAGCCACAGGCCGGAATACCGGCGCGCCACGATCAGCCAGCTGGTGAACGACTCCATCAACCAGACCCTGAGCCGGACCATCCTCACCTCCATGTCCGTGCTCTTCGTGGCCCTCTGCCTCTTCGTGTGGGGCGGCCCCGCTCTGCGGGACCTGGCCTTCCCCATCTTCATCGGCGTGATCACGGGCACCTACTCGTCCATCTACATCGCGAGCCCCGTGGTGGTCTACTGGGAACGCTGGTTCCCCAAGCCCGACAGCCTCAAGCAGAAGCACGCCTGATCCGGGAGGATCCGGCATGGAAGAGGGGCGCCGTCGGCGCCCCTCTTCGCGTCCCGCGGCATCCCGGGAACGTCAGCCCCGGGCGCGTTCCTTCAGGATCCCGGCGATCTCTTCCACCAGGGGGGTGGAGCCGGCGTAGAGGGCCGTCCTCTGGTGGGGTCCCTGGGGCACGAGGTCCAGGATCGGCTCCCCGCGCTCGTCGACTGCCGTCCCGCCGGCCTCCCTGGCCATGAAGGCGACCACCGAGGCCTCGTACATCAGGCGCAGCTTCCCGTTGGGGCGGTTCTTCTTGGGGTTGGGGTGGTTGACGATGGCGGGATACATGAACATGCCGCCATTGGTGAGGACGCGGTGGAAATCGCCGGCCAGGGCGCCCAGGTAGCGGAACGAGTAGGCGTTGGCGTTCTGGAGGATCCAGTCCTGCACGTGCTGGGCGTAGGTGATGCGGTTGGCGGCGTTGAACGACAGTTCCCAGCTCTTCCGCTCCGTCGGGAAGTCGAGCCGCGTGGGACGGACGAAGTCCATGATCTCGTCGATGTGGAAGCGCCAGGTGCCGGCATCCTTGAGGGCGATGGTGAACATGCCGGTGGGGATGACGAACATGCCCGCGGCGATGTAGTCCCGGCCCGCCCTCAGATGGCCGTCCTCCTCTCCGTCCACGTTCCGCTTCGCGATCCCGAAGAGGAAGCCCACGGGCAGCCCGTGGGACACGTTCGAGGACCCGTCCAGGGGGTCGAAGTAGACGAAGTAGCGCCCGCCGTCGACGTTGAGCGGGATGATGTCCTCGACCTCCTCGCTGACCGCGTGGATGACCCGGCCCGAGGCCTTCAGGTAGTGGATGACGATATCGTGGGCGAGCTGGTCCATGCGCATCACGTCCTCGCCCTGGACGTTGACGCTGCCCGCGAGCCCCAGGTTCCCCTTGAGCGCGCCGGTCAGGTAGTACCGCTCGATGTGCTTGGCGGCGCTGATGATGGCGTCCATGAGGATCAGGAAATGATGGGTGCGGTGGTGCATCTCCTGGTGCTGGAGAATGAAGTTCATGAATGTCTGTTCGAACTGAGCCATGAAGACTCTCCCTTGGAGTGTTGCTCATCCTGGCCTCGACAGGCCAAGGCGGATCCCGTGTTTCCGTGGAACCCTGACGGGCTTGCTGGGGATGAAGAGCGGTCAGAACAGGAACCCGGCGAGGCGGGAGGGCCGTGGGGCGTCGTGGTGGTCCATGCGGCGTAGTCCGGGAGGAAGTCTTTCTCCTGAACCGGAATCCGGGGTTTTTCTGGTCGCCGCCCTGCCACTTTCGATGAACCCTTCCGCGTCAAATCCAGTGTGTCTATCCAGAGAATTGCTTGTCAATCGAACGGGTGCCGCTCCCGGACGGATGTAGCGCGATGCACTCTCCGAACGCCCCGGGCGCGTACTCCTGGACAATCCGCCCGCTTGATGTCATGCCTGCCGTCTTTCTTCCAACAGATCGGTTGACCTGGGACCGGGTTCTGTGATGATCGGAATTTCCCGAACAGGATCGAACCCATCTTCCCAGGACCCGATTCGCACGCCCTCCCCGGCTTCATGGACTGGAGACCCCCATGGAAAAGCTCAAAGGCAAGGCCATCATCGCCCAGGGCGGCGGACCCACGGCCGTCATCAACCAGAGCCTGGTGGGGGTCGTCCTGGAGGCGCGCAAGTGCCACTACATCACCCATTTGTACGGGGCGCGCTACGGGGTCCGCGGCATCATCAAGGAGGACTTCCTCGACCTCGGGCAGTCCACCGCGCACAACCTCAGCATGGTCGCGGCGACGCCTTCCTCGGCCCTGGGCTCGACCCGGGACAAGCCCGACCAGGACTATTGCGAGCGCATCGTGGAGGTCTTCCGCAAGCATGAGGTGCGCTATTTCTTCTACATCGGCGGCAACGACTCCGCGGAGACCTGCAGGATCGTCAGCGACTACGCGGAAAGCGTGAACTACGAGCTGCGGGTGGTCCACATCCCGAAGACCATCGACAACGATCTGCTCGTGACGGACCACTGCCCGGGGTTCGGCTCCGCCGGCCGCTTCGTGGTGTCCGCCTTCGCCTGTCTCGACCTGGACAACTACGCGATCCCGGGCGTGTTCATCGGGGTGGTCATGGGCCGCCACGCGGGCTGGCTCACCGCCTCCTCCGTGCTGGCCCGGAAGCTTGCCCACGACGGCCCCCATCTCATCTACGTCCCGGAACGGCCCTTCGACGCCGAGCAGTTCCTGGCGGATGTGGACCGGGTCTACACCCAGGAGGGGCGCTGCGTGGTGGCCCTTTCCGAAGGCATCGTGGACGCCCAGGGACAGCCCATCCTCCTGAGCCTGCAGGCCGAGACCGAGCGGGACCCCTTCGGCAACGTCCAGCTCTCCGGCCGGGGGACGCTGGGAGACGCCCTGTCCGACTACATCAAGAGCAAGCTCAAGATCCAGCGCGTGCGGTGCGACACCTTCGGCTACCTGCAGAGGTCCTTCCTTGGGGTGATCTCCAAACAGGACGCCAGCGAGGCCCGGGACGTCGGCGAGACGGCGGTGCACTTCACCCACCGGGGCCTGGGGAGCGGCTCGGTGGCCATCCGCCGGGTCGGCGACTACTCCATCGACTATTTCCTGACTTCCCTCGCGAGCGTCGCGGCCGGGACGAAGCTCCTCCCCGAGGAATTCCTCAAGGGGGACAACAACATCGCGGACAGCTACAGGGACTATGCCCGTCCGCTGGTGGGGCAGATCCCGACCTTCGACCGCCTGCTCGCGCCTCCCGTGAACCTGCCCGGATAGCCGCGAGGGCGTCGCGGACACGGCCAAGGCTCGGCCTGGATATCCCTGTCGCAGGCCCGCCGAGGAGCCTGCCATCGGCACGGTTCACGCGCCTTCGCACCGGGTCTTCCGCGAGGCCCTCCGCCGGGAGGGCCCGTCCCCCTCGAAGCAGCGGGAGGCGAGCTTGGCGGCCAGGTCCGCGGATTTCCGGGCCGCTTCGGAGAGATCCTCGTCCCAGTAGGCCGTCTCGGCCGTCTGGTGGTTGAAGAAAGCCAGGTGCAGGCAGCAGCCATAGCGGATCGGGCCGTCGTCCACGGTTTCCGACTTCCAGTAGAGGGTCGCCTTCTCCACGTTGTTCGTGTACTTCTCGAGGGCCGGGTTGATCAGGTTCCGCAGGTGCTGCACCAGCGCGTTGTCCGACTGTTCACCGTAGATCGCGATCTGCATGGGGCTCGTTCCTTTCCCTGCCGGGGCAGAAGATGGATCCTGCCCCTGCGCCGCAGGGAGCAAGCTGCATGCCCATCCCGCCGCCTGGCTCCGGAATGGAGGTTTCGTCCGCGGGCGCGAGCTTTCCCGGCGGAAGGGCACCGGCCTGCCCGGCGAGGCGCGGCCCCCGCGGGATGGTTCCGGGGAAGTTCACCCCATGCGGGGCGTTTCTCCCCAGCTCCTCTCGCGACGACCTCACCCCTTCCGGGATCCGTCGCCCTCCTCCTCCGGGCCGAGCCGCTTCAGCTTCTCCCGGAGCGTCTTGCGGTCCACTCCCAGGATCTCGGCCGCCCGGGTCCGGTTCCCGCCCACGATCCCCATCACTCGCCGGATGTGCTCCGCCTCGATCTCCGCGAGGGTGCGGTAGGGCGATTCGCCCCGGAGCGCCGAGAAGCGCATGAGCTCGGGGAGGTCCGGCACGTCGATCCTTTCCCCCTCGCCCATCACGACCAGGCGGTGGATCACGTTCTCCAGCTCCCGGACGTTGCCTGGCCAGGCGTAGTCGCGCAAGGTCCGGAGCGCACTGTCCGAGAAGGCCGGGACGGGGCGCCCGCACTCGACGGCGTACTTCGCCGCGAAGTGCCTGGCGAGCAGGATGATGTCGTCGCCCCGGTCCCGTAAGGGGGGAATGGTCAGCCGGATCACGTTGAGCCTGAAATAGAGGTCCTCGCGGAACAGGCCCTTCTTGACGAGCGCGTGGAGATCCTTGTTGGTCGCGGCGATCACTCGGACATCGATCTTGCGCGGCCGGGAGGAACCCACCATCGGGATCTCCTTCTCCTGGAGCACGCGGAGGATCTTCACCTGCATGGCGATGCTCATCTCGCTGACTTCGTCCATGAAGATGGTTCCCCCCTCCGCCGCCTGGAAGAACCCCGCCCGGGCACCCGAGGCCCCCGTGAAGGCCCCCTTGGTATGCCCGAAGAGTTCGCTTTCGAGGAGGGTTTCCGGGATCCCGCCGCAGTTGACGGGGATGAAGGGGGCGGAGGCCCTGTTGCCGCTGTAGTGGATCGCCCGCGCCACCAGTTCCTTGCCCGTCCCGCTGTCGCCCGTGACGAGGACCGTGGCGCTCGAGGACGCGACCTTGGCGATGTCGTCGAAGACGGTCTTCAGCGCCTCGGACTCACCGATGAAACCCTTCAGGGCCTGTCTCCCGAGAGGGGGCTCCTCCCGGATGAGGCGCTTCAGCTTCAGCTTGTCGAGGGCCCGGTCCACGGCCGCCTGCAGTTCCTCGTCGGTGAACGGCTTGGCCAGGTAGTCCTCCGCGCCGTGGCGGAGGGCCTCCACGGCGCCCTGGACCGAGGGATAGCCGGTGATCATCAGGACTTCGACCCCTGCGTGGTTCTCCCGGACATGGCGGACGAGGTCGAGGCCGCTCTGGCCCGGCATCCTGAAATCGGTGATCACGAGATCGATGGGCATCTTCGCCAGGATGTCCAGCGCGGCGGGGACGTCCATGGCGGTGAGGACCTGGAACCCCCGGTTCAGGAGGTTGCGCCGGATCACCTCGAGGGTGCTCGGGGTGTCGTCGACCACCAGGATGTAGGGATTCACTTCCCGTCTGCCCATGTCACCGCTCCTTCCCGCTCCCGGCCCCGTTCAAGGGCAGGTCCATGAAGAACCGCGACCCTACTCCGGGCCGGCTTTCCACGGAGAGGGTGCCTCCGTGGGTGGTGATGATGTCCTGCACGATGGCGAGGCCGAGCCCCGTCCCGTGACCGGCCTCCTTGGTCGTGAAGAACGGGACGAAGATGTTCCGGAGGGTTTCGGGACCCATGCCGATCCCGTCGTCCTCCACGCGCAGCTGGACCCTCTTCCGGCGGCGGCGCGTCCCCAGGGTGAGCGTTCCCCCCTTCGGCATCGCCTGGAGGGCGTTCACGATCAGGTTCACGAGGACCTGGTGGATCTGGGTGGCGTCGGCGCGGACCCTCGGAAGCCCCGGGTCCAGGTCGAGGCGGATGCCCACCTTGGCCCCGGCGCAGCGGGCGCGGAAGAGGTCGAGGGCATCCTCGACGACCTGGTTCAGCGAGACGGAGGTCCTCCGGGCATGCTCGGCCCGGGAGAAGTCCAGGAGCCCCCGCACGACATCCCGGGCGCGCAGGGAAGAATCGATGATCTTCCCGAGGTCCCCCTTCGCCTGCTGGGAGAGTTCCCGGTCCTTGCTCGCCAGCTGGGCCAGGCCGAGGATGCTGCAGAGAGGTTCGTTGAGCTCGTGGGCCATGCTGGCGGCGAGTTGGCCGACGGTCGCCAGGCGGTCCATGTGCCGGATCTGCTCCCAGAGCTTCTCCCGATCCTCCTCCAGCCGGCGCCTTTCGATGACGAGGGCCACCTCCCGGGCCAGCCCTTCGATCAGGTTGCTCTCCTCGGCCAGGAAGGGGCTGCCTTGACCGGCTCCGGAGACCTCGTCGCTGTAGAAGACCTCGATGCCGCCGCGCAGGGCGCCCTTCACGAGGAGGGCGGCGCCCTGCCGCAGGCGGGTCTCTCTGAACCCGCGGCTCTCGAACACGTCCCCGTCGAACGTGATCCGGCAGTGGGCGGACTCCGGGTACTGCCACGCGGGCGGGACGAGCTCGGCAATCCCCTGCAGGAGCCGGCCCAGGGGCAGGTCCGACTGCTGCGCCAGCCGGGAGAGGCCGTAGAGGCACGTGAGCTCCTTGACCCGCTCCCCGAGGGCCTCCCGCGGCTGATGGAAGGCGACGCCGATCCCGATGATCCGGGCGACGTCCTCCAGGCAGGGGATTTCCTTCGGCCTGATCCAGCCGGGGCCGTGCCCCGCCAGGACCAGGACGCCTTCCTGGACCGTCCCGAGGGGCACGACCGCGAGTGAGCGCCAGGAGACGCCACAACCTTCCCAGGCCGGGCGGCTCGCCCCCTCCCGGGGCAGGTCCACCAGGAAGCTGCCGTTCTCCCCAAGAGGCCGGCAAGCCGGATCGTCTTCCAGCCCGGGAAGGCCCAAGCACATCCGGGTGACCGGACAGGCTTCGCCGGGCAGCGGGAGGTAGCCCTCCTGTCCGCCGCGATGGACCCCGTAGCGGAGGATGCCGGTCCCCTGGCCCGACCAGATCTCGACGGCCTCGCACTGGAAGAGCTCCAGCAGCGTCCGCGCGGCCTCCTCCAGCAGCCCGAGCCGCTTCAGGCCGCGGCCCTCGCGGCGGATGAGCATCCGCGTCATCCGGAGGACGACCTCGTCCAGCCTCCGGTCGGGAAGGGATCTGCGGCCCCTGTCTCTTTCCATCGGATCTCCCTCGACCAGACCAGTATGCTCGATCGCCGGACGGGTGTGGCTGGCCTGGGGTTTGCATACCGTTTTCCCACGCGCACGGGACTCCGGGGAGAACTTCGCCCAGGGGCCTCGACTCGCGGTTCGCCTCCTACGTCCCGTTCAACATGACCATGATCGATACCCCCATCCGGCTGACACCCGACCTGCCCTGCCCCTTCCTTCGCTCGGAGAGGGACCGGGACTTCTTCGATCTCGAGGACGGCGAACTCATCGTCGCCAGCGACCGCATCTCGGTGTCCGGCAGCGTGCTGCCCGACGCCATCCCGGACAAGGGGCGCATCCTGACCCGCATCGCCGCCTTCTGGTTCGACGCGACCCGGGACATCGCCCCGAACCACCTCGTCGCTGCGGATGTCCGGAAGTTCCCCGAGGCGCTGCAGGCCTTCCGCGAATCCCTCGAAGGGCGGTCCCTCCTGGTCGAGAAGATCAGGCCCCTCCCCGTCGGATGCACCGTGCACGGATGTCTTGCGGGCAGGGCCTACGAGGAGCTCCAGGCCACCGGGAGCATCTGCGGCTTCAGGCCGTCGCGGAGGATCAAGCTGGCGGGCCTTCTCCCGGAACCCATCTTCACGCCCTTCCTGCGCACCGAGGACGGCCAGCGCCGGGGCATCGGCATGACCGAACTGGTGGACCGCGTCGGGGTCAACCTGACGCGAAGGCTCAAGGACTGCAGCCTTTCCCTCTACATGCGCGGCTACCACCTGGCCTGGGAACGGGGCATCATCCTGGCCGACGCCAGGTTCGAGTTCGGGCTGAAGGGGAACGGCTCCCTCGTCCTGGTCGACGAAGTCCTCACGCCGGGCGCGAGCAGCTACTGGGCACAGGACCAGTGGAAGCCCGGAGTGGTTCCCCATACGATCGACCAGCGCCGCCTCCAGGAACACCTGGCGACGCTGTCAGGCCGGGAGGGGATCCCCCCCGCGCCGCACCTCCCGGAGGAGGTCATCGAGGCCATCCGGGCCAGCTACCTGAACCTGGCCGCCCGGTTCGGGATACGCCTCTGATCCCGGGAGCGGACGCGGAAGCTTCCCCGTCTCGCGGGATGAAAAACGCGGGGGCCGGAGATGTCTCCGGCCCCCGCTCGGATCAGGATTCCGTCAGGCCCAGCGGAACTCCGCGGTGAAGTGGCGGAGGTACTTGCTCTGCTTGGCGATGCGGACACCCCGCACCAGGCGGGCGTTGGCCTTCACCTCGGCGATGGCCTCGGCGGCGAAGTCGAAGTGGGACTGGGTGTACATGCGGCGCGGGAAGGCCAGGCGGACGAGTTCCATGCTGTGGTAGGTCTCGGTGCCGTCCTCGAGGTGTTTCCCGAACATGACGGAGCCGATCTCGACGCCCCGGATGCCGCCTTCCAGGTAGAGGGCGTTGCACAGCGACCAGGCGGGGTACTGATCGCTGGGCATGTTGGGCAGGACGGTCTTGGCGTCGATGTAGACGGCGTGGCCGCCCGTCGGCTTCACGAAGCCGATGCCCGCGGCCTCCAGCTTCTCGCCCAGGTATTCGGCGGTGCGCAGGCGGTAGCGGAGGTAGTCCTCGTCCATGCCCTCCACCAGTCCCACGGCCAGGGCGTCGAGGTCGCGGCCCGCGAGGCCGCCGTAGGTGAGGAAACCTTCCGTCAGGATCAGCATCTCGTTCACGCGGTCCAGCCACTCGTCCGAACGCAGGACGATGAAGCCGCCGATGTTGACCAGGCCGTCCTTCTTGGCGCTCATGGTGGCCCCGTCGGCGTAGGAGAACATCTCCTGGCAGATCTCCTTGATGGTCTTGTCCTGGTAGCCGTCCTCGCGCAGCTTGATGAACATGGCGTTCTCGGAGAAGCGGCAGACGTCCATGACGAGGGGCTTGCCGTACTTCTTCAGGAGCTGGGAGTAGGCGCGGATGTTGGCCATGGAGACGGGCTGCCCGCCGCCGGTGTTGTTGGTGACGGTGATCATACCGAAGGGGATGCGGTCGCCGTGCTTCTTCAACACGTCCTCCACGCGGCCCAGGTCGATGTTGCCCTTGAAGGGATGGATCAGGGCCGGCTGGAGCCCCTCGGGGATCACCAGGTCCAGGGCCTCGACGCCGTTGTATTCCAGGTTGGCGCGGGTGGTGTCGAAGTGGCAATTGCTGGGCACCACGTCGCCCTTCTTGCAGACGGCCGTGAACAGCACCTTCTCGGCGGCGCGGCCCTGGTGGGTGGGGATGAAGTGCTTCATCCCGGTGATGTCCTGGACGACCGCCTCCAGGCGGAAATAGCTGCGGGCGCCGGCGTAGGACTCGTCGCCCTGCATGATGGCGGCCCACTGGTTGGCGCTCATGGCGCCGGTGCCGGAGTCCGTGAGCCAGTCGATGAGGACGTCCTCGGCGTGCAGCTTGAAGGGATTCAGCTTGGCTTCCTCGAGCAGCTTCTCCCGCTGCGCGCGGGTGGTCATCCTGATGGGCTCGACGGACTTGATGCGGAAAGGTTCGATCATGGTCTTGGGCATGGGTTGCTCCATGGAATGTCGGATGGAATGGGCGAAGAACCGCCCCGATCGCGGAAGGAGGTCCGCAGAGGAAACCTCCGCCTTCCTTCTATCGGGACTCGAGACATCAGCCGATGCAGACCGGCCTCAGGGTTCCGCGGTCACGCAGGCGGACCGGGCCTCGTGCTCGGCCCGTCGCTGTTTCTTTCGGCATCCCGGGATCATGGAGACCTCGACAGGAGCGATTATGCTTCAAGAACTTCCCGGCGATCCAGGGCAAGATTTCCGGATTCAGCGGAGCCGCCTCATCCCCTCGGAGCGGTCCATCCTGCGGGCCTGGATGAAGCGGTGGAGCGTGTCCTGGACATGGTCGGCCATGGATCCCAGGACGAGCCCGACGCGGAACGGCAGGGGCTCGCCCGCCACGGTCTCCGCGTAGCGAACTTCCCCGGTCGTGCGGATGATCCGGCCCCTGGGCAACCGGGTCTCGACCTCCACGACATCCTTGAGGGCGATGGGAAATTCCTCGGAGAACCCCAGGCCCATGCCCGTTTCCGTCAAGTTCAGCAGGTCCGCCTGGAACTTCCGGCCCCCGAATTCCAGGGTCGCGCTCAAGGGCGGCAGGTCCGGGGAGGCTACCCGCACGTCGCGGCGCCGGTGGGACTGGACCGCCCTGGCGGGCCAGGCGACCCGCAGGACGGGCGGGAACAGGGTGTCCCCCTCGCTGTAGATGATGGGATCCAGGAGGACGGTCCTCGAGGAAATCACCTCGTCTCCGATCAGGATCGAGAGCGTCACCTCGGTGCCCGAGGAAGGGAACTGCTCCCGGCGCTTGACCCCCATGAGCTGGACGGCTTTCCCGGGCTCGAGGCCGCGGACCTGCAGGTCGCCCAGCATCCTCGAACTCCCCACGGCACGGATGCTCGCATGGGCGCACCCTTCCTTGGCCTGGGCAAGGAGTGTCTCCAGTTCGGGTCCACTCAAGTCGTCGTTCTGAGCCATGGGTGCGTCCTTCAGTTTCCGTAGTGCAGGCGTTCAGCCAAGTTCGAGGGGAGGCCGGCCGCGAGGATGGCCTGGGCGGCCCCCTCGTGGTCGTATTCCAGGCGGTGGAGCATCAACCGTCTCTTCCTGGTGTCGCAGGTGACGAAGGAGAGCCGGGGATCCCGGTCCCGGGGCTGGCCCACCGAGCCGGGATTGACGAGGTAGCGGCAGCCGTCCCTGAGGGAGAGCCATCGGCCGGGTTCGAGGCGGATCCCCTCGAGGAGCTGGGCCGCTTCATCCAGGACGTAGGCGCAGGGGAGATGGGTATGGCCGAAGAAGCACACCTGGGCGGAGAAGCCGTCGAAGGCATGCAGCGCGTCCCTCGGGTGCAGCAGGTAGGCGTCCTCGTCGAGGGGCGACCCGTGGGAGATCTGGTAGTCCTGGCCCACCCAGCGCGGTCCCGCCGGCAGCGCCTCGAGGAACCTGGCATGTCCCCGGCTGAGCCTCTCCCGGGTCCAGGCCGCGGCCACCCTGGCCGGCAGGCTGAAGTTGTCGTCATCGTCCGCGCGGACGCAGGCCCTGTCGTGGTTCCCCCGCACCAGCACCCTCGGCTTGAGGAGGCGGATGCATTCGAGCACCTGGTTCGGATGGGCGCCGTAGCCGACCAAGTCTCCCAGGAAGACGAACCGGGCGATGGGTTTTCGGCGGGCGTAGCGCAGCACGACCCGGAGGGCATGAAGATTGGCGTGGATGTCCGACAGGATGAGGTCCATGGAGGGGGTGCCTCCAGTGTCGCACATCCAGCCGGCCTTTCGGCGTCCCGAATGATGCACGTCACTGGCCCGGCCCGGGCCCGGATCAGATCCCCCGGGTCTCGCCCAGCGCGTCCGCGAGCTGTCCGGGGCTGCGGCCGAGGGGCAGGACCATGGGAGCCTCCCTCCAGGCCGGCACGCGGGCCCTCCACCGGGCCATGAAGCGCTCCCGTTCCCCGCTCAGGGGCCGGAGGGGATCCCCGGCCACGCGCCGCCACGCGAGGCCGGGGTTCTCCGCGATCCAGAGCACCCCGTAGCCGGACTCCCGGGCCGCGCGCCGGACAGGCTCGCTCTCCCAGGCGCCCCCTCCCAGGGCGAGCACGGCCGGGGACCGGAAGGCCTCGCGGGTGACCTCGGTTTCCAGGGTCCGGAAGGCTGCCTCGCCGTCCTCGGAAAAGATCCGCGAGATCGGCTTGCCCGCTCGCCGCACGACGGCCTCGTCCAGGTCCTTCGCGGGCAGGCGGAGCCGGCCCGCCAGCACCCTCGCCAGCGTGGATTTCCCGCAGCCGCTCCCCCCGACCAGGGCCACGCCCCGCTCCGGGTGGAGGGGGGGGCGGACGCGCCAGCGCGCGCACTGCGCCTCCCAGAGGAGCTCCGCCAGCCTCGCCGCGGGGAGATCCCGGGGGGCCAGGAGCAGGGTTTCGACCCCCGCCCTGAAGCAGGCGGGAGCATCCGCCCAATCGAGCTCCCCGAAGGCCGCCGGCGCGAGGCCCTTATCCCTCAGGTCCGAACAGCCCCGCGCGAGCGTCTCCAGATCGAGCCCCCGGGACGGCCTGCTCCCGAACCGGACGGGTCCCACGCCTGCCTGGTCGCAGCCGGGCCCGGCCGATCCCCAGTCCTCGAGGACGAGGGTGGGCCAGCCTCCGTTCTCCCAGGAGGCCTCCCGCGCCGGCTCCAGCCCCTGCCTCTGGGCCTCTCCGGCCGGCGCGGCCGCTCGGACCAGCACCAGGGGGAACCCCGCGTCCCCCAGCCGCCGGACCTGCGCCGGGAGCGCAGGCTCCGGGCGGGCATCCACGACGGGAACGATGGGAGGAAGGTGGATCAAGCTCTAGACCTCCGCCTGCTCAGGCTCGAACTGCAGGCGCACCAGTCTGGCATAGTGTCCGTTCCGTTCCATGAGCCCGTCATGGGTCCCCCGCTCCAGGATCCGTCCCTGGTCCATGACCCAGATCTCGTCCGCGTCCTTGATGGTGCTCAGGCGGTGGGCGATGGTGAAGGTGGTCAGCTTGTGGCTCACCCGCTCGATCACGCACTGGATCTTGTGCTCCGTCTCGCTGTCGATGTTCGCGGTGGCCTCGTCCAGGAGCAGGATGCGCGGCTCCTCGTAGAGCATCCGGGCGAAGGCGACCAGCTGCCTTTCCCCCGCGGAGAGCTTCTGGCCCCGTTCCCCGACCTGGGTTCCGAGCCCCATCGGCAGGCGGCCCACCAGGTCCTGGAGCTGGCTCTGCTCCAGGGCCAGGGCCAGCCGGTCCGCATCGCGCCCGCGGCCCAGGGTGATGTTCTCCTCCAGGGTGCCCGAGAAGATGAACACGTCCTGCAGGACCAGCCCGAAGAGTCCGCGCAGCTCCTTGAGCTTCAGCCCGCGCAGGTCGGCCCCGTCCAGGGTGATCGCCCCGTCGGACACGTCGTAGAAGCGCATCAGGAGATTGATGAGCGTGCTCTTCCCGGCGCCCGTGTGGCCCACGACCGCCACCCGCCGTCCCTTCGGGATGCTCCCGGACAGGCGTTCGATGACCCGGCGTCCCCCTTCGTCGTACGCGAAGGAGACATCCTCGAACCGGAGTTCGCGCTGGAATGCCGGAACGGCCGCGCCGGGCGCCTCGCCGATCTCCTCGTCGTTGTCGAGGAGCCTGAAGACGCGCTCGCTGGAGGCCATGGCCGCCTGCATGACGTTGTAGCGCTCGGACAGTTCCCGGATGGGACGGAAGAAGCGGCCGGACTGCTGGATGAACGCCAGCAGCAGCCCCAGGGTCAGGGTCCCGGACTGGAGCCTGAAGCCCGCGTAGAGGATCAGCGCGGCCAGCGTCGCGGACGTGATGAACTCCACGACCGGGAAGAACACCGCGTAGGCGAGGATCGTCCTGAGGAAGGCGGACAGGTACTTCTGGTTCAGCGCCTGGAAGCGTCGTCCGCTCCTGGGTTCCTGGGCGTTCATCTGGACCAGGCTCATGCCCGAGAGCTGTTCCTGCAGGTAGGCCTGGATCGCGGCGTAGCGCCCCTGGGTCTCCCGGAAGGCCTCGCTCGCGTGGCGCCGGAAGACCTCCGTGGCCACGAGCAGGAAGGGCATGACGCCCAGCGCCACGGCCGCCATGCCCGCGTGCTTGACGAACATCCAGGCCACGATGGCGAGGAGCGAAAGGGCGTCCCCGACGATGGCCACGAAGCCGGAGGAGAACATCTCGTTGAGGTTCTGGACGTCGCTGGTGACCCGGGTCATCAGCCGCCCCACCGGGTTGCGGTGGAAGAAGTGGGTGGACCTCCCCATCAGGCGGGAGAAGAGCTGCACCCGCAGGTCCAGCATGGCCATCTGCCC
>DAOPZL010000004.1:0-34481 GCA_035353395.1 Holophaga sp.
AAATGATATCAACACGAAATCATCATCTATGCGCGTATATAGCATCATCTCTTTCATCTCTTTTATCCTTGTTAAAATACCTTAAAAATGAAATAACAGGGATGAAAGGGATGAAAGGGATAAAGAAAAATGCAATTAAAAGTGCTGGATAATCTCGAATATTTCAGTAAATTAAGGTAAACACTGACATCTTAATAATTTTTATATTGATATAATTTAATTTTATTTTTTTAATCTGTAGGCTGCCGCCCCGGATGCGTCCTGGAGCTTCAGCTGCGTCCCGTCCCCGGTTTCCTGGAAGCTGAACAGGTAGCCGTCGAAACCGGACAGGGCGCCGTTCACGACCTCGGCCTTCGCGTCGTCCAGGAACCGGAGGGGAAACGGGGCGTTGGCGTAGAACTGGCCCAGGTCCTCGCGGTTGGAGGGCGTCAGGGCGGCCTTCACGAGGAGGCGTTCGCCCCGGCGCTGGAGGGTGATCTCGGGGATGCCGGTGCGGGCCTTGTCCTCGGCGCCTGCCGGCTCGTAGGTGCCGGCGCGGGCGGCCCAGGGGACGGGAAGCGCCGCCGGAGGGAGCTTCACCATCTGGTTCACGACCACGCCCTTCTCCCGGAGGACCGCCCAGGTGACGGTTCCGTCCGCGTCCTTCCCGAAGTGGTAGACCAGGGCCGGATCCTTCTCCATGTCCATGGCGTAGTCGCCGTTCGCAAGCGGGATCAGCTCCGGATGGGCGGGAGGCTGCTTCGCCCCCGGAGCCTCCAGCGTCAGCGCGCCGTCCGGGGACAGCTTCAGCAGGCGATGGCCGTAGATCGAGGCATATTCGCCCGTGATTTTCTGG
This sequence comes from Holophaga sp., assembly GCA_035353395.1. Lineage (GTDB taxonomy): Bacteria > Acidobacteriota > Holophagae > Holophagales > Holophagaceae > UBA1801. The sequence continues at coordinate 836 of DAOPZL010000004.1, forward strand.
AGGTCCTGCGCCGCCCCGGGAGCCTTCGCGAGGGGACCGGCGTAGCCGTAGGCCTGCCCGCGCGCGGCGAAGACCTCCTTGAAGAGCGCCTCGCCGGTGCCCCAGAGGAAGGCATTCCTGGCGTTGTAGTCGTTCACCGCCGCGACGAACCCGACGTTCCAGGCCGGGATCAGCTCGAGGGTGCTGCGGTGCCGCGCCATCCCGCCGTGGCCGAACATCCCGAGCAGCGCCCCGCCCTTCAATTCCTCGAAGGAGGCGCGGAACCCAAGCCCCATGGAGTTGCCCTGGTCCAGGGGGTTGTCCGGCCCCTGGATCCGGAGCATCTCCGCGACGCTCTCGGGGCTCAGGAGGCGCCGACCCTTGAATGCCCCACGGCCGAACACCATCGAGATGAAGTGGGCGACCTCCGGCAGCGGGGCCCGGAGGGAGCCCGCAGGCCTGATCTCGTCCGTCGGGATCAGGTCCCAGCCTGGATTGTAGTTGTAGGCCGCCGCGATGCGTGCCTCCGGCAGGTCCTTGATGTCGAAGGAGGCGTTGGGCATTTCCAGGGGATCCAGGACGTGCTTCTTCATGTAGGCGGAGAAGTCCATCCCGCTCACGCGCTCGACGAGGAGGCCCAGCAGGTTCACCCCGAAGGAGGAGTAGTGCCAGCGCTGCCCCGGCGGGAAGAGCAGGTCCGTGCCCTTCACGTGCTCGAGCAACGCCCGGTAGAAGTAGCGTTCCGGATGGGTCGTCTCCCACGGATCGTCGTCGGTCATGATCCCCGAGTGGTGGGTCATGAGCATGCGGAGGGTGATGGCCTCCTTCCCGGCGGGGAACCGCGACCGGACGGCGAACTCCGGGATGTAGGCGGCGAGGGGCTTGTCGAGGTCGACCTTCCCCTGCTCGCGGAGCTGCATGACCGCGACGCAGGTGAAGAGCTTGGAGATGGAGCCCAGCTCGAAGATCGTCTCCCCGGTGACGGGCGCCTGCTTGTCCCGGTCCGCGAGGCCGAAGGCGCCCGACCAGACCGTGCGGTCCCCTTCCACCAGGGCCACGGCCAGGCCGGGCGAGCCGTAGGCGGACTGCTTGCCCGCCACGAGGGACTGGACCGCCTGGATCGCCTTGCCGTAGTCCTGGACCGGCTGGGACGACAGCCCAGAGCCGGCGAGGACCGGCAGGAGGAGGAGCGTGGCGGCCCGCAGGCACGTCCTGGATAGAAGTCCTTGCATGCTGGCCTCCGGGAGAATCCCCCCACGCGGGAGGATGCGCATCCGAAACGCACCCTACCCCCTTCCGGACTTCCAGGATTGGACAAACGCGACAGCGTCCCGAGGGGCCGGACCTCTCAGGCCAGGTGGCAGGCGCAGAAGTGCCCCGGCGCGCCCTCCCGGAGGACCGGGACCTGGGCCCGGCACGCATCGCATGCCCGGTCGCAGCGGGTGTGGAAGACGCAGCCCGAAGGCGGGTTGATCGGGCTCGGGATGTCGCCAGACAGGGCGGCTTTCGGCCGGGACACCTTGCCGAAGTCCACCGACGGGATCGACTTCAGCAGGGCCTGGGTGTACGGATGCCGGGGACCGGAGTAGAGGTCTTCCTTCTTCGCAAGCTCGACGAGGTTCCCCAGGTACATCACGGCGATGCGGTCCACCATGTGGTACACGACGCTCAGGTTGTGCGAAATCAGGACGTAAGTCAGCCCGAATTCCTTCTGCAGGTCCATGAGCAGGTTGATGATCTGGGACTGGATCGACACGTCCAGCGCCGAGACCGGCTCGTCGCAGACCAGGAATTTCGGCCTCAGGGCCAGCGCGCGGGCGATGCCGATGCGCTGCCTCTGTCCGCCCGAGAACTCGTGGGGATAGCGGCGGATGTAGATCGGATCCAGGCCGCAGATCTTCATCAGTTCGACGGTCTTTTCGATCCGCTCGGCCTTCGTGTGCATCTTCTGGAAGACATAGGGCTCGGAGATGATGTCGCCCACCGTCATGCGGGGATTGAGGGATCCGTAAGGATCCTGGAACATGATCTGGATGTCCTTCCGCACGCGGTGCATCCGGCTCGGCGAATGGGAGGCCAGGTCCGTGCCCTCGAAGAAAATCTGTCCGGAGGTGGGCTCGATCAGGCGGACCATCATCCGGCCCAGCGTCGTCTTGCCGCAGCCGGACTCCCCGACGATGCCCAGCGTCTCGCCGCGGGGGACCTCCAGGCTGATGTCGCTGACCGCCTTCACGTACTGCCTGGGGGCGAACAGTTTCTGGCTCCGGACGGGGAACCATTTCCGGACGCCTTTGAGAGAGAGAATGATGTCCTGGGTCATGAGTCACCCTTCCCTGCCTTCCATGCATTTCCAGCACCTGACCTGACGGCCCGCACAGTGCGCGATGCCGGGCCGCTCGACCGCGCACAACGGCCTGGCCTCCTCGCAGCGGGGGTGGAAGAGGCAGCCCTCCGGGCGCTTGCTCAGGGTAGGCACCATGCCCCGGATGACGTTCAGCCGTTCCACCTTCTTCTCGATCACCGGGATGGAGCGCATGAGGGCCGTGGTGTAGGGGTGCCTGGGATCCGTGAACACGTCCCTGCCCTTCCCGTATTCCATGACCTTCCCGGCGTACATGATCATCACCTGCTCCGCCACCTGGGCCACCACGCCCAGGTCGTGGGTAATGAGGATCACCGCGGTGTCGAGCCTTTCCTTGATCTCATGGATCAGTTCCAGGATCTGGGCCTGGATCGTCACGTCCAGGGCCGTCGTGGGCTCGTCGCAGATCAGCAGGCTCGGGTTGCAGCAGAGGGCGATGGCGATCATGACGCGCTGGCGCATGCCGCCGCTCATCTGGTGAGGGTAGTCGCAGATCCGTTTCTCGGGCTCGGGGATGTGGACCAGCCGCAGCATCTCGACGGCCCGGTCGCGCGCCTCCCGCCTGTTGGCGCCCTGGTGGATCCGGAGGCTCTCCATGATCTGGTCCCCGACGGTGAAGACCGGGTTGAGGGAGGTCATGGGTTCCTGGAAGATCATGGCGATCTTCTGGCCCCGGATCTTCCGCATCTCCTTCGCGCTCTTCTTCAGCAGGTCCTCGCCCTCGAACAGGATCTGGCCGCCCACGATCCGGCCGGGCGGCGACTGGATGAGCCGGATGGTTGAGAGCGCCGCCACGCTCTTGCCGCTCCCGGACTCGCCCACGATGCCCAGGGTCTCACCCCTCTTCAGGCTGAAGGAGACGTCGTCAAGGGCGTACACGATGCCTTCGTCCGTGTGGAACTGCGTGCACAGGTTCTTTACCTCAAGCAGGTTCTCGCTCATGCCTCGCACCTAGAGATTCTTCAGTTTGGGATCGAGCGCGTCGCGGAGCCCGTCGCCCAGGAGGTTGAACGCGAGTACCGTGACGATCAGCGCGATCCCCGGGAAGACGCTGTACTCCGGATTCGTCTGGATGTGGAGGCGCGCCGCGTTCAGCATGGCGCCCCAGCTCGATCCGGGCGGCTGTACGCCCAGCCCCAGGAAGCTGAGGCTCGCCTCGTACATGATGTCCTCGGGAATGGACATGGTGGCGACGACGATGATGGTCGAGAGGCAGTTGGGGACGAGGTGGCGGAGGATGATCTTCAGGCTGGTGCCTCCCGTGGCCCTGGCCGCCTCGACGTATTCCTTCTGCTTGAGCTGGATGATCTGGGAGCGGATCACGCGCGCCAGGCCCGTCCAGCCCACGAGGCCGATGGCGACGAACACGTTGATCACGCCGGGACCCAGGACGAACATGATCACGATGGCGAAGAGGATCTGGGGGAACGACGCGAAGATCTCGATGATCCGAGAGATGACCGCGTCGACCGCGCCGCCATAGTAGCCGGCGACCGCGCCCACCAGGACCCCGATCAGGATCGCGATGCTCTCGGCGACGATGCCCACGGAGAGGGAGATCCGCGTTCCGTAGAGGATGCGCGACAGGTTGTCCCTGCCGAACTCGTCCGTGCCGAGAAGGTGGATGGACGAGGGCTTCTGCAGGATGTTGTCCACGTCCTGGAAGGACTCGCTGTAGGGCGCGATGTAGGGCGCGAAGACGGCCAGGAAGACCAGGATGGCCACGAAGGCCAGACAGACCATGGCCACCTTGTCCTTCCTCAGGCGCCGCATGGCGTCACTGTAAAGGCTCGTGTAGGACGCTTCCCCGTTTCCGATGAGCTGGGAGTAGATCTTGTTCTTCCGCATCGTCCTATGCCTCCTTCGCCACGCGGACCCTCGGGTCGAGCAGTCCGTAGAGCAGGTCGATGATCAGGTTGGCCACCACGAAGACAACGGCGATGTAGATCGTGCAGCCCTGGATCACGGGGATGTCCCGGGTCATGACGGCGTCGATCATGAGCTTGCCCAGGCCGTTGATGGAGAAGACGGTCTCGATCAGGACGGACCCGCCCAGGGCCCACTTGATCTGGATGCCGATGTAGGTGATGATCGGCACCGCCGCGTTCTTGAGCCCGTGCTTCAGGTTGACCTTGAGTTCGCTGACGCCCTTCGCGCGGGCGGTGCGGATGTAGTCCTGGTTCAGGGCGTCGAGCATGTTGGTCCGGCTGAGCCGCGCGATGGAGGCGGTGTAGATCAGGGCGAGGGAGAGGATGGGCAGGACGTACGAATCCGTGCTCCTCAGGCCCGAGATCGGGAACCACATCAGCTTCAGGCCGAAGACGATCTGGAGCAGGATGGCGATCCAGAACGAGGGCGCGGCCATCCCGAGGGTCGAGAAGAACATGATGATCTTGTCTGCCGGCTTGCCCCTGGCCACGGCCGCGGAGACGCCGAGCAGAATGCCCCAGAAGGAGGAGAAGAGGATCACCATGCCGCCGATGACCGAGGTGACCTTGAAGCCCTTGAGCAGCATCTCCCCGACGGGCTTCCTGGCGAAATAGGACGTTCCGAAGTCCCCGCGCAGGGCGTTCTTCGCGAGCGTCAGGTACTGGACCGTCAGCGGCTTGTCGAGCCCCATCTCCTTCCGGACCCGCGCCATCGTCTCGGGATCGGCCCGTTTCTCCATCATGAGCGCCACCGGATCTCCCGGCACCACGTTGACCATGACGAAGGTCACGAGACTCACCCCCACCAGGACGATGAGGGTCTGCAGCAGCCGCACCAGCGTGTACTTGATCAAGAGCCACCTCTGTATTCAGGGAGGGCGCCGCCGCCCGGGAGCGCGGCGCCCTCGTCCATCCATGGCTTCCAGGTCCCGGGAGCCTGGCGCCCGCCACGGGGAGGCGGGCGCCGACCGTTCCCGCTAGTTCCTGGTGATGCCGAAGAAGTTGATCATGCTGTTCTCGAAGGCCACGCCCTTGAGGTTCTTCGAGACCATGTAGTACTTGATCGGGTTGTAGAGCGGAACCGTCGCGAAATCCTTGGTCGTGATCTTGTTCTCGATCTTCATGTACATCGCCGTCCGCCCGGCGCCCACGGGGAGGAGGCGCCCGCTCTCCAGGCTCTTGTTGACCCACGGGTCGTTGTAGTTGGAGGACCACATACGGGACTGGTCCTTGAAGAAGAACGTGTACATGAAGTTGTCGGGATCGGGAATGTCCGCGTACCAGGTGAGGAACAGGGTCTGGACCTTGCCGTTCTTGCGCATGTCCACCATGGCGGCGCTGTCGTACTTCTGGACGTCCAGGGTGATGCCGGAGGCCTTGAGCTGCTCCTGGAGGACGGTGGCCACCCCCACCAGGGAGGACTTCTCGGAGATCGAGGCGATGATCTTGATGCCGTTGGGGAAGCCCGCCTCCTTCAGGAGGGCCTTGGCCTTGGAGGGGTTGTACTTCGTGGCGGGCCGCTTGGCGTCGAAGCCGGGCATGCCGGGCGGGATGAAGCAGCCGGTGACCCGGGCGTGTCCCTTCATGTAGTTGGCCACGAGGCTGTTCTGGTCGACCGCGTAACTGATGGCCTCGCGGACCTTGACCTTGTCCAGGGGCGGCATGTTGACGTTCAGGATCATGGCGATGGTCCCGATGAGAGGCACGCCCACGAGCTGATCCTTGTATTTCGGGTTGTTCTTGTAGCCGTCGACCATGACGGTTCCGGTGAACCCGACCATGTCCAGGGTCCCGCGCTCGTATTCCAGCAGGGCCGTGCTCTGGTCCATGTTGTAGAGCTCGACGCCGTCGAGCTTCGCCGGACTCCCGTGATAGCCGGGGAAGCGCTCGACGGTGAGCACGTCCTTGGGCTCGAACTTGACGAGCCTGAAGGGGCCGGTGCCCACGAAGGTGTCGATGCCCCAGCGCGTCCCGGCCGCCCGGCAGGCCTTCTCGGGATAGATCATCAACTGCTGGCAGGCGAGTACCGCCGGGAAGGGCGAATAGGGGGCGGCGAGCGTGATCTCGAACTTGCGGTCGTCGATGACCTTGAATCCCGCGAGCTTCGCGGCCTTCCCGTCGAGCATCTCCTGGGCGCCCAGGATCATGTCGCACAGGTAGGTATTCAGGCACTTCGTCTTCGGATCGAACATCCGGGTGAACGTGAACTCGACATCCTTCGAGGTCAGCGTGGAACCGTCGTGGAACTTGATGCCCGGCTTGAGTTCGCACGCATAGACCTTGCCGTCCTTCGAAACGGTCGGCATGGACTTCAGGAGCATGGGATACGGAACCAGGTCCTTGTTGAAGGCGAGGAGGCTCTCGCCCATGAGCCAGGCAGGCTGGATGACGTCCGTGTCCGTCTGGAGCTGGACGTCCAGGAACTCCATGGCCGGGACGCTGGCGGCGTACTTCATGACCTTCTTCCCGCTGGCGCCGTAGGCGGCCAAGGCAAACAGGGCCCCGAGGACGAGGGCCAGATTTCGGATGCTTCTCATCGCAGGTGTCTCCTTTTCTTGCAGGGGTTGCAAGTTGTGATAATTTAACTCTGTGTAAAAAAGTACGCCCTCACTGTCTCCCCAAAAAAGATTGGTGTCAAGGTGCAGTTTTCACCCTCCGTGAAATCCGATTCGGATTCCGTGCGCGTGCGCGATCACAGGATAGCCGCGTCAGATGAGGGTTCCGGACGACAAGGCAGCCGGTTCCGGGATGGACATCCCCTGTCCCATCATGAAGATAATTTCACAAGGAGATCATTGCCATGCTGAAGACGAACCAGGAATCGATCGTGGAGTTCCTGCTGCAGTGCCAGCCGGGACCCCCCAGGACTCGCGCCATCTGGCGCCTCGACCACGACGGGAAGCCCTTCCTGCTGCCCGGGATCGGCGGGATCACGCTGAACCTCCAGGTGGGGGATCCGGCGTTCGGATGGGCCGGGGACCATCTGGAGCCCGGCGTGAGCTGCACGGGGGACACCCACAAGCCCACGGAGCATCCCAACACCTCGCTGCAGCTCTTCTCCTGCGTGGGGAACCGCGCCGTGGTGGCGTCGGGCGAAGCGAAGGGCGGCGAAGGGGTCGTCATCGGCCACCACGGCGGCTCGGAGCACCTCATCGTGGACTTCCCGCGTCCCGTGAAGGAGAAGCTGCTCTACGACGACCGGATCGTCATCCAGGCCAGGGGCCAGGGGCTCCGGCTCCTCGACTATCCGGACATCGTCCTGTTCAACCTCGATCCCTCGCTGCTCGAGAGGATGCACATCCGGGAACTCGAGGGGGGCAGGCTTGAAGTCCCCGTGACGACGATCGTGCCGGCCGCCTGCATGGGCTCGGGAATCGGCGAGGCGCACGTCGGCTGGGGGGACTACGACATCGTCACCAGCGATCCCGGAAGCGTGGCGGAGCATCGCCTGGACCGGATCCGCTTCGGGGACTTCGTCGCGCTGCTGGACCACGATAACCGGTACGGGCGCGCCTACCGGCAGGGCGCCGTCACGATCGGCGTGGTGGTGCACAGCGACTGCCTCCAGGCAGGCCATGGCCCCGGCGTGACCACAATCATGACGTGCAAGACCCCGCTCATCATCCCCGTGGTGGATCCGAAGGCCAATCTGGCGGACCTCCTGGGGATCGGGACCCACTGACGCGCCGCGCCTCCCGCGCCCTGGAGCGCGGGAGGCATTCCCGCTACAGCACGAAGAAGAAGAAGCGCAGCGCTTCGAAATAGTCGCGCGTCTCGAAGCCGACCGTGTGCGCGTCGAGCTGCCGCGCGCCGGGGTAGAACTGCCCGGCGTAGGCGCGGGGATGCTGCTTGAAGCGGACTTCGATCCGGAACTGGTCCGGCAACGGGAGCCGCCTGCGGGATGGATCCCCCTGGAGCGCCTCGAAGGCCTTCGCCCTGAGGGTGCTGACCGCGAGATGGGGATGGATCGAGGTGGAGGCGCCCCCGAGGCCTTCGCTGACCGCGACCGTGGCGAGGCCCGGCATGAGGTCCCGGGCCTCCTCGCACAGCATCCGGTCCCCGCTGACGAACAGGATGGGGACGCCGAGCATGGCGGCGGTGTATGCGTTCATCCGGAACTCGCTCGCGATCTCGCCGTTGATCTTGATGTGGGCGATGTCGGCGCTGCTGATGGTGTGCGCGAGCGGGTTCCCGCCGGTGCCCGCCGCCGCGTGATAGCCCACGAAGAGGACCCCGTCGAAGGAGGCGTCGAGTCCGGACACCATCGAATAGGGATGGCGGGGCCAGCTCCTCAGCACGCGGGCCTGCTCGGGCAGCCCCGAAGGGTCGAGGTTGCGTCCGGCGCCGTGGGCGTCCTTCACCAGGATGTCGCGGGCGCCTGCGGCGACGGCGCCTTCGCACACGGCGGCGACCTCCCGGGTCATCTGGTCCGCGAAGCGCGGGTAGAGAGGATTGGAGGAGTTCGCCTCCTCCCAGTGGGCGATGCCGGCGACGCCTTCGATGTCCGCGCTGATGAAGAGCTTCATGGAATGCCTCCTGTTGCTGGAACGAGCGTAAGGAATCAGGCGCGCATTCCGGGAGCACCCAGCGCGGAGAGGAAGCCGCACAGGTTCTCGCCCGCGATCTTGCGGATCGCCCCTTCCCCGTGGCCGCGCTTCCGCAACCCCTCCAGGAAGAGTCCGGTGCTCCGGTGGCCCTTGACGATATCGAAGGGGCGTCGCGGCATCACGGCGGTCATCTCCTGCGAGTAGCAGGCCATGATCCTGTCGCACAGGTCGAATCCGATCGCCACGTGGTCCGGCCCCATGAGAGCGACGAGGTGGTCGGCGTGGTCGAGCAGGCGGTCCATCGTGGCCTCCTCGTCCCGTTCGGCCACCAGGAGGCTCGCGGCGTTGACGCCGACCAGGCAGCCTCGCCGGGCCAGCTCGCGCAGCTGGCCGTCGTCCAGGTTCCTCATGGTCCCGCAGAGGGTGCGGGCATTCGAATGGGAGGCCAGGAAGGGCCTCGTCGCCACCGCGAGCAGATGATCGAGTCCGCCGTCGCTCAGGTGGCTCGCGTCGAGGAACATCCCCAGGCGTTCGGCCTCCTGGACCAGCTCCACGCCGAAGCCGGTCAGGCCGCCCTTCCGGTCGCATCCCAGGTAGCTCGATCCGTCCGCGACCTGGTTCCGCCGGCTCCAGGTGAGGCCGATCCCCCGGACGCCGAGCCGGTGGAAGGCCCTCAGGACCGACAAGTCGGTGCCGAGGGGCTCGGCACCCTCGAACGAGAGCACGAGGCCTACCTTGCCTTCCCGGTGCGCGTCGAGGACGTCCGCGCCCGTCGTGCAGAGCTTGAGCTTGTCCGGGGACTCGTCGAGTTCCTGGTGGAGCGCCCCGATCTGCCGCATGGCGATCCGGAGGGCCATTTCCGGAAGGAAGGCGTCGTCGACGAACACCGACGCGATGAGCGCAGAGACCCCTCCGGCGAGGAGGTCGGGCAGGTACTCGGTCTCGATGACCTTGACGGCGCCGGACCTGCGCCTGGCCTCCACGTCGCTGAGAAGATCCGAGTGCCCGTCGATGACGAGGATGTCCTGGCCTGGATGGTGGGGCATGCCGCCTCCGTGGAGCATGGTCCTGTTCAGAGGATGTACGAGGAGAAATAGATGACGGCGGTGAGCTCGTCGTCCCCGACGTTGCAGAAGTTGTGCATGACGTCCTCGGGAACGAAGAGGCTGTCGCCCGGTCCGAGCACGTAGGCCCTCCCTCCGATGTGCGCCTCCATGGATCCCTGGAGGAGCAGGACGCTCTCCTCCACCTCGTGGTGGCAGATCTCCCGCTCGCTGATCCATTGCCCCGGCTTCAGCTTCACGTACATGCCGGTCATCCGGGGCTTGCGCTTCCCCTCCGCCACCGTCGGGGAGAGGATCTCGTAGTGGACGTCGATCTCGGGCATGGTGATGATCCGCCGCTCCGCCCGCCGGATGCAACGGCCGTCCCTTCCCCCCCGTTTCATCTTCTTTCGGACCGGGCTCTTGGCATCCTCCTCCATGAGGATCCAGACGACGGAGCATCCCAGGAAGTCGGCGATCTTCCTCAGGGAGGCCAGCGAAGGCTGACGGAGGTTCCGCTCGATCTGGGAGATGAAACTGGCGGTGTAGCCCGTCTGTTCCGCCATCTGCATCAGGGTGTACCCCCGGCTGAGCCTCAACTGCCTGATCTTGCTTCCGTTCATCGGCTTGTCCTGTGCGGGTCCCGGGCCAGGACCGGGAGGGTGACGCTGCTGGCGTGCGCCCCCCCATGGTAGACCCTCTGCCGGGCCTCCAGGAGCAGGGTCGCGTCGCTCTCCTTGCCCCCCGTTTGGCTGTTCGGGAAGTACATGCTGGCGGCGCCGGAGGCGATCTGGACCCGGATGCGGTGGCCGGGCAGGAAGGTGTGCGCCACGTTCGTCAACGTGATGTCGTAGGATTCGGTCCGGCCGGGCTCGAGCGGCTCTGGCTCGCCGAAAGCGCGTCGGTAGCGCGCCCGCAGGATCCCGTCGGCGAGCTTGATGGAACGGCCGCCGGGCTCGAGGTCGCACAGCCGGACGATCCAGTCCGTGTCGGGCCGCGAGGAGGATGCGAAGAACCGGGCCGTGGCGGCCCCGGCGATGGCCAGCGCCTCTTCCAGCGGTTCCGAGGTGTAGACGAGCACGTCCTCCCTGGCTTCCGCGCCGCTGTAGTCGGCCGGCACGGCGCACTCGTTCTCGGAGACGTCGATGAGGTACGGGAAAGGATTCGCGGGATCGCTGACGAACTCGGAGAAGGTTGCCGCCGCGGGCGCCTCCAGGGCCAGGGTCCCGTCCCCCTCCGCGGATCTCGCGGAGACGAGGCTGCCCAGGTAGAGCTCCCGGGGCGAGGTCCCGGCGGGGGGCCATTGGCAGGACGTGCGCCAGGCGTTCTCGCCGAGCATGTAGTACTCGACGGCGTCCTCCCGGTCGACACCGTTGTCCATGTCCTTGAGGAAGCGGTCGAACCACCGGAGATACTGCCTGTCCAGGTCGTATTTCAGGGCGTTCCTTTCGAGGTCGATCCCATGGATGCGGCGCGAGCTGTTGGTCTTGTGCAGCCATGGCCCCAGGATCATCCGCTGGTTCGCGCGGCGGTTCCGCCGGTTCATCCCCCAGGCGAGGAAGGTGCCGGGGCCGTCGTCGTCGAACCACCCCGAGACGTACAAGGCGGGAACGTCGATCCGCTCCCCGCGCAGGGACCAGTCGGAACGGCGCCAGAAATCATCCTCGTCCTCGTGCTCCATCCAGCGGTCGAAGAACGGGATGCGCCGGCCCAGGCCACGTTCCGGGATCTCCCGGATGGGCCTGTGCTTCAGGAGCTGGTCCCAGTCGCTCCTGGCCATGGCCGCGGCATCGTTGCGGCGTCCGGCGATCATGAAGCACCAGGCGAGGATGCCCGAGCTGAGGGCGCCGCCCCGCTTCGGCAGGTCCACGAAGGCGCTGCCGGCGGCGACCTGGCTGACGATGGCCTTGAGATGAGGATTGCCGCTGGCCGCGGCGGCCCACTGCACGAAGCCGAGGTAGGAGCCTCCGATCATGCCGACCCCGCCGTCGCTCCATTCCTGGGCGGCGATCCAGTCCAGGGTGTCGCTCCCGTCCGCCATCTCATGCTCGAAAGGCTGCCAATCCCCTTCGGAGTCGTAGCGGCCCCTCACATCCTGGACCACGACGGCATAGCCGCGCCTGGCGTACTTGAGCCACAACTCCCGGTTCTCGCACCGGCCGTAGCACGTGCGCACGAGAACCGCGGGGATCCGGCCGGAGGGCCTCGGCGCAGGCAGGACGACGTCGGTCGCCAGCCGAACCCCGTCGGCCATCGGGACCATGAGCGTCCCGCGCTCCTCGATGCCGTGGCGGGCGCCGGACACGCTGCCGTCGGTCCAGGCGGAGAGGCCCGCCGCGGCCTCGTAGCCGCCCTTCACCACGAGGACGCTCTCGTTCCTCCCGGAGAGGATGAAGCCGACCGGCCTGTTCCCGTGCACCACGACGTCCACGGGCGCGCCGGACTGCGTCTGGGCGTACACGGCCACGGCACCGTGACGCGGATCCTGGCGCACGTCGTTCTTCTCGAACCGGCGGGAGCCTTGGATGACGACATCGCCGGCCCACTTCCGGGTCCAGGCCTCGGAGGCCCAGAGTTCATGGATGGCCGGATAGCGGAAGCCCGATCCCTCGAGGCGTTCCTCCGGGAGGAACGTGTCGTCCACGAGGGAGCGCGCCGATTGCCGCACCTCGCCTTCCGCGAAGGTGAGCCTCGCAGTCAGGATCCCCGATTGGTACATCAGGAAGTCTTCCGTGCGCATCTACTCCTCCTGCATGATCGCCAGGATCACGGCGTCGGTGGGCGCCATCCCCCGCGCGCTGACCTCGCCCATGTTGGCCATGGTCCGCTCACAGCGATCGGCTAGAATGCCGTTGTCGCCCGGAACCACCACGCCGTCCAGGGCCAGCATGGAGGCCGTCACGGCGGCGGCCACGGCCGCCGCGAGCTTCAGGGAACAGCCTTCCTTGGCCCCGTCGCAGATCATGCCGGTGATCCCGCCCGCCATGTTCTGGATGCTGTCCTCGACCTGGCGCGGGGATCCCCCCTGGAGATAGGTGAGGGCGCAGGCCACCCCCGTCGCGGAAGCCACGCCGCAGCCGCACATGCCCGAAAGCCTGCCGGAATGATGCTTGATGTAGATCGTGATGGCCACGGAGAGGGCCAGCGCGCGCAGCCGCCTCTCGTCGGGGATTCCGAGCCGCTCCGCCGCCCGCGCCACCGGGACGATGGCCGTGATGCCGTGGTTTCCGCTTCCCGTGCACGTCATCACTCTCACCTGGCTCCCGGACACGCGGGCGTCCGAAGCGGCGGCGGTGTGGGCCTGGAGATCCATGGAGAGGGAATCCGGGACCCGCCCCCTCTCGACCCAGGCTTGGAGCGAGGCGCCGGCACCCATGCCGGGCCTGTTCGCAAGCCCCCAGCGGGCCGCCTGCAGGTTCATGTCCGCCGCCTCGCGGAGGAAATCCAGCTCCTCCACGCTCGCCGTCTCCAGCCAGGCGAGGATGTCAGCCACGGTGACCCCGGCGAGGGGGTGCGGACGAACCTCCTTCTCCGTCGCTTCCGGCCTTCCGTCCACGAGGACGACCCCGTCCCTTTCCAGATACACCATGCGGGTGTGGCCGCCCTGGATGATGCAGCGGCCTCCGCCCTTCGCCCCGGTGCAGATCGCTTCGATGTAGAGGAGCTCTCCGTTGCCGGAGATCTCCACGGACACCGCCCCGTCGGCGAGCAGACGCCCGCAGGCCTCCAGACTTCCGGAGTCGGCGCCGGCCAAGGCTTCCAGGCCCTTCCGGTGGTCGCCTCCCACCGCCCCGAGGGCCGCGGCGGCCTTGATCCCCTTGATGTTGATGCCGGGGATGCCCACCGCCATGCAGTTCTTGAAGATGTTCGGGCTGACGATGAGTTCGACCTGCCGGGTGTCGATCCCGTTGTTGTCTGAAGCAGCCGCGCAGGCCAGGGCCACGGCGCCGGGTTCCGTCACCCCCAGCGAGGGCGCGGTCTCCGATCTCAGGACGTCGAGCAGGGAGAGCTTGTCCATCTTCGGTCACGCCCTTCCCTGGAGCCGGTCGTTCACGGCGCGCTCGATCCGGCCCAGACCTTCGTCGAGCAGGGCCCGCGGGCAGCCGAAATTCAGCCGGGCGAAGTGCTCGTAGTCGGAGCCGAAGCGCGCGCCCCGGTTGAGGCCGACCTTGGCGCTGCCGGCCAGGAATTCCCCGAGCTCCGTGCCATCCCGGAACTCGAGATCCGCACAGTCGAGCCACATCAGGTAGGTCCCCTCGGGCGCGACGGGCTTGATCGAGGGCACGCGCTCCCGGAAGAACCGGACGGCATGGTCGCGGTTCGCCTCCAGGTAGTCCATCAGATGCGCCAGCCAGTCGTCGCATTCCGTGTAGGCCGCGGTCAGCGCGGTGCGGCCGAACACGTTCCCGCCGTCGATCTCCAGGCTCTCGAGGACGTCCTCGAATCCCCTCCGGAGCCTCGCGTCCGGAATGATGACGTAGGAGGTGGAAAGACCGGCCAGCCCGAAGGTCTTGCTGGGGGCGCAGCAGGTGAGGGTCCGCCGGGCGATCTCGGGGGAAAGGGAGGCGATGGAGGTGTGGGAATGCCCCCGGAAGACCAGGTCCGCGTGGATCTCGTCGGAAATCAGGATCAGGTCGTGCCTGCACACGATCTCCGCAAGGCGCTCCAGTTCCTCCCTCCGCCAGACCCTCCCGACCGGGTTGTGGGGGCTGCACAGGATCAGCATGCGCGTGCGAGGGGTGATCTGCCGCTCCAGCGATTCGAAGTCCATCCGGTAGGCCCCGTCCGCCCGGACGAGGCCGTTCCGGATCAACTGGCGCCCGTTGCCGAGGGCGACGTCGTGGAAGGGCCCATAGACGGGAGGCTGGATGAGGATCGCGTCCCCGGGCTTCGTGTGGGCCAGGACGGTCATGCTGAGCGCGGGCACGATGCCGGGACTGAACACGATCCACTCGCGCTGGATGGTCCACCGGTAGCGGCGCTGGACCCAGCCAAGGATGGCCTCGTGGTAGGCGTCGCCGCCGAACGTGTACCCGAACACCCCGTGATCGAGACGTTCGCGCATCGCCTTGAGAACCTGCGGAGGGGCGGCGAAGTCGGTGTCGGCCACCCACATGGGGAGGAGATCCTCCGTGCCGAACGTGGCCCCGTTCCGGTCCCACTTGAGGGAATCGGTATGCCTGCGGTCGATCACGGCGTCGAAATCGTAGTTCATGATCCGTATCTCCATGTCGCGGGATCGCTTGAATCCCGCGTCCTCCCCGTGCCGGGAGGATCGCCCGTTCCCGGCTCGCCGGACCTGATGAAGCGGCGGTCCGGAATTTGAACTTAAAGTTAAAATAACCTCAAGTCCTATTACGGTGCACCCGGGTCGACATCCCGTCAAGCGTGACGGCGGGCGGAGGGAGGCCCTCCCGGGACCGGCCAGCTCAGAACGCGCTGGGGAGGCGGTTCGCCAGCCTCCGGAAGTCCCTGATGAGATGGGACTGGTCCGCGAAGCCGCATTCGCTGGCCACGTCGGCCAGGCGCTCCCCCTGGGGCCGCGCCCTGAGCCTGGCGATCGTCCTCTGGAGCCGCGTGTTCAGGATCAGCTGCTTGGGCGTGAGCCCGACCTGCTCTCCCACCAGGCGCTGCACCGTCCGCACGCTCATGCCGAACTCCCGGGCCAGGTCGCCCACGCCGAGGCGGCCGTCCAGGGCGTCCACGGCCTCGAGGATCCGCGCGCAGCGCCGGTCCTGGCACAACGGCGCGGAGCCCAGCGCCTGGAAGTGGGAGCCCAGGATCCTCAGGCGCTCCCGCGCGCACCCCGCCTCGCTCATGCGTTCGCCCAGCTCGTCGATGTCGAAGCCGTGGATGCGGTCCAGCCTCAGTCCGGGCTTGTCGACCAGGTCCCGAGGCTCGAGGTCCGCGATCCGGGGCAGCTTCCCGGGGCGGAAGCGGAGCCAGAAGATCTCGGAATCGCCCACATGGGGCTTGATCCGCTCGGTGATGGGTCCGCCGACGGTCAGCCAGCACCGGTCTCCCTCCAGCACGACGCCGATCCCGAAGTGGCCGTCCGGGACGACCTCGAAGCGGCCGCACCCGTCGCAGTCCTCCCCGGACAGCAGCCAGCACTTCTCCACCAGCCCTTCCAGCTCGGCGGGCAAGGGGCCCGGCGGGCCCCCGGAGGGACCGGAACGCGCCTTCATCCCTTGGCTTTGAGCGACCGGACCACCTCGGCGACCACCTGGTCCGCCTGGGCGGGATCCACCTGGCAGGTCGCCACCTGGCGGTGGCCGCCGCCCCCGTACTGCAGCATCAGCGAGCCGGCGTCGCTCAGGCAGGAGCGGTCGAGGATGCTGTGTCCCACGGAAAGGACCACGTTCCGCCGCTCCCGGCCCCAGAGCACCCGCACGGACACGTTCTGCCCAGGCCACAGGGCGTACTCGATGAAGCGGTTCCCGCTCAGGACCTCGTCGACCCCGCGCAGGTCGATGACCAGGACGTTCCCGTCCACCCGGGCATGGGCCTTCAGCATGGCCTGGTAGGCCTCCTCCTGGGCGAAGTAGCGGTCGACGCGCTCCTTCACGTCCGGGATCGCCAGGATCTCGTGGATCTTCAGCCGCCGGCAGTAGCCGATCATGTCCCTCATCAGGGCATGGTTGCTGATGCGGTAGTCCTTGAAGCGGCCGAGCCCCGTCCGGGGGTCCATGATGAAGGACAGGAGGATCCACCCCTTGGGGTCCTTGATCTCCTCCTCGGTCAGGCTCCCGCTGTCGCTCCGGTCCACGGCCTCCATCAGGCCGTTCTCGTCGAACTTCCAGAAGACCGGCGCGCCCCCGTAGTAGTCGTAGACGACCCGCGCGCAGCTGGGGGCCCGGTACGAGGCGCCCTGGAACTCGAAGCGCTCGTTCCTGGCCAGCCGCTCCTCCTCGCTGGAGTGGTGGTCGAACCACAGCCCGCATCCAGGCACGAAGGGCACGTTGGCGAGCACGTCGTTGTCCGAGACCGGGATCTTGCCGTCCTGCATGTCCTTCGGGTGGACGAACAGGTACGCGTCGATGACCCCCTGCTCCTCAAGCAGCGCCGCGCAGGCCAGTCCGTCGAAGTCCGAACGCGTGATCAGCCTCATGGCCGCCTCCAGGGAAACGTCAGTCCATCATAGTCAGGCTGCGCCGGGCTGGGGTCGCATATGCATCAGGGAGCCGTGGCGGCCAGGAAACGATCGATCTCTTCCTCGGTGTTGTAGAACGAAGGGCTGACCCGGCAGCGCCCGCCGCGCAGGGAGATGGAGATGCCCCGGGCCGAGAGCCGGTCGAAGAGGGCCTGGTTGGCCTCCGGGGATCCCGCCGAGAAGGAGACGATGGCCGAGCGCTCGGCCTCCGTATCCGCCGGGGTCGCCAGGACGAATCCCCGCGCCCGGATCCCTTCCAGGAGCCGGGAAGTCAGGTCGAGGATCCGCGCGTGGATGGCGGGCACGCCGGTCTCCAGCAGCAGCTCGAGCCCGGCCGTCCAGGCGTGGAAGAGGGAATAGGACAGGGATCCGGTCTCGTAGCGGTGGGCCCCGGGCAGCCAGCGCAGCTCCGTCAGGTCGTCCTCGGCGGAATACATGCCCGGGAGGACCGGCCGGATGCGGTCCCAGAGCCCCTCGCGAACGTAGAGGTAGCCGGTCCCCGGAAGGCCCAGGAGCCACTTGAAGCCCGCCCCGGCCAGCACGTCGATGCCGTCCGCCTCCACGTCCAGGGGAACGACGCCCGCCGCCTGGATGCCGTCCACCACGAGCAGCGCGCCGCGGTCGTGGGCGAGACGGCCGAGCCGCTTCAGGTCGGTGCGGAAGCCGGTCGTGTGCCGCACCGCCGCGACCGCCACCATGCGCGTGCGCCCGTCCATGCGCCCGGCGAGGCGTTCGAGATCGACACGCATGTCCGCCCCGAGGGGCACGATCCGGACTTCCACGCCCCGCTCGCGCAGGGCGAGCCAGGGGAAGGTGTTGTTCCAGTGTTCCTCGGCGGGCACCACGACATTGTCGCCCGGGGCCCAGGCGAAACCGGCGGCCACCAGGCCCAGGCCCACGCCCGTGCTCGTGACCAGCGCGTATGCCTCCGGACTTCCCCCCAGGAGGCGGGCCAACAGCTGCCGCACTTCCTTCCGGACCGAGGGCCGCCGGTGGGGCTCCCGGGCCGCCAGGTCGAGGTATTCCTCGAGCCGCCGGCGCACCCGCAGGTTGAGCGGCGATTCCGCGGCGTTGTTCAGGAACGCGAGCTGCTCCGTGACCGGGAACAGGGAACGCAGCTTGGTCAGATCCATGTCCTTCTCCTGGGGGGTGCGCCGTCCCACATGCTGTTGCGATGCGTGGATTCGGCGGGGGATTCGTTGTAGTTTATCGTCATTCGTCCCTGGATGATTCCGGGGTTCCGGAAAGGGGATTCCATGACCTGGGCTGTGAGCGCCATCGTCGAGCGCCGAGGGCGTGTCGTTCGCGGCCGCTGAGGGGTCCCGTGGCAGAGCACCTGTATCCCGGCGGCCAGGATCTTTCCGAGAACGAATGGAGGGAAAGGATCCTCCTCTGCTTCGAGGCGCTGAGGAGCCAGCAGGCCCCCCTCTTCCTCGAGACCCTGGAGGGGGTCCTGGTGGAGGGCCGGATCGAGAGCCTCGACCCACTCAAGGGCCGGATGGTCGTGAGCGTTCCCCAGGCTCCCTCCGCAGGCATGGGCGCGGACGACGACGTGCGGCTGTCCTTCCGCATGCACGAGTCGCGCTGGGGAGGCCTGGCGAGGGTCCACTACCACAACGACCGCCGGAACCGCTTCACCGTCATCCTGCCGAAGCGCCTGGATCCCGGGGAGCGCCGGAGGGAGCCCAGGCTGCTCCTGGATGCTTCGGAGAACATCAAGGCCGTCTTCGTGCCCGCGGGATCGCACCATCTCCGGGTGACCGGCCGCCTGTCCAGCCTCTCGGCCGGGGGCCTCCGCCTCGCGGTGGAGGAAGCCGTGGACACGGCCCTGCGGCGCGACGTGGATCCCTGCGCCCTCGCGCTGGAGGAGCACCAGATCCTGGACTCCGTGCTCATCCTGGGCCTGCGCGACGAGCCCCTGGAGGTCCAGGGCATCGTGCTGGAGGTGGATCCCCAGCCCCTGGGCCCGGTCCTGGCGGTCCGGTTCAGGACCTTGCCCCCGGAGGACCTAGCGTTCCTTCAGGGGGTCATCGCCGAGAGAACCCGCGCGCGCCCGGCCGCGGCTTCTCCCGAGCCCCAGGGGGGACCTGAACCTTCAGCCGGTCCGGAGCTCCAGATGCCGCCTCCGGATCAGGCGGACCCCCGCGTCAAGCGCTTCAGGACCCTGGCACTCGTCATGCCCCAGGGACAGGAACGAGAGGCCTTGCGCACCTTCCTGGCCACCCGGGGCTTCACCCGGGTGCTGCCCGCCGGGACGCTCCCGGAGGTGGCCGCCATGGCGCGGAAGTCGCCGCCGGACACGTTCCTGGTGGACTGGCCCGACGCCGCCGCGCCGGAGCTGGACATCGCGCTGTTCCTGGGGCGGCATCCCTTCCCCAGCCCGCCCCGGATCATCCTGGCCTGCACCCACGCCACCCCGCAGCTCATGCGCGAGGCCAACCGGCTCGGCGTCTCCCACGTGCTGGTGAAGCCCTACGCCCTGGACGAGGCGTTCGAGAACCTGCTGCTTCAGCACCTGGGCGGCGAGTAGGTCCGTCAGGCGGGCCGGCCCGCCGGGTCCTCGAGCGCGCCCTGGCGCGCCGTCCGCCAGAGGGCCTGGAGCTGGTCCAGCAGGGCCCCGAAGGCGTCCAGGCGCATGGCGTTGGGACCATCGCAGAAGGCCTTGTCCGGATTGTCGTGCACCTCGAAGAAGAAGCCGTCCACGGCGGTGGCCGCAGCCCGGGCCAGGGTGGGGATCATCTCCCGGACGCCTCCCGTCGCATGGCCCAGGGCTCCGGGCTTCTGCACGCTGTGGGTGGCGTCGAAGACGACCGGGCAGCCCGTGCGGCGCAGGTGGGGAAAACTCTGGAAGTCCACGACGAGACTGCCGTAGCCGAAGCTCGCCCCGCGCTCCGTGACCCACACGGGCCCAGCCAGGGGCTCGCTGCGCAGCTTCTCGACGCTGTTCCGCAGGTCCCAGGGCGCCAGGAACTGCCCCTTCTTGAGGTTCACGGGATGACCGGTCGCGGCGGCCGCCAGGAGCAGGTCCGTCTGCCGGCAGAGGAACGCGGGGATCTGCAGCACGTCCACGGACCGGGCCACCAGGGCGCACTGTCCGGGCTCGTGGACGTCCGTCAGCACCGGGACGCCCAGGCGCTGGCGCACCTCCGCCAGGATGTCCAGGCCCTCCTCCATAGCCACGCCCCGGTAGCTGGCGAGGGAGGTGCGGTTGGCCTTGTCGAAGCTGGCCTTGAAGATGAAGGGAATCCCGCGGCTCTCCGCCAGGTCCCGCAGGCTCGAAGCCATGAAGTGCGTGTGCTCCCTGGACTCGATGACGCAGGGCCCGGCGATGAGGAAGAAGCTCTGTTCGGTGAAGGGCTGCCTGAAATCCATGGGTGACCTCGACCAGATTGTAATCGCGGCTCGGTTCCCTCCCCAGGCCCCGGACCGGATTTTGCCACTTCGTATTGTCCTCCGGGCCGGGGGATCCGGGGTGCGGCGGGGGAGGACCGGGGAGCGGCACCGTCCCGATGGCGATTTCCGCCCCCCGTGCGAGGGCGCCCTCCCCCTCCTGCCGGAGGTGACCCCGGGAGAAAAGTTCTAAACATTTTTCCAGAATGTAACCAAAATCATATGCGAATGGATATATCTGTATCCTGCTTGATTTTCTTCGACCCTGGATGGAAAACGATGACGAAGCTCCTCATGAACGATGACCTCAACCGCCGGCTGGTGGTGATCCTCCAGCAGGAAGGCCGCATCAGCCATGCGGAACTGGCGGAACGCCTCGGTGTGAGCCGCCCCACGGTCATCGACCGTGTGAAGCGCCTGGAAGCCGAGGGGATCATCCAGGGCTACAGTGCCCGGGTGAGTCCGGCCTCGGTCCAGAAGCCCAACGTGTGCTTCGTGGCCGTCCGGCACCGGACCGGCGACGACGACGCCCTGGAGCGGGAGTTCCTCAAGGCCCTCCAGGACGAACCGGACGTCCTGGAGGCCTACACCGTGGCCGGCGAGGACTGCCTCATGCTGAAGATCGTGGCCGACACCCCGACCGGGGTCCACGACCGGCTCAAGCGGATCCGCTCCCTGGCCGACCAGGTCACCACGCGCACCACCTTCGTGCTCCGCACCCACTTCGTGAAGCCGGGCCCCAATCCGTTCCCCTTCGAGCTCCAGGCCTCCCAGAGGCGCAAGGGCTGACGCGGACGCGGCCCCCGGACGGCCCGTGGATAATGGTCCCGGAGGTTCGCGCATGAAGGCCTGGTTCGCCTACTTGATCGTGGCGCTCGTCTGGGGCTCCACCTATTTCGCCATCGCGCTGGGGATCGGCTCCTTCCAGACCTTCGGGATGGTGGCATCCCGCTACCTGGCGGGAGGCTGCCTGGCCCTGCTGCTGGGCCGCATCGCCGGCGAGGCCGCGCCTTCGAAGGGGGACATCCCCCATCTGGCGTTCCAGGGATTCCTGCTCCTCACGCTCTCCAACGCGCTCGTCACCTGGGCCGAAAGCTCCGTCAGCAGCGGGGCCGCCGCCGTCCTGTGCTCCACCAGCCCGCTCTGGTACGCCATCCTGGGCCGGGAGAAGCTGGGCGCCCGTGCCTGGCTCGGGCTGGCGCTCGGGCTGGCCGGGGTGGGCGTCCTGATCCTCGCCCGGTCCGGCCCCCAGACCCTCGGCCTCCCCGGCGTCTGCGCCATCATGCTGGCCGTCGTCCTCTGGGTCTACGGCACGCTCCACGGACGCAGGCACGTCAAGGGCCATGGGCTCTTCGGGCAGGTGGGAGTGCAGATGCTCGCCGGAGGCGCGCTGGCCCTCCTCCTGGTCCCGTTCACGGGAGGCTTCCTGCACTCGCCCCTGACCTGGCGGGCCGGCCTCGCGGTGGGCTACCTCACGATCTTCGGTTCCCTGGTGGCCTACAGCGCCTTCATCTACATCTCCAAGGTCTGGCCGCCCACGAAGATGAGCACCTACGTCTACATCAACCCGGTCGTGGCGGTGCTCCTGGGCTGCCTCTTCATCGGGGAGCCGTTCAACCTCCTCATGGGCCTCGGCATGGGGATCATCCTGCTGGGGGTGGCCCTGCTCCAGACCGCCCGGCCGGCCGCCTCCGGAAGCGGCGCCTGCGCTACGGAGTAGGCCCCGGTCCCTTCAGCAGCTTCCACGCGAAGAGGCCGAGGAGGAGCGCCGCCGTCCCGGCCGCCCAGGCGAGCCAGGGCCGCGTGCGCTCGGCCCCCTGGACCAGGACGGGAAGGCCGTGGGGATCGGCCTCTCCGGGGCCGAGCCGGAGCGCCTCCCTGGAATAGACGGCCCGGCTGGAGTCCGACAGGGCCGCGAGGCTGCCCGGAGCCCGCTTCACCCGGCCGCCCACGTGGAGGAAGTAGGCCTTGCCCGCCTCCGCCGGGAAGAGCAGGACCTCCCGGTGGACGAGCAGCCTCGCCGCGTCCAGGCGCGCCCCCTCGGGAAGGCTCAGGGTCAGCCGGTCCGCCGTCACGGGGCCCAGGGACACGCGGGTCGCCTTCGTGGCGAGGGCGGGCAGGTTCCAGACGAGGCCTTCGGAGGGAACCCAGGTCTCCTGGGCCTGGCGCCTCCCTTCTCCGGCGGAGGGTGCCGTGAAGTGCGGCCGGATCGGGGCCGTCGGGGGCTTGAGCTGAAGGTCCGCGCCCACGATGCGCTGGGAGGAGCTCAGGTCCAGGCGCCACGCCTCGCGCCCCTCCTTCGGCCCCAGGTCTTCCAGCCTCGGCGACAGGACTTCGTCGGCCTGGAATTCCTCCGGACGGGTGCTGGCGGTGACCTTCACGCCCGCGATCCTCGGAGCCGCGCCCTGGGTGGCGACCAGGGTCACCCGGTAGGTCTCCGCATCCCAGGGAACGTAGAAGCCGCGCGTTCCGCCGGGCTCTCCGAGGTCGAACACATGGATGGGCGATTCCCGTTCCAGGCGCAGGAACGCGCTGCCCGGCAGCCGGCGGTCCACCTCCACCCGGCACACCCAGGGCGCCGCGCCCTGCAGGTCGAGGTCCACCCGCAGGTGCTCGCGGTCCCTCACCTGCCAGCCCTCGGGGAACCTCAGCCCGAACTCGGCCGTGGGCCGACCTTGGCCGTCCCGGCCCATCAGGAGGCCCGAGACTTCCAGCCTTTGCGGCCGCCACAGCCCTTCCCGCTCCACCTCGAAGGGGACCGGCACGCCCTCGGCATCCCCCAGCCAGAGGTCCGGATAGGCCCTCTGGGCCTCCGCGTCGAGAGGAAGGCGCGCCCAGCCGCTGGCGGCTGGACGGCTCACAGGCTTCCGGGCCAGGCCGGAGCGGTCCTCCTTCGGCGCGCAGGCAAGCAGCAGCGCCGCCAGGATTCCGGGCACGATCCCGCGCAGGAACAGGTTCATTCCGTCTCCCTCCGCTTCAGCCTCGCGCGGTTGGCCACGAGGGCCGCCGCGAGGAGGATGGCCCCCACGCCCAGGAAGGCCAGGGCCCGGAGGGGCGTCGTGGCGCCGGCCAGATCCACGGCGATGAGCTTGGCGCTCGCGGTCCCCAGCCAGGCGTAGCCCGCGACGGCCAGGCCGAGCCGCACCGGGGGCCGCTCCTCCGCGAGGCTCCCGAGCCACTGGAGCGCGCCGCTCAGGGCCCAGGCCAGGGTGACCGCCACGGACGCGGCCCAGCCGGTGCCTCCGGCATATCGCACCGCGCGTCCCAGCTCGACGGCCAGGGCCACGTTGGCGACAATTTCCAGGGCCAGGACGGCGGCGACGCTCGTCCTGCGGCCCCGGCGCGCCAGGAGGCCCCAGGCGGCGACCGCGAAGGCGGCTTCGGCGAAGTTGCGGTTCAGGACCGGGATCGGCACCTCGGCTCGATCGATCCAGTCCAGGGTGTGGACCGACCAGCGGAGGGAGGCGGCGGCGGCCATGCCCAGGGCCAGGACCAGCAGCGCCCTCGCTTCGTCCGCCTCCCAGTCCCGATGCTCCTCTGCGTAGATCGTCGCCCAGGCCAGGCCCAGGGCGAAGAGGCTCCACAGGGGCCCCACCCACTGCCAGTCCAGGGCCACGGGGACCGCGACCGCCAGGAGCCCCGCCGCCAGGACCAGCAGCCCGAGGTCGGCCTGCCGTCCCCCCAGGCGCCCTCTCAGGGGCTTCACCAGGAGCAGGTTCGCCAGGGCCAGGGCGAGCACCGGGGCGGCGAACCACGCCTGCGTCCAGGCCGCCCGCTTCCACAGCCCCCACCCGAGGCTGGTGGCGGCCAGGGTGGCCAGGAACCAGAGGATCGTCGGGGTGGCCGGCCGGTCCTCGCCCTGCCCCGGCAGCCAGATCCACAGTCCTGCCAGGATGTAGTGGAGCAGGAGGAGCCCCAGGAGGGCCGGCGCGTCGGCGGGACGGGGCCCGGAGACGAGGATCCCGGCGAGCAGGAGCCAGGCGCCCCCGAGGGCCAGCCAGCGGGTCACGCACCATCGCGCCCCGGCCTTGGCGAGGTAGGGGACGGACAGGGCCGCGGCCATGAGCACGGCGAGGTAGACCGCGAGGGCCACTTCGTGATGCCCGCCCTCGCTGAAGAGGAGGGGCGCGAGCAGGCCCGCCGCCAGGGCCACGCACAGCGCCGCGCCGGACCGGACCCGGGCCGCGAGGGCTCCCGCCAGGACGACCGAAAGGGCGGAACCGGCCAGGCCGATGACCGGGGGGAAGAAGTCGTATTCGAAGGCGCCCCAGCGGAAGGAGAACATCAAGGTGCCGAGCCCCGCCAGGAGCAGGCAGACGCCCAGCTTCGGGCTGCTCCCGAGCATGAGCTTCGCGGCCGCCAGCGCCAGCGCCCCGCCCACGCCCAGGCCCATCAGGAACCGCATCTCGGGCCCGATCCATCCCCGCTCGATGGACCAGTAGAGGAAGAAGACGGCGCCCACGAGGAAGATGCCCGCGCCGGCTCCCGCGATGTAGAGGATCGGGTTCAGGGGCTTGCGGGGCGGCCTGGCCGCGCGCGGACGGGCGGGGAGCGGCGGAGGAGGCGCGGCGGGGCGGGACGCGGGGGCGACCGGAAGCCCGGCGCCCCCCGGGCCCTCCGCCCGCCCGGCCAGCCGGGCCACCTGGGCCTCGAGCCGGGATAGTCGTTCCTGGAGATCCTGGATGGGGTCCTTCGCGGCGTCGGTCATGGGGTGTCCGGAATCGGGACATGATAGCGGCTTCGAGCCCTCTCCGCCTCACGGCTATCCTGTATCCATGGATGCGCCTCTCCTCCTCGCCCTGGCCCGCGCCAAGCACCGCGCGGGGTGCCCCGCCGTGGAGTCGGTGATGGCGGGCCCCCACTTCCTCGCGCTCTCGTGGATCCCCGATCGGCGGGAGGCCTTCCCGAACCACGGCTGGACCTGGGTCTTCCTCCTGGCCCCCTCCCCGGAGCTGTGGCTCCTGCACGACAAGGACGAGGCCTTCAGGCTCCTCAAGGCCCAGGCCCTGGCGGACCAGACCCGGCGCTGGGGCCTGGAGCTGAAGGGCGCCCGCCTGGAGGCGGTGGAGGGGGATCCGCGGGAGCGCTGGCTGGGCCTCCGCTTCCAGCGCCGGGCGCTCTCCGGCCGGGTGGAGCAGACTCGCCTGGCCTTCCAGGCAATCCCGGGGAGGGGAGGCCTGCGCCTCGACGGCCTGGACCCCTTGACCCAGGTCCGGCTGGGGCTCGGGCAGCCCTTCCCGGCCGCCGCGCCCGAACCCTTCGAGGAGCCCCCGGCCTTCCGCCGCTGGCGGGAGACCTGGGGGGAGAAGATGGAAGCGGCCCTCCACGGAGAGATCTTCGGAGTGCTCCCCGGGGAGGGCCGCCTCCTGGATCGGCACCATGGCTGGTCCCTGGGCCGGGCGGAAAGGATCCTCGTCGCGCCCAGGCAGGCAGCCCAGGAGCGCAAGCTGCGCCTGGAACGCGCGCGGCTGGAACGCTACGGGGAGGCCCTCGCAAGGGACCGCGCCCGCCACGAGGCGGCCCTGGGCCTGAGGGAGCCGGCCGCCCGGCTCTCCGCGGAGCTCTACCGGCTGAAGGGGGTCTGCGGGACGGCAGTCCTCCTGGACGGATCCGCCCTGGAGCTGCCCGGAGGGAAGCGCGCGGAGGAGGTCGTGCAGCGCTGGTTCTCCGCCGTCAAGCGGGCGGAGCGCGGCCTCGGCCGCCTCGCGGAGCTCGAGGCCGAGCGGGCGCGCCAGCTGAGGGAACTCGAGAAGCCCCCGGAGGAGGGCGCGGGAATGGGCATGGAACGGCCGCCGAAGAAGAAGGCGGCCCCGGCGGCGAAAGGGAAGAAGGAGATGGCGCGGGAGAACAGGCGGGAGGACGGCAAGGGCCGCGCCTTCCGGAGCGTGATGGTGGAGGGGTTCGAGGTGCTCATCGGCAAGGGGGACGCCGAGAACGATGCCCTCACCTTCAAGGTCGGCAACCCTTCCGACTTCTGGCTGCACGTGGCCAACGTGCCCGGCAGCCACGTGATCATCCGCAACCCGGACAAGGTGAGCGAGCCGCCCCGGGAGGTCGTCGAGCGCGCCGCCCAGCTGGCCGCCTTCTTCTCCAAGGCCAGGGACGGCGGCAAGGTGGAGGTCCACTTCTGCCGCGTCGCCGACGTGAGCAAGCCCAGGGGCTTCGCGCCGGGCAAGGTCCTGCTCAGGACCTACAAGAGCGTGAGGGTCTATCCGAAGGAGTGAAGGATCGGGAGCGGCAGGACTGAGGATCGCCTCCAGCTCACTCGACCTTCACGGCGAACGGCTTGAAGCCCGTGTCCTTCAGCTTGATCCTGGCGGTCTCGATGTCCGCCCTGGCCTTGGGCTTGGCCAGCCGCACCTTGTAGGCGCCCTTGTCCTTCACCGTGACCGTGGTGTAGCCGGCCGCCTTCGCGCGGCTGGAGATCCGTTCGGCCTCCTTGGGATCGGAGGTGGAGACCAGCTGCAGGGTCCACTTGGGCTCCGGCTTGTCGGCTTCCTCCCCGGCGGGCTTGGGTCCTTCCTTCGCGGGCTTGGCGTCCTCCCGGGCCGGCTTCGGATTCTCCTTCGTGGCGGGCTTCGGGTCTTCCTTCTTGACGGGCTTGGCCTCCTCCGCGGGGGGCTTCGCCTCCGTCGCCGCCGGCCTGGGCTCCGCGGGGACCGCCTCGGGGGCCTTGGGGGACTCCTCGGCCGGGGCGGCCTTCTCGACCTGGACGGGTTCCGTGGACTGCAGCGCCTTCAACTGCTCCTCGATGGAGGCCGGCAGCTCCTGCAGTTCCTCCCCCGAGCCCCTGGCGGCGGAATTGCGCAGGGCGGCGCTCTGCTTCCCGACCTGCACGCCGAGCACATAGCAGAGCGTGAGCAGTCCCACGCTCACGGCCGTGACCAGGAGGATGGACTGGCGGCTCAGGACGATGGCTTGGGAATCGCGCTCGGGCATGGGTCTAGTCTAGGAGCTGTCTCCAAGATCGCACAATGCGGGACCGTCGCTTCAGGGCTTCTCCAGCACGGCGGCGTACTGGCAGCCGAAGCTGGCCGGGGCGGTGACCAGGACCCGCCGGCCGGGATCCAGGAGGGCCGCCGCCAGCAGCTGTCCCCCGCTGCCGCAGAACTCGCCCCAGAGGGTCTTCGGGTATCGCGGACGGGGCCAGCGCTCGAACAGGGAGAGCAGCGGGGCCTCCACCTCGTCCAGGATCCGGTGCCCGGAGCTTCCGCCGATCCAGGCGTCCGGGACCGAGGGGGTGAGGCAGGCCGCCGTCTCGGCGAGCACGCGGCTCCGCTCGGAGGGCTCGGGGGTGGCGGGCGACAGGGCGGCCACTCCCCGCAGGGAGGCGCGGATCCTGGCCCCCCGGGCCTCGGCGTGGTCCCTCGTCTCCAGCAGGAAGGCCTGGGCGCCCTCGCCGGGCAGGAGTCCCCGCCGGGACCCCACCACAGGCAGGCCCTCACGAACCGACAGACGGGTGCGATGGAGGAGTTCGGAGAGGACCGGGAAGAGGCCGTCCACCCCGACGACCAGCACCGCTTCCAGGAGCCGCATGTCCAGCCAGCGCCGGGCCTGCTCCAGGGCCGCGAGGGCGCTGGCCTCCCGCGCCAGCTGGGTGACGCTGGGTCCCCGGATGCCGAAGGCCGTGGAGAGATAGCCGCTGATGGCCACGGCGACACAGTTCGCGAAGAGCATGGGGGAGGCGCCCTCCGGGCCTTTCGCCAGATAGGGGCGCAGGAAGGCCTCGGTGGGCTCGTTCCCGCCCGTCATGGTCCCGACGGCCACCCCGAGCCTCAGGCCCAGGCGCGCCGGATCCACGCCCGCGTCCTGGAAGGCCTGGCCGGCGGCCACCCAGGCGAACCGGGAAGGACGGTCCAGGCGGCGGCTCTGCATGGGGGGGATGATCCCGCTGGCGCTGAAGGCGGTGCAGGCCGCCCCGAGCCCCGTTCCCAGGTTCTCCGGCAGGGGCGCGAAACAGGGCGTGCCGGTTTCCCACGAGGCGCCCGCCGCCTCGAGCCCCGTGCCGCAGGGGAGCACGAGGCCCATGCCGGTGATGACGGTCTCCTGCCTCACCGCCCCTCCCATCGCCTGAGGGCCAGGCACACGTTGTTGCCACCGAAGGCGAAGGCGTTCACCAGCGCGACGCCCAGCCTCCGCTCGCGGGCCGCCAGGGGGGTGCAGTCCAGGTCGCACAGGGGGTCCGGGTCCTCGAGGCGCAGGGTGGGAGAGACCACCTGGTCCCGCAGGCAGAGGACCGCCGTCGCGGCCCCCACGGCCCCCGCCGCCCCCAGCGTGTGCCCGAACTGGCTCTTGGAGGCCGTGACCGAGACCCGCTTCGCAGCGTCCCCCAGGGCACGCCGGATGGCCAGGGTTTCCGAGCCGTCGTTGGCCGGCGTCGCCGTGGCGTGGGCGGAAACCAGGTCCACCTCCTCCGCGAAGAGCCCCGAGACCCGGAGGGCCATCTGGATGGCCCGGGCCGCGCCGTCCCCCTCGGGGTGGGGCGCGGTGGGATGGTGGGCGTCCATGGAGGCCCCGTAGCCGAGCACTTCGGCCAGGATCCCGGCGCCCCGGGCCTTGGCGAGGTTCAGGGGCTCGAGGACCAGGTGGACGGCGCCTTCGCCCAGGTTCAGGCCGGCCCGGTCCCGGCTGAAGGGACGGCACGGCGCCGGATCCATCGCCTTCAGGCAGGAGAATCCGGCGAAGGTCATGCGGCAGAGCGCCTCGGCGCCTCCGGCCACGGCCAGGTCCAGGTCGCCGTGGGCCACCTGCTCCCAGGCCTGTCCGATGGCCATGAGGCTGGAAGAGCAGGCGTTCATGATCGTGGAGCGGGGCCCCATGGCGCCCAGGCGCAGGCCGAGGACGTCGGTGACGCCGCAGGAATTCTGGAAGACGGGGTCCGCCGCGCGCCCGCGTTTCCCGGCCATGCGGTCCAGGAGGTAGGCCTCGCCCGTGGGCAGGCCGGAGGTGCCGGCACCCTGGAAGACGCCGCGCCGGCGGGGGTCCCCGGAATCCAGGTCGGGTCCGGACTGGGCGAGGGCGTCCTCCAGGGCCAGCAGGGCCATCCGGTCGCACTTGTTGCTTCGGCGGCCGCCGGGGGCGTCAGCGGGGAGATCCACCTGGGCCGCGATCTGGACGGGCTCCGCCGGCAGGCTCAGGCTCCGGAGGGGACCGATGCCGCAGTCCCCCGCGCGCATCCTCCGCCAGGTGGTCTCCGTGTCCAGCCCCAGGCTGGTCACCATGCCGAGGCCGGTGACGACCACGCGCCTCATGGCCGGGCCTCTCCCGCGGCCAGCAGGAGCTTCGCCGTGCAGAGCAGCCGACCGTCGCAGCGGACCTCGCCCTCCGCGCGCCGGAGCCTCGCGAAACCGGGCCCGGGCCGTACGCTCAGTTCCAGCCGGTCTCCGGGGAACGCGGGCGCCTTGAACCGGGCGTCCAGGATCTGCGCCAGGAAGACGGGACGGTCGAGCAGGGGTTCCGCCTCCAGGAATGCCGCCGCCTGGGCGAGCATCTCCACCAGCATGACCCCCGGAACGAGGGGCCGGTCCGGGAAATGCCCCCTCAGGAACGGATCCCCGTACGTGACCACCTTCTCGGCGACGACCCGCACGCCGGGTTCCCGCTCCAGGACGCGATCCAGCAGCAGGAAAGGAGGGCGATGGGGGAGTTGCGCCCGGATGTCCAGCATCAGGCGGGGGTCTTCTCGGCGATGAAGGCGGTGAGCGCCTCGACGTTGCGGAAGGCCTTCATTCCCGAGGCCTCGTCCTCGATCTTGACGCCGAAGGTCTGCTCGATGGCCAGCACGAGCTCCAGCGCGTCGATGGAGTCCAGGCCGAGCCCCTCCCCGAAGAGCGGCGCGGCGTCGTCGATGTCCGCCGGCGTCATGCCCTCCAGCTTCAGCCGCTGGATGATCATTTCCTTCACTTGCTGCTTCAGCTCGGGCATGACGACCTCGGATCCACCAGGGATTCTACCCTCCCCCTCCCCGGCACGGAACTGGATACGGCATCAACCGTCCCGGGCCCGGGGTGTATGATCCAGGCAGGCCCGCGTCCTTCGAGTGGAACCCCCCCGATGATCCAACCCCCCGCGAGTTTTCTTCCCATCCTCGTCCTGCTGCTGCTCGCCATCCTGGCGGGCGCGGCGATCCTCGTGCTTTCGGGGGTCGTGCTCCCGCGGTTCCTGAAGCCCTGCAACCCGCGGAAGGGCAAGCTCACTCCCTACGAGTGCGGCGTCCCTCCCCTCCAGGAAGGCGCCCGCCACCGCTACAGCGTGAAGTTCTACCTGGTGGCGATGCTCTACATCCTCTTCGACGTGGAAGTGGCCTTCCTCCTGCCCTGGGCCGTCCAGTACAAGTCGAACCTGGCCAGCTTCTGGATGATGGTCTTCTTCGTGGCCACCTTGCTGGTCGGCTATGTCTATGCCTGGGGCAAGGGCGCCCTGGACTGGGAGCGCTGACGATGGCCGGAACCACCCTCGAAGACACCGTGATCACCACGCGGCTGGAGGACGTCATCAACTGGAGCCGCAAGAACAGCCTGTGGCCGATGGCCTTCGGCACCGCCTGCTGCGCCATCGAGTTCATGGGGATGGCGGCCTCCCGGTTCGACATCAGCCGGTTCGGGGCCGAGGTGATGCGCTTCAGCCCCCGGCAGTCGGACCTGATGCTGGTCCTCGGCACCGTCACCAACAAGCAGGCTCCGGTCCTGCGGCAGATCTACGCCCAGATGGCGGAGCCCAAGTGGGTAGTCTCCGTGGGCGTCTGCGCCGGCTCGGGCGGGATGTACCGGACCTACGCCACCCTCCAGGGCATCGACCGCGTGGTCCCCGTGGACGTCTACGTCCCCGGATGCCCTCCCCGGCCGGAAACCATCATCTACGGCATCATGAAGCTCCAGGAGAAGATCTCCAGGGAGACGCTGGACCAGCGGAAGGAGCACATCGAGCGCTTCTACGCCTCCCTGGACCGTCAGAACGAGCTGCAGGCAGCCCGGGGCTGCACCGAATTCCAGGCCGTGCGCGAGATGGTGCTGGAGGCGGGCTCCCGCGGCGACCAGAGGATCTGGTAGCGTGGAAACCCATGTTGCAGGGAATTTACCGACCGGAAGCACGATGATCATCGAACGCCTCGACGCGCAGTTCCCCGACCTGATCCTGGACCGCCACGCGTTCAGGGACGACCAGACGATCGTCGTTCCCCGCCCGGACCTGGAGAAGGTGATCGAGTTCGTCTACCGGGAGGGCTTCCAGCTCCTCCTGGACATCACGGCGGTGGACTGGTACCAGCGGGATCCCCGGTTCGACGCGGTCTACCACCTGCTGAACCTCGCCAGCCAGGAGCGGCTCCGCCTGAAGGTCAGGGTCGCGGAGGGCGAATGCCTGCCCAGCCAGGCGGGCCGGTTCAAGTCCGCCACCTGGTCCGAGCGCGAGGTCTTCGACATGTTCGGCATCCCCTTCGAGGGTCACCCCGGCCTCGAGCGCCTGCTGATGTGGCGGGACTTCCAGGGCCACCCCCTGCGCAAGGACTTCCCCCTCGACGGGGGGGACGCGTTCTGCGGGGACGTGGGCGTTTCCTTCGCCGGCCACGCGAGATCACTGAAGGACTGAGGCGAGCATGGAACCTACGAAGACACCCGCCCCGGCCCAGGATGCCGACCGCATGATCCTCAACATGGGGCCGTCCCATCCCTCCACCCACGGCACCCTGCGCATCGTGCTCGAGCTGGACGGGGAGTTCGTCCGGAAGGCCACGCCCGAGATCGGCTACCTGCACCGGGGCGT
This sequence comes from Holophaga sp., assembly GCA_035353395.1. Classification (GTDB taxonomy): domain Bacteria; phylum Acidobacteriota; class Holophagae; order Holophagales; family Holophagaceae; genus UBA1801. The sequence continues at coordinate 32,998 of DAOPZL010000004.1, forward strand.
CGAGAAGCTGGGCGAGAACCTCTCCTACCACCAGTTCATCCCCCTCACGGACCGCCTCAACTACTGCAGCTCGATGATGAACAACGTGGGCTACACCCTCGCCGTGGAGAAGCTGCTCGGCATCAAGGATCCCGCGCGGTCGCAGGTCATCCGCGTGCTGGTGTCCGAGCTCGCGCGCATCGGCGACCACATCGTCTGCGTCGGCGTGAACGCCGTGGACCTTGGCGCCTACACGGTCTTCCTCTACCTCTTCGAGCAGCGCGAGGCCATCTACGACCTGTTCGAGATGGCGGCGGGGCAGCGCATGCACACCAGCTTCACGCGCATCGGCGGGCTCATGCGCGACCTGCCCCCGGAGTTCGCGCCCCGCTGCGCGGCCTTCGCGGACAAGATGGAACGCGCCCTCGACGAGATGGAGGCGCTGCTCACCCACAACCCCATCTGGGTGGACCGCACCAAGGGCGTGGGGAGGATCAGCCCGGAGGACGCCGTGAACTGGGGCTACACCGGCCCGTGCCTGCGGGCCTCCGGGGTCGCCCAGGACCTGCGGAAGGCGCAGCCCTACCTGGGCTACGAGACCTACGACTTCGACGTCCCCGTCGGAACCACCGGGGACGTCTACGACCGCTACCTGGTCCGCACGGAGGAGATGCGCCAGAGCCTGCGCATCGTCCGCCAGGCCCTCGCGAAGCTCGAGGAGATCGGCCCGGGCCCCGTCATCGTGGATGACACCAAGGTCGCCCTGCCGCCCAAGGAGAAGGTCTACACTCGCATGGAGAGCCTCATCCACCACTTCAAGCTGGTGATGCACGGCATCGACATGCCCGTGGGCGAAGTCTACAGCGCCACGGAGGCGGCCAACGGGGAGCTGGGCTACTACCTCGTGTCGGACGGCGGCAAGAGCCCCTACCGGATCCACGTCCGGCCCCCCTGCTACCCCATCTTCAGCAGCTTCGACGAGCAGACGAGGGGATGCCTGATCGCCGACGCCATCGCCATCCTCGGGTCCCTGAACATCATCGCCGGGGAACTCGACCGCTGATCTCCCCTCCGGCCGGAAGTCCCGGAAGGAAAGGCGGCAACAGCGAACCGGATCCGGCATCCAAGGGATCGATCCGCCATTCGTGACTCCGCTCTTCCCCCTACAGGAGACTTCCATGAGCGACCCCAAGATTGCCGACACGAAACCCGCCGTCCTGGAACTGGAGCCCGGGACCTACTACTGGTGCGCCTGCGGACGCTCGGCCAAGCAGCCCTTCTGCGACGGCTCGCACAAGGGCACCGACTTCGTGCCCCTGAAGTTCGAGGTGGCCGCCGCCGGCAAGCAGGCCCTGTGCCTCTGCAAGCATTCCGGGAAGAAGCCGTTCTGCGACGGTTCCCACACGAAGCTGAAGTAGGGCTTCCGGACCCGGGAGAGGGAGGACCTGGCCGACGGGCGCCGCGAACCGTTATAGACTGGACGGGCAGCGAGCGCGCCATGAACC
>DAOPZL010000004.1:34581-42289 GCA_035353395.1 Holophaga sp.
GCCCGTGGGCAAGTACCACATCCAGGTGTGCACGAACCTGAGCTGCGCGCTGAACGGAGCGGCCCGCATCCTGGAGAAGGTCGCGGAAAAGACGGGCGTCCAGCCCGGGGAAGGCCCCAGCGAGGACGGCCTGTGGAGCGTGGAGGAGGTCGAGTGCCTCGCCTCCTGCGGCAGCGGTCCCTGCCTCCAGGTGAACCACGACGTCTACGACGAGTACGTGGACGAGGCCAGGCTGGAATCGATCCTCGAAGCCTGCCGGCGCGGCGACTACCGGCCCTGGGGAGCGTGAGATGCGCGCGAGATCCGACCTCCAGAGCTACACCTTCGACGGCTTCGGCACGGAGCGCTTCCCCAACCTCCTCCTGAGGGGCGCCGGCGATCCAGGCAACTGGACGCGGCGCGCCTACGAGGAGAAGCACGAGGGCTACCAGGCCCTCCGGAAGGCCCTGCGGATGGAACCCGCCGCCGTCACCGGCGAGATGAAGGCCTCGGAGCTCCGGGGGCGGGGGGGCGCGGGCTTCCTGACGGGCCTCAAGTGGTCCTTCATGCCCAAGGACACGGAGCAGAAGACGCACGTCCGCCACCTCGTCTGCAACGGCGACGAGGGTGAGCCCGGCACGTTCAAGGACCGCGCCATCCTCGAATACAACCCCCACCAGCTCGTCGAGGGAATGATCATCGCCGGATGGGCCATGCAGTGCAGGATGGGCTTCGTCTATCTCCGGGGCGAGTTCCTCTGGCTCAAGGAGAAGCTGGAGGCGGCACTCCAGGAGGCCCGGGAGGCCGGCTATCTGGGGAAGGACATCCTGGGCACGGGCTGGGACTACGACATCCTCGTCTACCGAGGCGCCGGAGCCTACATCTGCGGCGAAGAAACCGCCCTCCTGAACTCCCTGGAAGGGCGGCGCGGCGAGCCCCGCTCCAAGCCGCCGTTCCCCGCCCAGGCCGGGGCGTTCGGACGGCCGACCACGGTGAACAACGTGGAGACCCTCGCGACGGTCCCCGCCATCCTCCGCATGGGCGGAGCGGAATACGCGAAGATCGGCGCGCCGGGCAACACGGGCACCCGGCTCTTCGGCGTCTCGGGCCAGGTCAAGCGGCCCGGGCTCTACGAGCTGCCCCTGGGGACGCCGCTGGACTTCCTGGTCAACGACCTGGCGGGCGGATCCAGCACGGGGCGGCCGATCAAGGCGGTGATCCCCGGGGGAGCCAGCGCCCCCATGCTCGACGCCAAGGACTTCGACTGTCCCCTGGATTTCGACACCCTCAAGGCCCGGGGCTCCATGGCCGGTTCCGGCGGCGTGATCGTCATGGACGAGGACGTGTGCATCGTGAAGGCCGTCCTCCGCCTCGCGCGGTTCTTCGCCCACGAGAGCTGCGGCCAGTGCACCCCCTGCCGGGAGGGCTGCCACTGGATGATGCAGATCCTGCAGCGGATCGAGGACGGCCAGGGCCGCCCGGAGGACCTGGACCTCCTGGCCTCCCTCCCCCCCCGCATCAGCTTGCGGACGCTGTGCGCCCTGGGCGACGCCGCCTGCGGCCCGGTGGATTCGGCCCTGCGCAAGTTCCGCCACGAGTTCGAACACCACATCGCGCACAAGACCTGCTACGCCGGGGGACCGCGCCCCGCGAACCGCTAGCGCCGTGGCGGCGGACGCCCTGGGGGTCGTCCTCGCCCTCGCCTCCGCCGCGGCCTGGTCCTGCTTCGACGCGGTGCGCAAGGCCCTGTCGCGGGACGTACCGCCTGCCATCCTGGGGGTCTGGCTGTCGCTCGCGCAGGTGCCGCCGCTGATGATCTGGGCCGGCACCCGGGATCCCATGCGCCTGCCCCTGGCGAGCCTCGCGCCCATGCTGGGCTCCGCCGCGCTGACCCTCGCCGGCCTGCTCTGGTTCCTGATGGCCCTGCGGCGCTCGCCGATCAGCCTCACCATCCCCCTGCTGAGCTTCACGCCGGTGATGGCGATGCTCCTGGCCTGGGCCTTCCGGCACCAGACGCCGACCTGGCACCAGGGAGCGGGCGCCCTGCTGGTGGTGGCCGGAGCCCTGGCGATGGGCCTGAAGTCCTCCCGGTGGCCCGGCCTCCGCGCCTTCGCCGGGGAGCCCGGCGTCCGCTGCATGCTGGGGACGGCCCTGGCCTGGGCCCTGTCGGCGGTCTTCAACCAGGCCGCCCTGGCGCGCGGCGCGAACTCCTGGTACGCGGCCTTCCTGAGCCTCGCCGTGGGCCTGATGATGGCCGCGGCACTCCTGGCGCTCCGCCGGGGAGCCGACCTGGTCCGTTCCCTCAAGGTGCTCGCCGGCCTTCCGAAACTGGCCCTTCCCGCCGCGGTCCTCGGCGGCCTGGCCCTGGCCTTCGAGCTGGAGGCCCTGCGGGCGGCGCCCATCGGCCTCGTCGAGGTGGTCAAGCGCGGACTGGGGATGAGCGGCGCCATCCTGCTTGGCCGGATCTTCTTCCGCGAACCCGTCGGCCTTCCCAAGCTCCTCGCGGCCGCCGTCATGACCGGCGGCGTCGCCCTGGTCGTGCTGGGGTTCTAGCCTAGAGCTCCTTGTTCAGCTCGGCGATGGCCCGGCCCATCTCGAAGCGGGCGCGGCCCAGGATGCCGTCGCGGTACATCACGAGCACGAGGCTGCACTGTTCCTCGGCGCCCATCATGAGGATCCAGTGCTGGTTCGTGCAGAAGGCCACCTGCTCCACCACGCCCTTGTCGAAGTCCTCCACCGACTGCTGGAGGTGCCGGTTCACCACGTTGCGGTAGGCGCCCAGCAGCTGCAGCGCGTCGTTGGGGACCTCGATCGTGCGCGAGCAGATGGGATCCCCGTCCTTGTCGTTGAAGGTGGCCGCGATGGACTCGGGCACCCTCTCAATCAACCTGTCCAGTATCTCCTGGAATGGCATGGGATCTCTCCGGGTGGTGGGTGCCCCTATGATACGCGGGAAGCGCCGGGAACCGAATGTTCTGATCGGCCTCTCGCGTGGAGGATGAGCATGGCGTCCCCGTAGGAGAAGAACCGGTAGCGCTCCCGCACGGCCTCCGCGTAGGCCTCCTTCGCGAAGTCCAGGCCCAGCAGGGTGGAGACGAGCACGAACAGCGTGCTCTCGGGCAGGTGGAAATTGGTCAGCAGGAGGTCCGCGGTCCGGAGCCGGTAGCCGGGACGGATGAAGAGCCTCGTGGAGCCGGAGCGGCGGAGGGTTTCGCCGTTCCAGGCCGCCTCCAGGGTCCGCAGGCTCGTGGTGCCGACGCACAGGAGGGGGCGGGCGCGGTCCCGGAGCACCGGTTCGAGGCACGCAGCCGTCTCCTCCGGGATCTCGTAGCGTTCCTCGTGCATCACGTGGCCGTCCAGGTGTTCCGCCGTCATGGGGCGGAAGGTCCCCAGGCCCACGTGGAGGCGGACGGGCTTCCAGAGGCATCCGCGCTCCTCCAGGTCCCCGATGAGTTCCCGCGTGAAGTGCAGGCCCGCCGTCGGCGCGGCCACGGCCTCGCCCGCCTCCGCCCTGAAGACGGTCTGGTAGCGCTCCTCGTCGTCCTCCTCCGCCGGATGGGCGATGTAGGGAGGAAGCGGCAGGCGCCCGATGCGGTCCACGGCATCCCAGTCCAGGGGATGTCCTTCCCGCAGGACCCGCACCTTGCGCAGGCCTTCCTCCAGGGTCTCCTCGACCTGCAGCCGCGCCACCTCCAGGCCGTTCGAGGGATCGATCACCGCTGCGGCCCTGCCCGCCCTGAGCCTGGAGCCGGGCCGCACCATGGCCTCGAAGGCCCCGTCGGGGAAGGCGCGCAGCAGGAGGGCCTCGCCGAGCCCCCCGCCCGCGCGCCGGAGCATCAGCCTCGCGTGCCGGACCTTCACGTCGTTGGGAACGCAGAGGGTCGCGGCGGGAATCAGGCCCGGGAGGTCGAGGATGGAGGCGTGCCTCAAGGTGCGGTCCACCGGATCCGCCACGAGCAGCCGGGCGGCATCCCGGCGCGGGGCCGGATGCTGGGCGATCAGCTCCTCGGGCAGATCGAAGTGGAAATCAGTGCGTTTTTCGGAACTCACCCGTTTTCCTCCGGCATCAAGGAGAGACGTGCCTGAGCGTGGCGGGCAGATGGGGGCTGCGCAGGAGCTGCTGCTGCTCCGTCTCCGACAGGAGTCCCCAGATGCGGATGGAGGACTCCCGGGGCGTCTTGGGGTTGAGCAGCAGCTCCGACATGATCGGGGAGTGCGCCATCAGGATGGGATGGGTCGCGATCCTTTCGAGGATCCCGCGGGGGGTCTGCTTGTTGCGCGCCAGCCTGAGCAGGATGCTGGGGTCGAGCTGGCGGTCGGAAACCAGGAGGTGCAGCGTCTCCTCGTCCCTCAGCACCTCCTGGGGCAGGTAGCGGATCAGCTCGCCCCCGCTGGAGCGCAGGGCAACGATCCGCTGCTGGACGTCCATGGACAGGTAGTGGGCGCGGAGGGCCTCCAGGGCCTGCTGCTTCATCTCCAGGTGGGGGATCCGGGGATCCCGCAGCACATCCAGGAGGGCCCGGGGATTCACGACCCCGGGAATCAGGCGCATGGCGGTGGGCTTGGTGAGGTGCACGTTGTGCAGCAGCGCCTCCTTGACCGCCGGGTTCTCGCGCCAGGCGTGGTGCGCGGCCAGCCTCTCCGCCCGCGCCTGGTCCAGGGCGGGGATGACGGACATCAGCTCCTGGGGCGTGAGGCCCGGGTTCTCGAGGACCACCTCGAACACCTTGGGATCGGGATCCCGCAGGGCGGCGATGAGCTGGTCGGGCTGCGTGGACTGGTTGGCCAGGAAGACCCGCTCTTCCAGGGACGCCCACCGCCCCTCCGCCGGATGGGACGGCAGTCCGCTGGTCTGGGCGGCGCGCTTGCGCGCGAGCCGGTCGTAGAAGATCTTCACCACCCGGAGCATGTTGGGGGCGTGCTTCTTGGCCCAGAGCGTGACGTACTGGTATTCCGCCTCGTCGAGCTGGGCGAAGAGGCAGGCCACCTGGCGGACGCCCCCTCGGCCCCTGGCGCCGCGCTCGAGGATCCGCAGCAGGTCCCGGCTCACGCGGAGCTTGCGGGCGAGCACCGGGGGGACCCTGGGGGCCTCGCAGAAGGCATCCCGGATCGCATCCCGGAAATACCAGCGGGCCTCGGCGTAGACGTCCTCGAAGAGGTCGGGGAGCTCGCACTGCCGGAGCACCGAGCACAGCATGTCCTCCGAGACCATCGGGTTGTGGAGCGCCGCCTGCCGGATCTCGGGCTCGGGCACCTGGAGGAATCCCTGCAGCTCCTCCATGCCGTGGGTGCTCCCCGCCCGGGCGACCAGCTCCGCCAGGGAGAGCTGGATGCGGGAAGGCTCGGCCTTGGGCGGGCGCGTGAGCTCCTCCCAGTCCTCGGGCTCCCCCGCGATGGCCGGCATCTCCTGGGTCGTCCCGGAGGGGTTGACCTGCCGCGCCAGCTGCTTGAGCTGGTGCTTGACGATGGGCTTGAGGACCGGCGGAAGCTGCTGGTAGACGGCCTTGACCATCTCCGCGCGCTCTTCCTTCTCCGAGGCCGGCGCCCGGTCCATGCCGTACATGAGATCGAAGAGCGAGACCGCCATCTCCAGGTCCCGGCGGATCGGCTCCGGGGTGCACTCGTTCTCCGCGAGGGCCTGGAGGATCGGCCCGTGCACGAGCCAGTGCGGCGTGCGGGCGATGAGCGTGAGGAGCCGCTGGCAGCCCAGGGAGCGGGCCATGCCCTCGATGAGGGAGAGCTGCCCCTCCGTGGGGATCTGGGGACGGATCAGGGCCAGGTTGCGGAAATGGTTCCGCTCCTGATCGCTCAGCTCAGCCAGGAAGGGGAGATCCAGCTCGACCATGCGCTTCCCCTAGACGCAAGGGCTGGTCGGCAGCGCGATCGTCTTCGGGGAATCGAGCAGGTAGGTGACATCGACGAGGACGCCCTGGAGGCCGCGGATCTCGTCCGCCTCGGTCAGGTGAGCCTGGGAACGGATGTCCCCCCCCATGAACACGGGAATGCGGGCCCTCTCGCAGATGTTCCTGGCGGTCTGGAAGTCCGGATCGGCTTCCCGCGCCGTCGGAATGTCCGCGAAGAGCAGCCGCCTGAAGCCGCGCTCCCGGATGGTCTCGGCCATCGTCGTGGCCAGGACGCCGCGCGGCTCTCGCCGCCCGTTGATGTGGACCTCGCCGGCCCGCGCGTCGACCGAGGCCATCAGGTGGTCCTGGAATCTCGCCAGCATCTGGTCCACGACGACGGGATAGCGGTGCAGCGCCGTGCCCACCAGCAGCCACGTGGCTCCCTGGTTCAGGTAGTACTGCGCGTGATCGGAGCTGCAGATGCCTCCGCCGACCTGGATGCAGGCCTTGGCCGCCGACTGGTGGATCCGCCGCATCAGGCCGCCGATCAGCTCCCGGTTGCTCCCCGAGCCGCGGGCCGCATCCACATCCACCAGGGCGAACCGGCAACACCCCTCCTTGAGCAGGTCCTCGATCACCTCGACGGGCTTCCGCCCCGTCGAGGGCCCGTTCTCGAGAGCCGGCACGACGTGGCCGTTCTGGATGTTGAGGGTGGGGAGAACCTTCAATGGGTGGCCTTTCCCGGGCAATGCAACCCACGCGATGTTATCCCAGACGGTGGCCGGAAGGAAGGACCGATGCCCCGGCCGGGCCTGCGGAACCGGTCGTGCCGCGGACGCGGCTCACTTCCAGCGGCGCTTCTTGTGCCGCCAGTTCTTGGGCTGGGGCATCTGCGGGGGGATCTGGCTCTCGAAGGGCGAGGGGGCCACGGGGTCCGCCGCGCCTTCCGGCTCCTCCTCCAGGTTGCCGACGCCTTCCTCGATCTGCTGCTGGACCACCTGGGCCGTCCGGTGCATGAGGGCCGCCAGGCAGAGGCTGGCCTCGATGCGGGCGTGGGGCAGCGGCCCCAGCTGGATGAACACCGACGGATCGGGCGGGATGCTCCGGGGAATCGCGAGCTCCGGAAACCTGGCGGCCAGGCTGTCGTAGGCCGACGGGTCCACCCGCTTCCAGGGTTCCGCGTCCTCGCCCTTGCGGGCGAGCATGTCGGTCACGGAGACCACCTTGCGGGGACGTCCGCGCTTCCGGGGAGCCGGCTCGACCTTGTCCTCCGGCGAGGCGGCTTCGAGCATGGCCTGGAGCGCATCCAGGATCTCCTCCCGGGTCTTGCCGCGCAGGTCGAAGAGCAGCCAGGGGTCGCGATCCAGGGCCTCGGCCATGATGTAGCACACGGCCGCGACGTGCTTGCAGGGGTTGGCCCAGTCGGGACAGTCGCAGTGGGTCTGGAGTTCCTTGGGGACGCGCGGGTAGAGGCTCGCACCCGCCTCCCGGAAGGTCTCGTCCAGGCCCTGGGGCATCTCGCCCGCGAGCAGGGAGGCCACGAAGCGGCTCTCCTGGGCGATGCGCTCGAGGGCCCGTTCCCACTGGACGGGCGTGAGGGCGGGCAGGCCCAGGGTCACGTTGTAGGTCTTGCGCCCGTGCACCTTCGCCTGGATCTCGCCGGGCACCACGATGAAGTGGCTGACGGCTCCCTCCTCGGCGTACTTCTTCCCCCGGGGGAGCCGGTTCTCGTAGTCGTCCCCGAGCTTTTCCAGGCCGCTGATCCACAGGCGTCCCCACCACGTCGTGCCGAAGCGCTCGCTGGACTGGATCATGATATGACTCCCTTCCGTTTCGAGACCCTGGGTCTGCGGGTCGCCGTCCGGGTCGCGGCCCGGGGGGCGGCC
>DAOPZL010000004.1:42389-65002 GCA_035353395.1 Holophaga sp.
GCGGCCCGGGGGGCGGCCGGAAGGTCCTCCTCCTCGTCCTCTTCTTCCCGGGCCGGGGGAAGGACCGGCCCGGCCGGCTCCGGATGGGCGTGGCCGTTCTCCTCGTCGCTCATGATGTCCGCGTCAGGCTCCAGGGAGACGAGCCGGCGGAGTTCCTCGTCGTCCAGCTCGGTCAGCCAGCCTTCGCCCGTGCCCACCACGCGGTCGGCGAGGTCGCGCTTGGACTCCAGCATGGCGTCGATCTTCTCCTCGAGGGTGCCCATGGTGATGAGCTTGTGGACCTGGACGTTGTGGGTCTGGCCGATGCGGTAGGTGCGGTCCGTGGCCTGGTCCTCCACGGCCGGGTTCCACCACCGGTCGAAGTGGAAGACGTGGGTGGCGGCCGTGAGGTTCAGGCCCACCCCGCCCGCCTTGAGGCTCAGCAGCATGACCCTCGGGCCGTCGACGTCCTCCTGGAAGCTGCGTACCATCTCGTCCCGCTGCTCGCGCGTGCTCCCTCCGTGGAGGAAGGGGGGCTCGAAGCCGAGGGTGTCCGAGAGGTGGATCTGGAGCCGGTCGCCCATCTCCCGGAACTGGGTGAACACGAGCGCCTTCTCCCCGTTCTCCAGCACCTCGTCGAGCATGTCCGTCAGCCGCTCCAGCTTCCCGCTGCGGGCCTTGTAGGGGCCCTGCTGCTTGAGGAACTGGCTGGGATGGTTGCAGATCTGCTTGAGGTGCGTGAGGAGCGCGAGGATCCGGCCCCGGCGTTCGATGCTGGTGGCCGCGGCCAGGTCCTTGTCCATCTGCTCGACCCGGGCCTGGTAGAGAAGGGCCTGCTCCTTGGTGAGCTGAGTGTAGACCTTCATCTCGTTCTTTTCCGGCAGGTCCTGGATGATGTTGCGGTCCGTCTTCAGGCGTCGGAGGATGAAGGGCCCCACGCGCTGGCGCAGTTCGGCGGCGGCGTCGGGGTCGCGGTACTTCTCGATGGGCGTGGCGAAGCGCTCCTTGAAGCCGGCCTCGTTCCCGAGGTAGCCCGTGAGGGCGAAGGCCATGATGGACCACAGCTCGAGCAGCCGGTTCTCGATGGGCGTGCCGGTGAGGGCCAGCTTGCAGGGGGCCTTCAGCTTGCGCACGGCCTTGGCCTGGGCGCTGCCTGCGTTCTTGATGGCCTGGGCCTCGTCCACCACCACCAGGCCCCAGGAGCGGGCGGCGAAGATCTCCTCCTCCCGGCGGACCACGCCGTAGGTCGTGAGGACGATGGTATGGGCGTGGAAGTGCTTGGGCAGGACTTCCCGGTTGTTGCCGTGGTGCACGAAGAAGGGCAGCGAGGGCGCGAACTTGGAGATCTCCCGCTCCCAGTTGCCCAGCAGGGAGGTCGGACAGACCAGGAGCGTCGGGGGCCCGAAACTGGGGCTCTGGTTCTGCCGGTGCAGGAGCAGGGCCAGCACCTCGATGGTCTTGCCCAGGCCCATGTCGTCGGCCAGGATGCCCCCCAGGCCGAGCCGGGCGAGGCCGTCCAGCCAGGCGAGGCCGCGGAGCTGGTAGGGACGCAGCTCCCCCCGGAAGGAGGCGGGCTGGGTGATGGGCTTGTCGGGCAGGTTCTTCAGCTCGGCCAGGGCCGCGCCGAAATCGCCGGCCACCTCCACCTCGATGGCCTCGGAAACGCCCGGGATCCGTGCCGTTCCAGTGAGGGCCGCGGCCAGGGCCTCGCCCCGGGTCATGCTCTCGAAGCCGGCTCCTCGGCTGGCCTGGATGACCGCCGTGATCTGCTTCATGGTCTCCGGGTCCAGGGCCACCCACTTGCCCTTCCAGGCCACCAGGGGGTGCTTGAGGCTCACCATCTGGGCGAAATCCTCGAGCTCGAGCTTGTCGTCGCCCAGCATGAGGGACCAGTCCGCGGACACCGAGCCGTCCAGGCCCGCCTGGGGCGTCGCCGAGGGCTCCGCATTCGCCATCTGGCGGGCGCCGAGGCGCACCTTGGCGCGCAGGCGGCGGGCGCCGCCGAACTCGGCCAGGGCCTCCGGGATATGCACCAGGAAGCCGGCCTCCTTCAGCTGGGCCGCGCCCTTGGTCAGGAACTGCCAGGCCTCCGAGGGCAGCAGCTTCAGGTCCTCTGGCTTCTGTCCCGCCAGGGCCCCCTGGAGCGGGGGGAAGAAGGGCACCGCCCGGGCCAGGCCGCGCAGGAGCACCTTCCGGGCCTCGAGCACGACGGGCTCCGCGGAGGCTTCCCAGAGCCTGGCCACGGGGATGCTGTCCCCGTCCTGGGTCTCCAGGCCCACCCGCATCAGCCAGCCTTCCTCGCTGAGGCGGTCGGCCTCCTGGATGGCATCCCGGCTGGGGGGAACGGGCGGAGCCTCCAGCTTGAGGCTGGGACGGATCCATTGCTGCCGCGCCCCCTCGCTCCACTGTTCCAGCTGCTCGCCCAGGGTGCGCTCGGTCACCCCCACGGTGGGGAACTCGTTCATGGGGTGGCTGAGGGCCACCATGATGCGCTCGTCCCAGGGCAGGCGGTCCCGCTTGTGCCCCCTGAGCCGGTGGATGAGACCCAGGCGGGGATCCTCCCCCTGCCGCAGGGTGCCCGCCACGAACCGCACCAGGAAGTCCGCGCCGTCCTCCAGGAAGGACCGGAGCAGCTGCTCCGGCCTGGGCGGCATGGCCAGCTCGTCCTCCAGTTCCTCGGTGTCCAGCGTTCCGAGGGCGAGCCCCTTGGTGAAGACCCACATGTCGTCCTCGGGAAAGGCGTAGGCCGAGGGCGGCATGGCCTTCACGAGCTTGTCCAGGACCTCCCGGTCGGAGGGGCTGGTCAGGCTGATGCCCCAGGTGGCGCGCCAGGGCGTCCCCTGGGTTTCCAGCTGGGGCAGCAGGGCCCCGCGGATCACGAGGGACTGGAGGAGCCGCAGGGCGGCCGTCCAGTAGGCCAAGCTTCCGCCGAGCCGCTCGGGGTCGGGCGCCAGGGAGGCGAGCCAGGGCAGGGCGCGCTGCCACCGGAGGGGTACGGAATGGGTCTCCACCAGGCTGGCATCCGGGAAAAAGATGCGCGCCCGCGCGGGCGTGAGACGGTCCCTTCCATGCAGGTTGCCCGGCAGGGCCTTGAGCACGCGCTGCCAGGCCCCCGTGTCGGCAGGCCCCGGCAGGCAGATCAGGAAGCCCCGGTCGAGCGGACGATACTGGAGGATGGGCGGGATCATTCCGCTACTCTTGTTGTGGGAGCCACATCATGCGAATTGGATTTGCGAGCGATCATGCGGGTTACGACCTCAAGGAGCGCCTGAAGGCTTGGGCAGTCGCCCAGGGGCATGAGGCGGTGGACTTCGGAACCGACAGCCCAGCCTCAGTGGATTATGCGGATTTCGCGCACCGCGCGGCGGAAGGGATGGACAAGTGGGATCGGCTGGTTCTGGTGTGCGGATCAGGCATCGGCGTCAGCATGACGGCGAACCGCCATGCCGGAATCCGCTGCGCCCTCGTGACATCCCTCGAGCACGCCAAGCTGGCCAGGCTGCACAACGACGCAAACGCCATCGCTTTCGGCCAGCGGCTGACGGATCCGCTCCAGGCAGAATGTTACCTCAAAACGTTCTTGGAAACTCCCTTCGAAGGGGGACGCCATGAAAAACGTGTGAAGAAGATCGAACTGAAGTCCGGATATTGAGTTCCGAAACCCGAGGGCGTTGGCCGATGGGATCCTCGCGTCCTTTCTTCACGCTCCAGTATACAGGAAGTCGCGATGCGCCAGCCCGATGAACTCCGCCCCCTCTCCTTCGAGCTCGGGACCCAGGTCCATGCCGACGGGAGCTGCCTCATCCGACTCGGGGACACCCACGTCCTGTGCTCGGCCTCCCTGGAAGAACGCGTCCCGGGCTGGATGAAGGGACAGGGGCGAGGCTGGATCACGGCGGAATACGGCATGCTGCCCAGGTCCACCCACACGCGCACGGACCGGGAAGCCGCCAAGGGCAGGCAGCAGGGCCGCACCGTGGAGATCCAGCGGATCATCGGACGCAGCCTCCGGCAGGCGGTGAACCTCTGGGTCCTGGGCGAGCGGCAGATCACCCTGGACTGCGACGTCCTCAACGCCGACGGCGGCACCCGCTGCGCCAGCGTCACCGGCGCCTGGGTCGCCCTGGCCCTGTGCCTGCGGAAGTTCGAGCTTTCCCATGCCCTCACCCGGCAGATCGCGGCGGTGAGCGTCGGCATCCTGGACGGCGGGGAGGCTGATTCCTGGGCCGGCCGGACCGGGCTCATCCTGGACCTGGAATACGAGGAGGACCACCGGGCCGCCGTGGACTGCAACCTCGTCGCCGCGATGCCCATGGACAGCGAGGACCTGGAGATCGTCGAGTTCCAGTCCACGGGCGAGGGACGCAGCTTCCTGAGGGACGAGGCCCTCGCCATCCTGGATCTCGGCCTGCTCGGGTGCCAGCGGCTCATGGCCGCCCAGTCCGAGGTGCTGGAATGAGGACGACCGCGGTGTGGCGAGGCTGCCTGGCCGTCCTGCTCTCCGCGGTGCTCCGGGGCCAGGACACCCTCGAGGTGACGATCCTCCCGCCCGACTACATCTTCCACTTCTCGCCCCGGGTCTCCGTGCCGGGGAGGCCCATGCTCGGGCTGGCCCTGAGCGGCGGGGGCGCCCGGGGGGTCGGGCACATCGGCGTCCTGCAGGGCCTCGACGACGCGGGCTACCCCGTGGACTACGTGGCCGGCACCAGCGCCGGGTCGCTCCTCGCGGCCCTCTACGCCTGCGGCTACTCCGGTCGCGAGATCCAGGCCCTCTTCGAGCGGCTGGACTTCGGCCGCGCCTTCCTGGATCCCCTCCTCCGCAGCCCCGGGCGCACCCTCGAGGAGGACGAGTCCGAGAACGGGACCCTCTTCACCGTGCAGATGGAACAGGGCATGCCGACCGTCGCCCTGGGACTCAGGTCGGGCGTGGCCATCCAGCGGACGCTGGAAGGGCTCCTGGCCCGCGGAGCCTACTTCTCGGGGGGCGACTTCAACCACCTCAAGATGCCCCTCCGCATCATGGCCACGAACGTCGAGACGGGCCAGGGCAGGTTCTTCGAGAAGGGGGACCTGGTGGAGACCCTGCGGGCGTCCATGGCGGTCCCCGGGGGCTTCCGGCCGGTGCTGATCGGGGGCCAGCAGTACGTGGACGGGGCCCTGGCCGAGAACCTTCCCGTCCTGGCCCTCCGGGAGGCCTTCAACCCCGACGTGGTGCTGGCCGTGGACGTGAGTTCGCCCTTCGAGAAGGGCCGGGTCAGCAACGTCTTCTCCCTGGCGGCCAAGAGCCTGGACATGGTGATCGAAGGCAGGCAGCGGGACAGCCGGGCGGGCGCCAGCATCGTGGTCCAGCCCGTGGTGCGGGACGTGCCCTTCACGGACTATGGCAGGATGCTCCCGGACATCGTGGTGGATTCGCGGCGGGCCTTCGACGAGAAGGAGCCGGAACTCCGGGCGAAGCTCCTCGGTTCCGGAAGCGACGAGGCGCCGCTGCCCGTGGCGCGCGTGGAATTCGCGAAGCCCGCTCCCCCCCAGGCCGCGGAAGTCGTCGGGACCCTGCTCCCCGAGGGCCGGCCGGTCCACCGCTGGTCGGTGCTGGCCGCGCTCCAGCAGATGGTGGTGCACGGCTGGTCCCGGGACGCGCGCGCGAGGGTGGACGAGAAGGACGGCGCGAAGGCGCTGGTGATCGAGCTGACCCCCTTCGAGACCGTGAAGGACTTCCAGGTCGAGGCGCCGCCGAAATGGCGCGAGGCCATCCTGTCGGACCTGAAGGAAGTCGTCCGCCTGGGCGAGCCGTTCAACCCGGAACGCTTCGGGACCTTCCTCGGACAGTGGGTGCACGGCCTGGTGATGCGGGGCGCGCCCCTGGTGGACGTGCGGGGATCGGCTTTCGACCCGGAGACGGGGACGGTCAAGGTCGTGGTGCGGGAGCCGGTCCTGAAGACCCTGGAGATCAAGGACGGCCTCGGCGTCGGATCCCGCTACCTGCAGGAGCTGGTCTCCCCGATGATGGGGAAGCCCCTCCGGGCCAGGCAGCTCCAGGACCTCATCGACCTGGCGGAGCAGCGCATGCACCTCGCGGAGCTCCGCTACCAGCTCAGGCCCGTGCCGGACGGCTGCGGGCTCGTCCTGGTCCCGGTCCACGACAGGAAGCAGAGCCTGGACGTCAGCCTCGGCTTCGAGAGCACCCTGGGCTGGATGGGCGGCTTCCGCTACGGCGCCGCGAACTTCGGAGGCCTGGGCGCGGAGCTTGAGCTGGCCGGTTCCGCGAACAGGCTCCAGAAGGACTTCTCCCTCGCGCTCCGCAAGCCCTTCGCCGAATTCCTCGGCAGCGGGCTGGAGGCCAGCGCCTCCTGGTTCGAACAGAAGCTGGAATCGCGCCTGGGCTTCGCCAGCCCCGAGATCCCGGACCCCCTGGCCAACGGCCGGATGCGGGTCTTCGACTGCGCCCTCGGCACCTCGTACCGCTTCGGGAACCTGGAGCAGGGGAAGGTCAAGCTGGCCCTCGACCGGCACCGGGCGACCTTCGGACAGGACGGGGCGGAGCACGGGCGGACGGACCATGCCCTGGAACTCCTGGGCGAGTGGGACAACTACGACCGGCACACCTTCCCGAGGAAAGGCCTCCTCGTCCGGGCGCGCTTCGGCGCGGGCAGCGCACAGTCCGGGCTCGATCCGGACGGACCGTTCCACTACGGCTACATCCGGGCCCACGGCCTGCATCCCCTGGGATCCAGCCTCTCCGGGACGGAGCTGGGCCTCGACCTGGACGCGGAATGGGGCTACGGCAAGGACCTGCCCATGGACCGCTGGTGGATCACGGGCGGCCCCTCCTTCCTGGTGGGGTCCGACGCCCAGAGCATCCTGGCCCCCAATTTCATGGCGGCCCGGCTGGGGCTGCCGGTCCGGCTGGAGGGCCCCTTCGGGCTCTCCATGCAGGTCGTCCCGCGCTTCGACTACGCCCGCCTCGCGAAGGACCCCGCGGACCTCTTCCAGGGCAGCCGCGCCCAGGGAACGGGACTCGTACTGCGCACCATGATGGCCAAGTTCTACGTCGAGCTGGCCTACGGGTTCCTGAAGGTCTACGAGCCCGGGTCCGGCTGGGGGAGGACTTCCGGGAGCTTCAACGCCCTCATCGGGACCAGGCCCTTCGACCTGTGGTCGCAGAGATAGACGATCCGCGGAGGGACGTCCCCTGCTAGCTGCCGGCCGTCCCATCCTCGGCGCTCCGGGAGGCCCCCAGGAGCCTCGGCCCGAGTTCCACCAGGAACATGGCGGCCAGGATCAGCGCACCCCCGGCCACCTGGAGGGGACTCAGCACGTCCTTCACGCCCGGGACGAGGCCGGTGGCGGCCAGGAGCGCCGTGAACACCGCCTCCAGGCAGTAGATGATGGCGGCCCCCGTCGCGCTGATGTAGGCCTGGCAGGTGCACATCAGGAAGAAGGCCAGGCTGGTCGCCAGGACCCCCTGGTAGACGAGGGAGACCCAGACCCCGGGCATCCGCAGGATGGCCAGGGTGCCCTGGAAGCCGCCCAGCTGGGTCCCGTCCGCGGTGGCGGAGGCGGGAAGGAGCGCCGTGAGGATCACGGAGACCGCCATCACCACGAGGATCTGCATGAAGGCGAGGACGGCCCCGTTCGTGCGGCGGGAGAAGCGTCCGATCAAGGCGATGTGCGCGCCGCTGGCGACGGCGCATCCCAGGGTTTCCGAATCCCCCCGGTTCCATCCTCCGAAGGGCTCCCCGGGCTGATGCACCAGCAGGAAGAGCCCCGCGACGGCCACCACCGCGCCCAGGCCGTGGATGGCGCGGATGCGTTCCCTGAAGAGGATGCCCACGAGGGGCGTGAAGAGGACATACAGGCCTGTGATGAATCCGCTCTTGGTGGCCGTCGTGAAGCGCAGGCCGTCGGCGTTGAGCCAGTAGACGACCGCGGCGGCGACCCCCACCCACAGTCCGTCCGTGAGCCCCTGCCGGCCGAAGGGGACCCGGAAGACCAGGAGGAACGCCCCCATGGCCAGGGCCGCCAGGGCGAAGCGGAGGGTGAGCATGGCGCCCACGCCGAGCCCGACCTGGATGGTCGCCTTCATGACCACGAAGCTCCCGCCCCAGATGAGGGTGGTGAACAACAGGCCCAGCACCGCGAGCAGGTGCCCGCTCCTTGAGGATGCGAGGTTCAATCGGACTCCGTTCAGCGAAGGAGGGCCGAGACGCGGACGCTGAGTTCCGGCTGGTTGGGATCGTCCAGGGAGAGGGTCACGTTCTCGTTGTAGGTGCCCGGCCTGGCCGACGCCGACAGGACGACCTGCAGTTCCTGCTGGGGGGCCGCGCCCTTCCCCGCCCCTTCGACCTTGATGAGCGAGCTGGAGCTCTTGGCCTGGAGCACGCGGAAATCCTTCCCCTCCACCTGCTTGAGGACGAGGGGGCACCGCAGCTCCTTGCCCGCAGCTTCGGCCCAGGCCACCCGTTCCGGCGTGGCGGTGACGGAGGCCTTCACTTCCCACTGCACGGTGAGGGTGATCACGGGCATCTGCGTGCTGGTCGTGATCACGGCAAGGGAATCCACCCCTCGGGGCTTCCGGGGGGGTATCCGGTGCCCATCCAGGGTGATGTCCAGGACGGCATCGTTCCCTTCGCTCCTCGCGGCGGCGCCGAGATAGGGCGCACCGGGGGATTTCGTCTCCTTCACCCGCACGGGCTGGCCGTTCCCGGAGGCCAGGCGGACCGAGGTCTTCCGGGAGGCGGTGCGCGGGAGGTCATAGAAGAACACCGTGTGGGTGCTCGGCATGATGTCCTGGACGACTTCCGCCTCGAAGGAGAGGGTGGCGGCACCGTTCGAAGGATCATCCGAGATCACCTGGATCGACTTGTGCACCTTGCCGCGGAAGCCGCGCGGATCGAAGGAGGCCTCGATGTCCGTGCTCTCGCCCGGCTCCAGGGACCACTTGCCGAGGACCGTGGAGGTGCACCCGCAGGACGGGTTGAGGCGCGTGATGTTCAGGGTGGCCTGTCCGGTGTTGGTCACCTTGTAGCGGTGGGACACCTTGCGGTCGATGCCGATCTTCCCGAAGTCGTGATGGAGGTTGTCGAAGGTGATGGCGGGAGCCTGGGCGACGCAGACGACGGGAATCACCAGGGCCAGGGACGCGAGTGCTTTCATGATGGATGCCTCGGATCGTCCATTCTACGCCGGGACCAGGCCCTGCAGCGCCTCCCAGACCTGTTCCGGCTCCACGCCCGCAAGGCAGGGGTGGCCCGCCATCCGGCAGGTCCTCTCGTAGCAGGGAACGCAGGCCGGCCCCGCTGCCTGGATCGTCCTCGCCCTGGGCCCCCAGACGACCGACACGGCGGCGAGGGTCGGCCCGTAGATGGCGACCACGGGGGTTCCGCAGGCCCCCGCGAGATGGCACAGCCCCGAGTCGTTGCCCACGGCGGCCAAGGCTCCCCGAAGCCAGGCAGCAGCCTCCTTCAGGGTCGTCCGCCCGCTCAGGTCCAGCCCCTCGGCCCCGGCGACCTCCCGGCAGGCCTCCGCCTCGGAGGAGGCGCCCAGGACGACCGTCCGGATGCCCTTCCCCTTCGCGATGCGGGCCAGTTCCCTGAAGTGTCCCGCGGGCCACCGCTTGGAGTCCCAGACGGAGCCCGGCATCAGGCAGATGTAGGGAACATCCGGGAGCGCCACCTGGACGCCCGGATCATAGTCCGGATAGGGCATCGGCGGCAGGTCCGGCCAGCGGAGCCGGAGCACGCCGTGATAGCGCTCCAGGAAGGTTCCAGGCGCCTTCCAGAAGGGCGCGGTGTGGGTGTTGAACAGACCCGCCCCGCTCTCGCTCACCCCGAGCCGCTCCGGCACTCCCGCCATGAAGGCCGCCAGGGCCGGCCGCAGGGACTTCGGGAAGTGGATGGACCGGGCGGCCCGATGTTCGCGCAGAGTGCGGGCCAGGCTCCAGGGTCCGGGCTTGGCCGTCTCCGGGACCACCGCATCGGCCAGTTCGTGGTCCTCCACGAGGGAGACGGTGGCAGCGGGCCCCCAGACCACCAGGGGACCGATCCCGTGCAGGCGCAGGAGGCGGAGCACGGAAAGCTGCATGGCGGCGTCGCCCACGAACCTCGGGAACCGCACCCATGTCGCATTCGCCGGGATCCTCATATCTCCTCCTCTCCGGTTCCGCTTCGCCTTCGCGGAGGGGGCCCCATCATGACCCATGGACCTCGGGACCCACTGCCCCGCATTTCACGTCAGGTTTCCGGATACGCGATCGCCCTTCCGTGCATCCAGGGAAGTCATATCCAATTGGCGACCACCTCCCGGAAACGCCCGGCGGCATCATAGCCCCCCGTCAGACCGGCGCCCAGCGCGGCGGCCCGTTCGCGTTGTAGGGACCAAGCGGCGGGATCCTCCAGGAAGGGGATCATCTGCTCGACGGCGGCTTCCAGGGCGGGGCGAGAGATCGCCCGACGGTCATCAGGTTTATGAATCAAAAATCCGCCATCCCCCTCCCTCAACACGGTGGGAATGCCACCGATCGCAGGCACCATCAAGGGCACCCCACATTCCAGGGCCTCGATCAGGGCGAGGGGAAAGAACCCCTCGTTGTGGCTCGTCATGAGATAGAGATCCAGGGCGGCAAAGGCCGGGCGGATATCCACCATCGGGCCGGTCAACGTCGTCCGCGAGCCCAGGGGGGAGTGCGCCAGGGCTTCACGGAGCCGGGCCTCGGAAGCGCGGTCGATACGGCCAGCCAGGAGCAAATGGAGAGGACGGCTCGATCTGCGGTCCAGGCATTCAGCCAGTTCGAGCGTCTTGACAGGGTCCTTCCGGGCATCGATCTGCCCGACATATCCAACGACGAGTCCCTCATCGGGGAGCCCGAGGCTCCTGCGCGCAGCCCGTCGATCTGAAGGGCTGGCCGGCAGGACCTCCGCGCGTGGATAGAGGGGATGGATCTGGCAGCAGGGCTGGGGTCCCAGGTACTTCCGTACCATGTCCTCGAAAGCCCAGGTGACAATCCACAGATCCACCAAGTTCCGTATGCCTCGGTATTTACCCAGGTGATGCCTGTAGTGCTCGTGCAGTGTCACCATGGTCGGCAACCGGAATCCTGTCCGCGCCAGCCAGGGGAGCGCGCCTACCACGCCCTTGTGGTTGCTGATGACCAGGAGGTCGGGCTTTCGGGTGCAAAGCCATCTGAATGCTCCGACAGGTCCCGGCAGATGGAGCACTTCCTGGATATTGGGATTCCGTTCCCGCAGTTCTGGTTCGATATCCCGATGGTCCGGTTCCTTCCGGAAAAGAACGCTCACGCGCACCGGAAGCGATGCCAAGGCGGCCACTTGTTCTATAAGCACCCGCTCGCCACCACCGAAAGAAAGCTTCAGTTGCGCGAAAACAACGTGCTTCACAAGCCTCCTCGCAAAGATTCATCATAGACCAGTGACGGAGTCACGTCATCCTGGAGGCCTATGTCGAATGTTTTCCCCCGAAAACGCATCCTCCTGGTCGAGGACGAGGCCGACTTCAGGGACGTGCTGCAGATCGGCCTGGAGCCGGCCGGGTTCGACACGGAACCGGCCGCAGGGCTCGAGGAGGCCGTCGCCATCCTTTCGGAGCGGACCTTCGACGCCATCGTCTCGGACCTCAGGCTCAAGGACGGCTCGGGGATCGATCTCCTGGATTGGCTGAAGGAACGGGAACTGGAGATCCCCGTGGTCATCATGACGGCCTTCGCCACCACGGAGACGACCGTCAAGGCCCTGAACCTGGGGGCCGTGGACTTCCTCACCAAGACCAAGAACGACATCCAGGAGCTCACCAAGGTCCTCAAGAGCCTCTTCGCGGTGTCCCCCCCCTCCTCCAACTACGAGATCTCCAATATCGGGGACCTCATCGGGGTGGGGGAGACCATCCGGAAGATCCAGGCCCTGGTGGGGAAGTTCGCCCGGGCGGACACCACGGTCCTGATCACGGGGGAGAGCGGCACCGGCAAGGAGGTCGTGGCCCGGCTCATCCACCGGTATTCGGAGCGTTCGAAGGGGCCGTTCGTGGCGGTGAACTGCGGGGCCCTGCCTGAGAATCTCCTGGAATCGGAACTCTTCGGCTACGAGAGGGGGGCCTTCACGGGCGCCACTGGCGCCAAGCGCGGGCTCTTCGAGGAGGCCCAGGGGGGCATCCTCTTCCTGGACGAGGTCGGGGAGATGCCGCTCCCGCTCCAGGTCAAGCTGCTGCGGGCGCTCCAGGAGCGCCGGATCCGGCGCCTGGGGGACACGAAGGAACGCCCGGTGGACGCGCGGATCATCGGAGCCAGCAACCGGGACCTCCAGCACCTGGCGGAGACGAACCAGTTCCGGCAGGACCTCTTCTTCCGGCTGAACATCCTCCACATCGAGATGCCTCCCCTGCGGGAGCGCCAGGAGGACCTCCCGATCCTGGTGGACCACTTCCTGGGCAAGTTCTGCAGGAAGCTCGGAAAGCCCCCCATGAGTCTCACCGACGAGGCCATGGACGTCCTGCGCGGGCATCCCTTCCGGGGCAACGTCCGCGAGCTGGAGAACCTCATGGAGCGGTGCGCCGCCCTGAGCCCCGGGGGTCCCGTCGGCGTGGAGTTCTTCCCGGACAGCCTGACGGCCAGGCCGGAAGCCGGCGCCCCGGACCGGGCCGTCACGGAGATCCCGGCGGCGGGGTTCGACCTGGAGCTCTGGCTCACGACCCTGAAGGGGCACCTGATGTTCAAGGCCCTGGAGCGCTGCGAGGGCAACAAGACCCGGGCCGCCCGCCTGCTGGGCATGAGCTTCCGGGCCTACCGGTACTGGCTCCAGGAGATGGGAGGCGTCGAGAGCCTGCGGACCTCCTACCCGCATCCGGACGAATTCCCGGCCAGGGAGGACGGCGACGGGGATGGATGAATCCTTGTAATTCCAGCCATCTGTGGCAGACTGGGGTGCTTGGGTAGTATGATCCAAGGTTACCCGTATCGGTCTTTTTTCCAGGAACCGACTCCTTGCCATGAGCCCGTCTCGCCGCCAGTCAGGCTTCTCGCTCCTCGAGTTGCTGATCGCCATGATGATCATCGCGGTCATCGGCACGCTGGGCGTCAAGCAGTACGCGAAGTACTCGGCCAGGGCGAGGCACCTCAAGGCCACCGACAATCTCAAGATCGTGTCCGAAGGGCTGGACCAGTACTACCTGAAGCATGGGCAGTACCCGGAACTCGGCAGCTTCGAATCCATGGTCACCCCGAACTCGCCTCTCGTGAAGGAGAGCCTCATCGCCTCCAACATGCCCGCCAAGGATCCCTGGGGACAGGCCTACCAAGGCAAGTCCTCCAAGGCCACCTACGAGCTGAAGTGCGAGGGGGACCCCACCAACCCCGAGGAACTGGGACCCTTCACCCGCGAACCGGGCAGGATCAGCGGATCCAGCCAGGGCGAACTCGCCCCGGCGGCGCCGAGCGGGGAGCCCAAATGATCGAACTCTCCCGTCTGCCCGCCGAGGGGCTCCGCCTGGACGGCGCTGCCGCCGCACTTCCCCTGGAGAAGGGCGAGGCGTTCAGGGACGCCCGGTGGACCCTCAGGATCCTTCCCTCCAACCAGGACTTCTACCTGGAGATCGTGGGCCAGGCCGTCTGGGAGAGCTACTGCTCCCGGTGCCTCGAGCCCTTCGAACGGGAGGTCAGGCTGGAAAGCCGCTTCCTGGGCAGCAAGGACCCCGACCTCGTGGCCCGGGGTTCCCACACGCTCGGAAGCCAGGATCTCGACGTCGTGTTTTTCCCGGAGCCCATGCTGGACGAGGAGGCTCTGGTACGGGAACAGTTCCAGCTCCAGGTGCCCATGCACGCGGTGTGCAAAGATGGATGCCTGGGACTCTGTCCCCAGTGTGGTAAGAATTGGAACAAGGGCCGGTGCAACTGTCGGCCCGAACTGGAGAAGGCCCCCAGCGCCCTCGCCAAAGCCCTGTCCGGCCTGAAGCTGGACCTCGAACCTTGAACCCCTGATTCGACCCGAGGAGTATCCATGCCGAATCCCAAGCGTCGTCATTCCCGCGCCCGCCGCGATCGCCGCCGTACCCACGATGCCCTGGACGTGATGAGCGCCAGCACCTGCCCGAACTGCGGCACCTCCAAGATGCCCCATCGCGTGTGCCCCTCCTGCGGGTTCTACCGCGGCAAGCAGACCGTCCGCATCCAGCAGACCGTCTGAGCGGGTGGAAACCCAATCCATGTGCCGAATAGCCTTGGATGCCATGGGGGGCGACCACGCGCCCCATTCCACCCTTGAGGGCGCCCGTCTTGCCTTGGCGGCCCACGAGGACCTCCACCTGCTCCTGGTGGGGGACGAGACCCGGTTGAAGTCCCTGGCGATCCACTACGGACTGCGCGGGGATCTTGCGACCCGGATGGAGATCGTCCACGCGCCCACGGTGGTGTCCATGGACGACAAGGCCACGTGCATCCTGAAAGACAAGAAGGACAGTTCCATCCGCATCGCCGCCCAGCTCGTGCGGGACGGTCGTGCCGACGGGATCGTCAGCATGGGTCATACCGGGGCTGCCATGGTGGCCTCCAAGATGATCCTGGGCACCCTGCCCGGGGTGGACCGGCCCTGTCTCGCCATGGCCATGCCCAGCAAGAAGGGCAGTCCCACCATCCTCCTGGACGTGGGGGCCAACGTCGACAGCAAGCCCGAGCACATCGCCCAGTTCGCGATCATGGGCGCCCTGTACGCCGAGGAAGTGCTGGGGATCGACCACCCCAAGATCGGCATCCTGAACGTGGGGGAGGAGGACGGCAAGGGCACCGACACGACCAAGAACGCCTCCCTGGTCCTGAAGCAGCTCGACCTGAACTTCTGTGGCAACGCCGAAGGGCGGGACATCTGGAACGGCAACTTCGACGTCATCGCCTGCGACGGTTTCGTGGGCAACGTGGTCCTCAAGTCCTCCGAGGCCCTGGCCGAGGGCGTCTTCTACGGCCTGCGGGACGCCATCTCCCAGAGCTGGATCTCCATGCTGGGAGGGCTCCTCGTCCGGCCCGCCATGCGCAAGTTCCTCAAGAGGATGGATTACGAGGAATACGGCGGCGCCCCCCTCCTGGGCGTGAAGGGGGTGTCCATCATCGGCCACGGCCGCAGCAACGGCCGGGCGGTCGCCAATGCCGTCCGGGCGGCCCTCCGCGGCTGCGAGCACCATGTCGTGGAGCGCATCCAGGATTCCCTGGCGGCCCTGTTGCCGCAATCCACAGCGAACTGAGCCTGTTCCCCCCTGATTCACCCGGCCTCGAAGGCCGGGTTTTTTGTAGCCGAGCCAGTCCATCCAAGGGAGTCCCCATGAAGTACCAGCGCATCCTCCTCAAGCTTTCCGGTGAGGCCCTCATGGGAGCGCAGAACGGAGGCATCGATCCGGCCGTCGTCAACATGATCGCCGACCAGGTGAAGGAGATCCGGACCCTGGGCGTCGAGGTCGCGCTGGTCATCGGCGGGGGGAACATCTTCCGGGGCGTCGCCGGGGCCACGAAGGGCATGGACCGGGTCACCGGCGACCACATGGGCATGCTCGCCACCATGATCAACGCCCTGGCCCTCCAGGACGGCCTCGAGAAGAAGGGCCTCGAGACCCGCGTCATGTCCGGCATGGAGATGCCCCGGGTGGCCGAGAACTACATCCGCCGCCGGGCCATGCGCCACCTGGAGAAGGGGCGCGTCGTCATCTTCGGGGCCGGCACCGGCAATCCCTACTTCTCCACGGACACCGCCGCCGCCCTCCGGGCCAACGAGATCAACGCCCAGGTGGTCATGAAGGCCACCAACGTCGACGGCGTCTACACCGCGGACCCCAAGAAGGACCCCGCCGCGACCAAGTACGACCACATCACCTTCCAGGAAGTGCTGGAGCAGAACCTGAGGGTCATGGACGCCGCGGCCATCGCCCTCTGCCGGGAGAACCGCCTCCCGATCCTGGTCTTCAACATGATGAAGCCCGGCGGCCTCGTCTCCGCCGTGAAGGGGGACCACGAAGGCACGCTCGTGGACTGAGTTCCGTCGCACACTGGTTCCATGGACGCCCTGGCCTCCCTTCCCGACGCGACGGTCCTGCTCCTGCCCGAGCAGGTGGAGCCCTTCCGGCACGACGAGTCCCACCTGGTGGGCCCCGCCCCGCTGGCGGTGGCGAAGCCGCGCAGCGCGCGCGCCCTGCGGGAGCTGGTCCGGCTGGCGAAGGCCGAGGGGTTCGGGCTCGTGGCCCGGGGGGCGGGCACGGGCAAGGCGGGCGGGTGCGTCCCCATGGCGCGGACCGTGGTCGTGGGCATGGAGGACTTCCCCGGCACCGTCCGCATCTCCCGCGCCGACATGACCCTCTCCGCGCCGGCCAGCACGATGCTCAAGGACGTGAAGGGGGCCGCCCTGGCGGAGGGACTCTTCTACCCGCCGGACCCCAATTCCTGGGACCAGTGTTCCTTCGGAGGCAGCCTCGCCACCAACGCCGGGGGCCCTTGCGCCTGCAAGTACGGCATGACCCGCCACTGGGTGCTCTCCGTGGACGCCCTGATGGACGACGGCGAGGTCCACACCTTCGGGATTCCAACGGTCAAGAACAACGCCGGCCCGAACCTGGCCCAGCTCCTCGTGGGCAGCGAGGGCATCTTCGGGATCATCCTCGGCGCCACGGTGCGGGTCATCCCTCGGCCCAGGCAGCTCCTCACCCTCCTCCTGCCCGTGAGCGACTGGCACGCCCTCCTGGGCCTTCCCGCGGCCCTGGTGGGCGCCGGCTACCTGCCCTCCGCCTTCGAGTTCTGGGATCCCGCCGTGCTGCGGGAGATGCGGACCCATGGACCGGAGGAAGCCAGGCGCATGCCCGGGGAGGCCCTGGCCCTGCTGGAGTTCGACGACCCGGGCTGCCACGAGGACTCCTTCCTGGAAGGCATCCTGGAGGTGCTCGGGCCGGAGGCGGAGCATCTCCAGAGCGCCACGGACGCACGGCAGCGCGAGGCTCTCTGGGCCGTGCGGCGCCTCACCTCGGTGGTGCTCAAGGAGCAGTTCCCGAGGAAGGTGAGCGAGGACATCGTGGTGCCCCGCTCCCAGGTGCGCGCCTTCTTCGAGGGGGCCGCGAAGCTGCCCCTGGTCGCCTACGGCCACCTGGGCGACGGCAACCTCCACGTCAACTTCCTGGCCGCGGGGGACACGGAGCCCGCCGCCCTGGAACGCCAGCTCGCGGACCTCTTCAGGCTGTGCCTGGGGCTGGGGGGCACCCTCACCGGCGAGCACGGCATCGGCCTCGCCAAGCGGGACGCCTTCCTCGCCCTGGCGGACCCCTACCAGGTGGAAGCCCTGCGGCGGCTGAAGCAGGCCCTGGACCCTTCGGGAATCTTCAACCCCGGCAAGGTGATCTGAACCCAGAGCGGGCGTTTCAACCTGGCAAGCAGAAGATGGAGCCGCGAAAAACGCGAAGCGCCCTCCGGGCGCGCGAAAAGGGCATCTGGCCCGTGGCCGCCTTTTCGCGGTTCCCCGACGGGAGCGCCGGTTCCTTCGTCAGGGGTGTTCGGGGGCGGGAGAAGGCTCGGCGGGCTTCAGCACGATCTTCTTCTTGACGACCTTCTTCTTGGGCGTGGGCTTCGGGGGGTCGGGGAGCGCCTGGGCCAGGACCGGCATGGCCAGCGCCAGGGCGGCGAAAAGGGACGCCAGCTTGATCATGGACACCTCCAACAGGGTCCGCCGCCGCTCCGGGAGCAGGCATCAGGCCAATCGTCCATGCCTCCATGATCAGGTCATCCAGCCCCCGCATCAACCCCTCCTCCCCGCGCATGCACGCAAAAGCGGGCCCCCCCGGGCCCGCTTGTCCTGGTGCAGCGTGCGGCTCGAGGCTACGGCTGGGCCGGAGTCTCGGCGGCGGCGGCGGGAGCCTTCTTCTTCACGACCTTCTTCTTCACGACCTTCTTGGCCGGAGCGGCGGCTTCGGGGGCGGCGGTGGCATCGGCGGGAGCGGCCTCGGCGGGCGCAGCCGGCTTCTTCTTCTTGATCACCTTCTTCGCGGGAGCGGGGGTGGTGGCAGGAGCAGGGGTGGCGGGCGCGGGGGCCTGGGCGAAGATGGGGCCGACGAACGCGGCGGCCAAGAGCAGGGAAGCGAGCTTCTTCATGCGATTCTCCATTGATTCTTCCGGCACGGCCGGTGGATGTCGCAGGAAGTGCAGGATCCAGGCCAACTTATAAATAATGATATTATTTATGTTGTTATTCGAGTTCGACACGGGATCGTGTGGCGTTTTGCAACGGGAGGGTGTTTTGCATCACCGCCTCACTCTTCGGTCCCGTCGGTGAGTCCCAGCTCCCGGAGCTTGCGGTAGAGGGTCGTCCGGTCCTTCCCCAGGATGTCCGCCACCCGGCTCTTGCGGCGTTCGTGCTTCAGCAGCACCTGGATGTAGCGCCCCTCCAGCTCGTCGAGGGTCGGCAGGTGGTCCCAGCCCTCCACCAGCTCCAGCAGGGGCGTCTGGGCCCGGGGCAGTTCCACGTGGTGGGCCTGGAGATCCTCCCGGACCTTCTCGGGGATGTCCTCCGGCGTGATCTCGCGCCCCCGGCTGAGCTGGGTGAGGTGCTCGATGACGTTGCTCATCTCCCGGACGTTGCCGGGCCAGCTGTAGCGCTCCAGGAGGCGCAGGGCGTCGGCACGGATGCAGTAGGCGCGCCTGTCCTTCTCGCAGGCCTCCTCCAGGAAATGGCTCAGCAGGAGGGGGATGTCCGAGATCACCTTGCCCGTGTTCCCGTCCCTGGACCAGCGCTCCCGCACCGGAGGGACCCGGATCTCCACGACGCTCAGGCGGTAGTAGAGATCCTCGCGGAAGGTCCCCGCCTTCACCATCTGGGCCAGGTCCCGGTTGGTGGCGGCGATCACCCGCACGTCCACCTTGACGGTCCTGTTCCCGCCCACCTTCCGCACTTCCTGTTCCTGCAGGACGCGCAGCAGGCGGACCTGGAAGCTGGGCGAAGTCTCCCCCACCTCGTCCAGGAAGATGGTCCCGCCGCTGGCCTCCTCGAAGAGGCCCTTCTTGTCGCCGATGGCCCCCGTGAAGGAGCCCTTCACGTGGCCGAAGAGTTCGGATTCCAGGAGGGTCTCGGTGAGCGCGCCGCAGTTGACCGCCACGAAGGGCCGGTCCTTCCGGTCGCTGCTCTGGTGGATGGTCTGGGCGACCAGCTCCTTCCCCGTGCCGCTTTCGCCCGAGATCAGCACGGTCGTGCGGCTGTTCTGCAGGGAGGCGATGGTCCGGTAGACGGCCATCATGCTCGGGCTCGACCCGATCATGACGCTGCGCGGGGCCGGACGCTGGGTCCCGGGGGACTTCCGGTTGTCCCGGCGGACGAGGGCCCGCTTCACCAGGGCCTTCAGCTCCTCGTTGTTCCAGGGCTTGGACACGAAATCGAAGGCGCCTTCCTTGACCGCCTCGAGGGCGCGCTCCAGGGTCCCGAATCCCGTCAGCAGGATGGTCTCCACCCCCAGGGGCTTCGCGATCCTGAGCAGGTCCAGGCCGTCCTGGTCCGCCTCCAGGTTGATGTCCGAGAGCATCAGCTCGAAGCCGCCCCTGTTGAGGTGTTCGACAGCCTCCTGGGGACGGGTGGCCTTGACCACTTCCAGGCCCATGCCGTCCGGATCCCGGCCCAGCAGCAGCTCCAGGAGGTCGCAGGTCTCCTGACTGTCGTCCACCACCAGCACGCGCGCCATGACTCCCCCATCCTTCCCGGATTATCGCATCCGGAGGTGGAAGTAGCCCCTAAAGGTCGATAAGCTAGCCTTTGTCGCACATCCTGGAGAGAACTATGAAATTAACGATCAAGACCTTGCTGGCCACCCTGGTCTCGACGGCCTGCCTCCTGGCGGGCGACCTGACGATCACCTCCACCTCCAGGCACAAGGGCCCCATGGGGGCCTCGGGCGACGGCATCCAGACCGAGTACTTCAACGCGAACTACCAGAAGACCGTGGACGAGTCCACCCGGATCGACACCATGGTCGACTACGGCAAGGGCGTCTTCTACACCATCCACCACAAGGAGAAGAAGATCGAGCTGATGACCTTCGACGACCTGGTCGCCATCGGGGAGGCCATGGAGGCCAGGATGGCGCAGATGGCCAACCTGCCGAAGGCCATCCAGGGGATGATGGGCGGGAAGGCCGGCGAGGCGAAGGTCGAGAAGCTGGGCGACGACACCGTGGCGGGCCGCCCCTGCAAGAAGTACAAGCTCACCGTCGGCAAGATCGTCGAGGAGCTGAGCCTGGACCCGAGCCTCAAGCCGCCCGTGAACCCGGCCGCCTTCGCCAAGTTCGCCAGGCTCCGGGGGAACATGTACGCCGGCCCGGCCGGGGCCTCCATGAAGAAGCTGACCGACGAGCTGGGCAAGCTGCAGGGCATGCCCCTGAAGACGCGCGTGACGGGGTTCATGGGCACCGAGAGCACCACGGAGGCCACCGAGGTCAAGACTTCGCCCATCCCCGCCTCCACCTTCGCCCTGCCCGCCGGCTACAAGACCGAGGACGTCGGCAAGAAGACGCTGAAGGAACTCCAGAAGAGCTGAAGCGGCGCGCCGTTCCGCCCGCAGGGACCGCTCCGGCGGTCCCTGCTTGCATTCGGCGGGCCGAGAGCCGACACTTGCCCCCCGGAAGTTGTCGCCAATTGCACAGCCATTTTTCTTCCCAGCCCTTAGAATCAAGGTCCATGGCTACGAATCCCCTTCCCTTCGACGACGGTCTCGATCGGCTCGAAAGTCTCGTCCAGCAGCTGGAGGACGGGCACCTGACCCTCGAGGAGGCCCTCCTGCGGTTCGAGGAAGGGGTCGCCCTGAGCCAGGGCCTGCACCAGCAGCTCGCCGACGCCCAGCGGAAGGTGGAAGTCCTCAAGCAGGGACTGGGCGGCGAGTACCGGGCCGAGCCTTTGGAGGAAGAACAGCCTTGAACACCCATCCCAACGGCCTCGTCAGGGCCGACCTCGACCGCCTCGTGCCCGTTTTCGAAGCCAAGTACCTCCAGCCCTTCCTCGATGGGGAGGCGATGCGCCTCGCGGAGGCGATGAAGTACAGCCTGGAGGCGGGGGGAAAGCGCGTGCGGCCGGTGCTCTGCATGCTGGCGGCGGAAGCCGTGGGCGGGAAGGCCGAGGAGGCGCTCTCCTGCGCGGTGGCCCTGGAGTTCATCCACACCTATTCCCTGATCCACGACGATCTCCCGGCCATGGACGACGACGACCTGCGGAGAGGCAAGCCCACGAGCCACGTGGTCTTCGGCGAAGGCCAGGCCATCCTCGCGGGCGACGGCCTGCTGACGGAGGCCTTCCAGGTGATCGCCGCCGACGGGGGCCTGCCCGCCGACCGGCGGATCGAGGCGGTGCGCGTCCTGTCGGAGGCCGCGGGCTGGCGCGGCATGGTGGGCGGCCAGTCCCTGGACCTGCTCGGCGAGGAACTCACCCGCACGGGCCAGCCCTACGGCCTCGAGCACCTCCAGCTCATCCACCGCCTGAAGACCGGCGCCCTCCTGCGGGCCGCCGTGGAGCTGGGGGCCGTGGCGGCGGGAGCCCAGTCGGCCCAGCGGCGGACCCTCCGGGAAGCCGGCGCCCTCCTGGGCCTCGCCTTCCAGATCCAGGACGACATCCTGGACGCCACCGCCACGGAAGCGGACATGGGGAAGCGCGTGGGCAAGGACGAAGGGAAGGGGAAGATCACCTACCCGTCGCTCCTGGGCCTGGAGCGCTCCCGCCGGGCGCTGGACGAGACGACGGAACGCGCCGTCCGCGAGCTGCGGTCCCTCCCCCACCCCGATTCCCTGACGGCCTGGGCGAGCTACCTGGCCCAGCGGGGGAACTGATGCCCGAGAACACGTACCCGCTCCTGGACACGATCGCGGCGCCCCAGCAGGTCAGGCACTTCTCCCCCGCCCAGCTCGATCAGCTGGCCCAGGAGGTCAGGCGGTTCCTCATCGACTCCGTGAGCGAGACCGGCGGCCACTTCAGCTCCAACCTGGGGACCGTCGAGATGACCGTCGCCCTGCTGCACCACTTCGACTTCCTGCACGACCGGATCATCTGGGACGTCGGCCACCAGGCCTATCCCTACAAGATCCTCACCGGCAGGAAGAACCGGTTCCACACGCTCCGCCAGCACCACGGGCTCTCGGGGTTCCAGAAGCGCGACGAGAGCGTCTACGACCACTTCGGAGCCGGGCACGCCAGCACGAGCATCTCCGCGGCCCTGGGCATGGCCATGGCCCGGGATCTCCAGAAGCAGGACTACGCCTGCATCGCCGTCATCGGGGACGGGTCCATGACCGCCGGACTGGCCTTCGAGGGCCTCAACCAGGCGGGTTACCTGAAGGCGAAGAACTTCATGGTGATCCTCAACGACAACGACATGAGCATCAATCCCAACGTCGGGTCGCTCCAGGGCTACCTGAACCAGCTTATCTCCGGCCAGTACTACCACCGCTGGCGGGACCGCATCGAGGGCGCCATCAAGGCCATCCCCGTCGCCAGCGTGAGCATGCGCCTGGCGAAGGCCGCGAAGTGGAGCGAGGAGGCCTTCAAGCGCATCGCCATCCCGGGCCTCCTCTTCGAGGACCTGGGCTTCCGCTACCTGGGTCCCGTGAAGGGCCACGACATGAACGCCATGCTGAAGGCGCTC
>DAOPZL010000004.1:65102-74516 GCA_035353395.1 Holophaga sp.
GAAGATCGTGGCCGTGACCGCCGCCATGCTGGACGGGACCGGCCTGGACATCTTCAAGAAGGCCCTTCCCGAGCGCTGCTTCGACGTGGGCATCGCCGAGCAGCACGCCGTCACCTTCGCCGCCGGCCTCGCGGCGCAGGGCATGAGGCCGGTGGCCGCCATCTACTCCACGTTCCTCCAGCGCGGCTTCGACCAGGTCATCCACGACGTCTGCCTGCAGAGCCTGCCCGTCACCTTCGCCCTCGACCGGGCCGGGATCGTGGGCGCCGACGGCCCCACCCACCACGGCCTCTACGACCTCTCCTTCCTGCGCTGCATGCCGAACATCCTCATCATGGCGCCCAAGGACGAGAACGAGCTGCGCCGGATGCTCCTGACCGCCATCTACTGCAACCGCCCCGCCGCCCTGCGCTATCCCCGCGGCAACGCCCTGGGGGTCCCCCAGGAGGATCCCATCGTCCCGCTCCCCATCGGGAAGGGGGAGCTCCTCCGGGAAGGGGAAGACGCCCTGCTGGTCGCCCTCGGGACCATGGTCGCCCCCGCCGTGCGGGCCGCGGAAAAGCTGGCGGAGGAAGGCATCTCCTGCGCGGTCGTCAACGCCCGCTTCGCCAAGCCCCTCGACGAGGAACTCATCGGCGCCTGGGCCCGCCGCACCAGGCGGATCGCGGTGATCGAGGAGGGCTGCGCACCGGGCGGCTTCACCTCGGCCGTCACGGAATTCCTCGCCGATGCCGGCATCCTGAAGCCGGTGCTGCGCTGCGCCATCCCCGATCACCTCGTCCAGCACGGCGACCAGGGCCTCCTGCTGGAGGAGGAGGGCCTGGGCCCGGAAGCGCTTTTCCGGCGCCTCTCGGCGTTCTGCCGGCCGGCGCCGCACCATGAATAGTTGCGCGGTTTCCCTCCGCTGAGCACCCGTCCCGGGTCTATACTCACCCAGCATCGTCGTCCCAACCTGAAGCGCGAGGTCACCGTGAATACGAGTTTCGGTTCCATCGCTGTCGTCACGCTGGTCGCCTCTGCCGCCTTCGCCCAGTCCTGGGATCCCGTCAAGCAGGCCACGGGATGGGCCCGGGTGGACAAGGACGGCTCCATCGCCTTCTACGATCCCGCCAGCCGCAGGATCTACAGCTGGATGAGGGAGGGCGGGATCCTGGGCTCCGTGGACGTCTCCAAGCTGGCCCAGGCGCCCGAGAAGTGGGTCGTGGACTTCGACTTCAACGCCTGGGTGGTCTCGGGCCGCGAACTCACCTACGTCGAGAAGAGCGGGAAGTCCTATACGGTCAAGCTGCCCTACGAAGTCGGGGACCTGACCTGGGACGTCAACGGGTTCTATCTCAGCTACAAGACGCCGGAGCCCTTCGTCGAGATGCGGAACTTCGACAGCGGCAGCGTGGTCTGGTACGTCCGGAACCGCGCCATGAAGGACGAGGCCTCGCCCGCGGCGCTGCACCGGATCGCCATCAACGAGAGCCGGACCCTCTTCATCACCAGCCGGAACAGCCTGCAGCTGGAGGCGGTCGACTGCAACAACGGGCGCCTCAAGGGCGCCACCTCCTTCACCTTCAGCGGCGGGCTCGCCCCGGGCCTCACGCTCGGCGCCCAGGGCCGGGGCGCCGTCGAGTGGTGGCTCAACAAGAACATGGCCGTGTCCGCCGTCCCCGCGTCCCAGATGCCGACCCTGCAGCAGTCCGGCCTGCTCCTGGCCATCGAGAACCTGACCGCGGGCACCCTCGAGCTCCTCTCCACCGGCCTGAGCGAGCAGCACACCTTCATCGGCCTGCTGGAATCCGAGGCGGTCTTCATCGCCCCCGGCGGCGGCCTGGTCTTCCTCCCCCTCCAGGGCTAGGATCAGCCCCCGGTCTCCTCCAGGAGCTGCCTCCAGACGAGGGGCTCGCTCATGGCCCCCGACTCGTCGAGATGGCGGCTCTCGATGAGGTAGCGGTAGCCCTGCTCGGTGAGGAAGAGCTGGCGGTTGCGGGCGAACTCCTGCTCGCTGGTGTCGCGGCTGATGATCGAGTAGAAGTAGCTGATGTTCCGGTCGTTCTTGGGACGGAGGATGCGGCCCAGGCGCTGTGCCTCCTCCTGACGGGAGCCGAAGGTCCCGCTCACCTGGACGGCCACGGAGGCGTCGGGGAGGTCGATGGCGAAGTTGGCCACCTTGCTCACGATCAGGACCTTGAGGGTTCCCTCCTTGAACTGCTGGTAGAGGCTCTCCCGCTCCCGCTCCGGAGTCTGGCCCGTGAGCACCGGCGCCTTGAGCCTCCTCCCGAGGACGCGGAGCTGCTCCAGGTACTGGCCGATGATGAGGATGGAATCCTTCGGATGACCCGCCAGGAGCTCGTCCACCACCTTGAGCTTCAGGCTGTTCTCCGAGGCGATCCGGAAGCGGGCGCGCTGGTCGGCCACGGCGTAGTCCATCCGCTCGTCCGTGGGCAGGGGCACGCGGATCTCCAGGCAGTGCGCCGTCGCGATGAAGCCGTCCTTCTCCAGGGTCTTCCAGGGCACGTCCACGCGCTTGGGACCGATGAGGCTGAAGACGTCCTCCTCCTTGCCGTCCTCCCGGACCAGGGTCGCCGTGAGCCCCAGGCGCCGCTTGGCCTGGAGTTCGGCCACCGCCCGGAAGACCGGGGCCGGCAGCATGTGGACCTCGTCGTAGATGACCAGGCCCCAGTTGGCCGCCTCGAAGAGCTTGAAGTGCTCGAAGGGGGCTCCCTTGCTCTTCCGGTAGGTGAGGATCTGGTAGGTGGCGATGGTGACCGGCTTGATCTCCTTGGTGTCGCCCGTGTAGAGGCCGACCTGGTCGTCGGCGAGGGTGGTCTTGTCCAGGAGCTCCTGCTTCCACTGCTTCACCGCCGTGACGTTGGTGGTGAGGACCAGGGTATGCGTCTGGAGCTTCGCCATGCAGGCCATGCCGATGATGGTCTTGCCGGCGCCGCAGGGGAGCACCAGCACCCCCGCCCCGCCCTCGGGGCCGCCGCCCGCGTGGAAGACGTCGGCCGCCGCCCTCTGGTAGCCCCGCAGCCGGAAGCTCCGCCCGCTGCCGGGCAGGGCCGGACGCAGTTCGAAGGCCAGCGGATCGCCGGGCTTGTAGCCCGCCATGTCCTGGACGGGGTGGCCCAGGCGGATGAGCTGGAGCTTCACCTCGCCCCGCATGCCGCTCTCCAGGTAGATGCCCCGCTGGTCCGGATAGGGCTCCGCGAGCAGCTCCTGGAGGCTCCGCTGGTTCTCGATCTCCCAGAACAGCCCCCGGTCGTCCATCTCCAGGGCGAGGCGGTCGCCCTTCTGCACGAGCCGGAGCTTCCCGTAGCGCGTCCCGTGGTCCTGGATCTCCTGGATGAGGTTCTGGGGCACCGGGTACTTCGACCAGCGGTCCAGGGATTCCAGCATGGCCTCGCAGCCCACCCCCGAAGCCGAGGCGTTCCAGAGGGAGAGCGGGGTGATGCGGTAGGTGTGGATGTGTTCGGGGCTCTTCACCAGCTCCGCGAAGCGGGCCAGCTCGTCGCGCACCTGCTCGAAGTTCGGGTGGGCGACCTCCAGCAGCAGCGTCCTGTCGCTCTGCACGATCAGGGGGTTCTCCGGCCGGAATCCCATCATGCCCCGCCCCCCCCGTGCCGGAGGTCGCAGCGCCCCCGGGACCGGACAGGACGTCCCGCGGTCCCGGGGGGTGGCAATATGAAGATATTATCAAATCGAAGGGCGGTCACGGCAACCTTGTCTGAACGTACGAGCCTAGAGCGCATGGGCCGAAGGGTCAATGCGGCATTGTCGGACCTGCCTGCCCGGCGGTCTTGGACCTCGAGTTTCCCCCCGGTTCGTGAGATACTGGACGGTCACCTGTCGGTGTGCGCGGACGAGGGTCATGGTGCATTCCCACTACCTGTTGTTGGCTGGCTGCACGGACGAGCAACTCCGGAGGATCTGCGAGTGCCGGAAGATCCCGATCCCCCAGCACTGGGAGGCGGAAGCCGAGGGCCGGGTCCGCATGCTCAAGACCATGGTCTTCCACCTCGAGGACAACAAGGGACTGACCAACACCCTCGCGGACCTGGACAGCCGGCACCTCCGGTCCCTCAAGTGCCTGGCCGAGGACCATCTCCTCCCCGAGGAGGAGACCCGCCGCGTGCTGTCCGATCTCGGGCTCATCCTTCCCGCGCCCGACGGCTGGGTCGTCACGGAGCGCGTGGCGGACGCCCTGGCGGACTTCGACGAAGGCGCCTTCAATTTCCAGGGCGAGGCGGACCTCCGGTTGCCCGAGGTCCAGCCCTTCGGGTTCTCCATGGCGCTCACCTCCGTGCTGCTGCGCTGCATGGGGGGCATCCGGGTCCTGAAGGGAGGGCTGCCCGCCAAGAAGGAGCTGGGCCAGCTCCTGAGCCGCAACTCCCTCCTGAAGGAAGAGAAGGACGCCACCCTGGTCTTCGCGCTCCTGCACCGGCTCGGGCTCCTCTGGAGCCGCGAGGGACGCGTGGACACGCTGCTCCCGGCCGTCGTCTCGCACCCCCCCCGCTGGATCGCGGAACGGGCCTTCGCCACGCTGCTGGAGCACGACCTCAAGCTCTGGAACATGCCTCCTTCCGAGGACCGCATGTTCGTGATGCGCCACCTCCTGGAGCGCAGGGGCCAGGTCCTGACCATTCCGCCCTTCCTGGCCTTCCTCCAGACGCTCCATCCCCTCGACACCCCGCGGACCCGGACGGTCTTCCTGCCCTTCCTGCAGCGCATGGGGCTGGTGACCATGGACGAGGCGGGCGAGCACCTGGCCCTCACCCCCCACGGGGAAGCCCTGGCGCATGAATACCTCCTGCGGGACCACCGCGGCACGGAAGCCCACTGGACCCCGCTGGTGGCGAACCAGCCGCTGGTGATCCAGCCGACCTTGGAGATGCTCACGCCCCTGATCCAGAATCCCCACCGGCTCCTCCAGCTGGCCCAGCTGGCCGAGGTGGAGACCCTGGACGCCATGGTGAGCTTCCGGATCGGCCCCGACACCCTCACACGGGCCCTGGATTCCGGCGTGACCATGGAGGAGATCCGGGGCAGGCTGGGCGAGTCCGGGACGATCATGCCCCAGCCCCTCTCCCAGCTCCTGGAGGACCTGGCCCTGCGCCTGGGCGAGGTCGAAGTCCAGCAGGGCGTCCGCCTGGTGAAGGCGCGCAGTCCCCAGCTGGCCGATGAACTGCGCCTGCGCCCCGAGCTGGCCTCCCTCGACCTCAAGCCGGTCTCGGACACGGTCATGGAGGCCAACGGCCCGGGCAACGCCTTCGCCCTGCTCAAGCAGGCCGGCTTCCTGCCCAAGCCGGGACGCTTCCTGCCCGTGAGCATCGACGGGGACGAATCCCTCTACCTCTGGTCCCTGGCCTGCCTCGCCTTCGTGGACGAGAAGGGCATGAACACCAACCTGGAGCCGGTCCGCCAGATCATCCAGGCGGCCCTGCAGCGCATCCAGAGCGAGGACCCCAACCTCTACCAGGAAATCAAGCGCCGCATCCCGATGCTGCACATGGGCACTGGGGCGCAGGCCGCGGAGGAGACCCTGCGGATCCTGGAATACGCCGCCTGCTACAACCTCATGGTCGAGCTGACCTACATGCCCCTGGCGGCCCACAGGGCCCAGCTCAGGAAGGTGACACCCCAGTCCGTGGACGGCGAGCACCTGCGGGCCTTCTGCCACCTGCACCAGGAGGAGATGGCCTTCCGCCTGAGCCGGGTCATCGGCGTCCGCCTGCTCAACGAGAAGGGCTGGACCCCCAGCCTGCACTCCCAGGCCGTCTAGAAGGATTCAGGAAGGCGGGCCCTCAGCCCGCCTCCTGGAGCCGCTTGTCGATCCGCTCCGCCACCCGCTCGAGCAGGTCCTTCAGCTCGGCCCTGGAATCCTTCTGGTCCTTCTCCATCTTGCGCTCGATCTGGAGGATGGACTTCTGCAGCTGGTTCACCGCCGCCTTCACCTCGTCCAGGTCGTCCATGACCTGGTTGAGACGGCTGTCGGGCGGCCTGCTGTTGCTGAACACGGCCATGCCCGCCAGGATCGCGGCCAGCGAGCAGGCGAGGAGGATCAGGATCAACAGACCGTTGGACATGCGGGCGCCTCCGTTCCCACCATCTTATCGGAAGGGGCGGGGGATCACTGTCCCTTGACGGGCTGGGTGTCGAGAGAAGGTGCCTGGTAGGACTTCACCTCGAGCACCAGTTCGCCGTTGGGCCTCGTCGGCCTGGCCGCCTTGTGCGGCGCGACCGTGTTCCTGGCCAGGACGGGCGCCGAAACGGGCACCTGGGCCGGCTCGACGATCCGGGGAGCGCTGGCCTGGATCTCCGCGGCGGCCTTCGCCTGCCGGAGCTCCGTCTCCTTCTGGGTCACCGCCGCCGCCAGGGCGTCCGCGCGCTGCTTGTGCTGGAAGCCCCAGGAGCCCAGGGCCCCGACCGCCAGGGCCAGGGGCAGTCCGGCGGCCAGCAGCATCCAGGCCGGCCGGTGCCGGGACGTGTGCCTGCGGCGCAGGGCCTCCCGGCGCAGATCCTCGGCGAGGGCGATCATCTTCGGCGTGGGTTCCACTCCGAAGAAGCCCCGGACAGGAACCCCCAGCAGCCGGCTCAGCTCCTCCCGCAGCTCACGGTCTTCCGGCGATTCCTGGACACGGGCAGGGTCATGCCAAGACATGGACATCTCCTGAAGGATTGAGCTGGTCCCGGAGCTGGACCTTGGCTCGATGGATGCGCGTCTTCACGGTGGCCTCGGGGATTTCCAGCACGTCCGCGATCTCCCGGATGGAGAGTCCCTCCACCACGAAGAGCCAGAGCGCCTCCCGGAAGGCCGGAGCCAGGGTCTGCATGCGTTCCCGGACCTCCCGGTGCAGCAGGTCGTCTTCCGCGTCGGGCCCCTTCCCGGGCTCGAGGATGACCTCGAGGCTCAGGTTCTGGTTCTTCATGGGCCGGCGTTCCGTGAGCGCCAGGGTCCGGGTGGTGCCGTAGAGGAAGGCGGTGGGATGTTCCACCGGCTCCTCCCGCTGCATCAGGATGACGAAGGCCTCCTGGGCGATGTCCTCGGGAAAGGCCGCCCCGTACCGGCGGGCGTAGCCGACCAGACGGGGATAGAGCTCCGCGAAGGCCTCGTGGAACTGGCTGATCTTTCCGAAGGGTGTCTCCTGTCTGGGGAGGGCTTGCATGCGTCGCTCCGACATTCGAATGCGGGAAGGAGGGACGAGGTTCCGGAATCCTTTCGCTCGAGTGGAGATAGTCTAGAACGCATGACCGGTCCTTTCCATCAGTGGCGGGATGCCCTCCAGGACCTGGGGGTCCTCGGCCTCGTGCCCGAACCCCGGGAGGAGGCCCCCCCAGTCCCCGTCCAGGCCCGCCGGCCGGAGCCCGGACCGGCGGAGGCCCCGGCCCTTCCGGAGGCTCCCGTCCAGGCCCCCGGGACCCGGCCCGCCCCCGAGGCCGTGGCCGCCGCCCCCGACCTCGACCAGCTGCGAGCCTGCACCCAGGACTGCCAGGCCTGTCCCCTCGGCCCGGGGCGCATCCGATTCGTCTTCGGCGAGGGGGATCCCGGGGCGCGGATGATGTTCATCGGGGAAGGCCCGGGCCGGGACGAGGACCTCCAGGGCAGGCCCTTCGTGGGCCGGGCCGGCGAACTCCTCGACAAGATGATCGCCGCCATCGGATACCAGCGGCGGCAGGTCTACATCACCAACATCGTGAAGTGCCGCCCCCCCGACAACCGGACCCCCACGCCCCAGGAGTCCCAGACCTGCCTTCCCTACGTGAAGCGCCAGATCGAGCTCATCCGGCCCGGGGTCATCGTGACCCTGGGCGCGACCCCCTTGCGGGAACTGCTCGGCGAGCGGGCGGGCATCACGCGCATCCGCGGCCAGTGGCGCCGCCTGGACATGCTGGGAGGGATCCCGGTCATGCCCACCTTCCACCCCGCCTACGTGCTCCGGCAGTACACGCAGGACGTGCGGCGCGCGGTCTGGGAGGACCTCAAGGCCGCCCGGGCCTGGCTGGACCAGCATCCGGCATAGCGGCCTTCCAGGTCACGGGGTCTCCAGGCTCCGCGCCAGGAAACGGTCCAGTGCCTCCCTGGAGGCGGGATCCATGCCGACGAACTGGATGCCCACCCCCATGAACTCGACGGCGGGACGCCCCTCCGGATCCCCGAGGACGTAGGTCACCTTGGCCACGATGGACCCGCCGGCCAGGTCCGGGTGCTCGAAGGCGAAGTGCTCCAGGAGCGTGCCCTGCATGAACAGCGGGGCGTTCCGCTGGCTGACCATGGCGAAGCACCCCTGGCTGCCCAGGTTGGTGATCCGGACGTTCCGGAAGGCATGCCCCCTCGCGCTGAAGCGGACGGTATGCTCCGGTCCGACGACCACGCGCCGGCATGACCTGCGTTCGATCCGATCGTCCATGGGGTGGGTTCCTGTGGGAAGAGTAACCGGGTGACCGCTTCCCTAGGAAGGGTGAAGGCAGGTAGACTGTCTTCTCCGACAGATCGGCCTCAACCCACCGAGGGACAGGAGCTCCGGACCCAGGGGCATCCGGGCAGGGACGGGTTCCCTGCCTAACCAAGAGGGGACAACGCCTTAGGCGCTGGCCGCGACCAACAAGGAGTACGACATGGAAATCCTGCTCATCGAGAATGTGCCCAGCCTCGGCGTGCGCGGCGACATCGTGAACGTCAAGGACGGCTACGCCCGCAACTTCCTGCTCCCCCGCAAGAAGGCCCTGCCCGTGACCGCCGGCAACAAGCGCCAGATCGAACTGGAGAAGGAGCGCAACCTCAAGATCCGCGCCAAGGAACTGGCGGAGGCGGAGTCCCTCAAGGAGAAGCTGGAAGCCGTCAGCATCTCCGTCGCCAAGAAGGTGGGCGAGAGCGGCCACCTGTTCGGTTCCGTCACCAACGCGGACGTGGCCGAGCTGCTGAAGGCCAAGGATTTCGAGATCGAGAAGCAGGCCATCACCGTCCCCCACATCAAGGACCTGGGCACCTTCGCCGTGGACATCCGCCTCTTCTCCGGCGTCCACGCCAAGATCAACCTGGAAGTCACCGCGCTGGCCGCCGAATAACCGACCCCTCATCCCCCCGGATCCCTGCAGCGGGATGCCCGGGCTTTCTTCTGCCTTCTCCTTCGCAGAAAGGAATCTCATGAACAAGACTTCTTCCAAGCCCGAGACCCTCGGCATCCCCGAGATGACCGCCGCGCTGGCCGACGCCCACGACCTGACCAAGGCCCGGGCCAAGGCCATCCTGGACGGCCTGCGTGATGAGATCGTCCAGTCCCTGCTGTCCGGCAAGCGCGTGAACATCTTCGGCCTCGGCACCTTCGAAGTCCGCCCCACCAAGGCCAAGATGGGCCGCAACCCCAAGACCGGCGAAAAGATCGAGATCCCCGCCGGCCGGAAGGTCGTCTTCAAGACCGCCAAGGG
>DAOPZL010000004.1:74616-97924 GCA_035353395.1 Holophaga sp.
GCGAAAAGATCGAGATCCCCGCCGGCCGGAAGGTCGTCTTCAAGACCGCCAAGGGCCTCAAGGACCAGATGTAGTCCCTGCTGGTTGCCGACCACAGAAGGCCGCCGCGAGGCGGCCTTCGTCGTCCAGTCGAACGACCTTGCGGCCGTGGAAGGTCGGCTTCACCATCCGACAGGAGCTGCGCGGATGGAGGATGGGACGGAACGGCCCCTGGCCGTTGCCGCCCCGCAGGGGCGAGGACCGGAGGTCCGAGTCAGGACCGCTCCCGTCTATCGCAAGGCCCACTGGGCCTTGCTCCTGCGCGGCCGTTTCCCGGCCTCGCCGAGACGGGTCCCTGGTCTCAAGGATCAGATGTAGTCCCTGCTGGTTGCCGACCACGGAAGGCCGCCGCGAGGCGGCCTTCGTCGTTCCCGGGCCAGGGCGGCGAGGCAAGTCGAGGCCCCCGGGACCCGACTCGCCCGCTCCGCATTATGATGGGCCATGCCCAACCCAGACCCGTCCGCCCCGACCTCCGGCCCCTCCCAGGCCATGGATCCCGGAGCCTTCCCCTGGCCCGACGCCAGGAGCCAGGCCCTCTACCCGACCCTAGACCTCACCAGCGAGCCGGTGGATTTCGCGTTGTTCCAGGCGATCCCCCT
This sequence comes from Holophaga sp., assembly GCA_035353395.1. Classification (GTDB taxonomy): domain Bacteria; phylum Acidobacteriota; class Holophagae; order Holophagales; family Holophagaceae; genus UBA1801. The sequence continues at coordinate 75,255 of DAOPZL010000004.1, forward strand.
GGACCTCATGCTCAAGCACCACTTCGTGCCGGTCCACGAGAAGGCCGGCGTCCTCTGGCTGGCCATGGCGGATCCGCTGGACGTGGTGACCCAGGACCTCCTGCGCGCCCAGCTCAAGCGCCCCCTGCGGTTCACGGGCGCCCCCCAGACCCAGATCCAGGAAGTGCTGAAGAAGTCCGAGAGCGGCCAGAAGGTCCTGGACGAGGCGGGAGAGGCCCTCAAGGTCCAGGTCCTGCGCGAGGAGGACATCGACGAGGAGGTGCTGGACCTGGAGCGCCTCACGGACAAGGACGAGGCCCCCATCGTCCGCCTGGTGGACACCACCATCTTCAACGCCCTGCAGCGCCGGGCCTCGGACATCCACCTCGAGACCCTCGCCTCGGGCTTCCAGATCAAGTACCGCATCGACGGCTGCCTCTACCCCGCCGCGGACCCCATCGACAAGCGCTTCGCCAGCCCCATCGTCAGCCGCATCAAGGTCATGTCCGAGCTGGACATCGCCGAGAAGCGCAGGCCCCAGGACGGGCGCTTCAAGCTGAAGGTGCGGGGCCGCGCCATCGACTTCCGCGTCTCCATCATGCCGACCATCCACGGCGAGGACGCCGTGATCCGCATCCTCGACAAGGAGAACCTCAGCGACGAGTTCCGGACCCTGGACCTGGACATCCTGGGCTTCTCCCCGAGCGAGCGGGACCGGATCCGGCGCTACGCCAAGGAGCCCTACGGGATGTTCCTGGTGACCGGCCCCACGGGCAGCGGCAAGACCACCACGCTCTACGCGCTGCTCAGCGAGATCCGGAACCCCGAGGACAAGCTCATCACCATCGAGGACCCGGTCGAGTACCAGCTGGAGGGCGTGACCCAGATCCCCGTGAACGAGAAGAAGGGCCTCACCTTCGCCGTGGGCCTGCGCTCCATCCTCCGCCACGATCCCGACAAGATCCTGGTGGGCGAGATCCGGGATCCGGAGACCGCGCAGATCGCCGTCCAGTCGGCCCTCACGGGCCACCTGGTGTTCACGACGGTCCACGCCAACAACACCCTCGACGTGATCTACCGCTTCCAGCACATGGGGGTGGAGGTCTACAACTTCGTCTCGGCCCTCGACTGCATCCTGGCGCAGCGGCTCGTGCGCACCCTCTGCCCCAAGTGCAAGCGCCCCGCAGCCCTCTCCCCCCGGGAGCTCCTGGACAGCGGCCTGGACCCGGCCTGGGCCGGCACCGCGACCCTCTGCGACAAGGTCGGCTGCGTGGACTGCAACGGCACCGGGTTCCGGGGCCGGCAGGCCATCGTGGAGTTCATGGGCATGAACGACGAGCTGCGCGAGCTCATCACCAAGCGGGCCCCCATCGGCGAGGTCAAGGCCGCCGCCCGGCGCGGCGGGATGCACAGCCTCAGGGAGAGCGCCGTGGAAAAGGTGCGCCTGGGAATCACCACCCTGGCCGAGATCAACAAGGTCACCTTCCGGGAAGGCTGACGCCCGCCAGCTCCCGCTCTAGGCTCTGGAGGCGCTTCATGCGGGCGAAGATGCCCGGCCGGCCGGCGAGTTCCCCGGCCGCGCCGTACTGGACGGGGCGGCCTTCCTCCAGCACCAGGACGCGGTCGCACAGTTCCGCCGCGAAGACCCGATGCGTCGCCATCACGAGGGTGGTCCGCCCCAGATGGGCCTTGAGGTTGTCCAGGATGCGGCTCTCCGTCTCCGCGTCCACGGCGCTGAGGGCATCATCGAGGAGGAGCAGGCGCGGGCGCCGGAGCAGTGCCCTGGCCAGCGCGGCGCGCTGGCGCTCCCCCCCGGAGAGCACGACCCCCCGCTCCCCCACCACCGTATCCAGCCCCAGGGGCAGGCGCCGCATCAGGTCGTCCAGGCAGACCACCCGGGCGATGTCCCAGAGCTCCTGCTCCGTGGCCTCCGGGCGCCCCATGGCCAGGTTCTCCCGCAGGGAGTCCGAGAACAGGAACGCCTCCTGGGGCACCCACCCCAGGGCCGCCCAGTGGTCCCGCAGCCGCTCCCGGACCAGGGGCTCCCCGGCCACCCGCACGGTCCCTTCCAGGGGCTCCCGCAGCCCCGCGAGGAGCTGGAGCAGGACCGTCTTCCCGGAACCGATCCCCCCGACCACGGCGAGGCTCGATCCGGCCGGAACGTCCAGGGAAAGGGGTCCCACCCCCCGGCCGGACTCGAAGCGGTGGACCACTTCCACGGCCTCCACCGACAAGGGCCCCCCGGGAAGCGTGACCGGCCCCGCCGTCGGCAGAGCCTCCCCCCGGCAGGCCATCACCTGGTCGATGCGCTCCTGTCCCGCCCGGGCCCGCTGGAAGAGGTTCGCCGCCCAGCCCATGCTCATGACGGGCCAGGCCAGGGCCGCCAGGTAGCCCGTGAAGGCCGTGAGATCGCCCAGCGTCAAGGCCCCGTCCAGCACCATGCGGCCGCCGAAGACCACCAGGATGACGGCCGCCGCGCCGCCCACCAGGGCGGACAGGGGCCCGTACGCCCCGAAGATCACCGACTGGCGGAGGTTGAGCCGGGCCTGCTCCCGGCTGAGGGCGAGGAACTGCGCCACCCGCCGCTCCTCCAGCCCGAAGGCCTGGACCACCTTCTCCCCGCTGATGGTCTCGTGGCTGAAGGTGTTGAGCTGGGAGGTCACGAGCTGGAGCTTCTGCTGGACCGCGTGGCCGGCCTTCCCGACCGCGTAGAAGCCCCCGGCGAGGAGCAGGAAGGGGATCAGCACCAGCCCGGCGAGACGGGGGCTGGCGTGGATCATGAGCCCCAGGGTCATGGGCAGGATGCTGGCCACCTGGAGGAAGCTCATGAGCCCGGGCCCCGTGGCCATCCGGACGGCGCCGACGTCGTCCCCGATGCGGCTCATGAGGTCCCCGATGCGGGCGCGCTCGTGGAACGAGAAGGGGCAGGAGAGGTAGAACGCGAAGAGCTCCTCCCGCTGGCGCGTCTCGATGGTGCGGCTGAGCCCGATCAGGTTCTGGCGCATGAAGTATCTGCCCAGGCCCGCCACCCCCGTGAAGAGCATCATCCAGAGCAGCTGGGCGCGGCTCGCGCCCCACTGTCCCCGTTCCAGGGCGTGCACGGCCCGTCCCGACCAGAAGGGCACCCAGGAGGCCGCCAGGCTGCAGACGACCGTCGCCGCCAACCCCCTGGCCAGGACCCTCCGGTGGGGCGCAAGCAGCTTCCACCACCAGGGCGGGGAAATCGGGACGGGCACGGGGGAAGCCTCCGGCTCCAGCCTAGCAGGCGGGCGGCTTCCCCCGGGCGGACGGGAACTTTCCCCGCCGGGGCGCCATCCCAGGTGCATCCGGCCGAGCAATGACCGTGCCCGAATGGTAGGATTTAAGGTTCCCCTCCGGGGGATTCATCGAGGTCGAACATGAGCTATGACATCGAAGGCCGCTACTTCACGGCGCAAGCGGGTCTTCAGGACAGGATCTCCTTCATCCGCAGCGTCTACCTGTGGCTCATGGGCGGATTCGCCGTGGCCGGCCTGGCCGCGCTGGCCGCCTACGTGACCACCCCCCTCTGGGTGGCCGCCTTCCGTTCCATGGGCCAGCTCTTCGGCTGGCTCATCTTCGGCGCGCAGATGGGCGCCATCCTGTTCGCCCAGGCCGTGAGCCGCCGGCGCCCCCTCAACATCCTGGCCTTCGCGCTGTTCACCGGCGTCTCCGGCTACGTCGCCGGGATGATCTCGACCATCTACGCCACCACGATCGGCCCCGGCGTGGTCCTCGCCGCCGCCGGCATGACCGCGGGCGACTTCCTGGTGCTGACCGTGGTCTCCTTCGTCAGCAAGAAGGACTTCAGCTTCCTCCGCAACTTCGTGATCATCGGCGTCTCCGTCATGTTCTTCGGCGGCCTCATCGCCGCCATCTTCAGGCTGGAGGCCTTCAGCCTGGTGATCGCCGCCGTGGCGGTCGTCGCCTGCTCCGCCAAGATCCTCTACGACACCTCCCTCATGCTGCGCACCCGGGACTTCAGCGATCCCGCCGGCTTCGCCCTGAACCTCTTCGTCAGCCTCTACAACATCTTCATCTCCCTGCTCCGCCTCCTCGGCGGGCGCCGCGACTAGTCGCCTCTACTACAGGATCCTCATGCTACGCAATCTCGTCCTCCTGCCCCTGGTCAGCCTCACCCTCGCGGCCCAGACGCCGCCTCCCCCGGCCGCGGCGCCGAAGCCGGCCGCCAAGGCCAAGGCCAAGCCCGCCGCCAAGCCGGCGGCGCCGAAGGACGTGGTCCTCGCGCGGATCAACGGCAGGCCCGTCATGGAATCCGAGTTCATGATGTTCCTGGAGCTGGCCTACAACTCGCAGCAGCGCATGCAGATGGCCATGACGGAAGGCGCCCTCCAGCAGGTGCAGGAGCAGTACATCCAGACCCGGCTCTTCGAGGCCAAGGCCCGCAAGATGGGGCTGGACAAGGGACCCGAGTTCTCCAAGAAGCGGGCCATGATGGAGACGGACCTCCTGGTCCGCGCCCTCTTCGAGAAGGTGGGAGACAAGCTCCAGGAGAAGCTGAAGGTCTCGGATGACGACGTCAAGGCCTACTACGACAAGCACCTGGACCAGTTCAAGACCCAGGAGACCTTCACGGCCCGGCACATCCTGCTGAGCAACAAGGAAAGCCAGGCTCCGGACGCCAAGGAGCTCACCGAGGAGGCCCTCAAGGCCAAGGTGGCCAAGGCCCAGGAGGCCCTCAAGGGCGGAAAGAAGTTCGAGGACGTGGTCAAGGAGCTTTCCGACGACCCCGGCAGCAAGGAGTCCGGCGGCCTCTACGAGGACATCTCCTTCGGCTCCTTCGCGCCCGAGTTCGAGGCCGCCGTCCGCAAGCAGAAGGTCGGCGAAGTCGGCGAACCCGTGAAGACCTTCTTCGGCTACCACCTCATCAAGGTCGAAAAGATCACCCCCAGCGAGCAGCAGACCTTCGAGGCCTCCAAGGACAAGGCCCAGCAGCTGGCCAGCCAGGCCCGCCAGGAAGAGGTGATGAACGACTACGTGGCCTCCCTCAAGAAGGAGATCCCCTTCGTGCTCGGTTCCGGGACCCCCCAGAAACCAGGCGCGGCGAAGGCCAAGCAGCCCGCGCCCGCCCCCGCCGGGAGCAACTAGATGCTCAGAGCCTGCCTGCTGGTGACCCTGCCCGCCGTGGTCGTCTGCGCGACCGAAGTCCGCGAAGAGATCCTGGTGGTGGTCAACAACCACATCCTCACGCGCCGGGTCTTCCAGCAGGAGGTCGAGCAGGCAGGCGCCGCCCTCTACCGGAACTACTCGGGCGCGGAGCTGGACGCCCGGCTGCGGGACGCCCGGGAGCAGGTGCTCCAGCACCTCGTCGACGCCTTCCTGCTCGACGACAGGGCCGTCGACCTGGGCATCCAGGTCACCGACGAGCACCTCGCCCAGATGGTCGAAGCCGTCAAGAAGGAAAACCAGATCCAATCCGATGCCGACTTCGACCAGGCGCTCCGCACGAACCTCGGCATCGGGCTCAAGGAATACCTGGACCGCGGCAGGCGGCAGATCGCCCAGCAGGAGGTCCTCCGCCAGGAGGTCTACTCCCGGGTGGCCATCGAGGACCAGGAGCTCCGGGCCTTCTACGAGGACCACAAGGACGAATACCGGCAGCCGAGCCGCTTCCGCATCCGCGAGCTGGTCCTGTCCAAGGGGGCCACGCCCGAGGAGCAGCAGGCCACCAAGGCCACCCTCGACACCGTCCAGGCGGCGCTCAAGTCCGGCAAGCCCTTCGTGGACCTGGTGAAGGAATACTCCCAGAGCCCCACCCGCGACATGGGTGGAGACCTCGGCTGGATGACCAAGGGCCTGCTGGTCGGCCCCGTCGAGGCGGCGGCCCTGGCCCTCAGGATCGACCAGGTGTCCGCGCCCCTCGAGACGGACAAGGACATCTACCTGGTCCAGCTCGTCGCTTCCGACCAGGATTCGGTCAGGCCCTACGAGGAAGTGAAGGGGCAGATCCTGGACAAGGTGCGGGAGCCCAAGGCCCAGAACGCGCTCGACAACTTCCTGAACAAGCTCCGGGTCCGGGCGAACATCCGCTACATGGTTCCGAAGGACCAGATCCTGAAGGGTTGAACTTGCGACTTGACCTCTTCCTGAAGAAGACCCACCTGCTCAAGCGCCGGGAGATGGCGCGGGAGCTGTGCGACGAGGGCGTGGTGCGCGTGAACGGCATTCCGCGGAAGGCCAGCTTCGACCTGAAGGTGGGGGACGAGCTGGTCTTCCCCATCTACAACCGGGTCCTCCGCGTGCGCGTGCTGGACATCCCCCTCGGCACCGTGCCCAAGGCCAGCCAGTGGTCCATGGTGGAGATCCTGGAGGAGAAGCGCCTTCCCGTGGACCTCGGCCCGGGCGAGGATCCCACGATCCCCAGGCCCAAGACCCCCACGGAGCACTGACATGCCGGACCAGCCCCTGATCAGCGACCTCAAGACCGGAGACACCTTCCTCGGCTACTTCCTGGCCACGGACGCCGCCTACAAGACCACCCGGAACGGCAGCGAGTACCTGGAGCTGAAGCTGATGGACGCCAGCGGGGAGCTCAAGGCCTTCCTCTGGGATCTCAAGGCCGTGGAAGGGGAATACTCGGACATCGCCCCGGACGTCTTCGTGAAGGTGAAGGGCCGGGTGGAGGAATTCCAGGGCCGGAGGCAGGTCCGGGTCGACAAGGTCCGGTTCGCCCCCGACGCCGAGGTGGGGGACTTCTCCCACTTCTTCCCCACCTCCAGGCGCCCCGTGGAAGGCATGCTCCAGGAACTGGACGGACTCGTCCAGGGCATCCGGGATCCCTGGATCCGCAAGCTCCTCGAGGCCATGCTCGTCCTGGACGCCGACCGCCGCGCCGGGCTCGCCAAGGCCCCGGCCGCCAAGAGCCTGCACCACGTCTACCTGGGAGGCCTGCTCGAGCACACCCTCTCGGTCGCCGGCATGGCCCAGCGCGCCTGCGAGCACTACCGCGACCTGAACCGCGACCTCGTCCTGGCGGGCGTGCTGCTCCACGACCTGGGCAAGACCGCCGAACTCAGCTACCAGCGCAGCTTCGGCTACACGGACGCCGGGAACCTGCTGGGCCACATCACCCTGGAGGCCCAGTGGGTCGCCAAGGCCATCGAGGCGCTGCCCGGATTCCCGGAGGAGCTGCGGCTGCAGATCCTGCACATCGTTCTTGCCCATCACGGCAAGCTGGAGTTCGGCTCGCCGGTGCTCCCGAAGACGCCGGAAGCCCTCCTCGTCCACTACCTCGACGACCTGGACGGGAAGCTCGAGGGCATGTTCCGCCTGATGGCCGAGGAGAGCGGCCAAGGGAACTGGAGCGCCTGGTCCCGGGCCCTGGACCGTCCCGTCTACAAGACCCGCTGGCCAAGCAGCCTTTGATGACCCCGGAATCGCCGAGTCCATCCCATTGGCGGACCCGGAAAAACACGGCGGCCTGCGACGAATTCGAGTCTTTCCCCTAGACAGGTGGAAGGAATTGCCCGATATTCCCGGCACGTCTAACCCAAGGCCTCCGGATGTCGCCTGGAAAGTAGCTTTTTCAGGCGAAAATGGGCAAAATTTACTTGATCCCTGGGGTGTTGTGATGAAGTTGTCCAGGAAAGCCAAGCGATACGACGAAAGTGTCCTGCCCGGGGACTTCCAGGGATTCGAGCCGTTCCAGGACGGGGATCCCGGCCACGAAGGCCTCGCCTACGGCGCCCTCCGGCGCCGCGGCATGGAGGTCGAGGTGGAGCACCTGGCGGTGGAGCACCTGGCCCAGAAGCGGCAGAGTTTCGCCAAGCTCAAGTCCAAGGCCGAGAGCCTGACCCGGCAGGTCACCTACCTGAACGAGCACCTGGAGATCGTGGACCACGACCGCCGGGGGATGTACATCCAGCTGCGCAGCCTCCCCCCCTACAAGGACGACAACCAGATCCAGTTCAACGAGATCAGCATCGGCCGCGACAAGGTGGTGGTGAAGCGGATCGCCTTCTTCCGCAAGGACGAGGTCAAGCAGCAGGTGGCCCTCAACATGACCGAGGCCAACCTGAAGCGGCTGCTCTGCGATATCCGCGAAGTCTTCGGCTCCAGCAACTGAAGCCCGGGAGGCGTCGCCCCGAGACCCCAGGAAAGCGGATCCGCAGGGGTTCCGGCCGCGGAATCCAGGTATCCTTGGACCACCGCAGTAGCGCCAGCCGCAGGATCGACCCCCATCCGGGAACGGATGGACCCACAGGGGCTTGGATTGAAACGCATCATCCTGTTCCGCTTCCACGACCAGTACGACGTCTGCATCAACCGCATCGAGTACCTCCGCAGGTTCAACCCCTCCAGCCCGGTCTTCGGCCTCTACGGCGGAAGTGCCTCGGCCTTCGAGGAGGCCGGGCGGGCGCTCTCCGGCCACCTGGACGGAATCTGGCGGATCCCCGTGGAGGCCCCCAAGTGGAAGTGGCGGCACGGGGACATCTCCCTCGCACTCTGGTACCGGGAGGTGGGCAGGCACATCCCCTTCGACATGCTCCACCTCGCGGAATGGGACCTGCTGCTGCTCGGGAACCTGGAGGACATCTACGGGCGGGCCGGCACGGAAGGCGTGGCCCTGGTCGGCCTGACCCCCCTGGCCCGCATCCAGCACAAGTGGCACTGGACCACCAAGGAGCCCCTGGCCGCCGAGTGGAGGCAGCTCCAGGCCCACGTCGAGCGGCGCTATGGCTGGAAGGGGCCCTACCTGGCCTGCCAGGGCCCCGGCAACGCCTTCTCCCGGGAGTTCCTGGAACGCTACGCCCAGGAGGAGCTGCCCGAACTGGTGCACGAGGAGCTGCGGATCCCCCTCTACGCGCAGGCCTGGGGCTTCAAGGTGGACCCCCTGCCCCGCATCTACCGGGAGATCCAGGATCCGGCCGAGATGACGTTCTTCAACTGCGAAAGGCGGCTCATCAAGGAGCAGGTCATCCGGCGGCAGCTCGCCACGCCCATGGGCCGGCGCGTCTTCCACCCCTACCGGGAGGTCTTCCAGGCGGTGCCGCCGTGGTGGCGCTTCTGAGGCAGGGAGGGGCTACCGGATGATCCAAGGGAGGGCCGCGACGACGAGGGGAAGGCCGTAGAGGCCGGCAACCAGGTCGTCCGCGACGATGCCCTGGCCGCCCGGCAGCTCCTGGATCTGGTAGACGGGCCACGGCTTCCAGATGTCCAGGACCCGGAACACCAGGAAGGGCACGGCCAGCGCGGCGGCCCAGCGCCATCCTCCGGCCGCCAGGAGCCCGTGGACCTCCCAGCGGAGGGGCCAGAGGGTCACCCACATCCCCACCCACTCGTCGATCACGATGTAGCCCGGGTCCTCCCTCCCCGTCTCCCGGACCACGAGGTCGGAAGCCCGCACGGCCAGCCAGGCCATCAGTCCCAGGGCCAGGAGGAACACGACCTCCAGGGCGGCCCGGCCCGGCCCCCCGGCGGGTCCGTGCCAGGTCGCCGCGCAGGCGAAGAGGCACCAGGCGGCCAGCCCCGCCAGGCTCCCCCAGGTCCCGGGCGCCGGCCGGAGCCTGCCCGAGCCGAGCCCCGTCGCCACCCACCAGGCCCATCGTGGTGCCTTCCTAGACATGTCTCAGCGCCTCCGTGATGCGGATCCGGGCGGCCTTCAGGCCGGGGAAGAACGCGGATGCCTGGATCACCGCCTGGAGCCCCAGGAAGGTGCCCAGGTAGACCAGGGGGACCAGGTGGATGTGGAGCTCGTAGCCGTGGCTGGAACCCGGCGGGGCGGGCATCTGGAGGTGCAGGGCGTTCAGGGCGGCCCGCAGGACCAGCGTGATTCCCAGCCCGGCCAGGCTCCCCGCGATCCCCAGCAGGGCGCCTTCCCACTGGAGGAGGGCCATCAGGCTCCCGGGCCGCATGCCCACCGCCCGGAGCGTGCCCAGCTCCCGCAGCCGCTCCATCACGCTCATGAGGAGGGTGTTGGCCGTGGCCAGCAGCACCACCAGGGCGAGCACCAGCCCCATGAACCCGAAGATGGCGTAGTAGAGGAGCTTCACCTGCCGGTAGAAGCTCGCCAGCTCGAACCAGGGACGGGCCTCGGCCCCGTTCCCCGCCAGCGCCGCCAGCCGCGGGCACTCGCGCGCCGCGTCCTGGGGGCGCCGCAGCACCACGGAGAGCCGGGACCGCGCGGGCCCGGCGTTCATCAGGGTGCTGCCCGTGTCCAGGCTCACGCAGAGGCTCCGGTCGTTGAGTTCCTTGACGCCGAGGTCCTCCAGGCCGATGACTTCCACGTCCACCGCGTTGAGAGCGCCGTCGGCGGTGGTGGACATCAGGGTCAGGCTGTCCCCGACCGCCAGGCCCAGGCTCCGGGCCAGGCCGGTGCCCACCACCACCTCGCGGGCCCCGGGATCCGCACTGAGCCACCGGGAGCCCGCCCCGCCGGGGGCCTTGGCGCCATCCGCCAGGCGGTCGGACATGGCCATGAAGCGCGGCTCGCGGGCCGGGTCCACGGCGGTGCCCAGGAAGGCGACGCTCCGGGCGCCGCTGGAGGCGAGCCCCATGAACTCGATCCGCGGGAGCACCTCCGCCACGGCCGGGTCCCGGCGCAGGCGCCCGGCCAGGGCCTCGCCGTCCGGCAGGGCGTGCTCCAGGCTCCGGCCCTCGTCCCCGTCCAGTCCTCCGCGGGGCAGGATCTGGACGTGGCCGAGCCCCCCCTGGATGGCCGCGTCCGCCAAGCCCTGGAAGGTCTGGGTCATGAAGCCGCCGGCGAGGGCCAGGGCCACGAACCCCGCCACCAGCACGAGGAGGGTGAGGAGGGTCCGGCGCTTCTGGCGCAGGACGTTGCGGAGGGCGAGGCGGGGCAGGATCACGGCGCGTCCTCCAGCCGCCCGTCCCGGAGCCGGAAGACCAGGTCCGCCCGGCCGATCACCGACGGATCGTGGCTGGCGGCCAGGAAGCTCACCCCGCGCTCGCGGCTCAGCTCGGCCATCAGCTCCATCAGGGGCCCGCCGTGGGCGTGATCCAGGTTGGCGGTCGGCTCGTCCGCCAGCACCAGCAGGGGATCGGAGACCAGCGCCCGGGCGATGGCCGTGCGCTGCTGCTGCCCCCCGCTGAGCTGTCCCGGCCGATGCCGGAGGCGGTCCGCCAGCCCCACCCGCGCCAGGATCCCCTCGGCGCGTTCCCTGGCGACGGCTTCCGTCGCGCCCTGGAGCTGCAGGGGCAGCATCACGTTCTCCAGGGCCGAGAGGACCGGCACCAAGTTGAAGGTCTGGAAGACGAAGCCCAGCCTGCGCAGGCGCACCTCGCACCGCTCCCGCTCCGGCAGGGCCGAGACGGGGCGGCCGTCCAGCACCACCTCGCCGGCGTCGGCGGTGTCCAGCAGGCCCGCCACCTGGAGGAGGGTGGTCTTGCCGCTGCCCGAGGGCCCGGCCAGGACCGCCAGGGTGCCCGCGGGCACCCGGAGGCTGATGCCGAACACCCCGGCCCGCTCCCCGCCCAGCTCGTAGGCGCGGGTGACGTCCCGCAGCTCAAGCATGCCCGGCACCCCCGGTCCGCCGGCGCGCCTCGAAGGCCCGCACGGCCGCTTCCGTTCCCCCTTCCACCACCTCCCCGACCAGGTCGTAGGCGTGCCCCTTCGTGATCCGCACGGGCTGGAGGGTGTTCTCCTCCGGCTCGCCGCCCACGATGAGCACCCCGCCGTCCACCTCCGGGGCCTGGCCCTGGTGCCTTCCCTTGAAGATCAGCTCCGTCTCCTCGTGCCGGCCCTCCACCAGGACCTCCAGCACCTGCCCCTCCAGGGCCCGGTTCTTGGCCCGGGAGATCTTCTGCTGGAGCTCCATGAGGATCCGCTTCCGCTTCTGCTTCGTCCGCTCCGGGACGGGGTCCCCGAGGCCGAAGGCGGGCGTGCCCTCCTCCGGGGAGTAGGTGAAGACACCCACGTGCTCGAACCGGGCCTCCTCGACGAAGTCCCGCAGGTCCGCGAAGGAGGCTTCGGTCTCGGACGGGAAGCCCACGATGAAGTTGGACCGCACGAAGACCCCCGGGACCGTGCGCCGGACCTTCCCGAGGAGCTTCATGAACGTGCTCCTCCCGCCCCCCCGGGCCATGGTCTTCAGCACCCGGGCGTCGGCGTGCTGGAGGGGCAGGTCCAGGTACTTCACGCAGTTCCCGGTCTCCGCCATGGCCCGCAGCAGGCCATCGGTGAGCCGGTTCGGATAGCTGTAGTGGATGCGGAACCAGCGGAGGCCCTCCACCGTCCCGAGCCGGCGCACGAGCTTCTCCAGCGCGTCGGGATCCCCGAAGTCGCGCCCGTAGTCGGTGGTGTCCTGGCCCACCAGGTTCACCTCCAGGATGCCCTGCGCCACCAGCTGCCGGGCCTCGGCCTCGATGGACTCCGGGGTGCGGCTGCGCTGGGGGCCCCGGATGGAGGGGATGGCGCAGAAGGCGCAGGCGTGGTCGCACCCCTCGCTGATCTTCAGGTAGGCCGAGGCCCCGGGGGAGGTCAGGAGGCGCGGGCTGTGCTCGTCGTAGAGGTAGGCCGGGTCGCGCTCGGGCTCGAAGAGTCGGTCGTCCGCCCCGATCACCTCGGCGATGTGCTCGATGTCCCGGGTCCCCAGGCAGGCGTCGATCTCGGGCATGTCCGCCAGGAGCTGCTCCCGGTAGCGCTCCACCATGCAGCCGGCCACCACGAGCTTCCGGCAGGCCCCCTTCTGCTTCATCGACGCCGCCTCCAGGATGGCCTCGATGCTCTCCGCCTTGGCGCTCTCGATGAAGCCGCAGGTGTTGACCACCAGGATCTCGGCCTCCTCCATGCGGTGGGTGATCGTGTAGCCCTTGAGCTTCAGGTGCCCCAACATGACCTCGCTGTCCACCAGGTTCTTGGGGCATCCCAGGGACATGAACCCGACCTTCGCCATTCTCGCTCCAGATCTACCAGAGTAGCCCGTCCGGGCCGGAACCTGCTGGTAGACTCGAACCATTCCCCGGGAAGCCGCGCATGAAGATCTCCCTGCTGGTGGAAGGAACCAGGCACGTGGTCGATCTGACCGAGGAGGGGATCACCCTCGGCCGCGGGGACGCCGCCACCCTCCGGATCTCCTCCAACGCCGTGAGCCGCGTCCACGCCAGGCTCTTCCTGAAGGACGGCAGGCCCCACATCCAGGACCTGAAATCCCTCAACGGCACCACGCTGAACGGCACCCTGGTCACCGGCCCCACGCCCCTGCGCCCGGGCGACGCCATCCAGCTCGGCGAGGTGGACATCCAGTGGGCGGAGGAAGCCGCGGCCCGCTCCGGCGCCGAGGCGCACCCGGCCCCCGGCCCCGCGCTCCCCCCCCGGATCTCCCTGGAGGATCGGGCCTTCGACGCCTCCGGGAGCATCCTGGTCCCCCACGCCAGCCTGGAGGCCATGCTGGCGAGGCACCAGCGCGAGAAGGCCTCCGCCGAGGCGGACCACCTCTTCCAGCTCCTGGCGAGCATGGCGGGCAAGCTGCTCCGGACGGCGGGCCTGGCCGAGCTCCTCGAATCCGTCATGGCCCTGGTCACGGCCCAGATCCGATGCCAGCGCGGCTTCATCCTCCTGCGGGACCCTTCGGGCGAGCTCCGGCCGGAGTACGCCTGGGAGGAGGCGCCCGGGGCCCTCACGAACCCCATCAGCCGCACCATCGCGCGCACCGCCATGGACGACCGGGTGGCCATCCTCACCACCGACGCCCGGGTGGACCCGCGCTTCTCGGCCGGGGAGAGCATCCGGATCCACGGCATCTCTTCCGCCCTCTGCGCCCCCCTCATCGTCGAGGACCAGGCCCTGGGGGTGATCTACCTCGAGAGCAGCCTGGACAAGGCCGGCTTCAGGCGGGAGGACGAGCACCTGCTCTCCGCCATGGCCAACTTCGCCGCCGTCGGCATCCAGCGCGAGCGCGAGGCCCGCTTCCGCCAGCGCCTGGAACGCTACCACAGCCCCCAGGTGGTCGGCGAGATCCTCAAGGCGGCCCAGAACCTGGAAGCCCCCGTCCTGCAGGCCCAGCGCTGCGAGGTGTCCGTCCTGTTCGCCGACATCTCCGGGTTCACCCGGATGTCGGAGGGGATGGAGCCCCTCCAGGTGGCCGCCGTCCTGAACCGCTCCTTCGAGGTCCTGACGGAGCAGGTCTTCCTGCGGGGCGGCACCCTGGACAAGTACATCGGCGACGCCGTCATGGCCTTCTTCGGGGCCCCCAGTCCGGACCCCGACCACGCCAGGCACGCCGTGGAGGCGGCCGTCGCCATGCAGCAGGCCCTCCTGGCCATGAACGAGGACCGCCCGGAGGGCTATCCCGAGCTGCGGATGCGCATCGGCATCAACAGCGGGGAGGCTTTCGCGGGAGACATCGGCTGCGAGAAGCGCATGGACTACACGGTCATGGGCTCCACGGTCAACCTCGCCTCGAGGCTCGAGAGCCAAGTCGCCGGTCCGGGCCAGATCGTGGTCGGGCCGAGGACCGCCCAGCTCGCCGGCCGGGAGGATCTCCGGCAGCTGGGGCCGGTCCGCCTGCGGGGAATCGAACGGCAGGTCCGCCCCTTCGAAATCTGCTGGAACCCGTGAAATCAGGCTCGCCGGGGGCCCCGGTCCCTGGCGTTTCGCGTCATTCCGCCTCTTTCGCGGTTCCGCTCTTTTTACTGGGACAAACCGATCATCAGGAATGAAATAATGTATTTCGATCCCGCCACGACATCCCGGGAACCCATCCCAGGGAGGTCGTGGTAAATCTGGACAGGATTCATGTCTTTCTCCCAGGTCACCGATTAGACATTCAGGGTCCGCGACCATGTCCTCCGAACGCAGACAATATCGACGCATTCCCATGGGGGCCACCGTGGCCTTCCAGGAGATCACTTTCACGCGGGATGCGGACCCGGCCCTGAGCGACTACCTGGACGTCTCCGGCGGGGGTCTGCTCCTGAACTCCCCCCGGGAAATCCCCCTCGGGACCCTCCTGAAGCTGGAGCTGCGGGTGCCCGGCTGGGGCAGGCACCAGAACCACTTCGGCCCCGTCCAGGATCTCGACGCGAGGCCCCTGGTGGCCGTCGGGCAGGTCGTCCGGGTGGAGGCCCTGGAGGGTGGGCAGTTCGAGCTGGGGATCAAGTTCCTCAACGTCTACCCCGACGACCTGGCCGCGCTGCTGAGATACATCGAAGCCATCCCCACTTCCCCTGAGCCATGAGCCAGAGCAATCAAAGGAGATTCCCTTGAAGATCCTCATCGTGGACGACTCCTCGACGATGCGCCGCATCATCATCAACACCCTCTCGCGCATCGGCTACACGGACATAGTCGAAGCGGAGCACGGCAAGGCGGGCCTGGAGAAGCTGGGCCAGGGCGGCGTCGAGATGATCATCACCGACTGGAACATGCCCGAGATGGACGGCCTGGAGTTCGTCCAGAACGTGCGCGGCCAGAACCCGAACATCCCCATCCTGATGGTCACCACCAACGCGGCCAAGGAGGACATCGTCCAGGCCCTCCAGGCCGGCGTGAACAACTACGTGGTGAAACCCTTCACCCCGGACACACTGAAGGAAAAGATCGAGTCGCTGCTCGGATAGGGAGCTTCCATGGACCAGTCGGAAATCGACGCCCTGCTCAAGGCCGCGGGAGCCCAGCCCGCCGGGGCAAAGCCCAGGAAGGCCGAGGCGGCCGGGGAAGGCCAGGTCATCTCGGAACTGGACGCGGTCACCGCCGTCACGGAACGCGAGACCAACAAGGTCATGGACCAGCTGGACCTCATCAGCCAGCTGGTGGGGAAGCAGCAGCAGCTCATCACCGAGGTGATGCAGCAGCCGGGCGCCCAGGACAAGGCCGTCCAGGAGGCCATCCGGGAGATCATGGCCTCGGGCAAGGAGATCCAGGACAAGGTCTTCGAGGCCATGGACCTGATGCAGTTCCAGGACATCACCCGTCAGAAGCTGGAACGGATCGTGTTCCACCTCCGGCAGATCCACGACTACATCGTGGACCTGCTCGGCACGGGCCTGAAGAACGAAACCGAGCGGGCCTCGATCAGCCGCTCCATCCACCTGACCGGGACCACGCCGGACGAGCAGAAGGCCCACGCGGACGCGGTGGTGGAGGAATTCCAGAAGCGCCAGAAGAAGGACTAGCAAATGGCAACCACGGATCTTCAGGCCAGGAAGGCCGGCGACATCATCCCCTCGGGTCAGCTGGTCACCTTCACCCTCGACGGCGTGGAGTTCGGCCTGGACATCGACCGCGTCCAGGAGATCACCCCCAGGGTGGACATCACCCCGGTACCCGGGGCTCCCAGCTTCGTGCTGGGCGTGATCAACCTGCGCGGGACCATCATCCCCGTGCTGGACAGCCGGCTGCGCTTCCACCTGCAGCCCCAGGCCGCCACGCCCAGGACCCGCATCATCGTCATGAGCCTGGCCGGGCAGAGCACGGGCCTCCAGGTGGACGCGGTCTCGGAGGTGGTCCGCCTGGAGGACCTGACGATCCGGGAGACTCCCCCGCTGGTGGCGGGCGTGCGGAGCGACTACCTCGCGGGCATGGTCACGGTGGGCGCCCGCCTGATCACCCTCATCGACCTGGACAGGATCCTCGACAGCTCGGAGTTCAGCCAGCGCCAGCTCCTCCTCGAGAGCAACACCGCGGCGCCCGTCTTCGGCGCGGCCGGCCTGGAGGGCCAGGAAGAGGCGGCGGCCGAGGAACTCCCCTACGTCACCTTCGCCCTGGGGCAGGAATCCTTCGGGATCAACCTCCAGCAGGTGGAGGAGATCATCGAGATGCCCGCGGTCACGAAGGTGCCCGATGCCCCCGGCTACGTCCTGGGCGTCATCTGCCTCCGCGACCAGGTGCTTCCCCTCCTGGACTTCATCCAGCTCCTGCGGGTGGAGGACGCGGACCAGGTCCGGCAGCGGGAGATGGTGATCCTGCTCAATTTCGGGGAGGCCAAGCTGGGCATCGCCGTGGACGGCATCCAGGAGATCATCCGCCTGCGCGAGGAGGAGATCCTCCCTCCGCCCCAGACCCTGAGCGAGAACGAGGCCTCCAAGTTCGAGGGCGTGGTGGTCCGGTCCGACCGGATGGTCAGCCTGATCAAGGTCCTCAACATCATCCGCGGGGACGACCAGCAGAAGATCGCCGCCATGGGGACGAGCCTCCTGGCCAGGCAGGAGGAGGAGGTCCAGGTGTCCAACGACCTGCCCCTGGTCGTCTTCCGGCTCGGGGCCGAGGCCTACGGGCTCAAGCTCCACGAGGTCCGCGAGATCATCATGGTCGGCATGATCACGCCCGTGCCCCGGGCGCCTTCCTTCATCGACGGCGTCCTGAACCTGCGCGGCGAGGTGATGCCGGTGATCGACCTGCGGGACCGGTTCGGCCTGCCCCGCCAGGTCGCCACCAACCTCTCCCGCATCCTCATCACGCCCATCGGGGGCGTCTTCACGGGACTCGTGGTGGACGCCGTGGACGAGGTGAAGACCGTGGACCAGCGCAAGCTCGAGGATCCGCCCCGCGTGGCCTCGGCGGGCGCCAACGCCTACATCCAGAAAGTGGCCAGGACGGACGCGGGCGTGGTGTTCATCCTGGACCTCCAGCAGCTGCTCACCGATGTGGAAGGCAGACAGCTGGAGACCTTCCAGGGCAAGAAGAGGGCTGAACCATGAGTGACTTCTCCCTGGACGATCCCAGCTTCTACGAAGATTTCCTGGTGGAGGCGCAGGAGCACTTCGAGCTCATCGAGCAGAACTTCCTGACCCTGGAGGAAGCCCCGGGCGACCTGGACATCCTCAACGGCATCTTCCGCAGCGTGCACACCATCAAGGGCGCCTCGGGCTTCCTGGGGCTCACCAAGGTGCAGAACCTCTCGCACATCGGCGAGAACCTCCTGGACGAGCTGCGCAAGGGCCGGATGAGCGTGACCCCGGAGGTGATGGAGCTGCTCTTCGAGACCGTCGACGTCCTGAAGGTGCTGGTCGCCGACGTGGGCGTCAACCTGCGGAAGCAGGGCACGCCCGAGGACCCGGACATCAGCGGCCTGGTCGGCCGCCTGGAGGCCTTCCGGGACGGCGGCGCCAAGGCCGCCGCGC
This sequence comes from Holophaga sp., assembly GCA_035353395.1. Lineage (GTDB taxonomy): Bacteria > Acidobacteriota > Holophagae > Holophagales > Holophagaceae > UBA1801. The sequence goes on from DAOPZL010000004.1 coordinate 93,291, forward strand.
CCTCCCCCAGGCCGTCCGCAGCCCCCGCGGTCCCGGAGCTCGACCTCCCCGACCGCCTGCGTGGCCTGGACGCCGCCGCGCGCAAGGCCGTCCGCGAGGAGCTGGACGCCGGCGGCAGCCTCGTGGCGGTGAGGGTCGAGCTGCAGCCTTCGGTCCTGGGCACCCCGTTCAACCCCATGACCATGATCTCCATGGCGGACCTGGTGGGGAAGCTCGTCCACTCGACCACCCTCATGACGCGGTCGCCCCTCCTCGACGACTTCGAGGCGGACCAGTTCGTCTTCGACCTGGTGCTCCTGATCCGGCCCGGCGAATCGGCCGCGTCCGTCAGCAAGCTCTTCAACGGCGTCAAGAACGTCCGCTGCGAGTACTTCCACCTGACGCCCGAGGGAGTCGTCCAGCTGGAGGCCGAGGTCCCCGCGGCGCCCGCCGTCCAGGCCCCGGCGGCACCCGTGCCCGCGCCCGGACCCGACGTCCAGGCCGCCCTCGAGGCCAGGAAGGCCCAGGCGCCGCAGGCCCCGGCCAAGGCCGACAAGGGCAGCGACACCATCCGGGTCAGCCAGGCGAAGCTCGACACGTTCATGAACACCGTGGCCGAGCTGATCATCAGCAAGACCATGATCAACCACATCGTGGAGCAGTTCGAGGCCCTGGAGCTCACCGGCACCCAGGACGACCTGGTGAAGGAGCTTCGGAAATCGAGCGTCTACCTGGACCAGGTCAGCAAGGAGATCCAGTCCTCCGTGCTCAGCATCCGCATGGTGCCCGTGAAGACCATCTTCACGAAGTTCCCCCGCATGCTGCGCGACCTGGCCAAGGCCAGCGGCAAGAAGATCGAGCTCCAGATGGTCGGCGAGGAGACGGAGATCGACAAGAGCCTCATCGAGGAGCTGGGCGATCCCCTGATCCACCTGATCCGCAATTCCGCCGACCACGGCGTCGAGGCCCCGGACGTCCGCGTCCGGCAGGGGAAGCCGGAAACCGGCATCGTCACCCTCCGGGCCCGCCACGAGGGCGACTCGGTCCTCGTGGAGATCGAGGACGACGGCAAGGGCATCGACCCGGCCGTCATCCGCAGGAAGGCCCTGGAGAAGGGCCTGATCACCCAGGAACGGGCCGACACCATGTCCGACGAGGAAGCCGTGGACATGATCTTCCTGCCCGGCTTCTCCACCGCCCAGAAGATCACGGACATCTCGGGCCGGGGCGTGGGGATGGACGTCGTCCGCTCCAACGTCCGGCGCCTGAACGGCCGCGTCAGCGTCAAGAGCGCGGTCGGCAAGGGGTCCATCTTCACCCTGAAGCTGCCCCTCACCCTGGCCATCATCGACGCCCTCCTCATGCGGGCGGGCGGACAGGTCTTCGCGCTCCCCGGCACGGCCGTGGAGGAGACCCTCCTCGTCCCGCAGGACACGATCTCCCATCTCACGCAGCGCAAGGCCATCAACCTCCGCGGCGAGGTCCTGGGCATCTCCAGCCTGAGGGAACTCCTGCAGTTCCGGGACGCCAGGGGCCAGGAGCCCCGGGAGACCGGGGCCGACCTCCCCGTGGTCGTGGTCTCCACCCAGGGCCGCCGGATGGGCATCATCGTGGACTCCTTCATGCGCAGGCAGGAAATGGTGATCAAGCCCCTGGCGCCCTACCTCGCCAGCCTGCCCGGCATTTCCGGAGCCAGCGTCATGGGCGACGGCGGTGTGGTCCTCATCCTGGACCCCGCGGAGCTGATGGCCCTGGCGGTCCAGGAGGCGTTGTGAACCCTCCGGCCGCCGACTCTGTCCGCGGGGCCAGGACCAGGGCCGCCGCGGGGGACCGTGTCCCGGAAGCGGTCCGCCAGTACCTCACCTTCGTGCTGGACCAGCGGACCTACGCGATCCCCCTGGCGGAGGTGGCCGAGATCACCCCCAACCAGGAACTGAACCGCATGCCCCACATGCCCGGGAGCGTGGAGGGCCTGCTGAAGCTGCGGGGCAACGTCCTCCCGGTGATCAACCTGAGGGTGCGGATGGGGCTTCCGGACACGGAGGCGCGCCTCTTCGAGAACATCCTGATCCTGGACCTGGACCAGCACCACATCGGGATCCTCGTGGACCAGGTGGCTTCCGTCATCTCGGTCTCCCCCGAGCAGATCACGCCGGCCGGCCCCCTGCTCCGCGGCGCGGAGGGCGGATGGAGCACCGGCTTCCTGGTCCTCCAGGACCGCGTGGTGGTGGTCCTGGACGCGCGGCAGCTCACCTCCCTGGGCAGCGCCAAGGCCCGCGCCGCGACCACCGGCAAGGACGACCTCGCCCAGCGCCTGGACCAGGACCTGGAGCAGCTGATCGCCCTGGCGCCCTCGCGCGCCGAGAGCGATTCCCGCAGGCTGATCCCCCAGATGGAGAACGCCATCTCCCACACCGAGGAGGAGATGGCCAAGGTGGTGGAGCGCATCGAGGCCATGCTCGCCAGCGCCGATCAGGCCTTCCACGGGTTGAGCCGCCTCAAGCACGAGGTGATGCTGGGACACCTGCCCGGACAGGAGGCCGCCATCGCCGAGATCGAACGGATCGGCGCCCAGGTCCAGGAGCAGATCTTCGAGCTGCTCCAGCGGATCCAGTTCCAGGACATCGCCAGGCAGAAGCTGGAGCGCGTCCTGAACCACCTCCGGGGACTCCAGCTGATCGTCGGGCAGAAGTTCCGCGATCCCGGCAGGACGTAGGCCGGACCGGAATCATCCAGGAAGAAGATGGAACCGCGAATTCCGCGAATGGGCGCGAAACGAGGATCCGTGTTCGCGGCCAGGGCTTTTCAAGGGCATTCCGCTATTGGGTTTTCATCCCTTTTATCTCTTTCATCCTTGTTGTTATATTTTTGTAATTGTTGTAAATAAAAAACAATAATTAAACAAAATCAATAGAACAGGGATAAAAGGGATAAAGCCGGAAGTCGGATGGATATGGCATCTTGACAGGCACGTCGTCTATCCACATATTCAATGTGCATGAATCATGGAGGAACGGATGCCCTTGGGATATCGACTGGACGCCCCCAAGAAGCCCGTGAACCTCAGCCTCAACAGCGACCTGCTGAAGATGGGGAAGGACCTGGGCCTGAACCTTTCGAGTGTGGCGGAATCGGCCATCGCCCGGGCCGTCGCGGAGTCCATGGCGGAACGCTGGCTGGAGGAGAACGCGGAAGCCATCCGGGCCTACAACCATCGCGTGGATGCCCATGGCGTCTTCAGCGACGACCTGAGGACGTTCTAGTGGCCCAGTTCTCCGTCCATGAGAATCCCGACCCCCGCACGAAGGGAGACGTGCCCTTCCTGCTCGACGTGCAATCGAATGTCCTCTCTGTCCTGGCGTCCCGGGTGGTGGTTCCCCTCTACCGCCCGGAAACCCTCTCCTCGCGAACCATGACGCGCCTGACGCCCACGGTGACGGTCGAGAACAGGTCCCTGATCGCCATGGTCCCCGAAATGGCGGGCATCCATCAGCGGAACCTGGGCCCCGTCGCGGGGGACCTGTCCGCGGTGAGGCACGAGCTTCTGCAGGCCATCGACCTGCTGCTGACCGGATTCTGATCATTCCGCAGGACGGAGGGCGGCTTCAGATCCAAGCCACACGGGGGGATGCGAACGAGCCAGGGATCCGTCCGCCCAGCCATGTCTTTTCATTCGCGCAAGCGCGCAGTGCATTCGTGTCATTCGCGGTCCCAGATGCGGTTCCCGCCTGGGCGACCTGCCCGCTCCCTGCCGTGATGTGCGTCGCAAGGGCTTCAGCCCGGGCCGAAAAGGCGCCATGATGAAGGGTTGTCTTCGGAGCGCCGCGTGAGTATGCCCATCGTCGAAGTCCGTCACCTGAAGCAGTACATCGGCCAGACCGTGACCCTGCGGGGCTGGGTCCGCAACGCCCGGACGAGCAAGATCCGCTTCATCGAGCTGAGGGACGGCAGCGGGTTCGTGCAGTGCGTCTGCAGCGCGGCCGAGGCCGAGCCGGAGGCCTACGAGCTGGCCGGGAAGCTCACCCAGGAGGCCGCCATCACCATCACGGGCCTGGTCCAGACCCACCCGAAGACCGGGGCCCCGGAGCTCCTGGTGAAGTCCCTCACCCTGGTGGGCGAGAGCGTGGACTACCCCATCACCCCCAAGGAGCACGGCACGGCCTTCCTCATGGACAACCGCCACCTCTGGCTGCGCAGCAAGCGCCAGTGGGCCATCCTGCGCGTCCGCCACACCCTGGCCAAGGCCATCCGCGACTTCTTCGACGGCGACGGCTTCACCCTGCTGGACGCGCCGATCCTCACCCCCTCCGCCTGCGAGGGGACCTCCACCCTCTTCGGCACCCAGTACTTCGACGAGGGCATGGCCTTCCTGAGCCAGTCGGGCCAGCTCTACCAGGAGCCCGGCCTCGCCGCCTTCGGCAAGACCTACTGCTTCGGCCCCACCTTCCGCGCCGAGAAGAGCAAGACCCGCCGGCACCTCACCGAGTTCTGGATGGTGGAGCCCGAGGTGGCCTTCGCCCACCTCGCCGACATCATGGTCCTGGGCGAGCGCCTCACCAAGTTCATGCTCCAGCGCGTCCTGGAGGACCGCCGGGAGGAGCTGGCCATCCTGGAGCGCGACCTGGCGCCCCTGGAGAACGCCCTCAACGTCACCT
>DAOPZL010000005.1:0-65447 GCA_035353395.1 Holophaga sp.
GGCCATCGGGGACGCCCTGGAATCCGGCGATGCGGACACGGCCTTGAGCACCCTGGAGACCCTGCAGTCCAAGCTCGAGAAGTTCGGCGCGGGGCCGAAGCCCGAAGACGCCTCGAACGACACCAGCACGACCTCGACGGCCGCCGACCTCAACACCCTCCTCGTGGCCGCCTACACCCAGCAGGCCCAGGCCCTCGCCCAGGCGAGCGCGACATCCGCCTCCTAGGATGCCCGGCAAGCCGCACGCGAACGGGGCCATGACGGCCCCGTTTCGTTTGGTGGAGGTGGCGGGAGTCGAACCCGCGTCCAAGAAGCATGAGGTGGAGGTTCATCCACAGGCTTGGTCCGTTTTTCGTAGCCTCTGCAGGGGGAACGGACAACCCTGATCGAGGATGTTTCCCCTGGTCTCGACCGCCGTCAGGGGAAGTCGCGGCGATCCATCCTGTCCCGTCTTCCGGCAGACCGAAGTCACCCGTCGGACGGTTTAACGAGCCCGCTGCCAGGAGGTCGCGGGGACTCGCTCGTGCGCCTGGTTAGGCGGCGAGGGCCAGTTCGAAGTTATCGTTGGCAGTTTTGTTTTGATCGGCTTGATGAGGGGGCCAACCGATCAACCCCCGCCTGCGCCTCGCGCCCCGATGTCAACCTGTCGAAACCGGTCACCCCCGGGGTCCCGGCAGCTTCCCGCAAGAAGCGACCACCGGGCCAATCAGTATGGGGCCCCGGGTCATGCGCGGCAAGGTGCCTCCGAGTAACATGGAAACCTGGAGGATCCTTTGGTTCGCCACTCTGGGAATATCTTCGTTCTCTCCGCGCCTTCGGGTGCGGGAAAATCCACGCTGGCGACGCGCCTCGTGAAGCAGGTCCAGGACCTGATCTTCTCGGTCTCCCACACGACCCGCCCCCCCCGGGACGGCGAACGGGACGGCCACGACTACTTCTACGTGGACAACGAGACCTTCGACCGGATGGTGGACCAGGACGAGTTCGTGGAATGGGTGACGGTCTACGGGAACCGCTACGGCACGGGGAAGGCGTGGATCCAGTCGCAGCTCCAGGCGGGCGTCGACATCCTGCTGGACATCGAGACCATCGGGGCCAAGAACATCCGGCGGGAAATCCCTGACGCCATCATGATCTTCCTCCTCCCCCCCAGCGCGGACGCCCTGGCCGGAAGGCTGCGGGGAAGGGGGAAGGACTCGGAGGCCCAGATCCGGATGCGGCTGGACTACGCCAAGCACGAGATGGAGGAGTTCGCGCACTACGACTTCCTGATCGTGAACGACGATCTCGAGACGGCCTACCGGCAGCTCGAGTCCGTGATCCTCGCCACGCGGTGCCGCAGGGAGCGCATGCTCCCGGCCGCCCAGGGGATCCTGGCCACCTTCCCCGAAGACCTGCGGGAGAATCCATGACTCCTTCCAACCAAGCCCCGGGAACCTGGACAGCCGCGGCCAGATTCATCAAGAAGCACTGGATCTGGGCCCTGGTCCTGGCGACCACCCTCGTCTACGCCCCCCTGGCCGGGAACACGGGGGACGAGAAGGCCCGCCAGCGCAGCCTGGACACCTTGGCCGAGATCATGGGGCTCGTCCAGAAGAACACCGTCGAACCGCCCACCTCGAAGCAGATCACCCACGCCTCCATCCAGGGCATGCTGCACTCCCTGGACCCCCATTCCAACTACATGGACGAGAACGAGTACCGCATGCTGCGGGAGAACCAGCGCGGCTCCTTCTTCGGCATCGGCTCCATCATCCAGCAGCAGCCCGACGGCATCGTGATCGTGAGCACGGTCCGGGGCGGGCCCTCCGAGAAGGCCGGCATCCGGGCGGGGGACTACATCCGGGAGATCGACGGGAAGAACACGGAGGGCTGGACCAGCTCCCAGGCCGTCGAGAAGCTCCGCGGGGAGAAGGGCACCATCGTCGAGGTCGCCATCCAGAGGATCGGTTTCCCGGACCTGCTCCGGTTCAGCCTCACCCGGGCGGAGATCCCGTCCAACAGCGTCACCTTCGCGTTCATGCTCACCCCCACCACGGGCTTCGTGGCCATCAAGGACTTCGGCGAGACCACCTCGACGGAGTTCGAGAAGGCCGTCCAGACCCTCAAGCAGCAGGGCATGAAGGAGCTGGTCCTCGATCTCCGCGACAACGGAGGCGGCATCCTCGACGCGGCCCTCGGCATCAGCCAGCAGCTCCTGGGCCCGGATGAGCTGATCGTGAGCCAGAAGGGGCGAGGAGGCCGGGACGCGGGCCAGACGCGAACCCCCAAGGGCGCCGCCCTGGACCCCTTCCCGCTGGTGATCCTGATCAACCGCGGCTCGGCTTCCGCCTCGGAGATCGTCACCGGGGCCGTACAGGACCACGACCGCGGCCTGGTCGTCGGGACGACGAGCTGGGGGAAAGGGCTCGTCCAGAGCGTGATCACCATCGGCCGGTCGCGCGGCCTCCTCCTCACCTCGGCCCGCTACTACACGCCTTCCGGCCGCTCCATCCAGCGCGACTACCAGCATGGACTGGACGACTACTTCCTCCCCGAGGAGGACAAGGAAGCCGCCACCCCCAAGGGCCCGGAATACCGGACGGACCTCCAGCGGGTCGTCTACGGCGGGGGCGGCATCACCCCGGACTACTACGTAAGCCAGGCCCAGCTCTCGACCTTCGCCGCCACGCTCCGGGGCCGCTACGCCGCGTTCTTCAAGTTCGCCATCCAGGAGAAGGACAGGGCGAAGGCCAAGGTCAAGCCGAGCCAGGAGGCCGACGAGGCGGAGATGGCGCGCTTCAAGTCGTTCCTGGAGGCGCAGAAGATCCCGTTCACGGAAGCCGAGTGGAGCGACCCGGACAACCAGACGCACCTCCGCAGGCAGGTGGCCTACGAGCTTCAGAACGTCCTCCTCGGGACGGAGGCGGGATTCCGCTACCTGTGCGCGGGCGATCCCCAGGTCAAGAAGGCCCTGGAGGTCATGCCGGAGGCCGACGCCCTGCTGAAGAAGAAGCTCCTCAGCCTGCAGGCCAAGGGCAGCCCCAAGACCGTCGCCGTGAAGAGATAGTCCGTGAAACCTGTGGCCATGTCGCCGCTGACGCGGTTCTTCCGCTACCACCTGAAGGCGTACCTGCCCGGCACGCTGGGCGGCGCCCTGCTTTTCACCCTCAGCAACAGCCTGCAGGCCCTCATCTTCCTGGCCCTGAAGCTGATGTTCGACTACCAGTTCGCGATGGGGGTCCCGGCCACGACGCCCCCTCCCATCGTGGTGGCGCAGTCCTCCACGCGGTTCGTCCGCACGGGGCAGGTGACGCCCGCCTTCGTGGAGATGCCCACCCTCACCTGCGTGCCGGGGGATCAGCCGAACGCCTACCTGGTGACGGACAAGCCGGTGCCGTCGAAGCCTTCCCAGCCGGCCCTCTCGAAGTGGCATGCCAGGCTGACGTCCTTCCTTCCCAGGCAGGAGACCATCCAGGCCAACATCCTGCTCATCCCGCTCGTCATCGTGGGCCTTTTCTTCCTGCGCGGAGTGTTCACCTACGCGGGCACCATCCTCGTGGCCCGAAGCGGATCCAGGGCGGTCAAGGAACTGCGGGAACGGATCTTCGGGCGGGTCCTCCAGCAGGACTCCGCCTTCTTCCACGCGCATCCCGTGGGCGAACTGATGAACCGAGTCCTCGGGGACGTGGGCGCGGTCCAGAACCTGGCGTCGCACCAGATCTCCGAGATCCTGAAGCAGTGCAGCATGGCCCTCATCATGGCCGTGTTCATCATCACGACGGACTGGCACTTCGCGCTGGCCATCTCGCTGTTCTTCCCCTGCGTCTTCCTGCCGATCCGGTTCTTCTCGAAACGCATCCGCCGGCAGGGCCGGAAGGCCCAGAGCGGCCAGGACTCCCTCCTGCAGCGGCTCAAGGAGGTCCTGGCCAACATGCGGGTCGTGAAGGCCTTCGCCCGGGAGGACTACGAGAACCACCGGTTCAAGGACCTCAGCCACGGGCTCTACCGCATGAGCATGAAGGTGACCCGCATCCAGGGCCTGTCCAGCCCGGTCATGGAGACCGTCGGGGGGATCATGCTGGCCGGCCTCGCGATGTACGGAGCCGTGAACATCAAGGCCGGGACCATGACGGGAGGCGGATTCCTCGTCACCCTGCTGGCCATCTACCAGCTCTACGATCCCATCCGCACCCTGACGCGCACCTATGGGGACCTCCAGATGAGTTCCGTCTGCCTCGAGCGGATCTTCAACCTCCTGGACTCCCAGCCCACCATCCAGGCTCCCCCCGATCCCCGGCCCGTCCCTCCCCGCCCCGAGGTCCTCCGCTTCGAGAACATCAGCTTCAGCTACGGGAAGGGGGAAGTCCTCCGGGGCATCGACCTCACCGTGCGCCGCGGCGAGACCGTGGCCCTGGTCGGGGGCTCCGGGGGGGGGAAGACCAGCCTGGTCAACCTGGTCCCGCGGTTCTACGACCCGACCGCGGGGCGCGTGACCCTCGACGGCATCGACATCCGGGAGTTCGATCCCAGGGAACTGCGCAGGCGGATCGGCATCGTCACCCAGGAGACCCTGCTCTTCCTCGACTCGGTGCACGACAACATCGCCTACGGCAAGCAGGCCAGCCGCGAATCCGTCACGGCCGCCGCCAGGAAGGCCTTCGCCCACGAGTTCATCATGGAGATGCCCAAGGGCTACGATTCGTTCATGGCGGAAACGGGGGCCACCCTCTCGGGGGGGCAGCGCCAGCGGATCGCGATCGCCCGCGCCCTGCTCCAGGATCCCCCCATCCTCATCCTGGACGAAGCCACGAGCGCCCTGGACACCGAGAGCGAACGCGCCGTCCAGGCCGCCCTCGAGACCCTGATGAAGGACCGGACGACGATCGTCATCGCCCACCGGCTGTCCACCATCCAGCGGGCCACCCGCATCTGCGCCCTCAAGCACGGGCGCATCGTCGAACAGGGCAGCCACGAGGAGCTGCTGGCGCGGGGTGGGGAGTACGCCCGCCTCTACGCCATGCAGTTTCAGCCCCCCCAGGAGGCTTGAGGCGCCGGACTTCTTCCGGCTCGCTGCAGGTCAGCTGCGGGGCGCGGCCCCCAGGCGCCGCATGGGTTCCTGCACGAAGCGGCGCCCCTGGGCCCGGGGATGCGGCAGTTCGAGAGTCAACTCCCCGCCCAGGATCCGGAGGTCCTCCGGACTGGGCCAGGTCCACCGGCCCTCCAGGCCCCGGACCTCGATGAGGTCCAGGTCCAGGGTGCGGGGCGCGTTCCGGCCCGCCGAACGGTCCCGGCCCAGGTCCAGCTCGATGCGGAGCAGGGCTTCCAGGAGGGCGCACGGGGTTTCGAGCTCGCTCTCCAGCCGCGCCACCGTGTTGAGGTAGTCGGGTCCGAGGCCCGACTCGTCCGCGGTCTCCATGACCAGGGGGGAGGGCGTGACGGCGCCCAGCGTCCCCAGGGCGCGCAGGCCGGCCTCGAGATTGGCCCGGCGGTCCCCCAGGTTGGAGCCCAGGGCGACGATGGCGACCAGCGTCACGGCCGCTTCCCGTGTTCGGCCACGACGAGGGTCCGGATGCCCCCCCGGATCAGGAAGTCCCCTTCCACCTTGAGCCACTGGGGCCGCGTCGCCTCGACCAGGTCGTCCAGGATCTTGTTCGTGACGGCCTCATGGAACGCTCCCTCGTTCCGGTAGGACCAGAGGTAGAGCTTCAGGGACTTGGATTCGACGCAGAGCTGGTCGGGAACGTAGGTGATCGTCAGGTGCGCGAAATCGGGCTGGCCCGTCATCGGGCAGAGGCAGGTGAACTCCTCGGTCTCGAAGCGGATCTCGAAGGCACGCCCCGGCCGCGGGCTGGCGAAGGTGTCCAGCTTCTTCGAAGGCTCCGTGACCGTGCGTTTCGGGAGCGTCTTGAGCGTGGGAGCCGCCGGTCGGGTCGTCTTCTGGGCCATCGAATCGCCTTTCATGCGCAAAGAACTTCGAAAACGAAAGTATATATGGGGATGAGGCCGCCCGTTCCGGCTTTTCCCAGGCGCCGCGATGGACGGCTCCTGGGGCCCGGAGGCGCAAGCTCAGCCGCGATGCGGGTCCTCGGCCCAGGACTCCAGGGCGTTCAGTTCGTCTTCCAGGGTCTTCCCGATCACCTGCTCGTCGCTTCCGGCCGGGATCCGGAAGGGAGTCCCGTAGCGGACGACCAGGCTCGAGAAGGGCTTGGGCACGAGCATGCCGTCCCAGGTCTTCAGGCGCCAGGCTCTGGAATAGGAGACGCAGACGGGGACGATCCAGGCCTGCGTCTTCCTGGCCAGGGCGAGGACGCCCGGTTTCAGCTTCAAGGCCGGCCCCCGGGGGCCGTCCGGCGTGATCCCGAAATCCCAGCCCTCCTTCACGGCCCGGATCATGCGGACCAGGGCCTTGGCCCCGTCCGCCGCCGCGGTGCCGCGGACGGCGTTGATCCCGAACCAGCGCCAGGTGGCGGCGCTGCGTTCCCCGTCCTTGCTGTCGCTGGAAAGGATGGTGATGCCGCGCGGTTCCCCCTGGGCATTCACGCGCCGGAAGGGATAGGCGAGCCACATGGCCACCAGGCGCCGGTGCCAGAAGGCCAGGACGATGCGCTCGTCCCTCGCCACCAGGTCCCGGACCCCGGCATCCCCTTCCCGCCGCACCCGGAGGGTCGCGCGCAGCAGCTTCAGCAGCGCCGCGGCGATGAAGGGCACCACGCGGTAGTCCACCCAGACCTGGAGGGGAGACCCCAGGCGCCGGCCCCGTTCGGCGATCTGCACCTTAGGCCCCGGCATGGCCCCTGTCCTCCGCAAGCCTGAGATCCGAGCGCCGGATCAGGTAGCTCGTCCCGCAATAATCGCAGCGCACTTCCACCGGACCGTCCTCCGGGAAGAGCTCGTCCAGCCTGCTCCGGACGAAGCCCTGAAGGACCTCGAGGAGGGATTCCTTCCGGCAGCGGCAGCGGTACTGGACCTCGGTGGTGGAGAGGATCTCCGCGCCCTCGCCCTGGTTCACCCACCGGCAGAGGAACTCGGGCTCCCTTTCCCAGTTCGGGACGACCTCCAGCCCCTCGATGGCCTGGACCACCCTGGCCAGCCGCTCCCGGGGACAGCCGGGCAGCGGCTCCACGAGCAGCCCCCCGGCCTCCCCCGTGCCGGGGTCGCACCAGAGCGTCGTGCTGGCCTGGACCTGCTCGGACTGCAGGAGATAGGCCTCCACCTGCGCCTGGATGTCGCCGTGCACCAGCTCGAGAGTCCCGAGGTAGGGCTGCCCCTTGGGATTGGACCGCATCACCCGGAGGGATCCCGGCCCCTGGATCCAGGGCAGGCCGGAATCCCCTTCCGAGAGATCGAGGATGCCCCGGATGTCGCCTTCAGGCCAGGAATCCGCCACCAGGGCCTTGATCCTGCCGGTGCCCTTGAGCACCAGCTGCAGGCGCTCCGAGAAGAAGGTCCGGGACTGCAGGAGCAGCGCCGCGGAAAGCAGCTCCACGAGGCGGGTGCAGGCATCCGCCTCCAGCTGGGGGTGGCCGCGGCGCACCCCGTCCCAGAGCGGTCCCGCATCCAGGACGGTGAACCGGACATGGTGATCGGAGGTGAGGACCCGGGACACCCGGGCGCATCGGGAGGCTTCACGCATTGGTAAATCCTATCGTTTCCCGGTCCAGTACAGACACGGGTGTATGAAAGAACTCCCTTTCAAACCGTGCGTGCGGCTTAAGTCGAACCCCTGCCCGCCCCGGCTCAGGTCCACCTGCCTCGTCTTGTCCGGATGGAGTTCCAGCTTGAGCCTGCCCAGGATGTTTGCCACCCTGCGCGCGGCTTCCTGGATTGCGGCCTGGGTCCTGCCGATGACCACGAAGTCATCTGCATCACGCACCAGCGTTCCCAATTCGGCGCACCGGTCCTCCCAGATTCGATCCAGTTCGTGCAGGTAGACGTTGGATAGCAGGGGCGAAATGACGCCGCCCTGGGGAGTCCCCGAGAGCATTGCCGTCTCCACACCCTCCTCCATCACCCCCGCTTCCAGCCAGAGCCTCAGCAGCTTGAGCACCTTGCGATCCGAGATACGTCTGCCCACGAGACCCATGAGGATCCCGTGGTCGATGCTTCCGAAGTAGTCCCGGATGTCGGCATCGAGCACATGGTTGCACCTGGTCCCCTGCAGGCGCAGAACTTCCAGTGCCTGGACGGCCCCTTTCCGGGGACGGAATCCGAAGGAACACCCCCGGAATCCTGCCTCGAATATGGGCTCCACCACGAGCTTTGCCGCCATCTGGACCACCCGGTCCCGGACGCAAGGGATGCCGAGCGGCCTCCGCTTTCCATCCGCCTTGGGGATGTATCTCCGCAGAACCGCCTTGGGTCGATACGTGCCCGCCCGCAGGTCATCCTGGATGCCCTTGAGAAAGGCCTCCAGTCCCTGCCGCTCGATCCGGACTATGGATTCGCGATCCACTCCCGCCGAGCCCTTGTTCCCCTTCACGCGCCTCCATGCCTCCCCCAGGACGTCACTCCTGTGGATGCGGTCGTACAGGGCATGGAACCGCCTCCCCGGGGACCGCTTGGCCCCCACCCACAGACTGCGCTGGAGTTGTCGCACTTTGTCTCTGGTCCTACGACCGGAGGGGTGGTTGGGGTCGGTCCTGCCGCCCATGCCCTCGCGCTTGCCTCCGTTGCAGCCCCTACCACCGCAGGGACCCTTCCCTCCGGACCCGTTGTTCGCCGGGACCCTCACTGGTACTACAATCCCCTCGGAATCCCGCTGGACGGCGCTCGCTTTCACCCTCGGCTTATACGAGCCACCTTGCCCCGACGAGGGCTGCCCAGACGGGCCTCTCCTGTTCCCTGCTGCTCCCTGGACACGTGCCGCGCCCCGTACCCCGGAGAGGTCCGATGGACGTCCCGAAACCGGTCCACCGGATGTTGCCTTCGCCGTGACATGAGCGGCTCGGCCCTCCCATGGTTTCTCTTTCGAGGCTCCCCCTGCCAACGCATGCGTTGGCAGGGATCTATCGTCAGGCTTCACTTCATGTTGCAGCCCGCGTTCTTGCTCCCTCCGAAGAGGCTCTCGACACCCCGCTCGGGCCCGAAGGATCTCTCCTCCTGCCTGGGGTCTGCTACCGGGCGCTTCGGCGCTTACCCGGACGGGACTTGCACCCGCTGGAACAGCACAGCCTGAATCCATCCCGCCGACCCTGGGCAGGGCCGCCGGTCTGATTTCGTCAGGACGCACCATCCTCCCAGTGTAGCGGCTGGAAGCCCCATCCTTGAGCTAGGCTGTAACCAGGAGGTTGGATGCCGACCGAAAGCCGCCTGCGCGTCGCCAAGATGCTCCATGCCGTGTTCGACCAGGGTTCGCGGATTCCCGATTCCTGGGACGAGGACCTGGCCCACGAGGATGCCACCTTCGCCCAGGCCCTGCTGGGACTGTGCCTGCGCCGGTGGGGCCGGATGCAGGCATTCATCCGCCCAAGGCTGAAGGAGACCTCGAGGGGCCTCCCCCTCGGGACCCAGGTCGCCCTGGCCATCGGCCTCGCGCAGCTCGCCTGGCTCTCGGGCGTCTCGGACCACGCGGCCGTCCACGAGGCCGTGGAGCTCGCCGCCGACCGGACCTATGGATTCCCGCCCCACAAGGGGCTCGTCAACGCGCTCCTGCGCGCGGGCGCGAAGGACCGGGACCGGCTCCGGCTGGAACTGGAGGCCCTGCCGGCGGCCCTGGATCGCTCGCCCTTCGCCGACCGGGTCCTCAAGGCCGCCCTGGGAGGAGACAGCCGGGAGGATCGGATGGAGGCCCTGTGGGCGAAGCTCCAGGAACCGGCCCGGCCGGCCTTCCGGCTCCTCCGGGAAGGGTCCCTCCCGGAGGGGCTGGAGCCGGATCCCGATCTGCCGGGCGGCTACGGCCTGGCTCCTGGCGCCCCCTTCCCCAGGCCGTGGCTGTCCAGGGGGGATGGCATGGTCCAGGACCGCAGTTCCCAGGCCCTCATGGCCTTCCGCTGGGACCGCCCCGTGGACCGGATGGCGGACCTGTGCGCCGCTCCCGGAGGGAAGACCGCCTCCCTGGCGCTGCGCTGGCCCGGCGCCGACCTGTGCGCGGTGGAGCAGCATCCGCGCAGGGCCCGCCGGCTGGCGGAGAACCTCCGCCTCCGGGGCATCAAGGCCGAGCTGGTGGTGGAGGAGGCGGCGGCCTGGCTCCGCAGGACGGAACGGACCTTCGATCTCATCCTGCTCGACGCGCCCTGTTCCGGCTCGGGCACCCTTCGGAAGCATCCGGAACTGGCTTGGCTGGGGGACGACCTGGACCTGGAGGGCCTCGGCAGGACGCAGGCCGGACTCCTGGAGGCCGCGCTGGCCCAGCTGACCCCCGGGGGCCTGCTGGTCTATTCGGTCTGTTCCTGGCTGCCCGAGGAGGGGCTCCACCTGCGGGACGCCCTCCTGGCGCGGGACGACCGCATCGAGCCCTGTCCCGTCTGGCTCCCGGGACCGGCCAGCGTGTTCTCGCCGGACCCCCTCGCCTGGGACGGAGAGGGATTCCAGGCCTTCGCGCTCACGAGACGCTGAACGCATTCTCCCAGGAAGACTGCGGGAGCCGGACCTGCCGGGCAGGGACGGCTCCCGGGTATCTGGAGGCGGGGGGACCTGGGTCCGATCGGAAGACTGCCTTTGGGACCACGGATGACGCGAAGGCGGGCTGCGCACTTGCGCGGGTGAACAGCCATGACCGTGCAGACGGGCCGGTGTTGACCCTCGCGTTCATTCGCGGTTTCGTCTCCTGATCGAGACGGGAATGCAGGATCCGGGTTCAGTCCTTGCCCATGACGTTGGCCAGGTTGAAGATGGGCATATACATGGCGACCACGATGAAGCCGATGATCCCGCCCAGGAAGAAGATGATCAGGGGTTCCATCAGCGACATCATGGAGGCGACGGCATTGTCCACCTCGTCCTCGTAGAAGTCCGCGACCTTGGCGAGCATGGCGTCCAGGGCGCCCGTGGCCTCGCCGACGCCCACCATCTGGACCACCATGGGCGGGAAGACCTTCGTTTCCGCGAGGGGCGAGGAGATGTTGCGGCCCTGCTCCACCGCGTCCTTGGCCTTGAGGATGGCGTTCTGGATCACCAGGTTGCCTGAAGTCCGGGCGGTGATGTCCATCCCTTCCAGGATGGGCACGCCGGAACTCGTCAGGGTGCTGAGCGTCCGGCAGAACCTCGCGACGGCCACCTTCCGCAGCAGCTCGCCCATGACCGGGATCTTCAGGAAGACCGAATCGATCTGGAGGCGCCCCGTATTGGTCTTGTAGTACTGCTTCAGGCCCACGACGAGGAGGATGACGACGATCGCGACCACCCAGAAGTAGCGGATCAGGATGTTCGACAGCGCGATGCAGACGAGGGTCGGGAACGGCAGCTTGCTGCCCATGCCTTCGTACATCGCGGAGAACACGGGGATGACCTTCACCATGATGATGGTGACGACGATGGCCGCGATGGTGAGCACGGAGATCGGGTAGACCATGGCGCCCTTGACCTTGGCGGTCAGCTTCACGGCCTTCTCGATGTATCCGGAGAGGCGCTGGAGGATGACGTCCAGGATGCCGCCCGCCTCGCCGGCGCCCACCATGTTCACGTAGAGGTCGTTGAACACCTTCGGGTGCTTGGACATGGCGTTCTGCAGCGTGGCGCCCTGCTCCACGTCCGAGCGCACGGTGTTGATGACCTTCTGGAACCCCCGGTCCGGCTGCTGGGCCGCGAGGATTTCCAGGCACTGGACGAGCGGGAGGCCGGCATCGATCATCACGCTGAACTGGCGGGTGAAGATCGCCAGGCTCTTCGGCTTCACCTTCCTGATGGACTTCCCGCCCGCAGCCGCCTGCACGCGGATCGTGAGGACCTGGAGACCGTTCCGCTTCAGGGTCGCCGAAGCCTGGTCCTTGGTATCCGAGACGATGACCCCTTCCTGTATCTCACCCAGCCGGTTTTTGCCTTTCCAAACATATGCTGGCATCTGGACCTCAGCGAATTAAGGATGCAGGAATTGTATGGTATTCAGCATAGGCGTCCCAAAAAGGAATGAGAAGCCCCATCACGTGTACTTGATGTTGGGGTTGCGCCCGCTGAGGATCGAGGTGGTGGCCCGTTTCCCCGCCTGGCTGCCGGGGGCGGGAGTCATGGAGGTCGTCCCGATGCCCCGGTTGATCAGCTCCCGCAGCTCGTCCATGTTGGAGCTGTAGCTCAGGGCCATGTCCTGGGAGAGTTCCCCCTTCAGCACCAGTTCCGAAAGGCTCTGGTTGAAGGTCTGCATCCCGAACTTCAACTGCCCAGTCTGCATGGAGCTATAGATCTGGTGGATCTTGTCTTCCCGGATCAGGTTGCGGATGGCCGGATTGGGGACCATGACCTCGATGGCCAGGGCCCGACCCTTCCCGCTGGCCTTGGGAATCAGGGACTGGCAGAGCACCCCTTCCAGGACGAGGGAGAGCTGGGCCCGCACCTGGGGCTGCTGGTGCGCCGGGAAGACGTCGATGATGCGGTTGATGGTCTGGACGGCGGAGTTGGTGTGCAGGGTCCCGAAAGTCAGGTGGCCGGTCTCCGCGATGGTCAGGGCGGACTCGATGGTCTCCAGGTCCCGCAGCTCGCCCACCAGGACGACGTCGGGGTCCTCGCGGAGGGCGGAGCGGAGGGCCTTCTTGAAGCTGTGGGTGTCGGCGTGGATCTCCCGCTGGTTCACCAGGCACCGCTTGTGCTTGTGCACGTATTCCACCGGATCCTCGATGGTGAGGATGTGCAGGGGCTCCCGCTCGTTGATGTAGTCGATCATGGCGGCCAGCGTCGTGGACTTGCCGGATCCCGTCACGCCCGTGACCAGCACCAGGCCCCGGGGTTTCTCGCACAGGGACTGGACGATGCCGGGAAGACCCAGCTGCTCGAAGGAGCGGATGTCCTCGGGAATGGTCCGGAAGCACCCGGCGGTGGCGCCGCGCTGGTTGAACACGTTGGCCCGGAAGCGTGAGATCCCCTGGAGGCCGAAGGAGAAGTCCACCTCCCAGTCCTCCTCGAGCCGGTGCTTCTGCTGGTCCGTCATGACGCTGTAGCAGAGCCAACGGGTCTGGGACGCATCCAGGGGGGGCAGCTTGAGAGGCACCATGCGACCGTCGATCCGGACCTGGGGGGCGGAATCCGTCGTGATGTGGAGATCCGTCCCGCCATACTCGACCATCGTCTTGAGGAGCTGCTGGAGAGGAACGGCGTAGTTCGCAGCGGTTTCGACCATATGCGCTCTCCTTTACTAGAGTACCGTCTCGCGAATGATTTCCTCGATGGTGCTGACACCATCCAAGACCTTTCGGCATCCGGAACGCCGGAGTGTAATCATGCCGTCCTTGATCGCCTGTTCCCGCAATTCGATCGCGCTTGCACCCGTCAGGATCATGTCCCTGGCAGTCTCGGACATTTCCATGACCTCATAAAGCCCGACGCGGCCCTTGTAGCCCCTCTTGCCGCACACCTCGCAGCCCATCCCCTTCATGATCGTGACGCCGCGGTTGACCTCCTCTTCCGTGAACCCGACCTTCAGGAGGGCTTCGCTGGGGGGCTGGTGTGGATCGGGCTGCTTGCAGCTGGGGCAGATGCGCCGGACGAGCCGCTGGGCACAGATGATGTTGACGGAGGTCGCGACCAGGAAAGGCTCCACCCCCATGTTCATGAGGCGGCTGATGGTGCTGGGCGCGTCGTTGGTGTGCAGGGTCGAGAGCACCAGGTGGCCGGTCAGGGAGGCCTTGATGGCGATCTCGGCCGTCTCGAAGTCGCGGATCTCGCCCACCAGGATGATGTTGGGATCCTGGCGCAGGAAGGACCGCAGGGCGGCGGCGAAGTTCAGCCCGATCTGCTCCTTCATCTGGACTTGGTTGATTCCGGCGAAGTTGAATTCCACCGGGTCCTCGGCCGTCATGATGTTCACGTCCACCTGGTTGAGCTTGGCGATGGACGAGTAGAGGGTATTGGTCTTCCCTGAGCCGGTGGGCCCCGTCACGAGCACCATCCCGTAGGGCTTCTGGATCTGGCGATCCCACTGCGTCAGGCTCTCGGGCTCGAACCCCAGCTTGGTGAGGTCGAGCATCAGCTGGTCGGAATCCAGCAGCCGCAGCACGATCTTCTCGCCGAAGAGCGTGGGCAGCACGCTCACCCGGTAGTCGATGACCTTGGCCTGCCCCCCCAGGTTCACCCGCAGCTTGATGCGGCCGTCCTGCGGGAGGCGCTTCTCCGCGATGTTGAGCTTGGCGAGGATCTTGATGCGGGAGGTGACCGGGTCCTTCAGCTTGATGTTCGGCCGCATGACCTCCTGGAGCAGGCCGTCGATGCGGAACCGGATCCGGTAGTGCTTCTCGTAGGGCTCGAGGTGGATGTCCGAGGCGCCCTTCCGGATGGCGTCGATGAGCACCATGTTCACCAGGCGGACCACCGGCGCCTCCTCGCTGCCCCGCAGGAGCGCGTTGGCGTTGATGTTCTCCTCGTCGTCCTGGAGGCTCTCGTACTGCGTCTCGGTCCCCTCGAGTTCCTCTTCCAGGCCCTTGAGATCCAGGGCCTCGTCCGCCGCCTCCTCGAAGGCGGCCCGGTTGAAGTTCATGCTTCCGGGTTCCGGCCCGGGCAGCGGCGCCGCGCGGCTGGGCTGGGGAACCCGGCGGGCCTGGTCGTCCCTCAGCCGCAGGGCGCTGGAACCGCCGTAGTAGCGCTCGATGGCCCGGGTGAGCCCCATCTCCGAGGACACCACGGGATCGATGTTGTAGCCGGTGTGGAACCGGACGTCGTCCATGGCGAAGATGTCGGTGGGGTCCGACATGGCCAGCGTCAGGACGTTCCCCGAACGCTGCAGGGGGAGCACCTTGTGCTTGTTGGCCAGCTCCGCCGGCACCAGGGCGACCACGCTGGGCTCGATGGCGGGCCACTGGTCCAGGTCGGCGGCGGGCACGCCGTACTGCATGCCCAGGAAGCTGACGATGTCCTGGTCCGAACAGAAACCCTGCCTCGCGACGATGCTGCCGAGCTTCCCGCCCTCGCGCCGCTGGATCTTGATGGCATCCTCCAGCTGCGCCTCAGTGATCAACTGAGCCTTGACAAGCATTTCACCGAGCTTGCTAGCCAATGTTTGCCTCCGAGGGGGGGATAAAAGTCTACCACCTCAGAATTTATCCGATATATCCCAGGCCGCCCGGAAAAAACAAAGAATCGTCGGCCTCCCCCCGCGGTCCGGACGTCCGTTCCGGGAAGCGTTCCCCTCTTCGTCGGCCCCCACTAGCCAGTTGCTCCAGGGAGGTTATCCTTGGGAGCATGCCCCCCTTGAGCGAGGTAAATCGACGTCTGGACCAGGCCCGTGAACTCATCCGGGAAAAACGGCTTTCCAGGCAGGACCTCGACCTGCTGGACGAAATCCTCCGGATCGGGGACGGCGAGCTGGAACCGAGGGCCGAGGCCCCTCCCGCCGCCGGTCCCCCGGAGGACGCGTCCGTCCACCTGACGAAGCTGCGGCGTTCCTTCGGCCTCTTCCTGGCCTTCCTGAACCAGTTCTCCGACAAGCGGCTCGGAGAGGTCCGGCAGGCGATGGGCATGGTGCTCCTCCACAGCCTGACCAGCCTCCAGTCGCTGGCCGAGGCCGCCCGCCACGACCTCCTCGACCAGCACCGGGAACCGGAACGCGTCATCCACCTGCTGGACCTGATCGCCTCGCTCCGGACCATGGCCACCTCCCTCGGCTCGGAGGAGGAGCCCTACCTCCAGAAGCACTGGTCCGATTTCCTCACCGAGGGCCGGGACCGATTCCGCGAGATCTTCCAGGACCTGGGAGGCCAGGAAGAGGGCCCCGACCTCACGGCCCGCCTCAACCAGCAGATGAAGGCCCTCAACCGTTCCCTCCAGACGGGCTCGGGACGGCCCCTGGAGGCCATCCGGAAGCTGGAGACCCTCCTGGAGGGCGCCCTGCCCGAGGAGACCCGGCGGCGGGCAGAGCCCCTGCTCCTGGTCCAGCACGTCATCGCCAACCTCCGCATGACACTGTTCCGGCCCCTGGACCGGGGCATCCACTGGCCCGCGGTCGAGCAGGTGAGGGGGAGCCTTCAGTGGCTGTGGAACCATCTCGGATGGTCCCTGCCGAGGGTCGAGGATCGGCTCCTCGAGAAGGGCCTCTCCGGGGAGGTGCGCGACCTGCTCAAGCAGCTGCGGCAGGAACACCCCTCCGCCTTCAGGATCGTCGCCAAGGCCCTGGCCAGCCACCTGACCATGCTCAGCCTGGTGGAGCGCACCGAACCCGCCGCCAACGCCTCCGTCCAGGAGCGCTACGCGATGGTGCCGACCTTCTACGTCCTGGAAGCGGAACTCGGACGGCTGGCGGACCGGGTCTATCACCCGAGGGTCGCCGAGCACCTGCCGAAGGAGGCCGAGGAGGCCCTGCTCCTGGGCGCCTTCCTGCGGCAGGCGGTGCTCTCACTCCTCCAGGACCAGGCCACCATCCGGAGCCTGCTCCAGCAGTCCCTTTCGGGCAACGACGCCGACCTGCTCGCCGGCACCCTGGACAACCTCAAGGCACTCCTGATCAGCCACCAGCAGCAGCTCATGGCGGACCTGGCCGGACTCTTCTCCCCGGCCCTGCGGCAGCGGCTGTTCCCCGATTCCCGTTCCCTCACCGAGGAAGGAGACCGCCTCCGCCAGCGCCTCCACCGGCTCTGGGAGCACCTGGATCCCGTCCTCCAGCAGATCCAGCTGCACCTGGAACTGCAGGACTGGCCCAGGCTGGCCCTGACCCTGGGACAGACCCAGAACCGGTTCCTGGATTTCCGCCGCAGTCCGGAGTTCCTGCTGATCCGCAGCCAGGATCGCCAGGAGTTCGACAGGCTGACCCAGCAGTTCACCCGGACCCTGGACGCCCCGGCGGACATCCTCGCGGCCCTGAAGGACGGGGCCGAGCAGGTGGAGGAGCTGCTCCGGTTCCTGGACGTCTTCCTGCTGCGCATCAACACCAGGGTCCCCCTCATCCGCCTGGACCTGACCACGGCGCGGGAGGCCCTGAAGCTCTGCGGACAGTTCCGGGCGCTCGGCCTGGACACCCCGGACCGCAGCCGGTGTTCCCACCGCCTGATCCAGACGACCAAGCCCCTGGGCGTCCGCGACGCGCAGACCCTGACGCTCCTGAAACGCTGGGTGCGGGCCGAGCGCGGCGGCAAGGATTCCACCGCCGCCCTGGAGCTCATGGAAGCCCACCTGGAAAGACTCGCCGCGCGGCTCGATGCCGCCTTGAGTTGAGGAGCGGGGATGTCCGAGGTGTTCTGGTGCGACCCACAGCCATCGGAGACTTCCCGCCGCCTGCGGGATGCGCTCGACCAGTGGGGTTTCTCGGTGAAGGAGGGCCCAGGGGAGGGGACGCTGATCCTGGTCTCCGACCGGCCGCACCCCGGGTGGATCCCCCCCATCGGGGAGGAGATCCTGTGGTGGGTCCAGGACGCGACGCCCGAGGAGGTGAGCGAGGTCCTCTCCCGCCGGCCCGGCTGGGTCGTGCGCCGGAGTACCTCCCTGGAAACGGTCAGGGAGGCCCTCGAGCACCTGCGGACAAGGGACCTCGGGACCGAGGGCTGGCTCAGGCAGATGATGCACCTGGCGACCCTGGACGAGCTCCTCCGCCTCGTCCTGATCCGGGCCATCCAGATCTCCGGCGCCAAGCAGGGCGCCATCTGGATCCGGCAGGACAACGTCTTCTTCCAGCGCTGCGGGGAAGGCTATCCCGAGGCCCCCGTGAGCCTTTCCGAAGCGGCCTCCCTGGTCCGGACAGGGAACGCCTGGCTGATCTGCCGGGACGAGCAGGTCGGGATCCTGAGGCTCCGCGAGCCGAAGGGTGAAGCCGCCCATTTCCTCGGCTGGATCAAGGAAGTGGAGAACTTGATCATCAACGCCTGGAACCTGGAGAAGAGCCTGGCCCTCTCCTTCAAGGACGACCTCACCGTGGCCAACAACCGCCGCTGCCTGGAGGTCGAGCTGCCCAAGGCCATCCGCGAGGCGGCCGCCCGGGGGGAATCCGTTTCCCTGCTGTTCCTGGACGTGGACAACCTGAAGGCCCTCAACAGCCAATATGGACACCCGACGGGCAGCCGGGTGCTCACCACCGTGGCCATCGAGGCCCAGCGCATCATCCGGGCCCAGGACCGCCTCTACCGCTACGGGGGGGACGAGTTCTGCATCGTCATCCCTGGAACCTCGGCGGCGGGGGCCGCCAAGCTCGGGGACCGCCTGATCCGCAAGCTCCAGGAAGCCCCCGTGATCATCAACGGCCAGCGGGTGCCCGTCTCCGTCAGCATCGGCATCGCCGCCTACCCGGCCCACGCCGACGGCGCCGAGCATCTCCTGGAGCGGGCCGACCGGGCCCTGTTCCAGGCCAAGGAGGACGGCAAGGGGCGGGTCGCGCTGGCGACCTAGGTGGGCTTGAGCATGAGGCCCACTTCCCGCAGCAGGGATTCCGCGAAGGGATTCCTGGCCAGGTGACGCAGGGCGCCGAAGACCAGGTCCATGACCTTCCTGGGCTGGAGCTCCGAGCCGGCGACGGCCTCGAGGCGGCTGCGCCAGGGCGCCAGGCGGAGCGCCTTCCCCTCCCTCAGCCTCGCCACGTCCGCGAGGACGCGCAGGAGGAGTTCCAGGCACTGCGCCATCTGTTCGCTCTGGGCCGCGGCCGCGTTCTTCTCGGGCAGGAGGGCCTTCCCGGCGTCCGCGAAGGTGCCGCCATCCGCCAGCGCCAGCCAGGCCTCCAGCTGTTCCACGGCCCTGGCGAAGGCGGGGGGTTCGAGGTAGCGGAGCGTCCCCGCCGACAGGGCCGTCCAGCGGTCCCGATCCTCCGGACCCCACCCGGCTTCCACGGCCACGGCCCAGGCGTCCTCGTCCTCCAGGGGGCTGAAGCCCAGGCGCTCGCACCTCGAACGGATGGTCTGGAGCGTGGCCTCGGGCCGGTGCGTGACCAGCAGGAAGTGGGTGCCGGGCGGGGGCTCCTCGAGGGTCTTGAGCAGCATGTTGGCCGAGGCGCCGTTCAGGCGGTGGGCATCCTCGACCAGGATCCACCGGTGGCAGCCGGGGGGCGGCGCCTGGTGGGCCCACCGGATGACGCCGCCCTCCACCAGGTCGTCCTCCCGGATGACCGTGACGCGGATGAGGCCCGCCTTCCCCTCGGGCGCGATCCTGAGGAGGTTCGGCAGCTCCGCGGGCGGAGGTTCCTGCCTGAAGGGCGCACACCCGCCGCACTTCCCGCAGGCGTCGCGCCGGAAGCACAGCTCCCGCTGCGCAAGCTCCATGGCCACGCGCCGCTTGCCGATCCCGTCGGGGCCCGTGAGCAGCATGGCTCCAGGCAGCTTCCCGTCCCGCAGCCGCTCCAGGAGGTTCCGGCGGATCGCCGCATGGCCCTTGATGGAAGCATCGAACATCACGCCACCTTGAATCCGCGCCCCTCGAGGAAGGCCGAGACGCGATCCCAGATGGCCGCGGCCACGGCGTCGGGCCCGTCCTGGGCGGGAACCACCAGGAAACGGCCGGGTTCCCTGCCGGCCATCTCCCGGAAGCGCTGCCGGACCTTCCGATGGAACTCCAGGGCCTCCTGGTCGAAACGGGTTTCGTTGAAGGATGCGCCCAGGCGCGCGTTCCTCGCGTCCACGCGCTCGAGGGAGGCCTCGGGATCCATGTCGAGCACCAGCGTCAGGTCCGGCCTGAACGCGCCCAGGACCACTTCCCGCAGGCGTGCCAGGTCCGCTTCGGCCACGCCCTGGGCTCCCTGGTAGGCCCAGGAGGAATCCTCGAAACGGTCCACCAGCACGACCTTGCCCTCCGCCAGCGCGGGGCGCACGACGGTGGCGAGATGCTGGGCCCGGTCCGCGTAGAAGAGCAGGAGCTCGGCCTTCGGGCACCACGACTCGCCGCTGGCGTGGGGCGCGAGGAGCAGGGTCCTGAGCTCCCGGCCCAGGCTCGTGCCTCCGGGCTCCTTGGAGACCACCAGCGGCAGCCCCGCTTCCTCGAGCCGCCGGGCGAGCCGCTGGACCTGGGTGGATTTCCCCGAACCTTCCACGCCTTCCATGGTGATGAACACGCCCGCCAAGCCGACCTCCAGTCTCCGTGGAAACAGGATAACCGCTGCGGGCCGGGGACAGCCGGGCTGCAAATTCAAGGAAATGTGCCTATGCTTTGTCTCAAATGTCTCCGGAGATGACCGTGCTCGAATCCGTACATTGCCCAACCTGTTCAGCCCACTACGGCCTCAAGGCCTCCCGGGTCAGGAGCGGCATCCGCAGGGCTCTCTGCTTCCGCTGCTCTACCATCTTCAGCATCGAGCGGGAAGTCCAGAGGCTGACGGCCCAGGCTGGTCCCGTCGCCGAAGAGGTGGGCATCGGTCCGGAGGATCTCCTGGACCTGGCTCCCGAGAAGGAGGAGGCTGCCGCCCCGGTCCTCGAGGAGGCATCCACTCCGACCCTCGAGGAAGTCGCGGCTCCGGCGCCTTCCCTCGAGGACCTCACGCCGAGCCTGACCCTGGGCGACCTGGAGGGAGCCGAGGAGGAAATCCTGGAAAAGACGCTGGTCGTGGAGGGCGAGCAGGTCCATCCGGAGACGCCGACCGAAGAGGGTCGGGAAGCCTCCGAGTTCGACGCCACGACGGGGGGCTACACCTCGGCCAAGGACGCCATCGCGAAGCTCCTCGGGGGCCTGCCCCCCGTCGAGGCGCGCCAGGAAAGGCGGAGCGCCGGCCGCTCCGCCACCCAGATGGACGTGGAAGCCACCCTGAACGCCCTGGACTCCACCCTCGGAGGGGTGGGCGTCAAGGGAACCGGGACGGAGCCCCTCCCCCCGGCGGAACCCGAGGCGCCCAGACCGGAAGGGGAGCCCTCCCGGTCCACCTCCAGCACCATGAAGCTTACGCACGACGAGATCGCCTCGGCCATGAAGGCCGCCTCCGTCCCGGTTCCCGCCCCCGTCGTCCACCCCCCCGCGCCGGTCTCGCGGCCCGCGGCGGCCCAGCCTCTTCCCGAAGCCGACACCACCCTCCTCAAGCTCCAGGTGGGCCAGGAGGTCTACAGCAACGTCTCGATGGAACAGCTCACGACCTGGATCGAGCAGGGGCGCGTCCAGGACTTCCACATGGTGGCCAGGCAGTTCAGCGAGAACTGGATCGAGGCCGGCAAGATCCCCTCGCTCCGGCCCGTCTTCGACCGCATCCGCCGGCAGCAGGCCCCCGCCGGCCAACAGGCCCAGGCGTCGGCCACCTCCCAGCAGGCCGCCGCCACCCCCGCCAAGCGCGGGCTCTTCGGCAGTCTCTTCCATCGAGGTTGATCATGTCGTGCGCATTCCTCCTTCCAGTCCTGCTCGGTCTCCAGACGCCTGCGGCGGTGCCCCCGCCCGCGCAGGCGGCCGCGGCCCCCACGCAGGCCGCGCCCAAGGACCTCAAGCCGCTCAGCTTCCACAGCCAGAAGCTCGCCTACAAGTGGGACACCCTGCTGCCTCTCCACGTCGAGGTGGATGGCCTCAAGGTGAACAGCATCTTCTTCAACCGCCGGCAGGTGCGTTCCTGGCCCCTCAAGGGCGCGGATTTCGGGGCGCGCGCCCAGGTCGAAGTCACGAACACGTCCAAATTGCCCCGGGCCCCCGGCTTCGCGGTGGCCGTCTTCGACGCCGAGGACCGCCTGCTGGGCGTGGCCACGGGCGGCACCCGGGTCGGTTCCATCAGCCCGGGCGACACGGAGACCTTCGATCTCAACTTCACGCGCGTGACCGAGCGGCTGCCCCTGGGAACGCACTTCTACCTCAGCCTCGAACTGGCGAAATAGGGATCGCTAGATCGCCTCCTGCGCCTGGTAGTGCGCGAGGATCTCCGCGGGGGTCGCGGTCGCGGTGCCCATCTTGCTCACCACGACCCCGGCCGCCGCGTTGGCGAGCATGGCGGCGTCCTTCCAGTCCCCCCCTGCGGCCACGGCCGCGCCGAAGACGGCGATCACCGTGTCCCCCGCGCCGCTGACGTCGTAGACCTCCTGGGCCTCCGTGGGGATGAACCAGGGGCTCCGGTGGACGGCATCCGGGGCGAAGAGGGCCATGCCCTTCTCGCTGCGGGTCACCAGCAGGCCCGCCAGTCCCAGGTCCTCCGCCAGCAGCTTCCCGGCCTTGGCCACTTCCTCGTCAGTCCTGGCCGGCAGGTTCGTGAGTTCCCTCAATTCCTTGGTGTTGGGCGTCATCAAGGTCGCGCCGTGGTAGAGATCGCGGTGGCTCGGCTTGGGGTCCACGATCCACGGAAGGCTCTTCAGGAGGCACAGGTCCCGCACGCTGTTCATCACGCAAGGGCCCACCACGCCCTTGGCGTAGTCGGAGATGATCAGGGCATCGGCCCCCTGCATGGCCTTCTCCAGGCTGGCGCGCAGGCCGTCGACGGCCTCCTCGTCCAGGTCCCCCGGCTCCTCGCGGTCGATGCGCAGCATCTGCTGCTGCTGCCCGATGACCCGGGTCTTGATGATGGTCGGGCGCCTGGAATCCAGCACCACCCCTTCGGAATGGATGTCCAGCCCCACGAGGAGGCGCAGCAGGCGCTCCCCGGCCAGGTCGTCCTGGAGCGTCCCCACGACCACGGGCTCGGCTCCCACCGCCTTGAGGTTGGCCGCCACGTTGGCTGCGCCTCCGAGCACCGCCCTCTCCCGGACTACCCGGACGATCGGAACCGGCGCCTCCGGCGAGATGCGGTTCACCTCCCCGAAGAGGTACTCGTCCAGCATCAGGTCCCCGAGCACCACCACCTTCAGGCCGCGGATCCCGGCGAGCAGCGCTTCGGCCTGGCTCCGATCCAGTCTCATCGGTCCTCCCTCCCCTTCCCGTCTTCGTCCGTCCGGACCGCCTCCTCGGGGAGCATCACCGGAATCCCGTCCTGGATGGGGTACAGGAGGCCGCAGGAGGTGCACCTCAGGCCTTCGGGCAGCTCCTCGAGGTCCCCGTGGCAGGGTTCCCCCCGGAATTCGGCCGGACAACAAAGAATGGCGAGAAGTCGTGGATCAAGGGGCATCGGCGGGGTCCATCCAGGCAGGAGCAGCGTACACCGGGAGGCTTCAGCACAGGGAGTATTTCGGTCCGCCGCCGCCCTCGGGGGGCGTCCAGACGACGTTCCGCTCGGGGCACTTGATGTCGCAGGTCTTGCAGTGGACGCAGTTCGAGAAGGCGATGTCCACCTTCCCGACCCGGCCCTGCTCGTCGGGATGCATCTCGTAGACCTGCGCGGGGCAGAAGGCCGTGCAGGGGGCGCCGTTCGTCTCCCAGCAGGCCGCGCAGACCTCGTTCCCTCGGACGATCTTCAGGTGGGGCGGCTGGTGTTCGTCGTGCATGGCTCCCGACTGGTAGACGTCGTCCAGCTTCTGGATGAACCGGACGCCGTCGAACTTCACGCCGGGGTCCAGGTCGCTCCGCCTGAGGCCGGCCTTGCCATAGAACGCCTCGACGCGCTGGGTGCGGCCAGCGTCGTCCCCGCAGGTCAACGGGTCCCCGGGCATCCAGCCCCCGGCGGCCAGCGCGATGCCGAGCCTGAGGGCCGCCCAGAGGGAGAGCCCGTCCGAGAGGGCGTGATGGAAGTTCCTCGTCTCCCTCAATTCCCGTCCCGCCCAGGATTCGAGGAAGGCGCGGGAATACCGCATGAGGGACGCATCCCCGAAGTCCTCCTCCACCAGGGCCGCCAGGATGGTTTCCGCGGCGCAGAGACCGCCCTTCATGCCCGTATGGATCCCCTTCAGCCGCGCCGCGTTCACCATCTGCGCCGCGTCCCCCACGAGCATCCCGCCCGGGAAGGCGAGCTTCGGAA
Organism: Holophaga sp.; assembly: GCA_035353395.1. Lineage (GTDB taxonomy): Bacteria > Acidobacteriota > Holophagae > Holophagales > Holophagaceae > UBA1801. The sequence continues at coordinate 23,810 of DAOPZL010000005.1, forward strand.
GCGAATGCCAGCCGCCGATGGCCAGGGCCTTCCCGCCGTACTGGAGCAGCTTGCCGTCCTTGAGAAGGCCGGCGATGCGCGCCTGACCCTTGAGTTTCTGGAGCGCCAGGTGGGCGTCCGCGAAGGGATCCTTCGTGTCCAGGCTGACCACGCAGCCGACCGCGACCCGGTCCCCCGACAGCTTGTAGAGGAAGGAGCCTCCCGATTCCCCTTTCCCGAGCGGCCATCCGGTGGAGTGCAGCACGAATCCGTCGGGAACTTGCCCTGCGGGAACCTCCCAGACTTCCTTGACGCCCATCTCGTAGAGCTGGGGATTCGCCGCCTGCGCCTGGAGGCCGAGCACGGCCTCGAGTTCCCGAGCCAGATGGCCCCGAGGGCCTTCCCCGAACACGGTGACCTTGGCCTTCAGGCGGTTCCCAGGCTCGAAATTGGGCCTAGGCGAACCATCCGCGCCGACGCCCTTGTCCGCGGTCTGGACCCCGGCCACCCGGGGCTTCCCGTCGGGTTCGTCCTCCCACAGCACGTGGATCGCCGGGAACCCGGGCAGCAGCATGACGTCCACCCCGGGGATCTCCCGCTGCTCGATCTGGGCGGCCATCCACCGGACCATCCTGGAGAGCGAGACGATGCAGTTGCCATGATTCCTGAAGTAGGGAGGAGGGATGGGGGCCTTGAACCCCCGGCGCTCCCCCGTGAAGAGCCAGACTTCCTCCTGCGCCACCTCCCCTTCCGACGGAAATCCCCGTTCCAGGTAGTCGGGGCACAATTCCCGCAGGGCCCTCGGGTCCAGGACGGCGCCCGAGAAGGCGTGATCCCCGATCTCGTCCCCCTTCTCGATGAGACCGATGGTCAGCCCTTCGAGCTTCCGGCCTTCCCCGGACTTGTTCCGGGCCTCGAGAAGATCGAGCAGGCGCCACATCGCGGTCAAGTTGCTGGGCCCACCCCCCACGAACAGGACATCGAACTCGAGTTCTTCCCGATCGACGCCCGGACGAGCGGATTGTGTCGAAAAATCATGCATGGGCTTCTCCAAGAACCAGCGAACCGTCAAGTGTAGCGCGGAGCGCCGGTCCCTGCAGTTTCCCGAGCCAGTCCGTCCCGGGATGGGGCATCCTGGTGGGAAGGTGGATGCGATGGCTCCGGAGAAATCCGATCTCTACTTCCAGGCCGCGGTGGAACGTCCGCTCTCCGTGGTCTTCCGCTCCGCGGACGGATCCTGGGAGGGCCACGACTACCGGGTCGAGGTCGTCACGGAGCGGAAGGGCCTCGATGCCCTGGACGTCGTCATGGACTTCAGGGACCTGGAGGCCGCCCTGGACCGTCGCCTCGCCCCCCTGCGCGGCCGGCTGCTTTCGGAGGCCGGCCTGGGAGGTCCCGCGGATCTCGCCCGGCGACTCCTCGAGGAACTCGCCCCCGGGGTGCCCGCCCCCGCTCGCCTCGTGGAGGTGGCCCTGACCGACGGGCGGGGCTGCCGCATCGCCGCGAAGTCCCCCCGATGAGGCCCTGGATCCCGGCCGCGGCGCTGGCCTTCGCGCTCCTGCCGCTGGCGTTCGTCCACCCCCTCAGGGTGGCGGGGCACAGCATGGAGCCGACCCTGAGGTCCGGGTCCCTCCGTCTCGCCCTCCGGGCCTGGTGCGCGGGGTCCCCCGCCCGGGGCGAGGTCTGGCTGGTCGAATCGCCGGATGGCCCCGCCATCAAGCGGGTGCTGGGCCTTCCGGGTGAGCACCTGGAGCAGCGGGACGGCGAGATGTATCTCGGGGAACGGCGCATGCAGGAGCCTTACCTCCGGCAGTTCGACCGAGGGGATGCCGGTCCCTGGGAGACCGGGACCGGCATCCTGGTGCTGGGCGACAATCGCCGGGAAAGCCGGGATGGACGGGCCTGGGGCCCCCTGCCCCGCTCCGCCTTCCGCGGCAGGATCATCGCCCCCTGAGGCCCGGGCCATCCGCGCATCGAAAGATGCGTGCAAATTTCCTGGTTCATTGCGGGAACGCTGCAGAATCCGCGAGGATCCGGATCGTTTATTTCCCTTTCCGCCCTCGTCGTGCGGATCGATAGGCCTCCGGACTCCCCATGGGTTTCCGTCCCCGGTTACACTTGTTCGAACGGGGAGAATATGTTTGGCGAAATGAAAGTCATATCGGGCTCCAGTCATCCTGACTTGGCGGCAGGCATCGCGAACCACATGGGCCTGTCCCTGTGCAAGGTGAGATCGACGCGGTTCTCCAACGAGAACATCAAGGTGAAGATCGACGAGAACGTGCGCGAGGCGGATGTCTTCGTGATCCAGACCAGCTGTCCTCCGGTGAGCGACAACCTCCTGGAGCTGCTGATCCTCATCGACGCGCTGAAGTACGCTTCGGCCGGCAGGATCACGGCCGTGCTGCCCTACTATCCCTACGCCCGCAGCGACAAGAAGGACGAGGCCCGCATCTCCATCACCGCGAGGCTGATGGCGGACCTCCTGCAGACGGCGGGCGCGGACCGGGTGCTCACCATGACCCTCCACGCGCCCCAGATCCTGGGATTCTTCCGCACGCCGGCGGACCAGCTCTTCGCCACGCCGATCCTGACCAACTATTTCCGGACCTCCGACATCTCCAACTCCGCGGTGGTCGCCACGGACGCGGGCGCCGCCAAGGTCGCGGGCCACTTCGCCAAGCGCCTGGGCCTGCCCATGGCCATCATCGACAAGCGCCGCTTCGACGACACGGAGAAGGCCCAGAGCGTCGCGCTCATCGGAGAAGTCAAGGGCAAGGACTGCATCATCTTCGACGACGAGATCGCCACCGGCGGCTCCATCCGGGAGGCTGCCCGCATCCTCAAGAGCTTCGGGGCCGGGAAGGTGCGCGTGGGCGTCACCCATGCCGTCTTCTCCGGCAAGTGCATCGAGACGCTGCAGACCGCGGAACTGGACGAACTGGTCGTCACGGACACCATTCCCGTGAGCGCCGAAAAACGCGCCGGACTGCCCAACCTGAAGGTCCTTTCCACGGCCGCGATGTTCGGGGATGCCATCCTCAGGATCCACGGCGGCCGCAGCATCAGCGAAATGATGGAATGACGCTCGAGGCTCTGGCCCGGGACTGTCGGGAGGATCCTTCTCTCGAGGCCCTGGGTCGCTTGCTGCCGCGGGACTGCGGCGGCGAGAGCCTCTTCTCGAAGCCGTTCCGCGTTCTCCACGCCGTCTCCGATCTCTACACCGCCCGCACGGCGCTGAGCCTCGGCTTCGACCTGGGCTGGGAACAGCCCCTCCGCCGGGGAGCCTCCGCGGACGAGCTGCTGGCCGGATTCCGCCCCCCCTCCAAGGTCCCTGCGGAATGGATCCTGCGGTTCCTGGCCGAAAAGGACATGCTGGTCCGGGAGGGGTCGAGATACCGCCTGGACGGCTCGCCCTCGCTGGATCTCCAGGAACTGCGGGCCCTCGCCGCACAGGAGGCTCCGGGATGCCTCCAGAGCCTGGATCTCCTGGACGCCGTGAGAAGCCACATCCGACCCTACTTCACGGAGGGCCGGAGCGGCGACGCCTGCCTCTTCGATCTCGCCGTGTTCCCCCTCTGGCTCGAATACTTCCGCAACGAGAACATCCTCTACCGCTCGAACAACCAGTTCGCCCTGACCGCGCTCCGGGATTCCCTGAAGCCGAGCTTCCGCATCCTGGAGCTGGGCGGGGGAGCCGGGTCCTTCGCCCAGCTCCTGGGTTCGACCTGCGCGGGCACGGGCGAGCTCGGGAACATCGCGGAATACCGTTTCACGGACATCGCGCCGACCTTCCTGCGGCGCGCCCAGCGGGGCCTGAGGGACCTGGCCCCCGGGATCCCCTTCAGCTTCGGCAGCCTGGACATCAACCGCAGCCTCGACGACCAGGGCCTCGCCGGATCCTCCTTCGACGCCATCGTGGGCATCAACGTGCTGCACGTGGCCAAGCGCCTGGGCTCCACACTGCCGGACCTCAAGCGGCACCTGGTCCCCGGCGGGCACCTCATCCTGGGGGAGTGCCTCAAGCCGGATCTCGCCAGACCCATCTACCTGGAGTTCATCTTCCAGTTCATGTCCAGCTTCACGGAGGTGGAGACGGATCCCGATCTCCGTCCCACGCACGGATTCCTGACCCCCGAGGCCTGGATCCGCATCCTGGAAGCGGCGGGCTTCAGGGACGTCCACGACATTCCCGACGTCCGGGCGGTGATGGACCGGTTCCCGGCGTTCTACGTCGGCGCCTTCTCCGCGGCGAACTGACGGGAAGCGGGACTCGCCTTCCGTTCAGAGCAGGTCCCAGGCCTGCCGAAGGCTCCCGACGGCCCGCTGCGCGTCGCAGGTGCCGTCCTTGACCCGGACGCGGAGCGCCTCGGGAAGGAGCCGGGCCGATTCCAGCGCCTGGATGCGCTGGGGGGAAGAGAGCCCGTCCCAGACTTCCAGCAGGGCTTCCGCCCAGGCGGCATCTCCCAGCCGCGCCCGCGGCGCCCAGCGCCAGGGAGAGCCCAGCCCCGGTTCCCGCAGTTCCGCCAGCGCCGCCTCCGTCGCCCCGAGACGCTGGGCGATGAGGCTGATGGCTTCGGCGGCTTCGGCCCTCGCGAAGGGATCCGTCAGGAAGGGACGGAGGGCGGGCAGCGCCGCCCGGGTGCCGACGCCCCCCAGGGCCTGCACGAGCGCGAACCTGGCGCCCTCCGGCGCCGCCGCGAGCTGGTCCATCAGGAAGGTCTCGTCGCCGGGCTCCACCGAGGCCAGCAGCCGCTCGGCCGCGGCCCGCCGGGACCCCACGCCCCCCGTGCAGAGGGCGTCGAGATAGGGCCCCAGCCTGAAGTCCGGACCTTCGGCTTCGGACGACTTCGGCCGGGCCACGGTGGGCCGCTCCAGATCCTCCGGGCGGAAGCCGGGGAGAGGCTCTTCCCCCCAGCCCGCTGCGGCGGCCGTCTCGAGCCAGTTGGCGAGTTCCTCCCCCAGCATGGCCATGGAAGGAGTCCGGCGCGCGGGGTCGGCGGCGAGGGACCGCATGAGGATCGCCGCGAGTCCGGGCGGGAAACCGGGACGCACGGAAGCGGGCGGCAGGAGGACCTGGCTGTAGGGCTGGCCCGTGGTGAATTCGTACAGGATCGCCCCGAGCGCGTAGACATCGCAGCGGGCGTCGACGCGCCTGGGATCTCCGTGCTGTTCCGGCGCCATGTAGCCCACCGTGCCCACCACCATCTGGGATCTGGTGACGCGGGTCCCCTCTCCGCCCTCCCAAAGGCAGACGCCGAAGTCGGTGACCTTCAGCCTCCCGTCCCCCGCGAACAGGAGGTTGGAGGGTTTCAGGTCCCGGTGGACGACGCCCGCCGCGTGGGCCACGCCCAGCGCCTCCGCGACGGGGAGGAACCGCCGGAGCAGCCGAGAGGGCGCTTCTCCGCGGCACTCCTTCACGCTTCCCCCGGGCAGCAGTTCCATCAGGAGGAAGGGCGTGCTGCCGGCCCGGCCGAAGGCGTGGACCTCCACCAGGTGCGGGTGGTGCAGGCCCTTCAGGACTTCACCCTCGCGCAGGAACCGCGTGACCACTTCAGGATCCGCCCCCACCTCCGGCCGCAGGAACTTCACCGCAAGGGGCCGCTCGGGCCGGAAGGGATCCAGGGCCCGGTGCACGACGGCCATGCCGCCCTCGCCCAGCCGTTCCATCACACGAACACCACCGATCATCCTGGGGAGCAGCATCAGATCTCGCGCTCCACACGGTTGCGTCCGCGCGCCTTCGCGCGGTAGAGCGCCACGTCCGCCCGGGCAAGCAGGGAGCCGCCGTTGAGATCGCGGTCCTGGAACTGGGCCACCCCGAAACAGCAGGTGATGTGGAAAGGCTCGCCGCCTCCCGCCGGGTTCAGGGATTCGGCCGCGAGCGCCAGCCGGAGTTCCTCGGCCACGCACGCCGCCTCCACCCCCGGGGTTTCGGGAAGCACGATGAGGAACTCCTCGCCTCCGATCCGACCCACGAGGTCGCTGGTCCGCAGGCGGTTCATGACGAGCGCGCCGAAGGTCTGCAGGGCCAGGTCCCCGGTGGCGTGCCCGAACTGGTCGTTCACGCCCTTGAAGAAATCCAGGTCGGCCAGGATGAGCGAGAGGGGACGCCTGTGGCGGCGCGCCAGGTCCGCGTGCTTCTCCAGGAAGGCCAGCACCACGGAACGGTTGTTCACGCCGGTGAGGGTGTCCAGGCTCGTCTGGACCATCATGCTTTCGTGGTAGTGGCGCTCCAGGGCGTCCAGCTGCTTCAGCTTGAAGGCGTGCGCCCCCACCCGGATGACATCCCCGTCCTGCAGCGCGATGGGGATCCTCGGGGTCTCGATGCGCCGTCCGTTGATGAACGAGCCGTTCGTCGAGCCCAGATCCGTGAACTGGACCATGTAGCCCGCCTCCCCGACCTTGGACAAGGCGATCTGGGCGTGGCGCCGGCTGACTTCCGCCTCCTGGAGGCAGACGTCGTTCTCGGAGGAGCGTCCGATCGTGATGCCGGAAGCCTGCAACGGGATCATCTCGCCGAGGGGATTCCCCACATAGCGGATCAGCGCCCAGTCCCCCTCCCCGAGTCCGAGGCGGAGGCTCGGCATCGAGGTGTATTGCGTCGTCTGGTCGGGGATCGACTCGTCGTCGGCTCGCAGGGCATGCATGGGAGGTCGCGGGAAGTGTCCGGAGGGATTCCTTCTAGCGTAGCAGGGGGACCGGGATTTCAGCGGTTCGTTCGCGCGACGACCACCCGGTCGCGTCCCTGGTGCTTGGCCTCGTAGAGCGCCTCGTCGGCCCGGCCCAGGAGCGCCCCGGCGTCCCGGTCCTCTGGAAGCCATTGCGCCACGCCCAGGCTGCACGTGACCTTGATCGGCCCCTGGGGCAGCACGTGCGGCGCGCCGCTGAGGCTGACGCGGAGCCGTTCCGCCAGGAGCGCGGCCCCGTCCTTGTCCGTCTCGGGCAGGATCAGGAGGAACTCCTCGCCCCCGATGCGCCCCGCCAGGTCCGTTCCGCGCAGGTTCTGCCGGACCCGCTCCCCGAAGCCGGCCAGGACGATGTCGCCGGCCCCGTGGCCGTACTTGTCGTTGACCTGCTTGAAGTGGTCGAGATCGCACATGATCACGCTGATCTGCCGGCCGTGGCGCCGGCTCAGCTCGAACCGGCTCTGGAGCTCCGCGAGGGTGGCGCTGCGGTTTCCCAGGCCGGTCAGCGGATCCTTGGTGCTCTGGTCCAGGAGGGTCTCGTGGAAGATCCGCTCCAGCGAATCCATGGCCACCAGCTTCAGGATGTGGCTCCCCACGGATATCCGGTCGCCGGACAGCATGAGCCTCGGGCCCGTCACGGGGCTCCCGTTCAGGAACGTCCCGTTGGTGGACTGCAGATCCTCCAGGAAGAGCTTGTGCGTCCCGGTCCCGGTCGGCTCCATGCTCACCCGGGAGTGGAGCCTGCTGACCTCCTCGTCCAGGAGCGTGATCTGCGCCTGGGGCGAGCGCCCGATGATGTTCTCCCCGGCCGCGAGGGGGAAGACCCGTCCCAGGTTCGATCCGGCGTAGACCACCAGGGCCCATTCGCTCGGGGCCGAGGCCGCGTCCTCCGGACACCGCTCCCGCAGGGCGGTTTCCATGTCGCCCCAGGAGTGCAGCGGCACGGTGGGATCCGGGGCATCCGGGAAATCCGTCCATTCGCTGCGGCCATCCTGGGATGGGTCGGTCATCATGCCTCCACGAAACAGCTTACGAAACCATGATCGTCCTTTTTCCGCGCGAGGATGAAGCGCCCCCGCTCCGCCCCCACGGCCTCCGGTCCGAGATTCACCAGGAGGCGGCCGGTCCTGGGGTCGTGGCGGAGCGAGACGACGCCCTTCACCGGAACGTCGAACACGCCCAGCACCTCCAGGTTCCGGATGTTCTCCCCCGTGGCTTTCACCAGCTGGAAGGTGTAGCGCATGTTCAGGCCCCTGGGCAGCCGCTGGAAGTCCTCGCCGCTGATCGCGATGGGCAGCCCGAGCACCACGGCCAGGTCCCGGCGGGCCTTCGCAGGGCAGATCCGCAGGGAGAGTCCCCTGACGGGAGGGGCCGCAAGCGGATCCCGGAGGGACAGGGCGGAAGTCCTGAACCGGGGCGGATCCTGGCGCCGCGCCGGCACGGCGCGGGGGAGTGCGGGGATCGACAAGCGTCCGCAGGTCTCGACACGGAAGACCGGCATCTCGCACAACTTCGCCCCGCCGGCCCAGGCGGCCCAGGCGGTCTCGCCCCGCAGCCGCGCCTCGAAGGACATGGGATCCTCCTTCACGGCGGGCTGGAACTGCAGGTCCTGGCCATTGATCGTGGGCTCGAAACGGAAGTCCGCCGGGGCGCAGGCCGCCTCCAGGAGCCTGAGCCCGGCGGCTTCCGGCGGCAGGAAGGCGGGCGGAATGGACCGGCAGGCGGGGGCCGAGAACGCCCGCCGGATGGTCTCGGCCACGTCCGCCACCGCCTCCCTGAACCGGCCCAGCGCCATGGTCAATCCGGCTGGACGAGGGCCTGCAGCGCGGACATGACGCGCTCGAGAGGTTCCGTCACGTCCATCTGGTAGCCGGCCTCCAGCAGTTTCTGCGCGGCCAGGTCCTGGGACGGCAGGTCCACGAAGCTGGCGAAGATCGCCCGCAGGGGGGAAGCGCCTTCCGTCACCTGGACGAGGAGTTCCCGGGACGAGGCGCGGAAGACCTCCCCCGCCTTGGCGAGGGAAGGCTCCTGGGTCTTCTGCACGGAGAGCACGGGGCAACGGGCTTCCCCGGACCAGCCCCCGGCCAGTTCCGAGGCGGGCAGGAGCAGCAGGTCCGGGGGCGTCTTCAGCTCCTTGAGAAGGGTCTTCTGGATGATCTCCCCCTTCAGGTGCGGCTCCAGGGCCCTCCCGTAGAGCACCGTCTGCAGCTTCGTCGGGGTGATCGGCTCGGTGTAGCGGAAATCCAGAGGGATGCCCGACGTGTCCGTGAGGAGGAGCCCCCCCAGGTAGCTGGCTCCTTCCTTCATCACGACGAAATACGCGAGTTTGAGGGTGTCCGCCATGTCGAATCGCCTCTGTAATTCCCCGCACAGCATACCGCCACGCCGCCGGGACCGCAGCAAAGCCCTTGTCTTCGGCCCGGAATTCGCTATGCTGGGAGATGCCGTTTCTGGGGAGTGGTCTAACGGTAGGACAACAGATTCTGGTTCTGTCAGGTGAGGGTTCGAATCCTTCCTCCCCAACCAAGCTCGAAAGCACGCGCAGCCACCTTCACCGGTGGCTGTTCGCTTGTTGCGGCACCCCCTTTACCGTCCAGCGGCACAGGATCATAGTGGCGGTGCAACCCTGAAGAAAGACCGCATGGATCCTTCGTTCGCGACGGGCCCCCCGCCCGGAGGCTCGCTCGAGGCCCCTTCACGCTGGAGGTTCTCCCGATCATGATCATCACCCGCATCTACGAGTGGGCGCGCCGGACTCCGGCGCACGCGGCGATCGTCTGGAACGGCACCACGGTGACCTACGCGAGGTACGCCCAGGGCATCGAGGCGGTCCGGACCACCCTGTCCAAGGCCGGCCTGCGTCCCGGCAGCACCGCCGTCGTCATCATCCGGAGCCTGCTCGACGGCTGGACCGCCGTCACGGCCCTGCACGCGCTGGGCGTGGACACGGTGGCGGTCAACTCGATCGAGGACGCGCAGGCGCTGGGCCTGCCGGACGTATCCGGCATCGTCATCGACCAGGATGCGCTCCAGCGGAACATGGTGAAGGACAGTCCATGGCCCGGCGCTAGGGTGATCATGATGCCGATGGACCTCTATGCGAACATCCCGCCGGGAGCCCTTCCCGGGCCTCCGCCGGAAGGGGGTCCCCAGGGAGGCCACATCCTCTACACCTCGGGCACCACAGGCACCTACAAGAAGCTCTCCCTGGACGGAAAGGACGAGGACGCCTTCTGCGCGCAGCGGGCCGCCTGGGAGGCCATGACGCCCGACACGATCTGGTACATCGCCTACCTGGGCATGTGGACGGCCATCGGCTTCAAGTTCCCGCCGGCCGTCTGGCACGCGGGCGGGTGCGTCGTGTTCGAGCAGCGCCGCGACTGGGCGGAGCTGTTCTTCCGGCAGCGCGTCACCCACGCCATGCTGATCCCCCACATGGTGGACCGCCTGCTCGAGTGCCGCGAGAACCTCTCGCCGGAGCCCGCCTTCGGCCACTGGAGCCTCGTCGTGGCGGGAGGGTTCCTGCCGGCCACGTCGGCCCGGGCGGTGCTGGCGCGCCTGACCGACCACCTGGACATCACCTACGGGACCACCGAACTCTGCGGCCGGATCATGGACACCCGGGTCTCGGCGGTGGAGGACATGCACTGGCTGCGCCCCTGCAACGGCCGGATCCTGGAGATCGTCGACGAGGACGGCCATGCCTGTCCGATCGGCACGGAGGGCCGCCTGAGGGTGCGCCTCACGCCGCTGGACTGCGACCACTATCTGGACGATCCGCAGGCGACCGCCCGGATGTTCCGGGACGGCTGCTTCTACCCTGGCGACATGGCGGTGAGGCGGGAGGACGGAGGGATCCGGGTCCTGGGCCGGAGCACCGACGTGCTGAACTTCCGCGGCAAGAAGCTCGCCGCCGCACCGCTCGAGCTGAGCCTCCAGGAGAAGCTGGGAGCCAGGGCCGTCTGCCTGTTCTCGGGCCTCGACGCGGCCGGCCAGAACGAGATCACGATCGCGATGGAGTCCGACCGCTCGTTCACGCAGAGCGAGATGGAGCGCCTGGAAGCTGAACTCCGGGACTACGGCCAGGTCCGCTTCGCCGCCCTCGAGGAATTCCCCGTGACCACCACCGGGAACCGGAAGGTCAACCGGGTCGCGTTGCGCAAGCTCCTGTATCCCGGCCAGGCCTGAACCCTTCCCCGACCGCTGGAGGCCGACCGCCGTGAAATCCCACCGCAGGACCTTGACCCTCCATCTCCAGGACCGGACAGGCTTCGTCAACATCACCCGGGAGGTCCAGCAGGCCGTCGCCGAGAGCGCCGTGCGCGAGGGACTCTGCCTGGTGAACGCGATGCACATCACGGCCTCGGTCTTCATCAACGACGACGAGCCGGGGCTCCACCATGACTACACGCGCTGGCTGGAGTCCCTTGCGCCCTTCAACCCTGGATGCGACCCCGCCCGCGGTGGGTACCTGCACAACCGTTCCGGAGAAGACAACGGGGATGCCCACCACAAGCGCCAGATCATGGGGCGGGAGGTCGTGGTCGCCATCACCGGCGGGAAGCTCGACTTCGGACCGTGGGAACAGATCTTCTACGGCGAGTTCGACGGCCGGCGCGACAAGCGCGTCCTGATCAAGATCATCGGCGAGTGAGGCGGTTCCGGAAGGTCAATTCCGCTGACAAAATTCGTGAACCTCCTCAGAATGGGGGGCGAAATCTCCCACTCGAGGAAAAGCCATGCGCCCCATCCTCCTCATCCCCGGCTACCAGGGCTCGGGCCCAGGCCATTGGCAGAGCTTCTGGGAGTCCAACCTGCACGACGCCAAGCGGGTCGAGATGCCCAACTGGGACTTCCCTCACCGGGCGGACTGGGTGGAAGCCCTGGACTCCGCGATCCGGGAGGCCGGCCAGTTCACGCCCCCCCTCCTGGTGGCCCACTCCCTGGGATGCCTCGCGGTCGTCCACTGGGCCCGCTTCAACCTGCACCCCATCCAGGGCGCGCTGCTGGTCGCCCCGGTGGACGTGGAACGCGCCGGCACCCTGGCCGTCCTGGAGGATTTCGCGCCCATCCCCCTCTTCGGCCTGCCCTTCCCGAGCCACGTGGTGGCATCCAGCAACGATCCGTACACCTCCCTCGAACGCTCCCGGGCCTTCGCGGAAGCATGGAACAGCCGCTTCACGGATCTCGGGCCCTGCGGGCACATCAATACCGCTTCCGGCCATGGGGAATGGCCCCGCGGGGAGGCCTTGCTGAAGGACCTGATGTAGCGCGGCCGCGGGCTTCGCCACGCTGGCGCGCAGCCATTTTGAAAGCAGCCTCCAATGCTTTCAGGGTATTCTGGGATTTTCATCCAGGAGATGCCCGTGCTGCCCGTTGTCCTGGCCCCCGCCGCCCTCGTCGTCCTCGCCCCGCCTTCCGCCGTGCAAGGTCCCGCGATCCACGGCCTGGTCGTGAACCAGGCCGGCAAGCCCCTCCCCGCCACCCTCGGCCTCGTTCCCATGTCCCAGAGGGAGGAGCTCTTTCCGTCGAAGACCGTGGAGAACCGGACGGCCAGGACCCGGAAGGCGGGCCCCGGCTTCGAACTGCGGGCGCCGGCCCCGGGCCTCTATCTCCTGGACGTGAGGGGCCGCGGCTGCCGCCCCTTCCAGGTGCCCGTCCTCCTGGGCGAGGAAGGCCTCCAGGACCTGCGGCTCGCGCCGGTGCCCGTCAAGCTGAAGGGCGAGGCCCAGACCCTCAGCCCGGACGCCAGGCTGGCGGCGCTGGCCGGCCTGTACGCGGCCCAGAGGGACCGCGAGTCGAACTACCAGAAGGCGATCAAGGCCCGCCTGGCGGACAAGGGCGGAAATCCGGGCAAGGGCTCGCCCCTGGACTGGACGGCGGACCTGGACGCCTTGGCCAAGGAGGTGAAGGACGGCGCGGAGCCGGAGCTCCAGGCCCTGGCGGCCGCCTGCTACCTGGAACTCTGCACGATGATGGCGGAGGGGGATCCCGCGACCATCGGCGCGGCGCTGGACCTGCTGCCCGCCACGAGCCCGTGGTGGGCCCTCAGTCCGCGCAGCGCCCGGGGGGCCTTCACGGCCGCCGACCGGACCGGCGAGTGGGGCGCCTTCGTCGAGACCCTGTCGAAGGACAATCCGGACAGGGAGGTGCGTGCCTACGGCATCTACTCCCAGGCGGCCTCCGCCTACCGCAAGGGTGACCGGGAGAAGTTCGGCACCCTGTCCAGGATCCTGGCCAACGACTACAAGGGCACCAAGTATGCCAGGAGCGCGAAGGTCCTCGATCCTGCCAGGATGCCGCCTCCCACCGCAGCGTCCGCGGAAGAGGTGCCCCCGGCCCAGCCCTGACGGTCATCCGGCATCGTTTCCAGCCAGCGGGGCCGTTCCCAGCGGAACATGGCGGACGCCGCCCGCCGACGGGACGCTCTGGAAAAGCGTCACTTCCTGGACCAGGAACGCCATGGGCGCGGGAGGCTCTCCGAAACGCCCCACCTCCTGGGGCGTCCGGAAGCGGGCGAGGGTGAGATGGGCCTGGAAGGGCTTCTCGTCGAAAGCGACGCCGGCTTCCCGGAGTTCCCGCCGCAGGTCGCCGGCCAGGGCCATGAGCGAAGGCTGCGCGTCCAGCCCCAGCCACAACACCCGCGCCGAGCGTTCCCTGGGGAATCCGCCCAGGAGGGAGGTCCTCAGCGCGAACCGGGCGTGCCCCGCCGCCGCCGAGGCCGCCGCCCGCATCAAGACGGGGAGCCGGGAGGCCTCCTGCTCCCCCAGGAACGCCAAGGTCAGATGCAGGTTCCGGGGGTCCGGCCACGAGGCGGGCGCCGCCGCCTTCCTGGCCCGGAGCTGGAAGGCGGCCAGTTCGGCCTTGAGGGGCTCGGGCAGGGACAGGGCGTAGAAGAGCCTCATGGTCCGTCCGCTACTCCCGCGGGCGCTGACCGGCCTGGTCCTCCCACCAGGCCTTGCCCCGGCACACGTCCTCCGTGATCTGGGCACGGAGGGCGTCGATGCCGTCGAACCGCCGCTCGGGCCGCAGCCTGTGCAGGAATCCCACTTCGAGGTGGGCACCGTAGAGGTCGCCCTCGAAATCCGGGATGAAGGTCTCCACCGTCAGCTTCAGGCCTTCGAACGTCGGCTTGTCCCCGACGTTGGTGACGCCCAGCCTCTCTCCCTGGATATGGCTACCCCGGACGGAAGTGACGTAGACCCCGTTGGCCGGGAGCTGTTCCTGTTCCCACGCCAGGTTGGCCGTGGGGAATCCCAGGTGGCGCCCCCGCCGGTCGCCCTCCACGACGACGCCCGACAGCGCATAGGGATGGCCCAGCAGCGCCTCGACCTCCTCGGCAGCCCCCTGGTCCAGGGCCTCTCGGATGCGGGTCGACGAGAGGGAGCCGCCGTCGGCGGCCCTCAGGGCGTGGCCGTGGATCTCGCAGCCCGTGCCCGCGCCCCAGGCCCGGAGGGTCGCCAGGTCGCCCCTCCGCCCGTTGCCGAACCTGAAGGCCGTGCCGACATGGAGTTCCAGCGGAGCCAGGGCGCGGTACAGCCCCGAGAGGAAGGCGTCCGGCGAAAGTTCCGAAAAGGGACGGCTGAAGGGGATGACCCATGCCAGGTCCATGCCCGTCCTCTCGAAGGCCGCCAGCCGCTGGGCCAGGGTCATCAGGAGCTTGGGCCTGTGCTGCGGCGCCACCACTACGGAGGGATGCGGGTCGAAGGTCACCACGGCCGCCCGGACACCCCGGGCCCTGGCCCTGGCTCCCGCGTCCTCGAGCAGGGCCTTGTGGCCCACGTGGACGCCGTCGAAGATCCCGAGCGTCACGACGCTTGGACCGAGACTCGGAGCCGTTTCCAAGGTGTGACGCCAGACTTGCATCCCTTGCCCTCCATCCAGGAATCGCCGCGAACCTCCGGTGCCGTCCGGATGCGTCCTGGCGTGTTCCCGTGCCGGTTCCCCGCGCACAGGACCAAGCCATTTTGCCATGGCGGCCGGACAAGCCAAACTGGACCCATGAGCTTGCCACGTTTCTTCGTCCCGGACATGACGGACCTTCGGGAGGGCGCCTTGGTGCCCCTGGACCCGGCCCAGGCGCGCCACGTGGGCGTGCTCCGCCTGAAACCGGGCGATCCGCTGGAGGTGGTCCTGGCCTCCGGGACCTGGCGCGCGGACCTGGCGGAGACCGGCCGGCACCGCGCCGCGGCCCGTCTCGTGGCGCTCATCCAGGAGGACCGCGAGGCGCCGGTCCCCCTCGAGGCCTGGATCCCCGTCACGGCCCAGCTGAGCCTGGTGGACGAGATGATCCCGCCCCTGGTGGAGCTGGGGGCCTCCCTCCTGCAGCCGGTGGTCTTCGAGCGCAGCGCCTACGACGCCCGGAAGGTCCTTCCCAGGGTCGAGCGATGGCAGCGCCTCGCCGCCGCCGCCTGCGAGCAGAGCCACCGCACGCGGATCCCCTCCCTGGGCGGCCCGCTTCCCTTCGAGGCCCTGCTGTCCGTGGACCTCCCGCAGAAATGGGTGGCCTACGAAAGGCGAACGGACCACCGCAACCCGAACCTGCGCCGCGAGGGCGTCGCCTTCACCAGCGGCCCCGAGGGGGGCGTCACGGATGGCGAATTCGACGCGCTCAGGGCCTCGGGGTGGATCCCCGTCAGCCTCGGCCTGGGCATCCTGCGCGCCGTCACCGCCCCGGTGGCGCTCCTGGGCGCCATCCAGCACGAGCTGAACAAGTGAATCGCGGCCCCGGGAACGCGCCTTCCATCATTCTCCCGCGAGGAAATCGCGGGATGTGATACCCGGTCCGGCCACTTTTCCTGCACACTGAAGGCATGTCGCCGGACTGTTACGACCTACCCACCTCCTTCGTGGACACACCCGAGAAACTCGCAGAAGCGATGGTCCACTGGTTCCAGGCCAACATCCTCGCGGTGGACATCGAGTGCAGCCTGACGGGGGTGCACTACTGCGTCATGGCGCTGCTGCAGATCGCCACCCACGACCACGCCTGGCTGGTGGACCCCATCGCCCTCGACGGCCTGATGAGGCCCGCCCTGAGGGCCCTGGCCGAGGTGCCCTGGATCGTCCACGACGTCTCCGGCGACGGCATCGTCTTCAAGCGTCTCTACGACGTGGTGCCGTGTTCCGTGCTGGACACCATGATGCTCTCCCGGGCCCTGGGCTATCCGCAGCCGGGACTCAAGACCATGTCCCGCCTCAAGCTGGGCATCGACATCCCCAAGGAGGAACAGGACTCCAACTGGATGCTGCGCCCCCTGCGCCAGAGCCAGATCAGCTACGCGGCCCGGGACGCGACCCTGCTCCTGCCCCTGCTCCGGGCCCTGGCCCGGGAGGCGGAGGTCAAGCGGACGGACCCCGAGGCGGGCCCCCGGCTGGCCAACCTCCCCCTGGAGATGCGCCAGATGATGCACCGCATCCGTCACTACCGGAAGCCGGAGCGCAATCTTCTCTTGGACAAGGTGAAGGGCCTCGGCCTGGGAAGCCGGGCGGAGGAGAAGGCCAGGAAACTCCTCGACCTCCGCGTCCAGTGGGGCAACGAGGGGGATGTCGCGGCGGTGATGGAACTGGGGAACCGGTGGATCCTGGGCCGGATCGAGCATCCCCCCCGTTCCAGGGAGGCCCTGGAGCGGTGCATCCCCAATCCGCGCTTCCGCAGGAAAAGACTGGATGCCCTCTGGGAGGTCCTGGGCGACGAGGCCGGGGAATCCGAGCGCATCCGCGTCTACGGGAATTAACGCAACCCGGTTCCGGGCCGATCCATTGATTACGAGTCCATCAGGAGCCGAACATGTCCCAGGACGAAGTCATTCTCTCCTTTCCCGCCGGCCTGGTCGGATTCGAGCAGGTGAAGGAGTTCCGGCTTTTCGAACCGAAAGGCGGCTACCCGCTCAAGTTCCTCCAGGCGGTCGACCGGCCCGAGCTGTCGTTCGCATGCATGGACGCCGGGGCCATCAAGATGGACTACGAGGTCCCCCTGGACGAGGCCGACGCGGCCTTCCTGGCGCTGGAGAAACCCGAGGACGCCATGGTCCTGACGATCCTGGTGGTCCCGGAGGATCCTCGCCTCATGACCGCCAATCTCGCGGGTCCCCTGGTGGTCAACATCCGCACCTTGAAGGGGCGGCAGGTGGTCCTGGACTCCCGGGAATACCCCCTGCACTACCCGGTGCTCCACAACGACGAGGACGTGATCATCTCCTTCCCCTCCGGCCTGATCGGATTCTCCGAACTCCACTCCTTCCGCCTGTTCGAGCCCGCCGGGGGCTACCCCCTCAAGTTCCTCCAGGCCGTCGAGGACGAGTCGATCTCCTTCACGTGCATGGATGTGGCCGCCATCAAGATGGACTACGAGTTCGCCCTCAAGGAGGAGGAGGCCAAGGCGCTCGCCCTCGAGAAGCCCGAGGACGCCATGGTGCTGGCGCTGGTGGTCATTCCCGAGGATCCGCACAGGATGACCGCCAACCTGGCCGGGCCCGTGGTGATCAACGTGAAGACCCGGGAAGGACGCCAGGTCGTCCTGAACACGGAAACCTATCCGCTGAAGTACCCCATCCTCTCCGATCCATCATCCAAGTGACCGGGGCGGATACTCGAAAGGACCCTGAAGGATGCTCGTCATCACGCGGAAGATAGACCAGTCGATCATCATTGACGGCCGCATCGAGGTCGTGGTCACCGGCATCACCAAGGACGGGGTCAGGCTCGGCATCTCCGCCCCCAGGGACGTCCAGATCCACCGGCGGGAGGTCTTCGAGGACATCGCGGAAGCCAACCGGGCGGCCAGCGCCAAATCCCAGCCCGTGGTCCAGGATGCCGCCGCCCTGCTCCGCTCCAGGATCCCTAAAGTCCGGACGGTGAAAAACCGATAAGCCGCTATCGGAGCTTCCATGGACCTATCGGGCATCGCATCTTCCGTGACCGCCGCCCAGGCCGCCTCCACCCAGGGGACGGCGGGCATGCTGGTCATGCGGAAAGTCGTGGACGAACAGGCGAGCGAAGGAGCGAGGCTGCTCAAGCTGATGGAGCAGAGCGCCGGCCTGGGCCAGAACCTGGATACCACCGCCTGATCCGGCCGATCTCCGGTCCACCCGGGCATTGACGGGACGTCGGCGACGTCCGATCATCTTTCCTGTCGGGCAGCGGGATTCATTCCGTTGCCGGTCTGTCCAAATATCATTCCCGACCGCGAAGCTTCAACGACCTGAGCGGAAGGACGCGCGCATGCACTGCATCTCCGTCCGGCTGTACCCCAGGTCCCGCGGATCGGCCCGAACCGGGAGGTGAGCATGCAGAAGCGCCTGGGTGTCGTCGGCATCGTCGTGGAGAACCTCTCCGCGGCGAACGAGATCAACGCCATCCTCCACGAATCGTCAGGGATCATCATCGGGCGCATGGGCATCCCATACAGGGAGCGCGGACTCTCCGTGCTTTCGCTCATCGTCGACGGCACGACCGACGAGATCAGCGCCCTGACCGGCCGGCTGGGCCGGGTCCCCAACACGCTCGTCAAGACCGCCCTGACCCGGGACCTCCACGCGGTCCCCGACCAGGCCGGCAAGGAGGCATGATGCCCACGTACGACCCCCGATCCAAGGATGCGAACGCATTCATCAACCATGAGGAGATCCTCGATTCCCTTGCGGAGGCTTCCGGCGTCTCCAGGGATCCGGACGCCGTGAGGACGATCCTGGACAAGGCCGCCGCCTACAAGGGCCTCACCCACCGCGAAGCCGCCGCCCTCCTGGACGTGGACGACCCGGCCGTCCTCTCGGAAATCTTCTCGCTGGCCCGCCGGGTGAAGGAGCACATCTACGGGCGCCGCATCGTCATGTTCGCCCCCCTCTACCTGTCCGACTACTGCGTCAATCGATGCACCTACTGCGGCTACAACCACGACAACGCCATTCCCAGGCACCGCCTGGACAAGGAGGAACTGGCCGAGGAGGTCCGGGCCCTGGAACGCATGGGGAACAAGCGGCTCGCCCTCGAGACCGGCGAGGATCCCGTCAACTGCCCCCTGGATTACGTGCTGGAGAGCATCCGCACGATCTATGGCCTGAAGTTCGAGAACGGGGCCATCCGGCGGGTGAACGTCAACATCGCCGCCACCACGGTGGAGGACTACCGCCGGCTCAAGGACGTCGGGATCGGGACCTACGTCCTGTTCCAGGAGACCTACCACAAGCCGACCTACGAGCGGGTCCACCGCGGGGGCCCCAAGCGGAACTACGAATGGCACACCGAGGCCCACGGGCGGGCCATGGAGGGCGGGATCGACGACGTCGGCCTGGGCGTACTCTACGGCCTCTACGACTGGAAATACGAGACCGTGGGCATGCTCATGGCCGCCGAGCACCTGGAGGCGGCCTACGGCGTGGGGCCCCACACCCTCTCCGTGCCCCGGATCCGCTCGGCCGCCGGCGTGTGCGCGAAGAACTTCCCCCACCTGGTCTCCGACGACGACTTCAAGAAGATCGTCGCGGTCCTCCGCCTGGCGGTCCCCTACACCGGCATGCTCCTCTCCACCCGGGAGCCCGAAGGCTACCGCGACGAGGTCATCGCCCTGGGCATCTCCCAGGTCAGCGCCGGATCCTGCACCGGGGTGGGGGGCTACGCCCATGCGGACAAGCTCGGCTTCGAGAACACCGTGCCCCAGTTCCAGCCCGAGGACCACCGATCCCCCACGGAGATGCTGAAGGACCTCCTGCGGGACGGCTACATCCCCAGCTACTGCACCGCCTGCTACCGGGAAGGCCGGACGGGGGACCGTTTCATGCGCCTGGCCAAGACCGGCCAGATCGCCAACGTCTGCCAGCCCAACGCCATGCTCACCCTCCAGGAGTACCTCGAGGACTACGGCGACCCCGAGCTCCGGGAGATGGGGGAGCGGGTCATCGCCAGGGAACTGGCGAGCATCACGAACCCCAAGGCCCGGGAGGTGACCGAGCGCTACCTCCAGCGGATCAAGGGCGGCGAACGCGACCTTCGGTTCTGAACCTCCTGCCCCGCACACTCCAGAGCCCCGGCCCCCGTGCCGGGGCTCTGCGTTTCATGCGAGCAACAATCGTGATTTCATCAAGACTTAATATTTAATTTTTTAGAATTATTTTTGTTAGATTAGACCTAATTAGAGGTAGATTTATCTCAGTCAACCCAAAGGAGGGAAAGATGACCCCGACGGAGCCCAGCCCAGTCCCCTTGAGGACGTTCCTTGAAATCCCGTACGACCAGCTCGAGGAGATGAACCTCGAAGCCAAGCAGGCTCGCATCGACCGGGTCCCCATCGGCCAGCTCCGCGAAGCCCGGCTGAAGTACCTCAAGGACGAACGGCGCATCAAGGCGGTCACGGTTTGCTTCACGGACCTCGAGGGCCGGCTGCACATGCTGGACTACGACAAGAAGTATCTGCTCCACTCCGAAGGCAGCCTGACCTTCGACGGCTCCTCCATCCGCGGATTCTCCGCCCAGCACGAGTCCGATCTCCGGCTCTCCGTCGACTGGTCGGCCTTCTACTGGCTCCCGGCGGACATTTTCGGCCCCGGCAAGGTGCTCGTGTTCGCCCAGGTGCTGGAGCGCGACGGCTCGCCCTATCCGGCCGACATGCGGAGCCGCCTGCACATCTACTGCGATCTTCTCCTCGAGAAGGAACAGACCAAGGCCTACTTCGCGCCGGAGATCGAGGGCTTCCTCTTCCAGGGCCGTGACGTGGAGCGGCACTACCACGAGACGGGTCGCTTCGACTGCGTCTCCACGGGGGGCTACTACCACTCGCTCCCGGGGGACGACCTGCGGCGGTTCATGGATACCGCGGCCGAAGTCCAGAGGGCCATGGGCTTCGGGAACGAGAAGGACCACCCCGAGGTGGCCCCCAGCCAGTTCGAGATGAACTTCACCTTCGCCGAGGCCCTCATCACCGCCGACCAGGTCCAGCTCTACAAGCTCCTGTGCAGGCAGGTGGCCGCCAAGATGAACATGACCGCCAGCTTCCTGCCCAAGCCCCTCACGGGCATCAACGGCAGCGGCATGCACGCCAACATCTCCCTCTCCCGGGAGGGCGAGAACCTGTTCTGGGATCCTCAGGGCCAGGACCACATCTCCAAGCGCGGCTGGGACGCCGTCGACCGCCTCCTCACCACCGCCAGCGACCTGTGCCTCGTCTTCAACCCGTCGGTGAACGCCTACCGGCGCCTGGACCCCCGCTTCGAGGCCCCGAGCCAGATCAAGGCTTCCGCCAACAACCGGAGCGCCATGGTGCGCATCCCGACCGGAAACGCGAAGAGCGCCCGGATCGAAGTGCGCTCCGTCGCCCCCGACGTGAACCCCTACATGGCCTTCTACGTCCTCCTGAAGACCGTCCAGGAAGGGCCGACCTCGGCGGGCATCGACGAGGCCAAGCGCAGCCGGACCCGCACCCTGCCCGACAACATCTACGACGCCATCCGGATCTTCAAGGCCTCCCGCGTGGCCACCGAGCTCCTGGGCGAGCAGGTGGCCATGAAATACGCCGAGCTGAAGCAGGCCCAGGCGGAACGCTGCCCGAAGGGCCTCGGGACCACCATCAAGACCTCCGAGATCCAGTTCCACCACGAAGTGACCAACCAGTACCTGTGGGGCCTGTTCTAGGCAGGTTCTGCATGGCTTGAGGGCAGGGCGGGTCCGGGACCCGCCCTGTCCTTCGTACCGGGGTGCGAGATGGACTCGGGCGCCATCGGGACCTATATTCTGTGGGTGTTTCCGCTTCCAGCCTCCGGCCGCGAACCGGGATTCGTTCCTGACATGGCTCGTCAATGATCGAAGGAGGGGCCCATGAAGATGACTCGGGCACGATCAGCCTTCCTATTCCTGGCGTTCGCCCTGCCTCCCCTCTCGGGAGCCGGCACGGAAAGCATCGGAAGCCTCCGCACGCTCCAGGGCCCCGTGTTCCTCTCGAGGAACGGCCAGGAGCGCGCGGTCACCCAGCCGGAACGGCTCTACCAGCAGGACGTGGTGCGCACCGGCAAGGCGGGCAGCGCCGGCCTCCTGCTCAGGGACGATACGGCCATCTCCCTCGGACCCGAGAGCCGGCTGGCCCTGGAGCAGTTCACCTTCGCCCCCGCCCAGGGCAGGCTGGGCCTGGTGGCCCGGCTTTTCAAGGGAACCATGGCCTTCCTCTCCGGACAGATCGCGAGACTCGCGCCCAACGCGGTCAAGGTGGAGACTCCCGAAGCCACCGTGGGCATCCGGGGCACCTATTTCCTGGTCCAGGCGGAGGAGAAGTGACGCGAGCGGCCCTCCTCATCCTCCCCTGGTTCCTCCTGCTCCTGTCCTGCGCCGCGCCCAGGACCCGGGTGGTGCTCCTGCCCGATCCCGACGGCCACGTGGGCGTCGTGGAGGTCCGCAATGCGCAGGGCGGTCGGACCCTGGACCAGACCCACCAGGGGGTCCAGGTGCCCGCCGGCAAGACCCCCGGCGCGCCGGAGATCCTGCCCGACACCGCGATCCAGGCGACCTTCGGAGCCGCCATGGCGGCCCAGCCCCAGGCCCCGGCCCATTTCATCCTCCAGTTCGAGTCGGGCTCCACGGCCTTGGTCCCGGCCTCCCGCCCTCTCCTGGCGCGGATCGTCTCCACCATCCAGGAACGCAGGTCCCTGGATGTGAGCGTGATCGGCCACACCGACACGGCCGGATCCGACGAGTTCAACAACCAGCTCGCCCGGCAGCGGGCCGAGGGCGTCGCCAAGCTGCTCGTGGAGGCCGGCGTCGACCCGCGCCTCCTGGAGGTCACCTCCCACGGGAAGGCCATCCCCCTCGTCCCCACCGGCGACAACGTCCCGGAACCCCGCAACCGGCGCGTCGAAGTGACCGTCCGCTAGCCCGGCCATGGCGGACCGGTTCCACCTGCGGGCCTGGAAGCCCCTCCCGATGGTGCTGCTGGGCCTGCTCGTCACGACCCTCGCCCTGGCCCTCCACACCACCCGCCCGGCCTTCCTGCGCCGGCAGGAGTTCCTGGTATACGACGTCCTGCTGCGCTGGACCCATCGGGCGCGAGGCGCCGAGAGCCCGGTCATCGTGGACCTGGACGAGGCGAGCCTGCGGGAGTTCGGCCAGTGGCCCTGGCCGCGCTACCGGGTGGCCAGGCTCCTGGACCGGATCGACGCCATGGGCCCGCGGGCCGTGGCGCTGGACATGGTCTTCGCCGAACCGGACGCGGGGTCCCTGGCGACCTGGAAAGGGAGTCTCGAGCGGGAGCTGGCCCTCCCCGTCCAGGTGTCGGGGGTGCCCGCCGAAAAGGCGGATTTCGACGCGGTCCTGGGGGAGACCTTGAAGCGCGGACCCTTCGTGCTCGGCTACAAGTTCCACCTGACCCCGGAGAACGGGAGCCGCGACTGCGTGCTCCACCCCTCGACCGTGCTCTTCAGGCGGCAGCCCGGAGCCCCCGAGCGTCCGGAAAGTCTTTTCTCCGCCCTGGGCGCCGCGTGCAACCTGCCGGTCCTCGCCCGGTCCGCGGGGGCTTCCGGGTTCTTCAACATCGTCCCGGATCCCGATGGCGTCCTCCGCCGCATGCCCCTCCTGATGAGCTACCAGGACCGGCTCTACCCGAGCCTCCCCCTGGCCATGCTGGCCAGGGCCGAAGGCAATCCCCAGATGGTCCTCAACCTGGACGCGGGCGGTCCCTTCAGCCTCCAGGTGGGTGCCCGGGAGATCCCCGTCGATCCCAGGGGCAACCTCCTCATCCACTTCCGGGGCAAGGGAGGAGGCTACGAATATGTCTCCGCCGGATCCCTGCTCAGGGGCGATGTTCCACCCGACCAGCTCAAGGGCCGGTTCGTCCTGGTGGGCACCTCGGCCGCGGGGCTCCGGGAACTCCGGGCCACCCCCTTCGACGGGGCCTTCAACGGCGTGGAGGTCCATGCCACGGTGCTGGACAACCTCCTGCAGGGAGACTTCCTGGGCCAGCCCGAAGGCGCCTGGGCCTGGGAGGCCCTGGCCATCCTCGCCTGCGGCCTCGCGTCGAGCCTGGCCTTCGCCCACTTCGGAGCGCGCCTGAGCGGCGCCCTCGCGGGCCTCCTCGCCGTGCTGGTCTTCGGGGGCAGCGCCGCCCTCCTGCGGAGCCGGGGGCTGTTCCTCCAGCCCATGCTGCCCGTGCTCGTGACCGCGAGCACCTTCGGCCTGCTCACCTGGTGGAAGTCCCACACGGAGGAGAAGGCCCTGGGCCTGCGCACCCAGCAGCTGCTCCAGACCCAGGACCTGACCATCCACAGCATGGCCACGCTGGGCGAGGCCCGCGACCCCGAGACGGGCGCGCACCTGCGCCGCACCCAGCACTACGCCAGGACGCTCGCCCTGAAGCTCCGGGAGAATCCCAAATTCCGCGAGCGGCTCGATGACGAATTCGTGGAGGCGCTCTTCAAGATGGCTCCCCTCCACGACATCGGGAAGATCGGCATCCCCGACCGCATCCTCCTCAAGCCGGACGGCCTGACGGAGGAGGAATACACCGAGATGAAGTCCCACACGCTGGTGGCGAGCCGGATCTTCGAGGAGGCCCGGACGGAGCTGGGCCCCAACTCCTTCCTCACGGTGGCCGAGGAGGTGTGCCGCTGCCACCACGAAAGGTGGGACGGCAGCGGCTATCCCAGGGGACTGAAGGGCGAGGAGATCCCCCTGTCGGCCCGCATCATGGCCCTGGCCGACGTGTACGACGCCATGGTCAGCCGCCGCGTCTACAAGGACTCCATGGACCCGGAGGAGGTCGCCTCGCGCATCCGCGCCAAGTCTGGAAGCCACTTCGATCCGGATGTCGTCGAGGCCTTCCTCGGCGTCAGGGAGGCCTTCTCGGCCATCGCGACCAAGTACCGCTGAGGCTAGCCCACCCTGAAGAGCTTGCCCGCGGCCTGGGCGTGCACCAGCCCCGAGGCGTCCCTGATCCATCCTTCGGCCGTGAGCATGCGGCCGCGGGATTCCAGGATCCGGCCCGCGAGCAGGTAGGGCACGGAGGTCGCCGCGGGCTTCCTGTACTTGACGGTGATCTCGGCGGTCACGCACCGGATCCCGATCGCCGTCGCGGCCTGGACCATCACCTCGTCCAGCACCGTCGCCAGGGCTCCCCCGTGGACCGTATCCCGCCAGCCCTGCATGTGGGGCGGGAACACCACCTCGGTTTCCGTCTCTCCGCTCGACTCGTTCTGGCGAAAGACCAGCCGGAAGCCGGCCGCGTTCTCCCTGCCGCAGACGAAACAGTTCTGGTTGTCGGTGAAAGCGCCCATGGAAAAGGTATACCTCAACGGGCGAACGCCTTCACCTCCCCTAGGGCCCTGCGCCCCGCGGCACGGGTCAGAATCCGAAGAAGGCGCGCAGGGCGCGCAGGGCGTCCTCGGGCAGCGTCTCCCCTTCGATCGGATCCTCCGCGTCGGGGCAGCCCTCCTGGAGCGGGGGAGCGGCATGATGCACCTTGCCGTGCGCCAGGGCCAGATCCTCCAGCTCATCCGAGAAGAAATAGGATCCGTCGATATCCATGGCAGCCTCCCCTGGTGGTGATGGTCCGATCGTGGCGTAGACCTTCGTCAGCCCCGGCAGGTACGCCTCGGATCACGCACCGCCGGAAAGTGATCCCGGATGTCAACAACCCAACCTGAGATACACGTAGAGGAAGACCCCCCGAAACCGGGTATCGCTCCCCCTAGAAAGTAAAATAGGCCATCCCCACGAACGTGCAAGAAGCCGGGCCGGAAATTTCCTGAAAATGCGAAGGTTTCGAGCAGGCTCCGCTCCGGCCCCCGGATTCAGGCTCCGGACGCGCCAGGATCACCTCGGGTCGACGCCCTTCCGGGCCTCCCGTTCGAACCAGTTCATGAAGTAGGGATCCAGCCCCTTCCACCTCTGGGCCAGGCTCGAGCCCACGTAGAGCACGGGGAACAGGGGACCCCAGCGCTCGTACTGCCGCACGTGGACCAGTTCGTGTTCCCGGTTGGCGTCCATCGCCTCCCGGTCGATCGCGTAGATCACGTGCCCATGGGTGAAAGCCAGGATCCGGAGGCGGGTCGGCAGCCGCGAGATGTGGTGGGCCAGGCGCCCCCCGCAGATCTGGAGGGTGCCGTCCCGGATCCCGGCCTCGGCCCCGGAGAGGATCGCGTAAGTGCCGATGGCCAGCCCCGCGATCGAGCAGGGGGCCGCCCACAGATACCTGGGCAGGCGGGCGAGCACACTTCCGATGGCCATGGATCCATCCTACATCCCAGGAGCGCGTCTCCGCGCCGGCGCCGTCCGGCGCTACCAGTCGTCCTCCGCGCCGAAAGGCTCCAGGTGGTGGGTGTCTCCCCAGCGCTCCAGCTTCAGCCGCCCGGGGACCGCGGAAAATTCGCCGATGCTCGCGTTGAACAGGCTGAAACGGCGGGGAGAACCGAGGTCCAGCCCGCAGGCGTACCGGAAGAGTCGGTCGAGCACGCCGCCGTGGGTGACCACGGCGAGGGTCTCGCCGGCATGGCGGCCGACGAGGTCATCCACGCAGGCCACGACCCGCTGGTGGACCTGCCGGAGGCTTTCTCCGCCCGGAATGACCCAGTCCGCATCGCCGCTCGCGAACCTGGCGTACTCGACGGGATGGCGCAGCCGGAACTCCTCCACCGTCAGTCCCTGGGCGATCCCCATGTGCCGCTCCCGGAGCCGGGCATCGCAGACGGCTTCCAGGCCCAGCGAATCCGAGATCGCCTCCGCCGTCTGGCGCGCTCGCCCCAGGTCGCTGCAGTAGAGCCGATCGACCGCCCGGTTCGCAAGGGCACACCCCAGCCGCCGGGCCTGGGCGATCCCCCGCTCGTTCAGCGGCGTATCCAGCTGCCCCTGCTGCCTTCCGAGGGCGTTCCAGACCGTCTCCCCGTGCCGGATCAACAGGAGCTTCGTGCCGTGGCCATTCCTTCCCAAGTCTTCCTCCCGTGCCCCAATGATGATCCCCCGCGCCACGGCCCTCGGGCCCCGGCGCGGGGGAAGACACCCGTCGCGGGGAACCCGCGTCAGAACTTCAAGGGCGTGCCGATGCCCAGCAGGTCGGCGAGGTTGGCCGCGGGATCGATCACGGGGATGATGAGCGAGGACCGGCACGTCATGATCGTCGTCACGCCCGGGCCGTGTCCCGCCTTCATGCAGTCGCTGTGGACGACCACCCCGATGGTGACGGCTCCCTGGCGGTAGGCCCGTCCGTAGCGGTTGTCGTGGTCCAGCAGGGCGACGAAATCCCCGAAACGGATCTTGTCGAGCTTGAACTCCTCGACGCTTTCCGGATCGCTGGTGACGATGTCGTAGTCGCCCTTGGCCACGTGCGCGGAGCCGATCCCGGATCCCATGCAGGCCGCCGGGACGATGGTCGTCACGGGGACTTCCAGCTTCGTGCGGCCCGACTTCCGGACCTGCATCTTCTCGAGAAGGGAAGGGTCGAGATTGAAGAGCATGATTTCCGGGAAGTCCAGGAGCTTCAGACCCTGGCCCCGGGCGTGGATCATGATCTTGTCGTCGTAGGTGAGCTTCTCCTTCACCGGGCGCGGGAAGTCCACGATGAGGTGCTCCGAGCCGCCGTGGGTGCCGAGGACGACCCCCGTGCTCCCCTTCGCCTCGCCGCTGACGACCCGCGCGGTGTTGCCCACGCAGGCGAACATCTGCAGCGAGTTGTTCGGATGATCGTTGGGCTTGTGGGTGTCCCCGGTGCAGCTGACCCCCGGTTCGATATGGTCTCCCGCCCATCCGAAGGCCGAATCGCCGACCTGGAGGTTGAGCGTGATGCCCCCGATCCCCGGCAGGAGGAAGGGGTTCCCTTCGTGGTCCACCTTCCACAGGCCGTTGGTCCTGGGAGGACCAGGCTGGCATTCCAGCAGGAATTCCACGATGGAAGCCTTGTTCGTCTTGAGCATGAGGGTCTCTCCTTCCCGAGCATCATCCACGCGGGCGCGCTTCCTGCGGGCCCGCGGCGAGGACGTCCTACTCATCACCATATATTGCGATCATCCGGGTTCCCTGGCCATCGACCATGCCGCGATACATGCCCTCGCAGTTCAGCGGCATGGCGACGTTGCCCTTGGCGTCCACCGCGATCATCCCTCCGGTCCCGCCCATCCCGACGAGGGTCTGGCGGACCACAGCGTCGCTGGCTTCGCGGAGGGTCTGCCCCAGGTAGGCCATCCGCGCGGCGACATCATGGGCCGCCGCGGCGCGGATGAACATTTCCCCGTGTCCCGTGCACGAGACCGCGCAGGTCTCGTCCGCCCAGGTCCCGGCCCCGATGATGGCCGTGTCCCCGACCCGGCCCGGCCACTTCGCGGTGCGGCCCCCGGTGGAGGTCGCCGCGGCCAGCCGCCCCCGCTCATCCAGCGCCACGGCCCCGATGGTGCCGTGCTTCCGGTCCTCGGGAACATCCGCCTCCGTCCCGCCGGCGGCGATCCGTGCCTTCTCCTCCTGGAGGGCCTGCCAGCGCCGTTCGGTGTAGTAGTAGTCGGGAGACACGCACTCCAGCCCCTCCTTGCGCGCGAACGCGTCCGCGGCGGAGAAGCCGAGCGTGACATGGGGCGTCGCCTCCATCACCCGCCTGGCCAGCCGCACGGGATTCCTGGCGACCGTGACCCCCGTGACCGTGCCCGCGTCGCGGGACGCGCCGTCCATCACGGCGGCTTCCAGTTCGATGGTGCCGTCCAGGGTGAAGACGGCGCCCTTCCCCGCGTTGAAGAGGGGATTGTCCTCCATGGAGGTGACCGAGGCGATGACGGCGTCGAGGGAGGTCCCGCCTTCCCGGAGGACGCGATGCCCGGCCTCCAGCGCGGCCGACAGGCCTTCCCGCATCTGCCTGTCCTTTTCCGGAGTCATCTCCTGCCGGCGCAAGGTACCCGCTCCTCCGTGGATCGCGATGGCTATGGTCATTGCCTCTTCCCTTCCCTGTGATCGGGTCCCGAGGACGCACCTGGACGGACCCGCGGCGCCAGTAGGGCAATTCCTATACCAGATGGAGATCCGATGCGCGGATCCAGGCCGAGGGCCCATTGCACGAGGATTGATGCCCACCCGCGCACCCCGGCCAGAAGCACCGACGCGGCTCTTTGGCGATTGTGGGTGATTATGGGTCGAATTCGGACCTGTTTTCGAAAGCCGGGAAGGCCGGCCGATCCGGGCCCCAGGTCCTCGCGACACGGCCCTGCCGGACCTTTCGCCCCACCCGACTCCCCTCGCCGGGCACTGGCATCGATCATGCGTTTTTGATCCAATCGGGGGAGTCCGCGGACTCCCGCTTGGAGCGTGCCCATGAAGATCCTGATCTCGGTCGATATCGAAGGCGTCGCGGGGGTATCCAGGCCCGACCAGACCACGGCCACCGGCGCAGACTACGGCGTCGCCCGCGGCCTCATGACCGAGGAAGCCAACGCGGCCGTTCGCGGCGCCTTCGCGGCGGGAGCCGCCGAAGTCTTCGTCGCCGACGCCCACGGCACCTTCGGGAACCTGCTGCCCGACCGCCTGGACCCGCGCGCCCAGCTGATCCACGGCAAGCCCCGCGCCTTCGGCATGCTGGAAGGCATCCAGGAGCGTCCGGAAGCCGTCCTCCTCGTGGGCTACCACGCGATGGCGAGCGCCTCCGGCGTCCTGGCCCACACCATCCGGGGCACGGCCTTCCACCGGATCCAGCTCAACGGCCGCCCCGCCGGGGAAGCCGCCCTCTACGGCCTGCTGGCGGGAGAATTCAACGCCCCGGTCGTCATGGCCAGCGGCGACGACGCCTTCGCCCGGGAAACCACGGCCTGGCTGCCCCAGACCCGCTTCGCCGTCGTGAAGCGCTCCCTGGGCAACCGCGCCGCGATCAGCCTCTCGCCCGAGCGGGCGCGGACGGCCATCGAGGCGGAGGCCAAGGCCGCCGTCGCGGCGCGGGCCTCCATCGCCCCCATCCATCTGGATCCGCCCATCCACTGCCGGCTGGAAGCCAAGACGCCCGCCCTGGCCGATCTCTTCTCGCTGCTCCCGGCCTCGAACCGGCTGGATGCGATGACGCTGGAATTCACGATGAACCGGCCCAGCGAGGTGCTCCGCGTCCTGAATCTCTGGTCGGCGGCCGCCGCGTCGCTGTAGCTCCCAGGTCAGGCCCCGGCCTTCCAGGTCGCCGCCAGCACCCGCATCCAGTTCCCGTGGGCGACGAGCCGCAGGTCCTCGTCGCCGAAGCCCGCGTCCGCGAGGGCATCCAGCAGGCGGGGCAGGCCCCTGGCATCCCCCAGTTCCCGGGACAGGGTGCAGCCGTCGAAGTCCGAGCCGAACCCGACGTGCGCCACGCCAATCCGGTCGGCGATGTAGCGGAAGTGCTTCACGATCTCGCTCAGGGGCGTGTCCGGCTCCTTCCGGTTGTCCGCCCGGAGGAAGATGGTCGCGAAGTTGATGCCGACGATGCCGTTCGAGGCCGCGATCGCGTCCAGCTGGGCATCGGTGAGGTTCCGCGGCGAGGGGCTCAGCCTGTGGACGCAGGAGTGCGTCGCCACGAGCGGCGCCGAGGAGAGCCGCGCGACATCCCAGAAGCCGGCCTCGTTCAGGTGGGAGAGATCGACCAGGATGCCCATCCGGTTGCACGCCGCCACCAGGGCCTTCCCTTCCGCGGTCAGGCCGGGTCCCTGGTCGGGGCTCCCCCCGCTCCTGAAGTCGACGCCCGTCCCGAACGCGTTGGGCCGGCTCCACACCAGGCCGATGGAGCGCAGGCCCAGGCCGTAGTAGGCGCCGAGGTTCTCCAGCCCTGGAGCGATGGCCTCCGCCCCTTCGAGGTGCATCACGGCTCCAACGACCCCATCCCGGAAGGCGCGTTCGAGCGAGGCCGCGTCCCGGACCACGCGCAGCCGGCCCTGGGCTCTCGCCTCCAGGTCCAGCAGGCTCTTCATCCCCCGCTCGGTGACCTCCTGGGCGCAGGCCAGTTCCACGGCCGCCCCGGGCCGGGGGCTCGACACGAACACCGCGAACATGCCGCCCCCGAAGCCTCCGGCTGCCGCCCGCGGCAGATCCAGGTGCCCCGAGGAACTCTCCTCCAGCAGGTCCCGTCCCATCTTGCCGGGGTTGTAGAGGACCTGGAGGGCATCATTGTGCCCATCGAAAATGAGGGGACGCTTCGGCACTGGGTTCTCCTTGCGGACCTCTCCGCCTACGCGGAAGCGGTGAGGGGGAAATGGCACTTGGCGAAGTGGTCCGGGCCGATCGCCTCCATGGGCGGTTCCTGAGTCCTGCACACGTCCTTCGCGTAGGGGCAGCGCGTGTGGAACCGGCATCCGGGTGGCGGATTCACCGGGCTCGGGATCTCGCCCTTCGGGATCTCCCGTTCGCGCTTGTTCGCGGGGTCGGGCTGCGGCACCGAGTTGAGCAGCAGCCGCGTGTAGGGGAAGGCCGGCCGCTCGAAGAGGTCCTGCTTCCGGCCGATCTCCATGATCTTCCCCAGGTACATCACCGCCACGTAGTCCGCGATGTAGTCGATCACGGAGAGGCTGTGCGTGATGAAGAGGTAGGTCAGGTCGCATTCCCGCTTCAGGTCCTGGATCATCTTCAGGATCACGGCCTGGACCGAGACGTCCAGGGCCGAGGTGGGCTCGTCCAGGACCAGGAACTCCGGCTTCAGGACCAGCGAACGGGCCACGGAGATCCGCTGGCGCTGCCCCCCCGAGAACTCGTGGGGGTAGCGGTACATGTGCTCTTCCTGCAGGCCGACCTTCTCCAGGATCTCCTTCACGCGGACATGGATCTCGTCGGGGGGGAGGTTGAAGTGGATCTTCAGGCCTTCGCCGATGATGTTCTTCACGAGCTTGCGGGGATGCAGGGAGTTGTACGGATCCTGCGAGACCATCTGCATCTTCCGCCGGAAGACCAGCATCTCCGCGCGGTTCAGCTTGCACAGGTCCGTCGTCCCGTAGTAGATGGAACCCGCGGTGGGTTCGATCAGGCGCAGCAGCGTCCGCCCGAGGGTGGTCTTCCCCGAGCCCGACTCGCCGACCACGCCGAAGGTGGAGCCCTTCGGGATCTTGAAGGTGACGTCGTCGATCGCCTTCACGAACTTGCCGGAGGCGAAGAGTCCCTGCTTGACGGGGAAGTACTGCTTCAGCCCCTCGATGCTCATCAGCGCGTTATCGCCTGTTTCCGGGGCCTTTCCGGGTTCATTGCTGTTCGTCATGTGCATGGTCCGATCAGAGCCTCAGGATTCGCGGGTATACAGGTGGCAGGCCACGAAATGGCCTTCCGAGGCGGGAAGGAGCTTCGGGGTTTCCCGGCTGCAGCGCTCGGTGGCGTGGGCGCACCGGGGATGGAAGCGGCAGCCGGAAGGCGGGTTCACCAGGTCCGGCACCTCGCCCGGGATGGCGCTCAGCTCCCCGGTCTGGCCGATCTTGGGGATCGCCTTGAAGAGGCCGCAGCTGTACGGATGGAGAGGCTTGGCGAAAAGGTCCAGGGTCGAGGCGTACTCGACGGTGTTCCCCGCGTACATCACGGCGATCCTGTCGCAGAACTCCGCCGCGACCCCCATGTCGTGGGTGATGAGGAGCGCCGAGTAGTTGAAGGTCCGGACCAGCTCGTTCAGCAGGTTCAGGATCTGGGCCTGGATCGTCACGTCCAGCGCCGAGCTCGGCTCGTCCGCGATGAGCAGTTTCGGGCTCGAGGAGAGGGCCATGGCGATCATGACCCGCTGGGCCATGCCGCCGCTCAGCTCATGGGGATAGTGGTCCGCCACGCGCTTCGGATCCAGGCCGACGACGCTCAGCATGCGCTCGACCTCGGCCCGGGTCTCCGCCCTGGAAAGGCCGGGCTGGGCCCGCAGCACGTTCTCCGCCACCTGGGCGCCCGCCTTCATGACGGGGTTCAGGGCGGCGACGGGCTCCTGGAAGATCGTGGCCATCTCGCGGCCGCGCACGCCGTCCAGCTCCTTTTCGGACAAGGTCATCAGGTCGCGGCCGTCGAACATGATCCGGCCCCCCGTGATCTCGCCCGGCTGCTGGATCAGCTGCATGAGCGCCAGGGAGGTGACGGACTTGCCGCACCCGCTCTCGCCCACGACGCCGAGCCGTTCGCCCCGGTTCAGCCACAGTTCCACGCCGTTGAGGGCCTTGATCGTGCCACGGTACGTGTGGAAGATCACCCTCAGCTCGCTGACGTCCAGCAGGTCTCCGCGGATCGCTTCCATGGCCTACCTCCTGATCTTGGGATCGAGAATGTCCCGGACGCCGTCGCCCAGGAAGTTGAAACCCAGGACCACGACTGCGATGGCCAGGCCGGGGAAAGTGCTGATCCACCACTGCTCGAAGATGTGGCTCCGGCCGTCGGCCACGATGGCGCCCCACTCGGGCGTCGGCGGCGGCGCGCCCAGGCCCAGGAATCCGAGGCCTGCGGCCGTGAGGATGATGGTCCCCATGCGCAGCGTCAGCTGCACGATGACGGGCGAGATGGACATGGGCAGGACGTGGGAGAGCATGATGCGCGGGCTGGTGGCGCCCAGGGCCCGGATGGCCTCGATGTAGGGCTGGGTCTTCACCTTGATGGTGTCGGCCCGCGACAGCCGCGCGTAGACCGTCCAGTCCACGAGCGCGATGGCGATGATGGTGTTGGTCAGGGTCGGTCCCATGGCTGCGGTGATGGCCATGGCCAGCACGAGGCGCGGGAATGCCATGAACATGTCCGTGATGCGCATCAAGGTTTCGTCCACGAAGCGCCCGAAGTAGCCCGCCACGATGCCCATCAGGAGGCCGATGGCGA
Organism: Holophaga sp.; assembly: GCA_035353395.1. Taxonomy (GTDB): domain Bacteria; phylum Acidobacteriota; class Holophagae; order Holophagales; family Holophagaceae; genus UBA1801. The sequence continues at coordinate 57,187 of DAOPZL010000005.1, forward strand.
TGCTGATGCTGGACACCAGGAAGATGATCCACACTTCGATGCGCGCGCCGTAGACGACCCGGCTGAAGACGTCGCGGCCCAGCTGGTCCGTGCCGAAGAAGTGCTGCCAGCTCGGAGGCTGGAGCTTGTTGTAGAGGTTCTGTGAGAAGGCGTCGTACGGCGCGATCAGGGGCGCGAAGATGGCCACGAGCAGGAAGAACAGGATCAGGATGCTCCCGATCATGGCCAGGGGCGTCTTCTTCCAGAGATAGACCGTGTGGCGGAAATCCTCCAGCCGGGGCCGGAGCTGCTTCTTCAGGGTCTCGAGACGGGATGCGGTGGAAGTCATGGGATTTCTAGAGCCTCATCCTGGGGTCAAGGGCAGCGTAGGAGATGTCCACCACGAGATTGGCCATGGAGAAGATGAACGCCACAAAGAGGGTGGCGCCCGTGATGGCGGGATAGTCGAGCACCAGCAGCGACTGGACGATGTAGCGGCCCAGTCCGGGCCAGCTGAAGATGGTCTCGGTCAGCACGGCGCCGCTGAGCAGGTCCCCGAAGGAGATGCCGATGACCGTCACCGCCGGAATCATGGCGTTCTTGAGGGCGTGCCGGAAGATCACCACCCGGCGTCCGAGCCCCTTGGAGCGCGCCGTCCGGATGTAGTCCTGCCGCAGCACGTCCAGCATGCTGGCGCGCATGATCCGGGCCACCGAGGCCGCCGAGGCGTAGCCGAGCACGAAGGCCGGCAGGATGATGTGCTTGACGGCGTCCCACAGGCCGGCCCAGTTCCGCGTGATGATCGAGTCCACCAGGACGAGTCCCGTGATGTTGTCAACGAAGGCGAAGAGGTCGTTGCGGCCAGTCCCGGGGAGCCAGCCGAGCTTGAAGTAGAACAGGAGGAGCAGCAGCAGGCCGAGCCAGAAGCCGGGCATGGACACGCCGAGGATGGAGAACACCCGCAGGATGTGGTCGATGGGCCGGTTGCGCTTGATGGCGGAGACGGTGCCCAGGAACACGCCGAAGAGGACCGTGAAGCACATGGCGGCGCAGGCCAGCTCCACGGTGGCCGGGAAGAACTCCAGGATGTCGTCCACCACCTTGTGGTTGCTGACGATCGAGACCCCGAAGTCGCCGTGGAAGATGCCGCCCAGGTACCTGAAATACTGGACGTGGAGGGACTGGTCCAGGCCGAGCTGGTGGCGGAGCTTGTCCACCGTCTCCAGGGGGGCGTTGCCGCCCAGGATCGCCCCGACGGGGTCGGCCGGGATGACGTGGGTGATGAAGAAGACGATCGTCGCGACCCCCAGCATGACGATCAGCATCAGGAAGAGGCGGCGGAGGATATAGAAGGCCAGTTTCAAGGCTTCTCCCGGGATGAGGATGTCCGGGGAGATGGAGGGAGGTGACGCTCACCCTCAGGCAGGGCTGGCGCGCCCCCCTGGAATCCTCCACCGTCCGGATCGGAGGAGGTCCCGCGGAACGCGGGACCTCCCGGTCAGCAACTGCTCACTTCTTGATCTTGGTGAAATCCACGTGCAGGGAGAACCCGTCGAAGGCCTCGGGAAGCCCCTTGACCGCCTTGCTGGCGACGAAGGCCTCGATGGGCTGGCACATGGCCGCGAACGGGCCGTTCTTCTGCCAGTAGTCGGTCAGGTCCGTGTAGAGCTTCAGGCGCTTCTTCTCGTCCACTTCCTTCGCGGCGCTTTCGCACAGCTGGACGGCCTTCTCGTCGTTCCAGGCCATGCGCCAGGCGAGCTGCTTGGCCTTGTAGTTGGTGAAGGGGTTCGCCAGCGCGTCGGCATCCGGGTAGTCGATGCCCCAGCCGGCCACGATCAGGTTGATGCCCTGCTCGCGCATCTTCTGGTACATCTGGGCGGCCGGCATGATGTTGATCTTGGTCCGGATCCCGATCTTGGCCAGGTTCTCCTGCACGATCTGGGCCTCGATCCTGCGGACCTCGTTCGTGTTGGTGACGAGTTCGACGTCGAAGCCGTTGGCCTGGCCGGCTTCCTTCATGAGGGCCTTGGCCTTCTCGAGGTTGAGCTTGTAGGGGTTCTTCTCCTTGTAGCCGAAGTAGCCCTTGGCGATGAACTGCTGGTTGGGCACCGCCATGCCCTGCCGGGCCTGGCTGATGATGGCGTTGTAGTCGATGGCGTACTTCACCGCCTGGCGGACCCGGTTGTCCTTGAAGGGGCCCCAGTTGGCGTTGACGCCCACGTACTCGAGGCTCTGGGCGGGGGTCTTCACGACCTGCAGGTTGCCGGGGTCGCCCTCGACGCCCTTGATCTGGTCGGGCAGCAGGGTGAAGGCCACGTCGATGTCGCCCTTCTTCGCCTGGAGCAGGCGGTCGGCAGCCTCGGGGATGTCCTTGATGATGATGGTCTTGATCTTGGGCTCGCCGGCCCAGTAGCCCTTGTTGGCCACGAACACGATGGACTCGTTCCGCTTCCAACCCTTGAGGTTGTAGGCACCGGCGCCGGCGCTGTGGTCGTTGAGCCACGCCATGCCCATGTCGCCGTTGGCCTCGTGCTCCTTGACGACCTTGGAATCCAGGATGGCGCCGATCGTCGCCGCGAGGTTCGTGAGCACGATGTTGCTGGGCACGCCCTTGGTCACGACCTTGACCGTCCGGTCATCCACGGCGCTGACGCTGTTTTCGGTGAGGCCCACGGCTTCCGTGAACAGCCACGCCGGCGACTTCTGGAGCTTGACGGCCCGGCGGATCGAATAGACCACGTCCTCGGCCTTGAGGGGATTGCCGCTTTCGAACGTGATCCCCTTGCGGAGGTGGAAGGTCCAGGTCTTGCCGTCGGAGGCCATCTCCCACTTCTCGGCGGCATCCGGGTTCACGACGAACTTGCCGCCCTTGACATCCAGCTTGACCAGGTTGGCGTAGAGGTTGCGGATGAACCCGCCGGTGGGCGCCTCGAAACAGACATGCGGATCGAGCGTCTTGACGTTCTCGTGGCTCTGGCCCAGGACCAGCACGTCCTTGGGGATCGCGCCCGAGACCGGGATGGTCCAAAGCATGGTGGACGCCGCGAGGGCGGTCGCCATCATCGGCACATGGAAATGTGGCTTCATGGATTCTCCTTTCAATTTGGATGGAATGTTCGGACATGCATGAGGTGTGGCATCGAGTGTACTACCTCGCCTGCCCAGCCCCGAAGGACTGTCGCGTGGAACCAGCAAAGAGAGCACGATCTGTGCCACATCGCATCCCGAGGGCCCCGGACGCGTTCCCGCAGGCCGCCTGCGTCTGCCGGACAGGCGCGAGTGGGGCAAGGCTGTTTCCGGACAATCCCCCCCTTGTTCATTTCCGAGACGGCCGGGCCAAAAGAAGAACACGGCCGGTCCCACTCCACCGGACTCCCGGCCGGCCCGGGACCGTTCCCGGTCTCGCGAATCAGGTTGATTTTCGGCCCATTTTGAAATCTTCAACCCTATTTCCGGCAGACGACCCGCGTTCCACCTAGCCCGCCGCGAGCCGCCCCCGATCCGTGAGGCTCGCCCCCTTCCGCCCCTTCCCGGGCTGGGTGAACCCGAAGGATTCGGCCCTGAGGAGAAGGCTTCGGATCATGGCCTCCGTCAGGTGGGGGCATTCCCTGGCCGCGAACTCGGCGAGGTGGTTGCGGCCGAGGTGGCCCTGGTCCCGCAGCTTCCTCAGCAGCCACAGCAGGTCCGCCCCGAGCACATCCTGGAGCATCTCCCCCCGGGAGACGGATTTCTCCTCCCGCAGGTACTCGGGAAGATCCTTCACGGGCACGGGCTTGCACCCGTCGTGCACGGTGATCAGGTATTCGACGGCATTCATGAGCTGGCGGATGTTCCCGGGCCACGCGTAGGCGTGGAGGCGCTCCAGGGTCTCCTGCGACACGACCGCACTGGCCCTGCAGTATTTCCCGTGGCTGAACCGCCTGAAGAACTGGTCCAGCAGCAGGGGGACGTCCTCCCTGCGCTCCCGGAGGCTGGGAACCCGCAAGGGCAGCACCGTCAGCCGGTAGTACAGATCCTCCCGGAAGGTACCCTTGCCCACCTCCGAGACCAGGTCCTTGTTGGTGGCCGCGATCACGCGCACGTCGACGGGGATGAGCTTCCGGCCGCCGACGGGCCTCACCTGGCGTTCCTGCAGCACCCGCAGCAGCCGCACCTGGAATTCCAGGGGAGCATCCCCGATCTCGTCGAGGAAGATCGTCCCGCCGTGCGCTTCGGCGAACAGCCCCCGGCGCCCCCCCTTCTTGGCGCCCGTGAACGCGCCTTCCTCGTAGCCGAACAGCTCGCTTTCCAGGAGGGAGCTGGGAAAGGCCGCGAAGTTCACCGGCACGAAGGGGCCGCTCCCCCGCTTCGACGCGTTGTGGATGGCCTGGGCGATCAGCTCCTTGCCCGTCCCGCTCTCCCCCTGGATCATGACCGTGGAATCGCTCCGGGACACCCGCTTGGCGAAGGAGAGGACCGAGTCCATCTGCGGGCTCTTCGAGAGGATGTCGTTGAAGGTGTAGCGCGCCTCCTGTTCCGACGTCCTCGACTTGCGCCTCAGCTCGTACTCGAGGGTCTGGATCGTCTGGCTGCTCTCGAAGGCGTAGATGCGACCGACGATGGTTTCCCCCTGGCTCACCGTCTTCTCCCGGACCACCATGTCCTGGCCGTAGATCGAAACCACGGCGTTCGAATCCAGGAATTCCGGGTCCGGCGGGAGTCCCGGCACGAGATCCGCGATCTTCCGGTCGACCATGGCTTCCGGGTCGGTCCTCAGGACCGTGGACATCGTCTGGTTCCCCAGGATGATCCGGCCCGACAAGTCCGTGTAGAGGATCCCGTTCGGAGCGTGATCCGCCATCACCTGGAGCGTGTCCCGCATCTGGGAGACGCGCTTGCCGGCCTCGTTGATCTCCCGGAGCAGGCGCGTGATCTCGCAGAGGTGCCTGGACGAGATCGAATCCCCGAGCTGGTCCATCATCCCTAGGCACTGGACCAGCTCCACGATGGTCGAGATGTCCGCGTGCCGGGTCCCGATGTCGAGGATCCGCTCGACGCAGTCGGGGACCAGCGCCGACTCCCCCGGCGTGACCGCCGTCTTCAGCCGCGGATACGCCCCGATGCCCGGGTAGTAGGGGTGGTAGACCAGGTGATCCAGGCCGATGCGGAGCAGGTGGTCGATGGCGTCCCTGGCCGTGGTCTCGAAATCGTTGACCAGCAGGACCTCCTCCCCGGCCGGAAGGGTGAGCAGGTCCTGGATGCGCGTGTAGTCGATCGCACGGCGGGCCAGGATGAACGCCATGCCCTGGTCGATCCGTTCCTGGACCTTCTCGTGGAACCGGGCGTGCTGCCCCGTGAGGACGGCGATCACCTCCCCGGGCGAGAAGTCGAACTCGTCCCGCAGGCAGTAGTTCTCGACGGAGACGGACTCCTTGAAGAAACGCCTGATCTGCGCGACGAAGGTCTCTCCCACCGCCCTGCTGACACTGATCACAACGACCTTCTTCACCCGGCGTTCCTCCCCCTCCAGGGTGTCACAAAAACCCGTTCCCCTCGTCCCCTGAGCCGGGAGGGTCCTGGTTCAGCCCTGGCGTGCGTTGTAGACGAGCCTGGAGCTGCGCCTGAACTGGCGGAAGAGCTCGACGGCCTCCGCCCGCAGGACGTCCATCCTCGTGGCGATGCCGCGCCCGGCCAGTTCCCCGGCCCATTCCGGGTGGACCGGCCCTTCGTCGAACCCGGTCAGCTCCTCCAGCTCGGGCCCGCTTCCGGCGATCGTCAGGAAGCGGATGCCCGACCAGAGGAGCGCTCCGTAGCACATGGCGCAGGGGCGCCAGTTCACCACCAGCTCGTGGGCCGGGATCCCGGGGCCTCCCAGGTCGTAGGTCCCCAGGCGCTTCTGGGCCAGCCCGAGGGCCATGACCTCGGCGTGGGCGCTGGAACAGCCGCTTGCCACCACGCGGTTGACGCCGATGGAGACGAGCCTTCCGCTCTCCTGCTCGAAGACCCCGGCGGCGAAGGGCCCCCCGGTGTCCTTCTCGAAGTTGAGCCTCGCCAGTTCGAGGATCGCCGCCATGCGGCCCTCCACGGCCGGAATGAAGTCCGGCAGGGTTTCCAGGTAGGCGGGAGCCCATTCCGGCATGGTCAGGTGGAGGTCCAGGCAGGGCGCAGTCATGATGCCTCCAGGATAGTCCATCGCCGAGTCCCCGGCTCGCGGATCCCCGAGGCCATCAGGCCCGCCGGCCCAGGTGTGGGGCACTATACTGGCCACACGCTTGCCCCATGCCTGGAAGGCCCGACTTCCCCAGGCGTGCCCCCGCCGGCCATGTCCAGGAGCTTCCATGTTCACGCGCGCCATCGTCAGGATTCCCGGCGAGAACTTCAGTGAAGGGCTGACCTCCGCGGAGGAGGCGAGGCAGGCCCCCCCCGTCTACGGGAAGGTGCTGCAGCAGCACGCCGCCTACTGCAAGGCGCTCGAGGCGTGCGGACTGAGGCTGATCGTGCTCGACAAGGATCCTGACTACCCGGATTCGACCTTCGTGGAGGACACCGCCGTCCTCATCCCCCATGTCGCCATCCTCACCCGTCCGGGGGCTCCGAGCCGCAGGGGCGAGGTGGAGAGGATCCGCGGCACGATCCTCCCGCTGTTCCGGGAACACTGCGAGATCACCGCGCCGGGCACCCTCGAGGGCGGCGATATCTGCGAGGCCGGGAACCACTTCTTCATCGGCATCTCCCACCGGACCAACGAGGAAGGAGCCCGACAGCTGGCCACCTTCCTGGCCCGGGAGGGCCATACCTCAACCTGCGTGGACATCCGGCAGATGACCAGCATCCTGCACCTGAAGAGCGGCATCGCCTGTCTCGACGACCGGACCCTGGTGCTCATGGACGAGATGGCCGACCGCCCGGAATTCGAGGGCTTCCGCATCATCCGGGTCCCGAGGGAGGAGAGCTATGCGGCCAACTGCGTCCGCGTCAACGACCGCGTCCTCCTGGCCAGCGGTTTCCCCGGGCTGGAGGCCAGCCTGGTCGAACACGGCTTCTCGCCCCTGGTCCTGGACATGTCCGAATACCGCAAGATGGACGGCGGCCTGAGCTGCCTGTCCCTGCGGTTCTGACGGCCGGCGCCCCGGAGAGCGCCGGCCCGGTCGCCCGGGCCGGTCCTGGCCGCGGAACGGATCAGTTGCTCGCGACGAACTTCTCCTGGAACTTCATGCCCTTGCCGACGATCTTGATGATCCAGGCTTCCTTCCCGATGGGATCGTGCTGCGGACCGATCTTGATGTGCCCGGTGATGCCCTGGATGTCGCAGGTCAGCAGCGCCTTCTGGATGGCGGCGGGATCGACCGACTTCGCGCGCTGCATGGCGTCGATGACCATGTAGAGGGCATCGCGCACCATGTAGGAATTGAGTTCCGCGTTCCTGTTGAACTTGGCCTTGTAGGCCGTCCGCATCGGCTTGGCGGCGTTGCCTTCCATGTCGAGATGGTTGATGAACATGCAGCCCTCCAGGGCCTTGCCGGCCAAGGGGATCAGGTTCTCGGAGGGCCAGCCGTCGCCGCCGAACAGGAGCTGGTTGAGGCCCAGTTCCCGGGCCTGCTTGGCCACGAGGGCGACATCGTTGTAGTAGGCAGGGATGAAGACGACGTCGGGCTTGGCCGCCTTGATCTTGGTGAGGGGCGCGCGGAAGTCCTTCTCGCCCGAGGTGTAGCTGACCTCGGCCACGACCTTCCCGCCGGCCTTCTCGAAGTTCTGCTTGTAGAATTCGGCGAGCCCCGTGGAATAGGGATCGTCGATCGTCATCAGGACCGCGGCCTTCCGCTTGCCGAGCTTCTGGTAGCAATAGTAGGCGGCCGCCTTGCCCTGGTAGGGATCAATGAAGCAGGCGCGGAACATGAAGGGGCTGATGACCCCGGACTCGCCCACTGTCACCTTGGGATTGGTGGCCGTGGAGGACACGAGGGGAACCTTCGCGCCGTTGACGAGGGGAGCGACGGGAATGGCTTCTCCCGAACCCTGGGCGCCGACGATGGCGATGACCTTGTCCTGGCTGATGAGGCGCTTGACCACGTTGACGGCCTCGACGGAATCGCCCTTGTCGTCGTAGGGGACGATCTCGATCTTGTACTTCTTGCCGCCGACGTCGACTCCGCCCTTGGCGTTGAACTCTTCCGCCAGCATCAGGACGGTGTTCTTCTCGGCCTGGCCGAAGAGGGCGCTGTCCCCGGTTTCCGGCCCGAACCAGCCGATCTTGACGGTCTGGGCGCCGGCGCTCAGGGCCACGCCGGCCACGAGAATGCTGG
>DAOPZL010000005.1:65547-89221 GCA_035353395.1 Holophaga sp.
ATCTTGACGGTCTGGGCGCCGGCGCTCAGGGCCACGCCGGCCACGAGAATGCTGGGGAGCAACTTTCGCATGAGGGATCTCCTCGAGTGGGGGGGTTGAGGGTGCGGGAACAGGGGACTGTCGGAATCTGCCATGACCGGGCCATGTCTTCGGCCGCAGGCCCGGTGGATCTGCGTCCAGGGGCGACATGCCGGGCCATGCCAGGATTGTTTTAGGATGTGAATGATATACAAATGCTATCTTAGTGACATATCGTTGGTCCGCAACACATTTTTCGATCGGCCCATCTTTCCGCCGAATGCCGCCCGAACGTCACAACAAGGCCTTCACATTCAGTGTTTGAATCCATGGATCGGCCCCCGCGCCGCCGCCTCCAGGCGGGGCCCGGAAGGGGCTCCTGGAAAAAGAAACGCTGGGAGGCCCGCCCCGACCGTGAGACTCTGGAGAGTCGAACTTGGAAGGCGCCTCCGGTCTGCGCCTCAGTCCCTCGGATTTCTTGGTCGAATGTCCTCCATGCCCCGGCCGGGGCTCGTGCGGGAATGTCCCTGGCGAGCGGGCCCACACAGGAGCATCGATGTCCTTTCATTCTCTTGGCCTGATCCCGGATCTGCTGCGCGCCGTGGGCGAGCAGGGCTACGAGGCGCCCACCCCCATCCAGGCCAAGGCCATTCCCGTGGTGCTCGAGGGCCGCGACCTGATGGTCGGCGCCCAGACCGGAACCGGGAAAACCGCGGCCTTCACGCTGCCCATGCTCCAGCGCCTCGTGCGGCATGCGAACCCCTCGGCGTCGCCCGCGCGCCATCCAGTCCGTGCCCTGGTGCTCACCCCCACGCGCGAGCTGGCCATGCAGGTGGAGGAGAGCGTGCGCACCTACGGCAGGTACGTGCCCATGCGCACCCTCGCCATCTTCGGCGGCGTGAACGCGAATCCCCAGATCACGGCGCTGCGGAGGGGGGTGGAGATCCTGGTGGCCACCCCCGGCCGCTTCCTCGACCTTCACCAGCAGGGGGAAATGCATCTGGGGCAGGTGGAGATCCTGGTGCTCGACGAGGCGGACCGCATGCTCGACATGGGGTTCATCCGGGACATCCGCCGGATCCTGGCCCTCCTGCCGTCCCGCCGCCAGAACATCCTCTGCTCCGCCACCTTCAGCCCGGACATGCGCGCCCTGGCCGAGGGACTCCTGGAGGATCCCGTGTCGGTGGACGTGTCCCCGCGCAACAGCGCCGCGGAACTCGTGCAGCAGGTGATCCACCCGGTGGATCGGGAGCGCAAGTGCGCCCTGCTCTCCCACCTCATCCGCAGCCGCCGCATGAACCAGGTGCTCGTCTTCACCCGCACCAAGCACGGGGCGAACCGCCTCGCGGAGCAGCTCTCCAGGGACGGCATCGCCTCGAGCGCCATCCACGGGAACAAGAGCCAGCCACAGCGCGTGAGGGCCCTCTCGGACTTCAAGCACGGCGACATCACCGTGCTGGTGGCGACGGACATCGCGGCGCGCGGCCTGGACATCAACGAGCTCCCCCATGTCGTGAACTACGAACTGCCCATGGTCGCGGAGGACTACGTCCACCGCATCGGCCGCACGGGCCGCGCCGGCACCGAGGGCACGGCGCTCAGCCTGGTCTGCGTCGACGAGCAGAAGCTCCTCCGCGGCATCGAGCGCCTCCTCAAGCGCGCCCTTCCAGTCGAGTGCATCTCGGGGTTCGCCCCGGATCCTTCGATCAAGGCGGAGCCCGTCGAGATCCGGCGACAAGCCCAGGGCCGCCGCGGAGGTTCCGGAACTCCTGGAAACCGCCGGACCGCGAAGGGAGGCGCGCCGCTCGCCCGGACGACGCCGCGGATGAAGTAGCGCCCGGCCGGACCTGGGCTCGTGGCCGCCAGGCGGCCGCTACCCCACCACCGACAGGACGAAGCGCAGGGGTCGACGGCCTCGATTCGAGAACACGCATGGCCGGTCCGACGGGAAGACGGCCGACTCCCCGGCCTTCAGCTCCCGGATCCAGTCCGCGGGGTCCAAGGTGAGGACTCCCGCGGCCACGTAGACCATTTCCCGCGTCCCCGGCTTGTCCGGCTCGCCCCGGTAGCTGTCGCCGGGGGCCAGGCGGACCTCGAAGAAGTCCATCATGCGCTGGCCGACGAAGCTCTCCAGCAGGGTGACGCGGCTGGCCGGGCGCTCGCCCTGCCAGACCTGGATGCGGTCCGACGGGGCGCGCATCGAGGACGGGTCCTGGACGATCTCCGTGAACGGCACGCCGAACGCAAGGGCGATGCGCCCCAGGGTGGCCAGGCTGACGTTCCCCTCCCCGCTTTCGATGCGGACGATCATGGTCCGGCTGACATCGGACCTTTCGCCCAGGTCCTGCTGGCTCCAGCCTCGGCTGGCGCGCCGGCGCCTGACGTTGTCTGCCACGGCCTGGAACAGGTGGGAAGGGTCGAAGTTCAACGCGTCCTCGATGATGAATATATTGAACACCTCCGGGATGACCACTATATTGGACAAACGCCCGGATCACCCCAGGGTGCCCGAATCGGAGTTTCCGGCCAAGGCCATCCGAAGGAAATCCTGGCCCAGGAGGATCGCCATGCCCGACTCCCAGAACCTCGCCCGGAGGATCCGCTCCCTGCTCGAAGCCTTCGTCCAGGTGCCCTCCCACACGGGGACCTCCCTCGAAACGGACGTCGACGGGTTCTACCAGGCATGGTTCGACGGGACGCCCTATTTCAGGAAACATCCCGATCATTGCGGCCTGCATCCCCTTCCGGGCGATCCCCTCGGGCGGAGCGTCGCCTGGGCGCTGGTGCGCGGCGAGGAGCCGACCCCGACCGTCATCCTGATCCACCACTACGACACCGCCGATGTCGAGGACTACGGCGTCCTCCGGGCCATGGCCCACGATCCGGCCACCCTCACCGACCGTCTCGCGGCCCTGGCGGCTTCCGGGCAGGCGGATTTCCCGCCGGAAGTCGCCGCCGACCTGGCCAGCGGCGACTGGCTGTTCGGGCGGGGGACCTGCGACATGAAGGGAGGCGGCGCCATCGAACTGGCGCTGCTGGAGGCCTATGCGGACCGGGAGGACTTCCGGGGCAGCCTGCTGGTGCTCGGCCTGCCCGACGAGGAGAACCTGTCGGCCGGCATGCGCGGGGCCATCCCCCTCCTCCACCGGCTCAAGGAGCGCTTCGGCCTCGACTACCGGCTCATGCTGAACACCGAGCCGCACATGCGGACGGAACCCGCCACCGGCGCGATCTACGAAGGCTCCATGGGCAAGATCATGCCCGTGGTCTACGCGAGGGGCGCGGCCGCGCACGCGGGCCAGGTGTTCAACGGACTCAACCCGATCCTGCTCATGGCGGAGATCGTGAAGCGCACGGAGCTCAATCCGGCGCTCATGGAAGTCTCCGGCGGGGAGGCCACCCTCCCGCCGACGTGGCTCTATCTCAAGGACCGGAAGGACTACTACGATGTCTCGCTGCCCCTGGCCGTGGCCGGCTACCTGAACGTCCTGACGCTGGAGGCCTCGCCCCAGGCCTACCTGGAACGTCTCCGCGGCCTCTGCGCGGAAGCCTTCGGCGCGGTCATCCGCCAGATGGAGGAGAGCTTCCGGGAATACCGACGACTCGCGGGCCTCGCGCCGGCCCGACTCCCCTGGCGCGTCGACGTGCGCACCTACGAGGAAGTCGAGCGGGAGGCCGACCGGCATGCCGGCGCCGCATACGCAGCCGCCAAGGCGGCCAGGCGGGCGGAACTGCAGGCGGAGATCGCCGCGGGCAGCGTCAGCCTGGCGGAGGCCAGCGTGGGCCTCGTCGAACTGGCCCTGAAGCACAGCGGGATCGACACGCCGGTGGTGGTCCTGGCCCTCTCGCCCCCCTACTATCCCAGCGTCAGCAGCCGGCAGGTCCGATCCCGGAGGCCGTCCAGCGGAACCGACTCCTTCCGGAGCCTGGCCAGCCTGGCCGAGGACCTCCGCCGGTTCGCCCAGGCCGAACTGGGCCAGGACTACACCCTCGTCGAGTACTTCAGTGGACTCTCGGACCTCAGCTATGCCATCTGCGACTTCGAGCCGTCGGTGATGGATGCCACCCGCGCCGTGATGCCGCTCTGGGGCGAGAGCTACAGCATCCCCTTCGAGCAGATCCGGGAACTGTCGGTGCCGGTCATCAACGTCGGTCCCTGGGGCAAGGATTTCCACAAGAAGACCGAGCGAGTCTATCTGCCCGATCTGCTGCAGCGCACTCCCGCCCTCGTCCAGGAAGCCATCCGCCTGGGCCTGGCGCAGCCCGCCGGCGATGGAGCCGGCCCCTTGGAGTCAGGGGAGGCCTGAAGGGGGCCCATCGCGTCCCGCCCTCATGCACCACGCACCAGCAGGGCTGGATCACGTCCGGCATTCCATGGAGCGTGGGAAGATGGGTTCGGGAAAGCCTCCAGACGATCGTCCCTTCCATGAGAGGACTGCGCCGATGAAAATGCTGTTCATCAAGGCCGGGGCCGTGGGCCTGCCGAGCCTCTGCCTCGGGTGGTTCCTGAACTCGCGCAGGTTCCGCCTCTTCGACCAGACCTTCAATCCCTGCAACACCTGGGGGTTGATCGGGATCGCCCTGCTGGTGGTGGGCGCCTTCCTGGTCAACCCTTTCGACCGCGCCCAGAGGAACGTCACCTACCTCTACCTGACGAGCGATGCACAGAGAGTGAAGGACCACAAGGGAGCCCTCTCGCGATCCGGTTCGTCGGTAGGCTACCCGATGCTGGCTCTGGGGATCTGCTTCCTGCTCTACGCCCTGCGGGGAATGTTCTGGTAGTTCCGGTCCCCCTGGCGGGAACGACGGGCGCCCGGCGCGGGCTGGGCGCTGGCTGTGGACGAGCAGGGGGCGGAGCGCCTGTACTCGCTGTCGGCCCGGATCCTCGTGGACCGGGAGAACCGCGGAAAGGTGCTGGAGAAGCCCCTGGGCGCCTCTTCCCGGGACATCCCGAGCCGGCTTCAGGGGTTCCTCGAACAGCTTGCGGCAACCCACAGGGCAGCGGGAAACCCGGTTGCACGCAGGTCGCCCTCCCGCATGCGATCACCCTGGCCCGAAGGCCGGGTGGTCTTTGCGAAGGGTTCCCGCGGCGTTATCCTGGCGCAAATGACCATCGATCCTCCTCGTTGCCAGCCTGCCGGAGCGTCCGTGTGCCTTCGCGCGGCGGCCGCCGTCGTCTGCCCGCCCCGCGATGTTCGTTGATTCCGTGCCCTTCCGCTGGGCGACCTTGGCGGTCCTCAATGTTCCCCTCTACCTCGGGCTCGGCTTCCTGATCTTCGGCAGCTGGTCGGATTTCCGGGACTGCCTCCGTTTCTGGCTCACTCCCGACTGGCTTTCCTTCCTCCGCGGCGAGTACTGGGCCGACTGCTGGTCGGAGCTGAAGATCTTCCTGTTCGCCGTCCTGTGTCTTCTTGCGCTCTACGGCGAGTTCCGCTTCTTCTTCGGCGATCCGTTCAGGCCGAGGGGCGGGGCCGGCGCCCAAGCAGCCCTGTCCCTCTCCCGGAATCCAGAATGAAGAAACCCATCTGCCTGCTCGTCCTCGTCTTCGCATCCTCTTTACTCTCCTTTGCCCAGACGAGCCCGATCGCGGACGACAGGGCGGCCATCGAGAAGGTCGACCGCCTGTTCGCGCCTTGGAACCGACCCGACACTCCGGGAGCCGCGGTCGCCGTCATCAGGGACGGGAGGATCCTGATGGAAAAGTGCTATGGTTCCGCCGATCTCGGGAAAGGAACCTTGATCGGGCCGGACACCGCCTTCCGCCTCGGATCGGTCACCAAGCAGTTCACCGCGATGGCGGTCATGCAGCTGGCGGAGCGCGGGAAACTCTCCTATGAGGATCCGCTGTCGAAGTATTTTCCGGTGTTTCCGGCCTACGCACGGAAGATCACCCTCAGGCACCTGCTCCAGCACACGGCGGGTCTCCCCGAGTACGAGGCCCTCTTCGTCGCGCAGGACAAGATCGACTGGAACTGGCCGAGATCGGTCAAGAGCGAGCCCAGTGCGTTCGAGCCGACATCGAAGGATGCCCTGGAGATCCTCGCCCAGGTCGAGGAACCCCGCTTCGCCGCCGGATCCAGATACGAGTACAGCAACTCCGGCTACGTGATTCTCGCCCAGATCGTCGAGCGGGTCTCCGGGCAGCCCTTCGCCAGGTTCCTCCGGGAGAACATCTTCCAGCCCCTGGGCATGGACCGGACCTGCCTCTCCGACCAGACGCGCCCCGGGATCCAGAAGCTCGCGACGAGCTACCGCACGGAAGGCGGCGCCTACAAGGACATCGACTACACCCCGGTGAACGCCGTCTATGGAGCGGACGGCATCTACTCGACCCTCGAGGACATGTGCCGATGGGATCAGGCCCTGTATACGGAAAAGCTCGTGAAGCGCGCGACGCTCGAGGAGGCGTTCACCCCCGGAAGGCTGAACGATGGCTCGGCGACCTGTTCCGGATTCGGCTGGAGGGTGGACCAAGCCCTGGGCTTCGGACGGGTCAGCCATGGAGGCGCCTGGCTCGGCTTCAGGAACGCCATCGTCCGCTTTCCGGACCAGCGCTTCACCGTGATCCTCCTGGCCAATCACGGAGGGTTCAACGTGATCGACTTCGTCACCCAGGCGAGCCGGTTCTTCCTGCAGGCGAATCCCTGATCGCCCCGCGGCCGGCCCGTGGATTCAAGGCCTGACGCGCATTCCCAGCTGATCGCTCTGTCGTGATGTGGTGGACTTCATCGTTGCTACCTGCCATGCACTCCCGTCCGAAGGACAGGTTCTGGGCATGGCTTGAGCACGGAGCCCATCCTCAGAAAATCCGGACCAAAATAAAAAGATAATGCATTAGATTTCTCTATGGCTTCGTTCAACGGGGAAACACGAGTGCATGAGCAAGGAAGGCGACACAACCTTGGCCGCCGAGCTATGCATGCGGCCCTGATCAGAGTAATGACGTCCTCAAGCATGTCCCATTCGGGGAAGCAATAAATTGTTCAACTGGGCCTGATCCTGGAGACCAGTGAATCCAGGGAGTGCTGGCGGAAGACGTCTACGAAACCTTAATGGGAGCCCAGCGGTGCATGCCTCAACCTTCAGTCCTCATTCGGACCCCATATCCTTGCGATCCCGATCACCCTGTATGGCATGAAGTGTTGAAAGGAAGTATATTTTGCATGGTTTTCCCCAACGTGGAGTATTTGTGGGGTGCAAGGCATTATTGGTCTATCCAGAGATGCCCCCGACCTACTGGAGCATGAGGTACGCCCTTCCGTTCCTCGGCAAGAAGGCTGTCTTCCCTCCTCTGGGGCTGCTCACGGTGGCCTCGATGCTCCCGCCGGATTGGGAACTCCGGCTGCTTGACCTGAACGTCCAGCCAATGTCCCGGAAGGACGTGGAAGCGGCAGACCTGGTGTTCGCTTCGGCCATGCTCGTGCAACGTTCATCTTTCGAACGACTGATCACCCTCTGCCGGGAATCCGGCAAACCCCTGGTGGCGGGAGGACCCTTCCCGACCAGCTGCCATGATGAGATCGAAGGCGTGGACTACTTCGTGCTCGGGGAGGCGGAAATCAACCTCCCGCCCTTCCTCCAGGACTTCCAGAACGGGACCCCAAAGCATTGCTACCAGGATCCCGCGCGCCCTGACCTCACTCGCACGCCGCCGCCCCGCTTCGACCTGGTGAACCGCAGGCACTATGCGGGGGCGGCGCTGCAGTTCTCGAGGGGGTGCCCTCACGATTGCGAGTTCTGCGACATCGTCGAACTGTTCGGGCATCGGCCCAGGACCAAGACGCCAGGCCAGTTCCTGGCGGAGATGACCCTGCTTTTCGAGAACGGCTGGCGCGGCTCCTTGTTTGTGGTGGACGACAACTTCATCGGCAACCGGAACCAGGTCCGGCGCCTCCTGCCGGAGTTGGCCCGCTGGCAGTCGCAGCGCCGCTTCCCCTTCACCCTCTACACGGAGGCCAGCCTGGACCTGGCCGAGGACGAAGCCCTGATGGATGGAATGGTGGGAGCAGGCTTCAACATGGTATTCGTCGGCATCGAGACCCCCGACCAGGACACGCTGGAGGCGATCGGGAAACGGCAGAATGTCCACTCGGATCTCTTGGCAAGTGTTCGCGCGATCCAGAAAAAAGGGCTGGAAGTGTCAGGCGGGTTCATCGTGGGTTTTGACTCGGACCGGGAGGACATCTTCGACCGGCAGATCCACTTCATCGAAGCAGCCGCCATCCCCACGGCCATGGTAGGACTTCTCACGGCCCTGCCGAGAACGCGGCTTCATGCGCGCCTGGCCGCGGAGGGACGCATGCTTGCTCCTTCCGGCGGCGGGAACAACACCCATGATCTCGAGCTGAATTTCAGGCCCCGGATGGATGCGAACCTCCTTCGCGCAGGCTACAAGCGCGTGCTCGGGGACGTCTACAGGCCGCGCCGGTATTTCACCCGCTGCCTCCGCATGATTCTTCGCATGAAGCACCAGAAGGCTTCCTGTCGCAGGATCCGGATGACCGAACTGCGGGCCTTTGCCTATTCGCTCGTCCGGCAGACGTTCACCCACTATGCACTCAACTACTGGGCCTATCTGCTCCGCGGTCTGATGAGACGCCCCCTCATGGCTGCCGAGATCGTGGCGCTGGCGGTGAAGGGCCACCACTTTTTCACCATCACCGAAGGCCTCTTGTCCCTGGAACGCTTCAAGGAGTGGCTGGAGGACCTTCGGCGGAACCTGGAAACCCGCCTGAAGGATCCCGTGCAAGGCGATCAACGCGAACTCCTGAAACTTGAAACCTACCGAAGCCGCTTGCTGGAACAGGCGTGGAACCGGTGCCGCAGGATCCATCCGGATCTCCGGGACAGCGCCATCAGGGTCTATGAAGAGTTCCGCGCAGGAATCGAGCGTCTTTGCGTCCAGGGTCCCAGATGGCGGGAGAGCATCAATCCGACATCCAAGGCCCCCCCATCACCCAGGTGAACCATGCGCATCCTGCTGGCCGAAGACAATCCCCATGGCGGGAACCGGAACCGGCTTCAGTTGCTGCTCGAAATGATCGGGCACACCGTCGAGAGGGTGACCTCAGGGACAGAGGCGTTCGCCCAGTTCGAGGCGGAGCCCTTCCCGGTCGTTATCGCGGATCTGGCTTTTCCCGATCTGGATGGATTCGAATTATGCCGCCGGATCAGAGCTCGACAGAAAGCGGAGTATGTCTACATCATCATCCTCGTCCCCCCGGACACGGGGTTCCGCTTCCGGGAGGCCGAGTCTGCCGATGTCGATGATGTCCTTCTCCTCCCTGTGGAACCGGATATTCTCCGGGCGCGTCTTC
This sequence comes from Holophaga sp., assembly GCA_035353395.1. GTDB lineage: Bacteria > Acidobacteriota > Holophagae > Holophagales > Holophagaceae > UBA1801. Next base: position 74,883 of record DAOPZL010000005.1, read on the forward strand.
GCGTAGCCGAGCGCATGCTCCGTCTTTACGAGGAACTCGATCGACTCCGAGGGTTGATTCCGATCTGCGCATATTGCAAGAAGATCCGCCAGGAACAGGGGCTCTGGGAGCAGATGGAAGCCTATATCACGGAACACAGCCACGCCTTGTTCACCCACACGATCTGCCCGGAATGCGCGAAGCGGGAGTTCGGATCCATCTCTCGTTCCGGCCCCCGGGCCGGAAACCTGGACGCTCGTTCATGAACGGTCCCGCCCCATGGCTGACCTCGACTTCCGATATGCACTGGCCGACTCCATCACATTCCTGGATCCCGACAGCTGGGACCATGTCGCGGCGGGTTCCGGGAGATTCCTGTCGCGGACTTTCCTCCAGCTTCTGGAACAGTACCTGCCCGAGAACCTGGCGACACACTATGCCATTGTCTTTGCTTCCGGCCGTCCCGTGGCGATCGTGGTCGCGCAGAGCCTGGACATCCGGGTTGCGGACCTATCGGCCGGATGGATTCCGGAACAGAGCCCAGGGTTCTGGCACTCCGTGGGAGAGGCCTCGCATCGTTCCGTCGCCGGCGCGCGCAAACGGCTTCTGCTCTATGACAACCTCCTTATGTGGCCCTTCCATGAAGAACCAGGGCCTGGGGCAGGTTCGGACAAGCTATGGCCGGACGTGGCCTCGGAGGTATGGCGTCGCTTCCGCGGACTCTTCCGGGCCGCGGAGCACTTGGCAGAGTCCTCCGTGGCCTGGGTCCATATGCGCTTCCTGATCTGCGGGAACCTCCTTTCCACAGGCCCGCATGGAGTGGCCTTTGCAGAGGGCGAAGACCCCGTGAGGTTGTGGCCCGCGGTGCTGGAAGCGCTCAATCGCATCCGGAAGTCCTGCACGCTGTTCGGCGAGTCCGACATGCTGATGATCAAGGACATGACCGACGGGCAGAAAGTCGCCGAGGCCACCTTCCGGCGCGCCGGGTTTCGTCGCTTCGAGACGGAGCCCAACATGGTCCTCCAATTGAAATCATCCTGGGCCAGCTTCGACGACTGTCTCAAGGACATGAAGTCGAGCTATCGGAGCCGGATCCGGAAGACCCTCAAGGAACTGGAGGCTTCCGGCATCGTGCTCGAACGCCTGGATCCGGAACATGTGGAAGCCGAGGCCATCGAACTATACCGGCTCTACCACCAGACCCACGATCGACAGAAACTGCGTCTCGCGACGATCAAGGAAGGATGGATCCCCGCCCTCGCGCGGGCCTACCAGGACGATTTCCGCACCGTGGTCGCCCGCTCCAGGAAGGAGGGCAGGATCCTGGGGTTTGTCACCCTCCTCAGGGATGGCGACAGTGTCTACGGCTACTACCTCGGTTTTGACAAGTCCTCGACCGCCGCGGGCCTTCCTCTCTACGTGTCTCTGGTGTATTCGGGGGTCGCGCAGGCCATCGGGATGGGTGCGGTGCGCCTTGTCCTGGGCCGGACCGCTCTCGGACCCAAGGCCCAGATAGGTGCCAGGCCCCAGGCCATGTATGGCTACCTGCGGCATCGGAGCCCAGCCTTGAACCTTGCCGTTCCGAGCGTACTGGCCCTGCTTCCCACGCCTGATTCCTACTCTGAACGCCATCCATTCAAGGATTCCGGAGGCGCCGCCTTGTAGGGCATTCCATCATGGTTTTCGCAGCAAGCATGCAGAAAGTTCCCTGGGAACCTATAGTTCCCCTTGGGTAGCGCTCCCCTGACTTGATTGAAGCGCGTGGAGATGTCCCATGCCCAGGCCCGATGAAATCGCCACGAAGCTGTTGGGGGTGTCCTACGATGCCCTGGACGTGCGTGCCCAGAAGGTGGCACAACACGTGGCGCAGCGGATACCCATCGTCCGGAACACAGTGAAGGAACTCGAGGCAAAAGCCACGCTCGGCCAGCGAGCGGCGGACCGGGTGGCATCCATGGGCGGATCCTGGGCCTTTGTCGGGCTCTTCGCTGTCTCCATGGCGCTCTGGGTGGGACTCAATGCTTTCCTGTTGCTCAACCGCGGAACCACCTTTGATCCCTACCCATACATCCTGCTGAATCTTTTCCTTTCCATGCTGGCCGCCATCCAGGCTCCCATCATCCTGATGTCCCAGAACCGCCATAGCCAGAAGGATCGTGTTCGCGCCGAGCACGATTATGAGGTCAACCTCAAGGCTGAACTCGAGATCATGCTGCTCCACGAGAAGCTGGATCTGCTGCGCGAGAAGCAGTGGGAAGAACTGCTGGAACTACAGAGGCAGCAGATCGGATTGTTGACCACCCTGTCTGGGCGGTGACCGGAACGGGCTCCCCCACTCCAGATATCGGAGGCTTGGCGTGGCTCCGCGCTCCGACTCGAATGTCCCGCCCATTTGTAGTGTAGAGTCAGGGTTCTGTCGACCGGGCCTCCAGGTGGTGGAGTCCCCACCCACCTGGGTACATGCCGGACCCCGCGAGGGCAAGATCACCGCAGGCGACGTCGTTGATAGCCTTCGATGGAGTCCGGTTGCGGGCGTAGGTCAAGCCGGGGAACTCGAAGGGGTCACGATCCCGAACCACGGACAGAGTGTTGGCGTCGAAGAATTCCGAGGGTGGCGGAAGATGTCTACAACGTTCCGAGAAGCGCTATCCACACCTACCATCCATGGGCCGAGAAGCGGATGAGGCAGGCGGTGAGCTTGAGGAAGGTCAGATGATCATAGCGAACCGTCGGCCGTCTATACCTGTGGATCCAGGGGGAAGTTCGCTCCACAGCCGATCGATGCTTTCCGAGCCTCCCCATAGCTTCCGCACCGCGGCAGGCTATGCAAGAAAGCATGCCTCGTCTGTTGCACGCCAACCTGCATCGATATATGTCGTACGCCTTGTCTGCATACAGCTTCCTCGACCTTCCCCGCTTTTTCCGAATATCGGGGACACCATCCAGGATCTTCTCGAGGGGCACGGAGTCGTGCTGATTGGTCAAGCCCACAAGGACGGACAGTAGGATCCCGTTGGCATCAGTCATCAGATGGTGCTTCGTTCCGCTCTTTCCGCGGTCTGTCAGGTTCGGTCCGGTCGCTTCGCCCCCCATTTCGCCTGAACGCTCGAAGCATCCACGGCGGCCTGTCGCCGATCGATCTTCCCGGCCTCGTTCAACTCTCCCGGCAGCATACGGTGCAGCCCGCCCCGCACCCCGAGCACTACCACCCGCTCAACCTTCGCCAACTGGTCATCCCGCTTCCACAGCCAAGTTCTTTGGGAAGGCCCGACCAGCGAATCTCTGGCCGCTGGACGAACAGAATCCCGCGCAACCCCCCACGTTCCGACCCCCGTGGATGCTCGCCGTCTGGCTTCGGCGCTGGAGGTGAAAAAAGCAGGGAGATGCGTTCCCAGGGCACAGGGGGCAGAATCCACTGGGCTTTCCTAATCAATTTCGGGGGCCAATTCCATGACGCCCACCATGCTTCGGGCATTGACGAACACCTGAGCCAGGGGTTCTCCAGAGACTTCCTTCAAATTCACTTGCGGATCCGGGGCAAGGTAACAGTGCTTGAATTCGATAAACCCGTTATTGCGCAGCAGAAAATCCGAGACACGAACGTTCTCCAATACCTCGATGTAGCCTCGAATGCTTCCCATGCTGAGGAGGCAGGTCACGAGCCGCCGGGTTGTGTTCATGTAGTTGACTTCCGAATCCAGGGCTTCGCGGGGAGCCAGCAGGTGCGTTGCCGACTTCTGCAGAGCCAGGAAGGGGTATGCCTCTGAGCCTCCGGGGAGAACGACTTCCGTCAGCTTCAGGATCTCTTCCGAGGCGTTCAGAAAAGCATGTAATCCCTTCATGGTCGGAAGATGGAGGGTGCCGTTGATAAATCCGTGAGGGGCCAGGATGAGCACAGGAATGAACTGCTGTCTGGAACTGGGTGAGGTCGGCATGAAATTACCTCGCACGGGTGAAGGAGAGTGGATTTTGGGCATTTACTGGATCAGTGCTCGTTCTGCGATCTCGGGAGCTCTGTAATACGTGTCCGGTCCCAAGGAGGCGATTTCCTCCAGTGCCTTGCGGTAGCGGTCCCGTTCGTCTTTCATTGCCATATGATCATTCATGAATTTCATATCACTGGCGTTTTGAATTCGCATGCGCCCTCCCTTTCCGATCGCTGAACATTGCGTTTTGCGGCTTCCTGGGAGCCCTGCGCATTCTCAGGAACGACTTGCCAAATGACCCGACATGAATGGTGTCGGGTCCTCTTGGCGTTTCACGAGTTCTGACAAGGCAATCTCCCCCAGACATGGGAAACATGTGTCTGAACTGGCACGGGTGCAAAGAGAAAATGAACGAGGTGCATTTCCCTGCCATATCAGAGGCTTCAGGATGGGGAACTCTTGGCAGAAAGGAAGGCAACCGATGTGGATACAACCCATATTTGAGCGGTACGGAGGAACGTCATGGACAGGAATCCGAAGCGCACTCGAAACGAACATGAAGATTTGCTGCCCATAGATCAGAAACCAGAAGAATCCGAAGTGCCCATGGTCCAGCAGGACTCCTACCGCAGGGTCTTGTTTGGTCAGGCTTCCGATCCCCTCTTTCCTCCTCATCCAGCGCCTCCCGAGGTGCCCGAGGAGGAGCTAAGCAAGCAAGCCATGGCCGATGCCGAAGGATCCCGTCAGCGGGCAGCCGGCCTCGTCTCGCCCGTCCTTCGTTGGCTCCTGCTCATTTCGGTCGCCGCGATCACGCTGGGCATCGTGTTCTGGCGTCGATGGTAGTTGACGCTCCAGGTTGACCCGCCGAAAGAATTGATCTCTGGCTGAACGATCAGGTAAAAACGTCTCATACCGCTCCTGATTTGAGTGCCGCCGGGGATGGTTGCGACCGATACTTCACTAGGACACAAGGAGACGCGATGACCCACTACCGCATTGAAGACACCCTTTCCGGCAATTATCTCGGGGATATGGAAGCCGACGATGAAGAATCCGCAATTCGGGCCATGCTGGAGGAAACAGCTTGTACGGACGAGGCCACCGACAATATCAGAGCGATCGAGGTCGTCACGCTGGGCCAATGGACCGGAACCCTTGAGGCCGCCACCTACTACATGGACGAGGAGATTCGCGAACGCCTTCAGTCCGGATTGCGATGCAGCGACCAGGAGTGGCTGGACACCTACTGCCGAGAACATGAGGCCGCTTTTGGCGAAAGGTTCGTGATCACCTGAGCCCTCGCTCCCCATGCGTTGGTCCGATGGACTCATACTAATTTGCATTCAATAAAATAAGATCTATACTTAATCTCAGCCCACCAAAGGAGCTGAGATGAAGACTCTGATCAGACCCGACAGAACCACGATCGATCAGTTGGCGGAGCGGCTGAAGGTGGCGCATAGGCGCTCCGAGTTCCAGCGGATCCAGTGCATTCTGATCCGCGCCACGCTTGGGAGTTCCGCGGCCGAAATCGCACGATTGCTGGGCTGGTCAGTTGCCACCGTCCACATGATCCACTCCCGCTATTCCCGGGAGGGGGACGCCCTGTTTGATCTCAAGTCCAAAGGTGGCCGGCACAACCAGCACCTCACCCTGGAGGAGGAGGCCGAGTTCCTGGCGCCTTTCCTGGCCCCGGCCGCCAAGGGGGGCATCCTGGTCGTCTCTGAGGTCCATGTCGCCTACGAAATCAGGATCGGGAAGAAGGTCCCGGCAAGCACCGTCTACCGACTGCTGGCCCGCCACGACTGGCGGAAGATCGTCCCGCGCCCCCAGCACCCGAAATCCGATCCGGCGGCACAGGCCGCCTTTAAAAAAACTCCAAACGGTCGTCGAAGAGGTCGTGGTCAGGGAATCGGCGAAGGGCCGCCAGATTCGATTGATGTTCCAGGATGAGGGGCGCTTTGGCCTGCTTGGGGATCCACGCAGGTGTTGGGCTCCCAAGGGCGTCCGTCCCGTAGTCAGGAAACGCCAACTCCGCCAGTACACCTACGCCTTCGCCGCCGTGAGCCCCCATGACGGCGTGATGGACAGTCTGGTCCTGCCCTGGGTGAACGCGGAAATGATGTCCTTGTTCCTTCGGACAGTGGCCGATCGCCATTCAGACGAGTTCATCGTCATGGTCATGGACCAGGCCGGTTGGCACATCGCCGATGCGCTCCAGGTTCCAAAGAACATGCAGATCGAGTTCCTTCCTCCCTACAGTCCCGAGTTGAACCCTGCCGAACATCTCTGGGACGACCTACGGGAGAAGGATTTCGCCAACCGGGCATTCTCCTCCATGAGCGTCGTCGAGGAGGCCCTTGTCCGGGGACTACGACGCCAGGAACAAAACCCGGTGACCATGCAACGGCTCACCGGGTTCAACTGGATTACTTCTATCTCTTTGAATGCAAATTAGTATCAGTCCGCGCAAAGCACCCCACGATGTCGGATCCGCGCTGCGGGTTAATGGATGTATATTGCGACACCAAATGGTCCGGTACGGACGTGTCTTTCCGCAATTTCATAACTTAGGCGTTCAACCCTTACGCGTTTCGCAGGGCCGCCAGGAGTTCATCCAAGGACACGCTGACCAGGGTGGAGGCCCGATCACTCATGGCGTAGGGGATGATTACCTCGCGGCCATAGATGAGCGACCCACAGCTGTAGACGACGTTCGGCACGTATCCCTCGCGGGCGCTTCCTTCCGCTTCCAGCAGGGGCTCACGCAGCCGGCCAATGACCTGGGTGGGGTCATGAAGGTCCAGCAGGATCGCGCCGATGCAATATTTCCGCATGGGACCGACGCCATGGGTGAGTACCAGCCAGCCGGCTTCAGTTTCCATGGGCGAGCCGCAATTGCCGATCTTCACGGATTCCCATACCTCCGCCGGACGCAGCAGGATCTGCGGATCGCTCCAGTAGTGGGGATTATCGGAGAACATGAGGTACAGGTTCTCTTCATCCTGCCGGGACAGCATCACGTAGTTGCCGTCGATCCGCCGAGGGAACAGGGCCATGCCCTTGTTCTGCACCGCCGAGCCGTTCAACGTGAGCACCCGGAAGTGGTTGAAATCCTGGGTTTCGATGAGCTGGGGGAGGATGGCGTGCCCGTTGTAGGCGGTATAAGTGGCGTAGTACATCATGGATCCGTCCAGTTCCTGGAAGCGGACAAAACGAGCGTCCTCTATGCCATTGCTCTCGTTGGAGGAATTGGGGAAGATGGCTCGCTCCCCGAGGGCATGTTCCGGTCTGAAGGTCATCTCGTAGTTGGAGTCCGCCAGCCACTCGATGCAGCGCAGGGTGTTGTTGAGATCCTGGGTATGCGGCCTGGTCTCCCGTCGAATGCGTGTCTCGCTGCGGTTCAGTTCGGCGCGGTTGAAACCGGCACCCAGGGGCGCCAGCACGGCAATAGCCAGCTCGTTGTCGAAACCCATCTCATGCAGCTTGAGCAGGAAGGCCACCTTCTGGTAGCCCGGATTGGGCTCAATCCTGGGCAGGGCGATCCTGCGAGAGACAGGATCCACCTGGACTCCCCCAGGCGTGATGAGGCCCGTGCGGAATTCGACGGAGGAGATGTGACCCTCGCCGGTGGCCCGCAGGCTCATAACATAGCGCAGGCAGCCGTCCGGAACGCCGGTCTGGTCCGGGTGGGGGACGATGGACGGATTGAACAGGGCGGCTGATTCCAGGGCGTATTCTCCGGTGAAAAGTCCGCCGATAAGCAATTTCCGGTCGCGGGAAAGGGGCTGGTCCGTGAATACCTGGGTAGCCACTCGCTCGAAGTTGGCGAGCAAGGTCTCCTCCAGATCGAAGTGGCGACTGTCGAACTCCTGGAAGATGGCCTCCAGGAGTTCCTGGGTCCTGGGCTCGGTCAGAGCCAGGGCCCGGCCGATAAGGGTGGTTATTTTCTGAGAGCTGGAGGGGATGAAGGGGCGGAGGATGACCCGGTTGCTTTGGGGAACCAGGGTGACGTCGTGTCTGCGCAGGTGGATGGCGGTCACAGGGTCCCCTTCGGGGCGGGACCTACGCCGTGCTCGGTGACGCTCATCTCCGCCAGGGACAAATGGAAGGCCAGTGTGGACTCGGCGCCCTGGTTCTCGTTGACCCGGTCCTCGTGCAGGCCATCACGGCAGCCGCCAGTGCTGAAATCGTAGACGGCCAAACCTAAGTCGTTGCGGCCCAGGAACCACTCGAAGGCCCGCTTGGCCTCCTTGGACCAGGCGGGGTCCCCGGTGGTCCGGAACGCGGTCAAGCAGGCGGAGACCATGGCTTGGGCCTCCACGGGTTGCTGGTCGAAATAGGCTCGGACCCCGTCCTTGGAGTAGAAGCCTTTGCTGCCGATAGGCCGGAAATGGTCCTTCTGGGTGCGCTGTACCGAGGCCAGCCAGGCCAGGGACTTGAGGCCGATCGCCATGGCTTCGGGATTGGCCATGCTCTCGCCGCAAAGCAACAGAGCTTGGCTCAGCCTGGCATTGTCGTAGCTGGCAGTGGTCTCGAACCAGGGCCAGGTTGCCGTGGCGCAGCCTTGCCAAAGGCCCAGCAGCTGCTGGACGAGCCGCTCTTGCAGCGCTTCAGCTTCGGGGTGGCCCTCGCCGTTACCCAGGAACTCGTGGATGCCCAGCAGGGTGAAAGCCCAGGCCCGAGGGGAACGGAACTCCCCCACAGCGGCCAGCCCGCTGAGAAACAGATGTCTGGCCAGCTTCCGGTGGCCTTCGTTGCGCGATCGGCCCGCCCCGGCTCCGAGAGCCCAGAGGGCCCGGGCATGGCTGTCCTCGCTGCCGGCCTCCTCCAGCCACGCCCGGCCATAGTTCATGAAATTGCGGAAGCGGCCGGTATCGCGATTGAGGGAAGTGGCCAGGAAGGCCAGATACCGGGTAGCCAGCCGGTCGATGCTCTCCGAGGGTGGCTGCCCTCCCAGTTCATCCAGGAGGTTGCAGAGCAGGTAGGCCCGGGCATTGTCGTCCGTGCAGTAGCCTTCCTGGAAATTCGGGACGCTGAACATGGCGTGCTGGAGGATGCCGGTGCCGTCGCTCATCCGGACAAGGTGGTCCAGGCGAAGTGGGGGAAGATCATAGGGCCGGCTGGCCAGGGTCCATTCGGCGAAAGCCGAACGGGGCGCCACCCTCCGGTCCTTGCGGGCACGCTGGAAGGATTCCAGGTAGAGCCGTGCCACCCGCGGCCAGATCATGTCCCGGCCCAACTGGTAGGCCTTTTCCCGGGTGACTCGCAGCCGAACGGGGTCGTCCAGGAAGGCGCAGACACCCTGGGCGATCGCCGCTGGATCCCGGAACGGGACCAGGATGCCCCGGCCATCGGCCAGCAGCTCCTGAGCGTGCCAATAGGGGGTGGAGACCACGGCCTTGCCGGCGCCGAACACATAGGCAAGGGTCCCGGATGTGATCTGTGCCTCGTGCAGATAGGGGGTGAGGTAGATGTCCGAGGCGCCGATGAATTCCTTCAGGTCATCCAGAGAGACAAAGCGGTTGTAGAAGATCACATGGTTCTTGACCCCACGCTCCTCGGCCAGCCGCTCCAATCCCAGGCGATAGCTTTCTCCTTCCCGGGCGACAAGATGCGGGTGAGTGGCGCCGAGCACCAGGTAGACCACGTTGGGGTGGCGCTTCACGATCTCCGGCAGAGCCTCGATCACGTATTCGATGCCCTTGCCGGGGCCAAGCAAGCCGAAGGTAAGCAGCACATGGCGTCCTTCCACTCCGAACTGGCGCTTGTAGAAGCTCGACTCGATGAACGGCATGTCCGGGATCCCGTGGGGAATGATGTCCACGTTGCTGCCCGGGACCCCATAGGTCTCCGCGAGTATCTCGGCGCCCTTGCGGGCCATCACCACCAGGCGGTTGCTGCACCGGATCAGTTCCTCCATCACCTTGCGCTGGACCCCGTCGGGCTCGCGCAGCACCGTGTGCAGCGTGGTGACCACCGGCATGCGCACTTCCTTGAGCAGGGCCAGCAAATGGCTGCCGGCCGGACCGCCATAGATGCCAAATTCATGCTGCACGCACAGTACCTGGGCGTCGCTGAAATTCAGGAAGTCCGCGGCTCGCCGGTAGGAGTCCAGATCCTTCTGATCCACTTCGTAATGGACCCGGGGAGGATAGTCGTAGCGCTCCGGCCTGTCGTTCACGGCACCGGTGAAACAGTCCACACCGGGCGCCGCCGCAGCGACTGCTTCGCAGAGATCATGCGTGAAGGTGGCGATCCCGCAGAGACGGGGCAGGTAGCCGCCAAAAAAGGCGATTCGATCAGGGGTAGCTGCGTCCATATGTCCGCTCCAGGGTGGCTACCGGGGTCGATTACTGGGATCTGGAAGATCCCTGGCCACATGGTCCCCGCGGAGCCCACCCGTCTGATCCTGCGCTCCAATTCTCGTTTCACCTAGGGGAAAAGAGCCTGGTCATGCAGGATCATCACCCGCCACACCCCTGCTGAGTGATGTCGGGTACTCCCCGGTCCGACTGATCTAAACCCGCGTCAACACTGGATGAAAGAGGGGACATATATGCCGTCAGCTGCCCTTTGGCATCCACGCGCTGGATCAATCTCCCTGCGGAATCGTAGCTGTGGTTGGTTCCCGTGCCGTCGTTCAACTGTTTCCCGAGAACCCGGCCCTGGAGGTCCTTCCACCAGTTTGTGACGTGCCCTTGTGGGTCGGTCAGCTGTTCCAGGCTGCCGCAGTTACACCAGTCGAAATACGTGGACCGACCCGCCGGGTCCTGGACTTCCGAGAACTGCCGGAGGGCGTTGTAGCTCATGGTGGTCCAGTGCCCCAAGCGCATCCTGGCTGAACATGGTCGGAAGGTTTTTCCGGGACATTACGGAGAATAGGATTCGGCGAGGAGTCTTTCGTTCTGTCCCAGAATTGGAAATCGCGATTCAGAGGGTGTTTTAAAAAGTCTTGCATATAGAGGCCCTGGAGCCGAGATTTGGGCATGACCCGTGATCCCTATCCCAGTGACTTGAACGACAAAGAATGGGAGATTCTTCAGGCAAGGCTCCCCGCGAAGAAGGATCCGCGAGGAAGGCTGCGCAAGCAGGATCTACGCGAACTACTCAATGGGATCTTCTACCTGCTTCGGACTGGCTGCTCCTGGCGGATGTTGCCTCACGATCTTCCCCCCTGGGAGACGGTCTACAGTCAATTTCGAGCCTGGAAGCGCCAAGGCGCATGGGAAGAAGTGCATCGCACCCTGCGGGAGTTCGTCAGGATCGGGATGGGTCGAGAGCCACATCCATCGGCCCTCATCATCGACAGCCAATCGGTCAAGACGACCGAAAAAGGGGGCCTCGCGGATATGACGCGGGCAAGAAGGTCAAAGGGAGGAAAAGGCACATCCTCACGGACACCCAAGGGCTCCTCGTCAAGGTGAAGGTCCACCCGGCGGACATCCAGGACCGGGACGGCGCTCGCCTGCTGCTGAATGCAGCCCAAGGCCAGTGCCCACGCGTTTCCCTGTTGTACGCGGATGGCGGCTACCAAGGAGCGCTGGTCAGCTGGATCAAGGAGACAGTTGGGTGGCGGACAGAAATAGTTCGGAAGCCTTCCTGGAAGAGAGGCATGTGGTTGCCGCCGGGAGTGGAACCACCTGCTCTTCCAACGGGATTCCATGTTCTACCGCGACGATGGGTGGTGGAGCGGACATTCGCATGGATTGGCCGCTACCGGCGATTCAGCAAAGATTACGAGCAGCTTTGTGAATCCGTCGAATCGCTGATCTACATCGCGATGACACGCCTTATGCTGGCGAGGTTGGCGGCATGATTATTTTAAAACACCCACTCAGACTTTGAATCCCGACATGGCCTGGGCGAGGTTGTTGGATACCAGGGCCAGGTCCGAGGCCGTGTGACTGATCTCGTGAACGGTCGCGGACAGTTCCTGGGTGGCCACGGCGTTCTGGCCGATCTCCCGGGCGCTCTCCTCCATCCGCTTGGCGATCTCGCTGGCCGTGCTGGACTGCTCGCGGGTCGCGACGCCGATCTCATTGATTAGTGAGGACACCCGCTTGATGGCGGCCTGGATCCGCTCCATCAGGCCGGAGATGTTCTGAACCGAGGTCACGCCGCCTTCGACCGCCACCAGGGAATCGCGGATGAGCCGCTCGATCTCCACCGCCGCTTGGTTGCTGCGCTCGGCCAGCTTGCGGACCTCCTCGGCCACTACGGAGAACCCCTTGCCCTGCTCCCCGGCCTTGGCCGCCTCGATGGCCGCGTTCAGGGAGAGCAGATTCGTCTGCTGGGCGATCTCCTGGATCACCATGACGGCAGTGGAGATCTTGGTGGAGACGTCGCGGATCTGGCTCATACCCTCGGCCGTGTCCCGGGTTCCTTGGGAGCCGGCTTCCGTGGCCTCCACCGTCTGTTCCGTGTGCTCCACGGAGGTCCTCACGTTCCCGGCCACCTGTTCGACGCTGGCCATGAACTCCGTGATGGCGGCCGCCACGGTCTCTGTGGCCGTGTGGAGCAGTTCGCCGCTCTTGGCGATCTCCTGGGTAGTGGCGGACATCTCCTCGGCCGAGGCCGAGAGCTCCGTAGCGCCGCTGGCCACTGCCAGGGAGGCCTGGGTGACGTCCTTGATCGTGCCCTGCAGTCCACCCAGGAAGCGGTTGAAGGCCTCCGCCGTCTGGCCAACCTCGTCGTCGCTCTGCACCGGGATCCGGCGCGTCAGATCCCCCTCGCCGCTGGCAATCTCCTGCATGGCGTTGCGGATCTGCCCGAGCCCACGCAGCATCCGCTTGAGCATCACCACGGCCAGTAGCGAGACGCCCACGCCGAAGACCACGACCAGGCTCATGACTTTCAGGAGCAGGCTGTTGAGGGGCGCCAGTACGGCGGCGCGCTCCATCACCAGGACCAGGGACCAGTCGCTGCTGGCGATCGGGTTCCAGAGTACCAGACTGTCTTTGCTGCCCACCTTGGCGCGCACCAGGCCATTGCTGGCCGAGCCGAGGTTCTGCACATGAGAGGCCAGATCGGCGGAGAGCTCGCCTAGCCCCTTCAGGGTGAGCTTCGTGTCAGGGTGGGCGATGATCTTGCCGTCCTTGGAGACCAGCATGGCGTAGCCGTTCCCATTCAGCTTGATGGCCAGCACGTCCTTGACCAGGCGATCGATGGAGATGTCACCGCCGACCACGGCGTCCACGCCCCCGCCTTGCTTGACGGGCGTGCAGAAGCTGACCACCAGCTTGCCGCTGGCCGCGTCCAGGTAGGGTGGTGTGAGAATCGCCAACCCGCTGTCGGCGGCCTGGCGGTACCAGGGACGAACCGTAGGATCGTAGCCCGGAGGCATGTTCTGGGGAGACGAGAAGGAGATGTGCTTGTCCGCGTACCCGGCATAGACCAGATCGAAGTTCCCGGCCTCGACAGCCCGCTTGAAGTAGGGAATCGCTTCCTGGGTAAGGGCCACAGGAACCAGGGAGTTGATCACGGACCGTTTGGACACAACCCACTCCTCGATGAAGTGGGTGTTGCCCTCGGCCGCAGCCTGTGACTCGCTCCTGACCGAATCGAGGAGCTGGCCGCGCAGCTGGAGGTACGAGACCGTGGAGAGCAGGGCCGCCATCGCCAGGATCAGCACGACGACGAACAGCGTCAGTTTCTTCTGCAAACTGTGGCCCATGATCCATTTCCTTTCCATCGTGAGGGATGATTCCTGGTGACCTGCTTCAGTCTGGATGGAGTAACGGGATCCCAAGGAAACTCTTGAATTTTGGGGCGACAACAGAGGTTGGACGGATGGCGAGAGGTCCCGTCCGATCCGGATATGGGAGGAGCGGGCCGCCATCCTGGAACATGAAGCTGGTCTCCCCCGAGCCATAGCCGAGTCCCTCGCGGGTGTAGGCACACCGAAACAGTGACCGTCACGGGCTCCCGGAGCCTCCCCGAAAGCAGATGCGGCGTCAGGCGCGATGTCTGGCGCTGCATCTGCGCAAGCAACTACATCTTGGGCGAGCGGAATCAACCCGCGGGACGACAATCGAGTGCGTTTCTTGTTGTTCCCGGCGACAAACCCGGTCAAGGACACTTCCATTCGCCTTGATCCAGAGGTCATGTCCCTCTCTGGCATCCGCGTGCATTCGGCGACTTTCGGGAACACGTTTGCCGCATATTTTCCGTATACAGCCGAACACGAAGAATATGATGCCGATAAAAACCAAAAGGCACCTAGATTTCTCTAAGTGCCTGAGTGGTAGCCCCAAGGGGACACTAACCCCTGCTACCGCTGTGAGAGGGGGATGCTAAGGCTATTGGTGGCCTGTCCCGAACTGTTGCGTATTTCGCATCTTCCATAAAATTCAATCATTTGATTGTTTCTGGTCCGAGTCGATTCATACTTGTTCGGGAAGGGGTTTTTGACTCCGTTTTGACTCCATTTTG
>DAOPZL010000006.1:0-60434 GCA_035353395.1 Holophaga sp.
TAATCTTTTAAAGATGTTGTCAACAAGGATGAAAGAGATGAAAGGGATAAAACAAGCCGAATCCGGAACTTAAGGCAGGTGTGATGTCGGCGGAGGATGAACGGGCTTCTCGTGGATTGCGGTGATCCGGCCGGGTTGACATTTCCAAGGGGCAAAGGCTATATATTACAAGCGCATCCCCGTGCCAGGGGCACTCTCGCCGCAGCTCGATCTTCCGCACTGGGGGCGCTTCGGACATGGACATCCCCTCACGGTTCGAATCCCTTCCCGCTCACGTGGCTCACCGATTCCTCCCCCTCCGCCTGCTGGCCGTCTTGCTGCTCCTGTGCCTGCCTTCCGCGGCGCAGGTGAACCCCGAGCGGGAGGACCGGGAAGCCGAGGTCATCGTCGTCGGCGGGGACCGCAGCTATCCGCCCTACGAGTTCCTGGACGAGAATGGCCGCCCGACCGGCTACAACGTCGAGCTGACCCGCGCCATCGCCCGGGTGATGGGCCTGCAGGTGGAGTTCCGGCTCGGCCACTGGGCGGACATGCGGCGAGGGCTCCTGGATACGAGGCAGATCGACGTGCTCCAGGGGATGGTCTACTCGGAGGAGCGGGCCAGGGAGCTCATCTTCACGCAGCCCCACGCCTACGTCCACCAGTCCCTCTTCATTCGCAAGAACACTCCCCGCCCCAAGTCCTTCGATGACCTGAAGGGCAAGCGGGTGCTCGTGCTCCGGGACGGCATCGCGCACGACATCCTCAGGCTGGATCACCCGGGCGTGGTCGCGGTTCCGGCCAACACCAACGCCGACGCCCTCCAGCAGCTGGCGGCGGGACGGCACGACTATGCCCTGATGGCCAAGCTCCCCGGGCTCTACCTCGTCCGGGAACTGGGCCTCACCAACCTGGTGCCGACCGGGGATCCGCTTTCAGCCCAGCGCTACGGCTACGCCATGGTCAAGGACAACACGACCCTTTCGGCCACCTTCAGCGAGGGGCTGGCCATCCTGAAGAACACGGGGGAGTACCGGGACATCTACGACAAGTGGCTGGGCGTGCTGGAACCCCGCAGCCTGACCTGGAGGGAGGCCATCAAGAAGGGGGCCCTGATCTTCATGCCCCTGCTCCTGTTCCTCGGGTTCACCTCGTTCTGGTCCTGGTCCCTGAGGAGGCAGGTGGCGCTCCGGACCGCCGAGCTGACCCGGGAGGTCGCCGAGCGCAGGCGCACGGAGGAGGAGCTGCGGCAGAACCACGAGCAGCTGCTCCAGGCGGCCAAGATGGCGGCCCTCGGCGTGCTGGTCTCGGGGGTGGCCCACGAGATCAACAACCCCAACGGGCTCATCATGCTCGATCTCCAGCTCCTGAAGGACGTGCTGGAGGACGCGGAACCCATCTTCGAGGAACATGAACGCCGGAACGGGGAGTTCACCCTGGGGAACCTGCGCTACTCGAGGCTGCGGGAGGCCCTCCCCCGGATGATGTCCGAGGCCCTGGACGCCTCGCGCAAGGTCAAGCGGATCGTGGAGGATCTCAAGGACTTCGGACGCCAGGGCGACCCCGACCTGGCGGAGGGCATGTCCCTCAACGAGGTGGCGAGGACCTCCCTGCGCCTCGTGGAGAACCTGCTCCGCAAGTCGACCTCCAGGCTGGTGGTGGATTGTTCGGACGAGGTGCCCCCCGTGCGGGGCAACGCCCGCCGGATGGAGCAGGTGGTGGTCAACCTGATCATGAACGCCTGCCAGGCCCTGCCCAGCCGCGACAAGGGGATCACCCTCCGGACCTACGTCGACAGGGCCCGGAGGTGCATCTGCCTGGAAGTGCGCGACGAGGGCATCGGCATTCCCGAGGAGGCCCTCGGACACATCCTCGACCCGTTCTTCACGACCAAGCGCGAGATGGAGGGGACCGGCCTCGGGCTGTCCGTATCGGCCGGCATCGTCAAGGACCATGGGGGGAACCTCGTCTTCGAGTCCGTGGTGGGCCAGGGCACCGTGGCCCGGGTCGAACTGCCCCTGCCCGCGAAGGAGTGCCCGGCATGACCGAAACGCTCTACCCTTCCTTCGGCATCCTGATGGTGGACGACGAGGCGAGCTGGCTGCACACCCTTTCCCTCAGCCTCGAACGTTCCGCGGGCATCACCAACCTGGTCGCCTGCCAGGACAGCCGCCAGGTGATGGACCTCATGGCCGCCCACGAGATCGGCGTCGTCCTGCTGGACCTCACCATGCCCCACGTCTCGGGGGAAGAACTCCTCGGCAGCCTCAACGAGGAGTTCCCCGACGTCTCGGTGATCGTCATCAGCGGGCTGAACCAGCTGGAGACGGCCGTGCGGTGCGTGCAGGCCGGGGCCTTCGACTACTTCGTGAAGACCTCCGAGGAGGACCGGATCATCAAGGGGGTCCGGCGGGCCATCCGCTGGCAGGAGATGCAGCGGGAGAACGGGGAGATGCGCCGGCTGTTCCTCGACGATTCCCTGGAATCCCCGGAGGCCTTCTCCGCCCTCGTCACCCAGGACCGCGGGATGCGTTCCATCTTCCACTACATCGAGGCCGTGGCGAAGGGCGTCAATCCGGTCGTCATCACGGGAGAGGACGGCACGGGCAAGCAGCTCGCCGCCCAGGCGATCCACGCGCTCAGCCACAAGAGCGGCCCCCTGGTGGCGGTCGACGTGGCCGGCCTGGACGAGACGGCCTTCGCGGACGCCCTGTTCGGCCACGTGCGCGGCGCCTTCCCCGGGGCCGGCGAGGCGCGTGCCGGCCTGGTGGAGCAGGCCGGAGACGGGACCTTGTTCCTGGAGGAGATCGGCGACCTGCCGCCCTCTTCCCAGGCGCAGCTCCTGCGCCTCCTGCAGGACGGCGAATACCGCCCCCTGGGCAGCGACCATCCCCGATGGATGCGCGCCCGGATCGTGGCGGCCACCTGCCGGGACCTGACGGAGCGGCAGGCTTCCGGCGGCTTCCGGAAGGACCTCTGCTACCGGCTCCGTTCCCACCACGTCCACCTGCCCGCGCTTCGGGAACGCAAGGGCGACATCCCGCTCCTGCTGGATCATTTCCTCGATGCGGCATCCCAGGCCTTCGGGAAGAAGAAGCCGACCCCCCCCAAGGAGCTGTCGGTGCTGCTGGCGAACTACCCGTTCCCAGGCAACGTCCGCGAGCTGAAGGCCATGGTCTTCGGCGCGGTCGAGGCGCACCAAGGGAAGATCCTATCCATGGAGGCGTTCAAGAAGGCCATCGGCGAGCAGGCCCTCGTCAAGGCCGAACCCGCCCCCAACCCCTACCTCGCCCTGGACCGGCTGCCCACCCTGGGAGAGGCGCACGAGCTGCTGTTCCAGGAAGCCCTGCGGAGGGCCGAGGGCAACCAGTCCCTGGCCGCCCGGATGCTCGGGATCACGCAGTCCGCCCTGAGCAAGCGCCTCAAGTTCGCCCGGCAGAAGACGACGTGAAGGAGGCTCGGACCCCCCGGCCGGAGCCCTCCCTGGAAGAGGCCTGCGACGCCCTGCGGAACGCCCTCGCGGAAGGGGACCTCGCGGCCTCCCAGGAGCGGCTGGCGCGGCTGCGGGCGCGATTCCGCGCGGATCCGGCCGCGTTCGGCCGCGACCGCATCGAGGACCTCAAGGCGCTGGCCGGTTCCCTGAAGCTCCGCCAGCAGCTGAAGGAGACCTTCGGCTATTCCGCCTTCCGGCCTGGGCAGGAGGGCGTGATCCAGACCGTCCTCTCGGGCAGGGACTGCCTGGCGGTGATGCCCACCGGAGCCGGGAAGAGCCTGCTCTACCAGCTGCCGGCGAGGATCCTGGGCGGCACGACCCTGGTGATCTCCCCGCTCATCGCCCTCATGAAGGACCAGGTGGACGCCCTGGTGGAGGGCGGGCTGCGCGCGACGTTCCTGAACTCCAGCCTGACCTTCGAAAGCCGCCGGGAACGCATCCAGGGACTCCACCGGGGGGAATACGAGCTCGTCTACGCGGCGCCGGAGGGGATCGAGCAGAGCGTGGGCTCCCTGCTGGAACGCCTGGACCTGCGGCTGATCGCCGTGGACGAGGCCCATTGCATCAGCCAGTGGGGCCACGACTTCCGGCCCTCCTACCGCAACCTGGCGGGCCTGAAGGAACGGTTCGGCTCCCTGCCCGTCCTGGCCCTGACCGCCACCGCCACGGAAGCGGTGGGCCGGGACATCGTCGAGCAGCTGGGCATGAAGGAGCCGGTCGTCCACCGGGGCTCCTTCTTCCGTCCCAACCTGCACATCCACACCTTCAAGAAGGGCGGGGAGGGCCCCACGGTGCGGGAAGCCATCCTCCGGCTCGTGGACGCCAGGCCCGGGGAGAGCGGCATCGTCTATTGCCTGTCCCGCAAGAGCGTCGAGGGCACCGCGGAATTCCTGCGGTCCAGGGGCATCCGCGCCCGGGCCTACCACGCGGGCCTCCCGTCGGAGGAGCGGGAGGCGGCCCAGGAGGCCTTCCGGCGGGACGACGCGGACGTGATCGTGGCCACCATCGCCTTCGGCATGGGCATCGACAAGAGCAACGTGCGCTTCGTCATCCACCGGGATCTCCCCAAGAGCCTGGAGGGCTACTACCAGGAGATCGGCCGCGCGGGCCGGGACGGGGCGGACGCGGACTGCATCCTGTTCTATTCCTGGGCCGACGTCATGAGCCTGGACCGCTTCACGGAGGACCTGGACGGCGAGCTGGCCGACCTCCAGCGCCGGCAGATCCGGGAGATGTTCCGCTACGCCGAGGCCGTGCGGTGCCGCCACCAGATGCTGGCCCGGCACTTCGGGGACGAGGTGCCGCCCTGCCGCACGAGCTGCGACGTCTGCACGGGGCGGGACGTCCTGAACGAGGCGCCCACGCGGGCCAGGCGCGCCAGGATCAAGGCCTCGGGCCCCTTGCGGGCGCCCGAGCCCATCGCCGCGAGCGAGGAGGAGGCCCTCTACCTGGCCCTCAAGGCCCTGCGCCGGAAGCTGGCGGATGCCCGCGGCGTCCCGGCCTACGTGGTCTTCACCGACGCCACCCTGCAGCACATGGCCAGGTTCAGGCCCCGGACGCCGGAGCACTTCCTGGCGATCTCCGGCGTGGGGGTGAAGAAGATGCAGCAGTACGGGGACGCCTTCCTGGAGATCCTCAGGAAGGCGTGAGCCGGGGTCAGAGCTCCCTCACGGTCCAGGTTCTCGGCAGCAGGATCCGGTCCCACCAGACGGCCTGCGCGGTCCGCCTGCCCACGGCGAGGAACATGCAGACCTCGGCGCCTGCGCCCAGGCCCAGGACCTTCCGGGCGCGCCAGGGATCGAAGCCCTCGATGGGACAGGAATCGTAGCCTTCCGCCCGCAGGGCCAGCATGAAGGTCGCCGCCGCCAGGGCCGCGGACTTGTGGGTCATGGCGCGCAGGTCGGATTTCGAACAGAAGCTGGGAACGGGGCGGAACAGGGAGAGGATCCGGCTCGCGGCATGCTTGAACGCCCCGAACAGCCCGAGGGGGTCCTGCCGGTACATCCAGGGGATGAGGCGGCCCCAGTAGCGTTCCTGGCTCCTGCGGAGGATGCCGCGCTCCCGGAGGGTGTCCAGGATGAAGCGGCTGTTCCGCTTCCAGGTCCCCCTGTGGGTGATCACGGCGACGAGGAGGGGGGCGCTCCGCAGCAGCTTCTGGTCGAGGCAGACCCGATCGGCCTCCGCCCGCGCTTCCGGGCTCCGGACGACCACGAATTCCCAGGGCTGGAGATTGCTGGCGCTGGGGGCCTTGAGGGCGGAATCCAGGCAGCGGTCCAGGACCTCCCGGGGCGGGGCATCCGGGAGGAATTCCCGGATGCTCCGTCGCGAGCCGGCCACCTCGTGGAAGGCGGCAGCGGAACCAGGCGCGTCCGTGCCGGTCATTTCGAGGCCAGCCGGCTTCGAATCCGGGCCCAGGCCTTCTTCCAGGAGAACTCGTCCAGGATGTCGAAGAAGACGGGAATCACCACCAAAGTCAGCAGGGTGGAGGTGATGATGCCGCCGACCACCGCGCGCGCCATGGGGGCGCGCATCTGGGCGCCCGAGCCCAGGGCGAAGAAGAGGGGCAGCATGCCGCCGATCATGGCGAGGGTCGTCATGAGGATGGGCCGCAGCCGGGTCATGCCGGCCTCGATGAGGGCCTCCTTGCGGGGCATGCCGTGCTCCCGCATGTTCTGGAGCGCCCGGTCCACCAGCAGGATCGCGTTCTTGGTCACCAGGCCCATGAGGAGGATCATCCCGATGCTCGTCATCATGCTCGACGAGTCGCCCGTGACCAGCAGCATCAGCACCATGCCCACCATGGAGAGGGGCAGGGTCAGCATGATGGTGATCGGCAGCTTGAAGCTCTCGAACTGGCTGGCCAGCACGAAGTAGATGAAGCAGACCGCCAGCAGCATGGCCGTGCCCATGTAGCCCGCCGTCTCCTGGTTGTGCTTGGCGTTCCCCGTGGGCTGGATCTTGACGCCCTGGGGGAAGGTCCCGCCCTTCACCAGCTCGGCCACCTTCCGGTTCACGTCGGCCTCCACCTCGTTGAGGGTCCTGCCCTCCTTGTTGGCGTTGATGAGGATCTGGGGCTGGAGGGCGCGGCGCTCGAGCTTGGCCGGAGAGGTCGTGTTCTCGAAGCGGGCGACGTTGCTGAGCTTCACTTGGTAGGGGTTGCCGGCGGGGTCCTTCTTGGTGGAGGCCACGGTCATGGTCTCGAGCTGCTCCCCGCGGGACCGGTCGACATCCGAGAGGCGCACGGTCACGTCGTACTGTTCGCCGGTGGTGGGTTCCTCGTACTTGGCCACGTCCACCCCGTCCACGAGGGGACGCACCAGGCTCGCCACCGCCATGGGCGAGACCCCGAGGTCCGACGCCTGCTTGCGATCGACGGCGAGGCGCAGTTCCGGCTTGCCCTTGTCCCGGCTGCTGGAGATGTCGACGGCGCCGTCGGCGCTCCGGAATGCGTCCATGACCAGGGTTTCCGCCCGTTCGACGCTCTGGCGGTCGGGGCCGACGACGGCGAGGCTCAGGGCCTTGGAATCGCCCATGTCGACGACGTCGCTGACGTCGATCTCGGCCCCGGCCACGCCGCGGAGGCGGTCCCGCAGCTCCCGGCGGATGACCGCGGCCTCGCGGCGGCGGCCGTCCGAAAGCTTCAGGTAGATCTGGCCGTCGCGGATGGTGCCTGTCAAGCCGGTGCCGACGGTGGTGTAGACATGGTCGATTTCCGGGTTCGGGCTCCCGTCCGCGCGGGTCCGGATGATGCGCTCGATCTCCTCGGCCTTGCGTTCCGTGGCCGCCAGGCTGGTGTCGGCCTGGACCTTGAACCCGACCTGGAGGTCGCCCCGGTCGTAGTCCGGGAAGAAGTTTCCGCCGAGGAGCCCGGACAGGGCCATGGCGACGACGAAGCTGCCGATGCCCATCCAGATCACGGACTTGCGGTGGTTCAGCGCCCACTCGATGCCGCGGCGGTAGGTCTTCTCCCAGCCGTCGACCTTGTCGTTGAACCACTCCACCGTCCGCATGATGAACCGGCGGTGGCCGTGGTGGGATTCCTGGTAGCCCTGCTCGTGCTCGGGATCCGGCCAGACGGCGCTGAGCATGGGATCCAGCGTGAAGCTCACGAAGAGGGAGATCGTCACGGCGAACGCCACGACGATGCCGAAGGAGAAGAAGAACCGGCCGACGATGCCGCCCATGAAGGCCACGGGAATGAACACCGCCAGGATGGACAGGGTGGTGGCGATGACGGCGGGGCCGATCTCGGCGGTGCCTTCGCGGGCGGCCGTGATGTGGTCCTTGCCCATCTCGGCGTGCCGGGTGATGTTCTCCCGCACGACGATGGCGTCGTCGATCAGGATGCCGATGGCCAGGGACAGGGCCATCAAGGTCATGGTGTTCAGCGTGAAGCCCACTGCCTTCATGATCACGAAGGAGCCGATCACGGACACGGGCAGGGTGAGGCTGGTGATGATCGTCGACCGCCAGGACTTCAGGAAGTAGAAGACCACGACCACGGCCAGGAGGCCGCCCAGGATGATGGAGATGGCCACGTCCTCCACGGCGTCCACGATGAACTTGGAGTTGTCCTTGGCCTTGACGGTGACGACGCCGAGCTTGGCGAGTTCGGGCTGGAGCTCCTCGACCTTCGCGGTGACGGCCTCCACCATGGCGACGGTGTTGCCGCCCGACTGCTTCTGGATCTCCAGGGCCACGGCATCGCGCCCGTCCAGGCGGGCGAGGGTCCGCTTCTCCTTGACGCCGTCCACCACCCGGGCCACTTCCTGCAGCTCGATGGGACGGCCCTTCTGGTTGCCGACCACCACGTGGTTGAAGTCCTCGACGCGCCGGGCCTTGGCGTCCACCCGGACGCTGATCTCCTGCTTGTCGGTGAGGAGGTTGCCGGAGGGGATGGATTGGGTGTCCTGGCCCAGGGCGCCCATCACCTGGTTCAGGCTGAGGCCGAGGGATTCGAGCTTCTGGGGCTCGACCTGCACCAGGATGTTGCGGGTGGAGCCGCCCACGACTTCCGCCTTGCCCACGCCGGGGATGTTCTCCACGCGGCGCTTCAGGAACTCGTCGGCGATGCGGGTCAGTTCCCGGGGCGTCATGGTCTTGTGGGCGTCGTCCGGCCTCAGCACCAGCGAGAGCACCGGCAGCTGGGCGGGATCGTACTTCTTGATGACGGGCTCGTCGATGGTCTCCGGCAGGTTCTTCCGGATCTGGCCGATCCTGGAGCGGACGTCGTCCAGGGCCCGGTCGATGTTGCGCTCGATCTTGAACTGGACCACGACGGTCCCGAAGCCCTCCTGGCTGGTGGAGCTGATCTCGTCGACGGCCTCGATGGGGTTGACCGCCTCCTCGATCTTCTTGACGACGTCCTGCTCGACGGCGTCAGGACTGGCGCCGGGGTAGGTGACGCTGACGGTCACCACGGGAATGTCGACGTCCGGGTTGAGGTCCAGCCCGAGGGACTTCACGGAGAAGAGCCCCAGGATGACCAGGGCCAGCATCACGCAGGTCGTGAGTACCGGCCGTTTGATGGAAAGATCTGAAAGGAACATGGCTCAGTTCCCCTGGCTCGAGACCCGCACGCGCGAGCCGTCCTTGACCAGGTCCCGCCCCTGGGCGACCACCCGCGTGCCGACGGCCACGCCGTCCACGGGGCGCCAGCCCCCCTGCTCCTGGCCGGAGAGGAGGACCTGCTTCCGGATGGCGGTGTCGCCCTGGACGACGAAGATCTCGGCCTCGCGGCCGATGGCGGTGAGGACGGACGCCGGGAGTGCCGGACGATTGCTCTCGGCCTCCACCAGGATCTCGCCTTCCGCGAAGAGCCCGCTCTTCAGGCGGCCGTCCGTGTTGGGGATCTCGAGGCGCACGCGCAGGGTCCGGCCGTCCTGCTGGACGGAGCCGCTCACCTGGGTCAGGGTGGCCTCGAAGGGCTTGTCGAACCCGCTCACGCGGAAGGTCGCCTTCATGCCCTTGCCGATGCGCGCCAGCACCTCGGCCGGGAGGTCCGCCTGGATCTCCAGCTTGCGGTTGTCGACCACCTCAAAGGCGGGCTGGCCGGGGGCGAGCACCTCGCCGGGCTGCACCAGCCGCTTGGCGATCTCGCCGGTGAAGGGCGCGGTGATGCGCGACTTCCGGAGACGGCTCTTGGCCAGTCCCAGGTTGCTCATGGCGGCGCGGGCCATGGCCATCGTGGCGTTGTAGTTCGTCTCGGCCAGCTGGGCGGACTGCTTGGTCACGCTGCGCTTCTCCAGGAGGCTCTGGGCGCGGTCGTTGTCGCGCCGGGCCTGCTCCGCCTGGACCTGGGCCTGGGCCAGCTGGGCCTCCGCGGCCTGGACGGCGAGCAGCAGCTCGTCCTCGTCCTGGGCGCACAGCAGCGCGCCCGCGCCCACCTTGTCGCCCTCCTGGACGGCCACGCGGGTGACGCGGCCCGAGACTTCGGCCTTCAGCTCGGCCCGGTTGACGGCCAGGAGCGTGCCCGTGAAGGGGATGGACCCGCGGAACGGACGGCTCTCCACCGTCGCCAGGGTCACGGAGACGGCGCCCTCGGTCTTCTGGACGCGCTGCCGCTCGAGTTCGCGGTTGCGCTGGATGCGGTGGTAGGAAGCCGCGCCCCCGACGATGAGCGCCGGAACCGCGATGTACAAGAACAGGTGTTTCCGTTCCATGGATTTCTCCCGAGGGTGAATACGAAGATCAGAGTGGAGGAAGGCCGATGGATCGGCGGTAGTCGAAGAGCGCGTTCCAGATCCCGAGTTCGGCGCGCCGGCGCTGGCTCTCCAGCTGGCGCTCGGTGCGCTCCGCCTGGAGGAGGTCCAGCGAGGTGATGAGGCCCTGCTCGAAGGATTCCCGGCTCGTCCGCAGGGCTTCCAGCCCCGCGTCGTGGGCCCGCTGGGCGGCCTCGTGGTAGGCGATGGACTTCTGGAGCTCCCTCTCCGCCGAACTCTTCTCCACGGCGATCGCGCGCTCCTTGTCCAGGCGCAGCTGGCGCACCTGCTCGAGCTGGGCCCGGTTCTGGGCCCGCTTGCCCGAGCTGCGGAGGCCGTCGAAGATGGGGAACCGCATCGTGACGCCGACTTTCCAGACGTCGTAGAGGTTGTCGAACAGGGCGTCGGCCTGTCCGGTCTGGGAACCATAGGACGCGTTGAGGTCGAACTTCGGCCTCAGGTCGGACTTGATGATGCGGTCGTTGGCCTTGTACATCTCCTCCTGCTGCTTGTACTGCGCGATCTCGCTCCGCTCGACGCCCTGGGGTTTCTGGCCCACGTCCGGCCGGCCCAGGTCCGAGAGTCCCAGGGGCGTCTTGGGATCCAGGCCGAGCTGTCCGTTCAGGACTTCCAGGGCCCGCTTGACGTTGGCTTCCGTCTGGAGCGTCTCCGGCACCACGGCCAGGTACTCGCTCTCCGCGCGGAGCCGGTCCAGTTCCGTGGCGGTCTGGGCCTCCAGCTTGGACTTGACGTCCTCGAGGAACTGTTCGGCCGTCTTCTGCCGGGCCTCCACCACTTCCAGTTCCGCCTGAGCGGACAGGACGGCGATATAGGCCTTGGCGACCCCGTGCAGGACTTCCAGTTCCGTCGTGGTGTAGGAATAGCCGGCCTCCGTCTCGCCCATCTTCGCGATGTCGATGGCGGTGCCCAGCTTGCCCCAGTAGTAGAGGGGCTGGCTCAGCGAGGCCTGCGCGGCGTAGTGGGTGTGGGGGGCGGCCATGGACTCGGGGCTGACGCCGAAGTAGGGGGCCAGGCCCATGAAGGTGGTGTCGCGCGAACGCCCGGTATCCGCGGAGAGCGTGACCTGGGGCAGGGCGTCGGCCCGGGTGGCGGTGATCAGCCCGCGGCGCTCGTCCACGCGGGCCCGGGCTGCCAGGATCATCGGGTTCTCGGACCGGGCGAGATCGAGGGCCTTCGCCAGGTCCAGGGCCACGACCCCCTGCGCCTGGTCCGGACGCTGGGGCGCCTGGATTCCCGGCAGGGTGGGCGGGAGAGCGGGAGCTTCCTGCACTTGGGCAGGCGGAGTGAACAACATGATCATGCTCCTTGCGGTGTCAGGGCTTCCGGGATTCCGAGACCCCTGAGGCTGAACTGGATGAAGTGCTCGGCGAGGGAATCCAGGTCCTCGGGGCCGTAGGGCCTGCCGCGCAGCAGGGCCGTGAGTCCCGCATGGTTGTGCATCCAGATGATCTGGGCGTGGATGCTCATGCTCATGCGGAAGTGGCTTTCGGCGTCCAGGTCGGGGCGGAGGATCCGCAGGCAGGCGCCCAGGTAGCGGGTGAACGGCTGGAGGGACTGGACCAGGAAGTCCTCCATGCTGGGCCTCGGATGCTGCAACTCCCGGTTCCAGAGAATGTGGGCGGCGCGTTCCACCTCCGGCGGCATGAACTTGCCGGTGCAGTGGCACTCCATGAATTCCTTGAGGTGGTTGCTGAGATAGTCCCTGAAGCAGGCCAGGGCCTTCTCGCGGGCTCCCGGGCCTTCGGATCCGGGAGGAGGGGGAAGCAGGTCGATCCACTTCGGCCCCTGCTCGAACGCGAAGCGGAGGGCCTCGCGGTAGATGCCGTCCTTGCCGCCGAAGTGGTACTGGACCATCGCGCTGTTGGCCTTGGCCCGTTCCGCGATCTCGCGGATGCCCGCGCCGTCGAAGCCTTTGTCCGCGAAGATGACCAGGGCGGCCTCCAGCAGGCGCCGGCGCGTGTCCTGGGAGGAATCGGAAGGTGCATGCATGACTCTGCCTCGAGATGTATCAATCAAGCGTTTGATTGAACCTCGGAATCGAGTGTCAATCAACCGATTGATTGAGTCAAGGGCAAACCTTCACAAGCCCCCTCGACTCCGACGGGACCACGAGACCCGGGGGCATGCCGCCCCGGATTCAGGTCATTTCTTGGGGACGGACAGGTTGATGGTGTTGCTCACGTAGGCTCCCGCCTCGTTGGTGACCGTGAGCACCAGGGAAACATCTTCCTTGATCCCCGTCAGCCTGTGGCGGAGGGGGCTGCTCTCGCTTTCCGCGAGCACCTGGCCGCCCTGCTTGAGCACCGCCTTTCCCGCCTTGAAGTCGGCGATCACGGTGACGGCGTCGGGCGACCCGGCGACCGGCTCCGCGCGCAAGGCGGTGAGGGCCGGAGGAGGCACGACCTTGAGCTTGAGTTCCGCCGTCGCGGCGTCGCCCGCATCGTTGGAGGCCTTGAGGACGTAGGTCGTGGTCTTCGCCGGTTTCACCTGCAGCGCGGGGCCGCCGGACCGGCTGACGTCCTGCCCTCCGGGATCCAGGACCAGCTTCTGGACGCCGTCGGCGTCCCAGCTGAGCTGGGCGCTCGAACCTTCCGTGATGACGGGGGGGACGGCCTCGAACCGCGTGATCGCGGGTCCCCGCCGAAGGACCACGCGGAAGCTGCCGGAGCCCGACTGGCCCGCCGCATTCGTGCCCTTGCAGGTCAGCACGGCCTCGGAACCGTCTCCGGCGTTCCAGGTGATGGAGGGGCCGGTGCTGCTGCCCTCGATGGTCCCGCCCTTGATGGACCACTCGTAGTCGGCCGAGGACTCCGAGACGACCGAAGCGCGGTGCCCGGTGGAATTGATCGGCACGGAGGGCTCGGCCTCGATGCGCAGGAGGGGGGCGCCGGAGGGGGTCCCGGCGGGCGTTGGCGCCTCCGGAGCCGTGGTGGCGGGGATGAGGGGCTCGGCCGAGGGGCTCGTGGCCTGGTAGACGGCATATCCCACTACGAGGACCACGGCCGCCGCGAGCGCACCGATCAGGAGGCGATTCTTTCGGTCAGGGGTCATGGTTCGTCCTTCATGGCGCCAGCGGTGGATACGCACCTGCCCCGGGATGGGCGAGGTCTTCCCGTCGACCAGGGATGCTTCGGCAAGGGATCGATCATTGCAACCACAGGAAACCTACCGGAAGTCTACCGCCAATGCCCGCCAGGGGCCACTTTCACGAACGGGCGGGCAGGATGGCCCGTTCGATCCCGGCCCCGGGTGCGAAGCACGCCAGGAAGCCCGCCAGATCGTCGAGTTCGGCCTCCAGGGCGCCCTCCGGAACCCCGGCCGGGGCGTAGATCGTGAACAGCGCGTCCCGGGTGGATGGACCGATGGGGGTGGCGAGATCCGGCCCGTGGAGGACGCTGGAGAGCAGGCCCTTGGCGTGGCGCAGGGTCATGTCCCCGTCCGGAAGGGCCGCTTCCGTCCTCCCCAGGTTGGTGTACGTCTCTCCCCGGCTCGAGGGGGCCAGCCGCAAGGGGGGTTCGACGAGGGCCAGGTCGTGGCCCGCCGCCACGAGTCCGTGCCTCAGCTCCGCCATGAACAGCGCCGTGACGGCGCAGATGCGGGCCGGGATCGACCGGCCCTTCGAGGCCACGGATTCGAGCTGCGGCAGCACGTGGTAGGTCTTCCCGAAGCGCCTGTAGTGGGCTTCGAAGGCCCGGAAAGTCGGGAGCTCGCGGAGCTGCCTGCGGTCCATGGACCCATAGCGGGCCCGGAGTTCGGCCTCCAGGTCCAGCCGGGCCTCCTCCAGCCCCGGGTGGGTCGGCAGGGCCGCGAGCCCGCGCGCCTCGAGCACGCCCATCCGGGCGCCGGGAAAGCAAGCCGGCCAGGCGGGATCGACAAGAAACGGCAGCATGGAACACCTCCATTCATGGACGTATCGAAGTCCAGGACGGGAGACTACGATGGACGAGAGGATCCATCTTGGACGTTCTTGACCCCCCGGGGGAACACACATGAAGGAGCCGGTTTCCTGGTGGCGGGTTCCTGATCCCGGCGAGCCCGAACTCCTGAAGGCTTCCTTCCGGACGCGGACCTTCGCCCGGCATGCCCACGAGCGCTTCGCCATCGGCGTGATCGAGGCCGGGGGGCTCGCCTTCCGCTACCGGGGGGAGGAAGTCCTGGCCCCGGCGGGCTGGGTGAACCTCGCCTTTCCCGGGGAGACCCACTGCGGCCGCCCGGCCGGCCCGGAAGGCTGGACCTACCGCATGTTCTATCTGGACCCGGCGCAGGTGGATTCGGCCGCGAACGCCCTGTTCCGGAACGGCGGGATGCCCTTCATCCCGATGGGAGCCGTCTGGGAT
The DNA here is from genome assembly GCA_035353395.1 of Holophaga sp. GTDB lineage: Bacteria > Acidobacteriota > Holophagae > Holophagales > Holophagaceae > UBA1801. The sequence goes on from DAOPZL010000006.1 coordinate 14,532, forward strand.
CCCGCCCTTGCGAGGCGGATCGCGAGCCTGCACCGCTATTGCGAGGACCCCGGCTCGGAACCCCTCGAACGGCAGGTCCGGCTCGGGCTGATCCTCCAGGACGTGATGCTGCGCTACGGCGTCTCCCGCGCGGACCGTCCGGCCGACCGGGCACGTTCCGAAGTCGAGGCGGCCAGGCGCTACCTCGACGCGCATTGCGGCGAGCGTGTCCTGCTCCAGGACTTGGCGTCGCGGGTGGGCATGAACCCCTATCGCCTGGTGCGGAGCTTCACCCACGAGCTGGGGATGCCCCCCCACGCCTACCTGGTCCAGGCGAGGGTCCACCAGGCGGCGAACCTGCTGCGCCGGGGGATCCCTCCGGCCCAGGCGGCCCTGGATGCGGGCTTCGCCGACCAGAGCCACCTGAACCGGCACTTCCTCCGGTGCTTCGGGATCCCGCCGGGCTCGTTCCGGAAGGCTTTCAGGTCCTGAAGGAAAGCCGGGGCTCGGCTGATCCGGGAACCTTCGGTAGACTGGAGGTTTCACCCAGCAGTTGGAGCTGCCATGGAAGACAACCAGTACCGCCAGATCAGGCTCGAGAAGCTCGAGAAGCTCAGATCCCTGGGGATCGAAGTCTACCCGAGGAAGGCCAAGCGGACCCACAGCACGCTCCAGATCGCGAAGGGCTTCGCGGAGCGGACCGCCGAGCAGCTGGCGGAGGAACCCGTCACGGTGAGCACCATGGGGCGCGTCGTCGCCATCCGGGAGATGGGCAAGAGCGTCTTCATGCACATCACCGAGAACGCCCAGAAGCTCCAGGTCTATTTCCGGAAGAACGACCTGGACGAGCGGGACCCCAAGGCCTGGGAGGTCATGAAGCTCCTGGACCTCGGCGACTTCATCTCCGTCACGGGGCCCCTGATGCGCACCAAGACCGGCGAACTGAGCGTCCGGGCCCTGGAGCTCCAGTTCGTCGCCAAGGCCCTGCTGCCCCTGCCCGAGAAGTGGCACGGTCTCCAGGACAAGGAGATGCGCTACCGCCAGCGCTACCTGGACCTCGTCTCCAACCCGGAGGCGCTCCGCACCTTCCAGCTCCGGTCGAGGATCATGACGACCGTGAGGCGCTTCATGGAAGGCCAGGGCTACCTGGAGGTGGAGACCCCCATGATGCAGCCCATCCCGGGGGGCGCCACGGCGCGCCCCTTCGTCACGCACCTCAACGCCCTGAACATGCCCCTCTACCTGCGCATCGCCCCGGAGCTCTACCTGAAGCGCCTCATCGTGGGCGGCTTCGAGAAGGTCTTCGAGATCAACCGCAGCTTCCGCAACGAGGGGATGGACCACAAGCACAACCCCGAGTTCACCATGATGGAGTTCTACTCCGCGGGGGAGGATCTCCGGGACATGATGGCCCTCACGGAGGCGTTCTTCGAGGAGGTGGCGACCCAGTGCGGCGCCCTCGAGCGGCCCTTCGGGGAGCTGATGATCAACTACAAGGCGCCCTTCCGGCGGATGACCATGAAGGACGCCATCGCGCACTACGGCCAGATCGAACGGAGCCGCCTGGACGACTCCGCCGAGATCGAGAAGCTGGCCCGGGAGATCCACGTCGAGGACCTCGACCGGAAGACGGACGGCCTCCTGCTGGGCGACCTCTTCGAGCACTTTGCCGAGGAGCACCTGATCCAGCCCACCTTCATCACGGACTATCCGGTGGAGCTGAGCCCCCTGACGAAGAACCTGCCCGGGACGGACCGTTTCGTCGACCGTTTCGAGCTGTTCATCGCCGGGATGGAGCTGGCCAACGCCTATTCGGAGCTCAACGACCCCATCGTCCAGCTGGAGCGCTTCAGGGCCCAGGTGGCCATGCGCGAGGCCGGGGACGACGAGGCGATGCTCCTGGACCAGGACTTCGTGGACGCGCTCGAGCACGGCTTCCCGGCCTGCGGCGGCGAGGGCATCGGGATCGACCGTCTGGTCATGCTCATGACCAACAGCGAGAGCATCCGGGACATCATCCTCTTCCCCTTGATGCGGCCCAACGTCGTGGAGGCGAACCCGGTCCCCCTCCCGACCACCTAGCCCGCCGGAATCCAGACTCCGCGGGCCCGACGGCCGCCTTGCCGGCCGTCGGGCCCGCGCTGGGGCCGCTCGGCCGCGCTGGCGTCAGCCCTTGCCCATCCCCTCCAGTTCGTGCCTGGCGCGCTTGGCCCACTTGCTCCTGGGATAGCTCTCCACAAGGCGCTGGTAGTGCTCCCGCGCCTCCTGCCTGTACTTGGCTTCCTCGGCGGACTTGTAGGCTTCGGTCTCGGCCTTGAATTCCTTCTCTTCCTGGTTCGTCAGCTTGGCGTAGGAATCCTTGCCGATCCGGGTCCGGAATTCCTTCTGGAGGCGGTCGATCCCGGCGCGGTCGACCTGCTTCTGCCGCAGGGCCTCGCCCAGGTAGTAGTAGGCCCGCTCCCGGTCCGCGTACTCGGGATAGGTTTCCAGCATGCCCTTCAGGCGCAACTCCCCGGCCGAGAACTGGCGGTCCTTCACGTAGAAGATGCCCACCATCAGCTCGCTTTCGGCCAGGCGCCGCCAGCACTGGATGATCTTGGCCTTGGCTTCCCCCGCGTAGCTGGATCCCGGAGCCTCCTTGAGCAGGTTCTGGAAGCCCGTCAGGGCGCGCCGGGTGGCGGCCTGGTCCCGCTCCGCGTCCACGATCGTCACGTAGTGGCAGAGCGCGATGTGGTAGAGGGCGTAGTCCCGCATCTCGTGGCGGGGGAAATAGGTCAGGAAGTTCTGGTATTCCACCGCGGCTTCCGGGTAGCTCGGCTTGTCGGCGAAGAAGAAACTGTCCCCGATCAGGAGCTTCGCCTTCGGGAATTCCGGGGAGGAGGGCATCTCCTCCTCGATCAGCCGGAGGAGCTTCCGGCCGTCCTCCCACTTGCCCTGCTTCAGGGCCTCCTCCCCGCTCGCGAGGAGGGTCGCGGCGGAGCGGTTGCCCACCCGGACGGTCTTGGGCTTCCTGGCGCACCCGAGGAGGCCCGAGAGCAGGAGCGAGGCGGCGATGGCAGGAATGAGACCGTGATGGAGCTTCATTGGGTTTCCTTGGTGTCTTTCATTGACGTGTCGGGAAGAACCTTCGGGTTCCCCGGCCGGTGTTCCAGCATGCGGTTCAGCCAGGCCTCCGCGATCGCTTGCGCCTCGGCCCTGCGAAGATCATGAAGGATCTCATGCTTGAAGCCTTCCAGGCGATGTCGTTCCAAAAAACCTGGTCTGACGGCGCGCCAGAGTTCCTCGGACCCGTCCGGGTCCACGATGGCGTCGTCGCCGGCCTCCAGGAGCAGGATCGGACGTTCGAGCGCACGGCCGAACGGGAGGAGCTCCCGGCGGCCCTGCGCCATGGCGCTGGCGAACGCGGCGCTCGCGCGGCGGTGGCAGAGCGGGTCGTCCCAGTAGCGCCTGACCATGCCCGGATCCGAACAGACCAGGGCCTTGTCGGTGGGCAGCTCCAGGAGGAAGTGCGGCGCCGCCAGGCACAGGAGCCCATGGGCGAGCCTGAGCCAGGGACCCGGGGGGCGCAGCGTCACCGCCGGGCTCGTGAGGAGCAGGCCGTCCAGGGTGTCCGGGAACCAGAGCAGGTCCAGGGCCGCGAGCAGGCCTCCGAAGCTGTGCCCGAGCAGGACCTGGGGAGCAGCCGGCGCGGCACCCCGCCGTTCCGCGTCGTAGCGCCGCTCCTGGCGCAGGAAGAGGGCCAGGTCCTCGACGAAGGCCCGGATTCCCGAGGCATCCCCCCGGCGTCCGCCGCTGCGGCCGAAGCCCCGGTGGTCCATGGCCGAGACGGACCAGCCCAGGCCGTGCAGCCACCTGGCCGTATGCCGGTAGCGTTCGGAGTGCTCCCCGTAGCCGTGGGAGAGCACCACCCGGCCCCTGGGAGCGGAATGCTCCCAGCGGGCGAAGGCCAGGGCCGTCCTGCCGTCGCCGGCCAGGAACCCCCGCTGCGTGGGTTCCAGGTCCTCGGTCATGGGCGCGGCGTCGGCCATGCCCTCAGGATACCGGGAAGGCCGCCGCTTTCAGCCCCGCCTGGCCAGTTTCCTGTAGAGGGAGGCCCTGGATAGGCCCAGGGCCCGGGCCGTCTCGCTGAGATTGCCCCCGTGGCTGGACATGGCCGCGAGGATCTCCTGGCGTTCCCGCTCCGCCATGGACTGCTTGATGCGCGCGCGATGGTCCCGCAGGAATCCGCCCTCGCCCGACGGAAGGGCGGGAGGGGGGGCCGGGGCGCGGAGGATCTCGTCGGGCAGGCTGTTCACGGCGATGCGGGGCTGGAAGGGCAAGTTGACCATCTTCTCGACGACGTTCTGGAATTCCCTCATGTTGCCGGGCCAGTCGTACTGCTGGAGCCGCGCGATCACTTCGGGATCCACCTGGGCCGCCTCCACGCCCAGCTTGCGGCAGATCCGCTCGTAGAAGGTCCTGAAGAGCAGGGGGATGTCCTCCCGCTGCCCGCGGAGCGGCGGCAGGGTGATCGAGATGACGTTCAGCCGGTAGTAGAGATCCTGCCTGAAGTTGCCCTTGGCGATCTCCGACTGGAGGTCCTTGTTCGTCGCGCAGATGATCCGGACGTCGACGAGGAGGTTCTTGTCGCCTCCGATGCGCGTGATGGACTTGTCCTGGAGGACCCGGAGCAGGGAGACCTGCTGGTCCAGGGGCATGTCGCCGATCTCGTCCAGGAAGAGGGTCCCCCCGGCGGCCAGCTCGAACTTGCCCGGCCTCCCGCGCTTGTGGGCGCCCGTGAACGCGCCCTCGACGTAGCCGAACAGCTCGCTCCCCACCAGCTCCCGGGGGATGGCGCCGCAGTTGATGGCGACGAAGGGGCCCTGCCGGCGGGAGCTCCGGTTGTGGATGGCCTGGGCGAACATCTCCTTGCCGGTGCCGCTCTCGCCCTGGAGCAGGACGTTGCTCGGGCTGCCCGCGGCCTGGATCGCGAGCTGCACGGCCCTGGCCAGGGCGCTCCCGCTGCCGATGATGTCGTCGAAGGTGAACATCGCGTGGGCGCCGCTGAACCGGTTGATCAGCTTGTTGATCCGGTGGAGGGGGTTCAGGAAGATCACGCCGCTGGTGATGTTGCCCTGCTCGTCCTTGATCGGCTTGCCCGAGGCCAGGCAGCTCGCGGGGCCGGAATGGGCGCTGATGTTGACCTCCAGGTCGCTGAAGGCCCGCCCGGAGTCGAGAAGCTCGCGGATGGGATCCGCCTTGTCCACGTAGTCGGCGAACGGGTGGCCGACGAGGGCCTTCTCGTGCGCCGAGAAGATCTTCTCCGCGACGGGGTTGATCTGCAGGATGCAGCCCTCGGGGTCCACCACCACCACCCCGTCCGAGACCGTCAGGAAGAGGTTGCTCAGGCGGACGTTGAGCAGCATCAGTTCCCGGTTCTTCGTCTGCACCCGGAGCTGCTGCTGGATCGCCTCCGCCGCGGCCACGACCATGCCGAGGGTGTGCTGGTGGGTCGCCTCCACGGGCCCCGACATCTCCAGCACCCCGATCATCCGGCCCCGCTCGTCGAAGATGGGCGAGCCGGAGCAGGTCCAGGGATGGTGCTTCCTGCAGTAGTGCTCGCTGCCCGAGACCTGGAAGGGGCGCTGGAGGTGGAGCGAGGTCCCCACGCCGTTGTTGCCGATCTCGGCCTCGGTCCAGAGCGCGCCCTGGCTGAAGTTCAGGTCCGGCGCGTTCCGGATGACGTCCGGGTCGCCCGCGGTCTCCAGGATGTAGCCCCGCTCGTCGCAGAGGAGGACGACGAAGCTGGAGCTGGCCACGAACTGGTAGAGGTTCCCCATGAAGGGCCGGGCCACGTCGATCAGGTTCTTGCGCTTCTCGAGCAGCTGGGCGAGTTCCTCCTCCGGCAGGGTGAAGGTGTTGCGGCCCGAGAGGGGATCGATGCCGGCCTTGCGGCAGCGGACCCAGGCCTCGGAGATCTCCGGGCGGAGGCGGGCCACATCGAGCTCCCCGTCCAGGATGTACCGTTCCCAGGAGGTCAAGGCGGCAGCAGGCAGCGAGGTCATGGGCACTCCATCGCGTGCGCGTCTCCGTGTCCGATCCTGCGAACGGAAGAACCACACGATCGGCGGGGCGTTGGGGGATTTGTAGCACGTGTGTCGCGGAATGGATACACAAATGAGACAGGTCTGGCACAAAATCGGAGCAATCTGAATATTAACTATTAAAAAATAGCAACTAGGTTTCCTATTCCCCTGCGGATATAACCATCAAAAATGTTTCCTTGTCTTGGCACGACTCTTGTTTCTATCGGTGACAGGCAAGCAGACCGAGATGGATGCGCGGCAAAGGAAGCCTGCGCACGTCGACTCCCCGGGATCGGGCCTGGCGACAGGTCCGAAGGGGGCGTCATGGGGAGATTCCGGAATCCGGGGAATGGCCCCGGTCTTTCCATTCCACCACTACAAGACATGAGGAGAGCGTCATGGTGAAACCCGACACCAACTACAAGTTGTTCATCGACGGGAAGTGGGTCGACGGCAAGGAAGGGAAGACCTTCAAGGCCTACAACCCCTCCAGCGGCGAGCTGCTGGCCACCTGCGTGGACGCGGGCAAGGAGGACGTGGACAAGGCGGTGGCCGCCGCCTGGAAGGCCTTCGAGACATGGAAGCACGTGAGTCCGCAGGAGCGCTCGCGCCTGCTGCTCAAGATCGCGGACCTGATCGACGCCAACGCCGAGCGGCTCGCCATGGTCGAGACCCTGGACAACGGCAAGCCCATCCGGGAGACCCTGGCCATCGACGTGCCCCTCAGCTCGGACCACTTCCGCTACTTCGCCGCGGCGGTCCGCACGGAGGAAGGCCAGGCCGTCATGATCGACAAGGACACGATGAGCCTCATCCTGCACGAGCCGATCGGCGTGGTGGGGCAGATCATCCCGTGGAACTTCCCGCTCCTCATGGGGGCCTGGAAGATCGCCCCGGCCCTGGCCGCGGGGGACACCGTCGTCATCAAGCCCTCCTCCGCCACGTCCCTCAGCCTGCTGGAGCTGGCCAAGCTGATGGCCGAGGTCCTGCCTCCCGGGGTCGTCAACGTGGTCACGGGCCGGGGCTCGGTCTCCGGCAACTACATCCTGCAGCACCCCGGCTTCCGGAAGCTGGGCTTCACCGGCTCCACCGAGGTGGGCTACACCATCGCGGACGCGGCGGCCAAGAAGCTGATTCCGGCCACCCTGGAGCTGGGGGGCAAGTCCGCCAACATCTTCTTCGCGGACGCGCCCTGGGAGAAGGCCGTCGAGGGCGTCCAGATCGGCATCCTCTTCAACCAGGGCCAGGTCTGCTGCGCGGGTTCGCGCGTGTTCGTCCAGGAGGAGATCTACGACAAGTTCCTCGCGGCGTGCGTGGACGCCTTCAAGAAGGTGAAGGTGGGCCTGCCCTGGGAGAAGGACACCCAGATGGGCTCCATCGTCAACGCCGAACAGCTGGAGAAGATCCTGGCCTACGTCGAGGTCGGGAAGAAGGAAGGGGCGAAGCTGGCCTGCGGCGGCCAGCGCCTCAAGGACCACGGCCTGGACAAGGGCTGCTTCATGCAGCCGACCATCCTGGCCGACGTGACCAACAAGATGCGGGTCGCCCAGGAGGAGATCTTCGGCCCCGTGGTGACCTTCATCAAGTTCAAGACCGAGGCCGAGGTGGTCGCCATGGCCAACGACAGCGAGTACGGCCTGGGCGGGGCGGTCTGGACCAAGGACATCAACCGGGCCCTGCGGGTCGCGAACGCGGTCGAGACCGGCCGCATGTGGGTGAACAACTACAACAACCTGCCCGCCCACGCCCCCTTCGGCGGCTACAAGAAGTCCGGCATCGGCCGCGAGACCCACAAGATGATCCTGGAGCACCTCACCCAGAAGAAGAACATCTTCATCAGCCTGACCGAGACCAAGGTCGGGTTGTACTGAGCCTCCGCTCAGCCCAGGGGAACGTTCATGGTCACGAGGGAGACGCAGGTCGAGGAACTCCTGAGGACGCCGGGCCTCATCGCCTGGTTCATCCAGCGCGGCGTGTCGCCGTTCAGCTGCTACGGGGCCTTCCCGGACACCCTCGGCCGGCTGCTGGAGCTCAAGCGGGTGCCGGACCCGGACGCCTTCATCCGGGAGCTGAACGTGTTCCTCGACGGCTGAAAGGGGGACGGAACGAATCCAGCCACATGCCGTAAAGTAGAAGGGGGGGCGCGTGCGTCCCCCCTTCTGCCGGGATGGACCATGGACTTTGAAACCCTGATGCGGGCCAAGAACGAGCTGGAGCCCCGGGTGCGCCAGTTGTGCGCCCACCTGGACGCCGAGCGCAAGGCCCTCGAACTGGAGCAGATCGAGGAGAAGGCCGCCGCGCCGGGCTTCTGGGACGATCCCGAGCAGGCCAAGCCGGTCCTGAAGGCCCGGGGGATGCTGACGGACGACATCGCCCTCTCGAAGAAGCTCCAGAGCGGCCTCGAGGACCTGGAGACGGCCCTGGAACTGTCCCGGGACGATCCGGAGATGCTGGCGGAGGCCGAGGGCGTGGAGAAGGCCCTCCACGACACCGTGGAGTCCTCCGAGCTGCGCATGATGCTCAGCGGCGAGATGGACCAGACCAACGCCATCGTGGCCATCGCCCCGGGCGCGGGCGGCACCGAGAGCTGCGACTGGGCCGCCATGCTCCTGCGGATGTACCTGCGCTACTGCGAAGCCAAGGGCTGGCCCACGGAGATGATCGACTACCAGGACGGGGACGAGGCGGGCATCAAGGGCGCCACCTTCATCGTCTCGGCGCCCTACGCCTACGGCTACCTGCGCGCCGAGGCCGGGGTCCACCGCCTGGTGAGGATCTCCCCCTTCGACGCCGCCAAGCGCCGCCACACGAGCTTCGCGGCGGTCTACGTGAGCCCGGAGCTGGACGAGAACATCGACCTGGAGATCCCGGAGAAGGACCTGAAGGTGGACGTCTTCCGGGCCAGCGGCGCGGGCGGGCAGCACGTGAACCGCACCGAGTCCGCCGTGCGGTTCACCCACCTGCCCACGGGCATCGTGGTGACCTGCCAGAACGAGCGCAGCCAGATCAAGAACCGCGCGACGGCCCTCAAGGTGCTGAAGGCCCGGCTGTACGTCCTGGAGAGGAAGAAGTTCGAGGAGAAGGTGGCGGCGGCCAGCGGCGAGAAGGCCGACGTGGCCTGGGGCAGCCAGATCCGCTCCTACGTGCTGCAGCCCTACCAGATGGTCAAGGACCACCGGACCAACTGCGAGACGAGCCAGACCCAGAAGGTCCTGGACGGCGACCTGGACGAGTTCATCCGGACCCAGCTGCTGGCCAAGGGCCTCAAGGGATAGTCGTCACCCCTGGGACGATCCGCCGGTATCCGGCATCCCAGATCCCGTGACCTGGCTTTCCCAGCTCCGCGAACACCGGCTGCTCCGGCGACCGGCGGCGGGGCTCTGGAATCCGCTCCAGTACCTCGGGCCGGGCCTGCTGGTGACGGTGGGCTTCATCGATCCGGGGAACTGGGCCTCCAATCTCGCGGCGGGGGCCCGGTTCGGCTACCAGCTCCTCTGGGTCGTCACCCTTTCCACCCTCATGCTGATGATCCTCCAGCACAACGCGGCCCACCTGGGCATCGTCAGCGGACTCTGCCTGTCCGAATCCGCGACCCGGCACCTGCCTGCCTGGGTCTCCCGCCCGGCCCTGGGCACGGCGGTCGCCGCGGCCATGGCCACCGCCTTCGCCGAGATCATGGGCGGCGCGATCGCCCTCGAGATGCTCTTCCACATCCCGCAGAGGCTGGGGGCAGTCCTCACGGCGCTGGTGGCCTGCGCCCTGCTGTTCTGGAACTCCTACCGCCGCATCGAGAAGCTGATCATCGGCTTCGTCTCGCTCATCGGGCTGGGGTTCCTCTTCGAGCTTTTCCTGGCCGGCATCCATTGGCCCCGCGCGCTGGCGGGCTGGCTGAGCCCGGGCCTGCCGAGGGGCTCCATGGTGATGATCATGAGCGTGCTCGGGGCGGTGGTGATGCCCCACAACCTCTTCCTGCACTCGGAGTTCATCCAGAGCCGCCGGTGGAGCGCCCAGGGGGACGAGGCGATCCGGAGCCACCTCCGCTTCGAGCTGTTCGACACCCTGTTCGGGATGGTCTCGGGCTGGGCCATCAACAGCGCCATGATCCTGCTGGCGGCCGCGACCTTCCACCAGCAGGGGGTTCCCGTGGACTCCCTGGAACAATCGGAGGTCATGCTGAGGCCCATCCTTGGGTCCGGGGCCGCCCTCGTCTTCGCGCTGGCGCTGCTCTGCTCCGGGCTCGCCTCCTCGATCACCGCCGGCATGGCGGGAGGCTCCATCTTCGCGGGGATCTTCGGCCGAGCCTACGACATCGAGGACCGTGTCTCCCGGGTGGGCATCGCCCTGACCCTGGTCCCCGCGACGCTCGCCGCCTTCTTCGCGACCGGCAGCCTCGGCGCCCTGATCTGGTCCCAGGTGCTGCTGAGCATCCAGCTTCCCGTCACGATCATCCTGCAGATCGGCATGACCTCCTCCCCCAAGGTCATGGGGCGGTACGCCAACCCTCGCCTGGGTAAGGCCCTGCTCTGGACCGTCGCGGGGGTGGTCATCGGCCTGAACCTGCTGCTGCTGAAGAGCTTCTGGTGACCGAGGGCGGAATGGTATAACCAGGGGGCGCCCCCCGCCTTGGTCGTGCGCTCCGCCGGGGGGTGCCTTGCCTGTCGCCGCTGTCCTTCTCGCGTTCGGCTCCGCCGTCATCCACGCCCTCTGGAACGTGATGCTGAAGCGGACGAAGGACATGGATTCAGCCTCCGCAGGCGTCTTCGCTGTGGCGCTGCTCGCTGCGGGAGGGGCCAGCCTGCTCGTGCCCGGCCGGGCCTTCCCGGATTCCGGCGCCCTTCTCTGGGGGCTTGCGGCGGGGCTCTGCGAGGGGGGCTACTTCGTGGGGCTGGTCCGGTCCCTGGAGCGGGCCCCCCTCGGGTGGAGCTACACCTGGATGCGGGGCAGCTCCATCGTGCTCGTGTGGCCCGTCTCGGTGCTGCTGATGGGCGAGGCGTTCCGCCCGTCCTCCCTCGCGTGCGTGATCGCGGTCTGCGCGGGGCTGGGGCTCCTCGGCCTCGCATCCGGCCAGCGGAGGGCGCCCGGCGCGGCGGCCTGGGCCCTTTCCACGGGGGTGTTCATCGCCGGCTACAACCTGTGCTACAAGCTCTCCCTGGCCCACGGCGTCCAGCCGCTGGCGCTCTTCAGCCTCTCCATGGCGGTGGGGCTGCCCATCCAGACCTGCGTGCGCATCCGGCGGCGGGGCTGGGCCTCCTTCCGGATCCTGCCGGAACGGCCGGGGCTGGTGCTCGCGGCCGGGCTCCTCTGCACCCTGGGGTTCGCGCTCTTCCTGGTGGCCCTCTCGATGACCGGGGCCGCCGCCGTGACCACCATCCGGAACACCTCCGTGGCCTTCACGATGGTGTTCTCCCTGGCGCTGGGGGAGCGGCACCGCCGGCGCGAGTGGCTGGGTGCGGCCCTGGTGACCCTCGGCGCCCTCGGCCTCGGGTGGAAGTGATCCCTGGCGCGGATAGGGTGTCATGATGGCTCTCTCGCACGAGGAGGATCCATGTTCAGGCATCTCGATGATTTCAGGTCGTGCTGGCGGGAGGAAGGCGCCAAGACCCTGGAAGTCTTCAACGCCATTCCGGACGAGGCGATGGGTGTGGCCGTCACGCCGGAGCACCGGGATCTCCGGCGCCTCGCCTGGCACCTGGTCGAGACCCTGATCGAGATGCCCGGCCACTGCGGGCTGGAGATCGCGGGGAGCCAGCTGGTCCAGGGCGGCTTCATCGTCGCCCCTCCCGGAACCATGAAGGAGATCTCGGACGCCTACGCGGCGGCCTCGGACTCGCTCCTGGAGGCGCTCCGGGCCTGGACGGACGGCGACCTGGAGACCGAGGACGAGATGTACGGCGACCGGTTCAAGCGCGGCATCACGCTCTTCATCCTGGTCATGCACCAGGCCCATCACCGGGGCCAGATGACGGTGCTCATGCGGCAGGCCGGGCTGAAGGTGCCCGGCCTCTATGGCCCGGCCAAGGAGGGCTGGGCGGCCTTCGGGATGGAGGCTCCGAGCGTCTGAAGGCCGGGAGGGAGGCCGTTCGTCCGGAACGCTGGTAGGATCTGACCCGCCACATCCGGAAGGAGGGCCCCATGTTCCGCTGGTTGACGTGTCTCTTGCTGGCCGCGATCCCGGTCTTCTCGTCCGACATCTCGTCCCTCTCCGACAAGGAGGTCGGGAGCGGCCTCAAGGAGGCGCTGGTGCAGGGCGTCGGGAAGGCCGTAGGCCGGCTCTCCGCGGCGGACGGCTACCTCGGCGACCCGAAGGTGAAGATCCCGCTGCCGCCGTCGATGGAGAAGGCCGCGAAGATGCTGCGCAACGTGGGCATGGGGAAGTACGCGGACCGGCTCGTCACGACCATGAACCGCGCCGCGGAATCGGCCGTTGCCGAAGCCAAGCCCATCCTGCTGGACGGCGTGAAGAAGATGACCCTGGACGACGCCAGGGGCATCCTCGCCGGTCCCGAGGACAGCGCGACGCAGTATTTCAGGAAGACCTGCGGGGAGAACATCGTCCAGAAGTTCCTGCCCAAGGTGAAGGAGGCCACGGCCAAGGTGAAGCTGGCCGAGGACTACAACCGCTTCGCCGCGCCCGCGGCCCAGCTGGGGCTCATCGAGGCCCGGGACGCGGATCTGGACCAGTACGTCACCCGCAAGGCCGTGGACGGCCTCTTCCTCGTCATCGCCGAGCAGGAGAAGGCCATCCGCGCCGATCCCGTGGGCCAGGCGAGCAGGCTGCTGAGGAAGGTCTTCGGGAGCCTGCTGGAGTGAACGAAAAAGGCCCCGGAGGGCCTTTCCCGCAGGGAGCTCGGCTGGGCTACTTGATCCGCTCCATGTAGGTCCGGTCGCCGGTGTTGACGCGGATCTTCTCGCCGCTCTCGATGTAGGGGGGCACGTTCACCGTGATGCCGTTCTCGAGCTTGGCGGGCTTGTAGGAGCCGGTGGCGTTGGCGTTCTTCATGACGGGCTCGGTGTCCAGGATCTCCAGGACGACGCTGGGGGGAAGGGTCACGGACAGGGCCGTGCCCTCGTAGAACTCGATCTCCACCTCCATGTTGGGGTGGAGGAAGACCAGGTCGTCACCCAGGATGTCCTTTGCCAGCTCGGTCTGCTCGTAGGTCTCGTTGTTCATGAACACGAGGTGGTCGCCGTCCTCGTAGAGGAACTCCATCTTGACCTGCTCGAGGCTCGCCTTGTCGATCTTGTCGGAGGACCCGAAACGGTTCTCGCGGTTGATCCCGTCCTTCAGTCGCTTCATCTTCGTGACGATGCGGGCGGGCAGGTTGCCCGGGGTCTGGTGCTCCACGCTGGTGACCCGGCAGAGCTCACCTTCGTAGTTGATGATCATGCCGACGCGGACCTGGGTGGCAAGGATGTAAGGCATGGGTGCTCCGTCCCTCAGGAAGGTTCAACCCGCCGGGGGCACCTGACTGTGCGGCCCACGTCGGCGGGTCTGGTGGGCGTACCTGGATTCGAACCAGGGACTTCTACCGTGTGAAGATAGCACTCTACCGCTGAGTTATACGCCCAAGGCATTCAAGAATACCCGATCGCGCCGGAATGTCCAGCCCCGAAATCGGAGAGGGCAGGGCACGGCGGGAATCCGTTGCGGCAGAATGTCCTGGATCCCGCGCGCGGATGCGCGGGAAGTCACGCGACGAGTTCCGGAGGTCCCGCATGATCCGACCGTTCCAAGGCATGGCCCCCCGCTTCGGAAGCCGCGTCTTCGTCGCCCCCGACGCGACGGTGGTCGGGGATGTGGAGATCGGGGACGACGCCTCGATCTGGTTCAACTGCGTCCTCCGGGGGGACGTCAACTGGATCCGCATCGGCGCCCGCAGCAACGTCCAGGATCTCTGCTGCCTGCACGTCAAGAACGGGAAGTTCCCCCTGCGGGTGGAGGAGGAGGTGAGCGTCGCCCACCAGGTGATGCTGCACGGATGCACGCTCAGGAAGGGCTGTCTCGTGGGCATGTCCAGCACGGTCATGGACGGCGCGGAGGTCGGCGAGGGGTGCCTCGTCGCGGCGGGCTCCCTGCTGCGGGAGGGGTTCGTGGCCCCCCCGGGCACCCTGGTGGCAGGCTGGCCGGCCGTGGTGAAGGGCGAGCTGAAGCCGAGCCAGCGGGAGCGCCTGGAGGGAATCTGGCGGAGGTACGTGCGCTACAAGGAGGCCTACTTCGCGGACGGCTGGCCCGCGGCCGAGGCTCCCCGCGTCGAGTGCCCCCGTCCCGGCTTCGCGCAGGGGCACGAATGGCCTTGAGCCCGGGGGCCGGCCTCCGGATCCTTGATGGATTCATGGCCCAGGCCGGGAATGATTCTTCCGGCGGGGCGCATGCAACCCTTCCCATCTTCCGGTAGGCTCTCTAGACTCGTTCCATCCGAACAACCGAGCCTATGCATCCACACCTCCTCCTCCGTGTCCACACAGATCTCAGGTCGGGCCTCGGGCATGTCGTCAGGTCCCAGGTCATCCACGAGCAGTGGAAGGCCATGGGAGGGGCGTGCACGCTCGTGGTCTCAGGGGACGATTCCGCCAGGAGGATCGGCGCCGGGCTCCATCCGTTCCGGGACGAGCCCCTGGGCTGCGGGGTCGTGGATGTCGGGACCGAAGCCCACGCGCCCGTGCCCGAGGACGTGAAGGCGGGAGCCGCGGTCGTGCTGCTGGACCAGGGCGAGATCACGGCCGAGCAGGTCCAGGCCTTGCGGCCCCTGAAGGTGGCGGTCATGGAGGACGGCGGCGAGGCGCACGAGCACGCCGACCTGCTCTTCCAGCCCTACCTCGACGGAATCAGCTGGGCCAGCACGCCCTTGAGGAACCTCGACGGCCGCAAGGTCCGCCCCTGGGAGACGTCCCACGGCCGCTGCAGGGTCCTGCGCGGGGCCTCGTTCATTCCCGTCAGTTCGGCCGTGGTCCGCAGGCGCCCCAAGCGGGAGCCGCTGCAGCCCCTGGCCGTGCACAAGCTCCTGGTCCACTTCGAGGAGGCGGACGGCGCGGAACTGGCCGCGCAGGCCCACCGGGTCCTGGCGGACATGGCGCGAGCGGGGAGATGGTCCGGCTCCTGCACGCTGGTGGCTCCCGGCGGCCTGGATGCGAAGCCGTTCCCGGGGTGCCGGGTGGTCGACCGCCTCCCCGACCCGGCCAGCCGCCTGGAGGAGTTCGATGCCCTCTGGTGCTCCGGGGGCGGGGAACTGGCGGACGCGATCTGCCTGGGCGTTCCGGTCGCCGCATGGACCGGGGACGAACACAAGCACCGCATCCTGGGGGACATCGCCCTGGCGAACGGCTGCTACAACCTGGGGATCGGATCGGACTCGGACCGGGAAGCCACGGCGGACGCCCTCGAGCAGTGGCTCGGCCCCGAAGGCCAGGAGACGCGCCAGGAGCAGACGAGGGACGGCAGGCTGCTGGTGGACGGCATGGGCGCCAGCCGAGTGGTCCAGGAACTGTGGGCCCTGGCTCAATAAAACGGCATATTTACCGAAATCAACCCTTGACCCACGCCCCCCCTGGGGATAAGGTAATCCTTCTGCCTCTCCATCGAGTGGATGAGCTGCAGCAACGGTTTCCGTACAGGTTTCGGAGTTCGGCCATGAGCACCTATTTCCCCAAGGGCGTAGACATTCTTCAGCGCAAGTGGTTCGTCGTTGACGCCACGGGCATTCCGGTCGGCCGACTGAGCACGGTGGTGGCGGATGTGCTCTCCGGCAAGAACAAGCCCACCTGGACTCCCTTCCTGGACACCGGCGACCATGTCGTCGTCATCAACGCCTCCAAGGCCGTATTCACCGGCCGGAAGGCGACGCAGAAGTACTACCGCCGCACGACCACGCAGCCCGGCTCCATGGTCGAGGTCCGCGCGGACGTGATGAAGGACGCCTTCCCCGGCCGCATCATCGAGAGCGCGGTCAAGGGCATGCTCCCGAAGGGTCCCTTGGGCCGGGCGATGTACCGCAAGCTCAAAGTCTACGAAGGCCCCGAGCACCACCAGGAAGCTCAGCAGCCCGAGTTCATGACCATCAAGCTGTAATCAGATCGAGGCAACCATGGCGATTTCTCAGAACTACGGAACCGGCCGGCGCAAGACGTCCACGGCACGCGTTTTCCTGCGTCCCGGCACCGGCAAGGTGACCGTGAACGGCCGCGTCATCGAGGACTACTTCCCCAACGCCGTGCTCCGCATGGTGGTCAGGCAGCCCTTCGTCCTCAGCGAACTGAACGACAAGTTCGACATGCTGGTCACCGTCTCCGGCGGCGGACCTGCCGGACAGGCTTCGGCCATCCGCATGGGCCTCTCCCGCGCCCTCCTGCGCTACAACGACCAGATCAAGGGCCTCCTGCGCCAGGCCGGCCTGCTCACCCGCGATCCTCGCATGAAGGAACGCAAGAAGCCCGGCCAGAAGGCTGCCCGTCGCCGGTTCCAGTTCTCCAAGCGCTAGTCCAGGCTCGCATGCTTCACCGGGGAGACTGGGTCTCCCCGTTTCTTTGTCACGGGCTCTCCGTTCCCGGGGAGCCGATTCGGGCGGAGGATTCCGCCTTTCATCCCAACCGCGGTGGATGCCGCACATCGTTGTGGAGGCCTGCATGGCTGCCATTCAAATGAAGGAACTGCTCGAAGCCGGCGTTCATTTCGGGCACCAGACCAAGCGCTGGAACCCGAAGATGAAGAAGTACATCTTCGGCGCCCGCAACAGCATCTACATCATCGACCTCCAGAAGACCTTGCGCCTCTGGAACCAGGCCACCAACTTCCTGACCAAGGCCGCCTCCGAGGGCAAGACCTTCCTCTTCGTGGCCACGAAGCCCCAGGCCCAGGAACTCATCGCCGAGCAGGCGCAGCGCTGCGGCGCGTTCTACGTGAACAACCGCTGGCTGGGCGGCATGCTCACCAACTTTGCCACCATCAAGAAGTCCCTGGACAAGCTGAAGGAGATCGAGGCCACGCTGAACGATCCTGCCCGGACCGCCCAGATGTCCAAGAAGGAAGTCCTGACGCTGACCCGCGCCAAGGACAAGCTGGAAGCCGCATTCTCCGGGATCCGGGACATGCGCGCCGTGCCCGACGTCATCTTCGTCATCGATCCCCACCGCGAGGACATCGCCATCACCGAGGCCAGCAAGCTCGGCATCAAGATCGTCGCCATCGTCGACACCAACTGCGACCCCGAGAAGATCGACTACGTGATCCCCGGCAACGACGACGCCATCCGCTCCATCCTCCTCTTCTCCGAGCGCGTGGCCGACTCGATCCTCGAGGGCCGCCAGTCCTTCAGCGACAAGGGCGACTCCGACGAGATGAAGGCCATGATGGCCGAGAAGATGAACGAAGGCACCGAGGCCTAGGGGGAGGAAGGCTCCCAGAGGTCCGCAGGTCGATGGAGGCGCGCCGGGAAGAAGACAGTCCTTTCTCCGCGCGCCTCCGCCTTCCTCGGTGCCGTCCCCGGATTCCCCCTCGCCGATTGTTACGGACTGATTGATTCAAGGAGATCGAAATGGCATATACCGCCCAGGATGTGAAGGCTCTCCGCGACCGCACGGGTCTCGGGATGATGGACTGCAAGAAGGCTCTGGAAGAGAACGCCGGCGACATGGAGAAGGCCATCGACTGGCTCCGCAAGAAGGGCCTCGCCGCGGCCGCCAAGAAGGCCGACCGCATCGCCGCCGAGGGCATCGTCGAGTCCTACATCCACCCCGGCGGGCGCGTGGGCGTGATCATCGAGGTGAACTGCGAGACCGACTTCGTCGCCAAGACCGAGAACTTCCAGCGCCTGGTGAAGGAACTGGCCATGCACGTGGCGGCCCACGATCCCGCGCCCCTGTTCGTGAACAAGGCGGACGTCACCCAGTCCTTCCTCGAGAAGGAGAAGGAGATCGCCCGCGCCCAGGCCGAGGCCACCGGCAAGCCCGCCAACGTGGTGGAAAAGATCGTCGAAGGCAAGATGAACAAGATCTACGAGGAAGTCTGCCTCATGGAGCAGGCGTTCATCATGAACGGCGACGTGACCGTCTCCCAGCACCTCTCCCAGAAGACCGCGGAGATCGGCGAGAAGCTCAGCATCCGCCGTTTCGTGAAATACATCATGGGCGAGGGCCTCGAGAAGCGGAAGGACGATCTCGCCGCCGAAGTGGCCGCCCAGATGGGCGAAGCCAAGTAGCCGAGGTCCATCCCCAGATCAACCACCCACAAAAGGCGGCTGCAGAGCCGCCTTTTCTCTTGAGGTAGAACCATGAGCAAAGTCGCATGGCTGTTCCCCGGGCAAGGCTCCCAGGCCGTGGGCATGGGCACCGCGCTGGCGCTGGCGGAGACGGCGGCCAAGGCCGTCCTCCAGGATGCCGACGCCGCCCTGGGGTTCGAACTCTCCCGGCTGATGGCCGAGGGCCCCGAGGAGACGCTCAAGCTCACCGAGCACACCCAGCCCGCCATCCTCACGCACTCCACCATGGTGGTGCGCGCGTTCGGCGGAAGGCTGCCCAGGCCTGACTTCGTGGCAGGCCACAGCCTCGGCGAGTATTCGGCCCTGGTCGCCGCGGGCGCCCTCTCCTTCGCGGACGCGGTGCGCACCGTGCGCGAGCGCGGCCGCGCCATGCAGGTCGCCGTGCCCGTGGGCGTCGGCGCCATGGCGGCCATCATCGGCATGGCCCAGGCGGACGTGGAGGCGGGCTGCGCGGAAGCGCAGGCGGCCACGGGGAAGATCGTGGTGCCCGCCAACTTCAACGGCGCGGGCCAGATCGTCGTCGCGGGCCACGCGGAGGCCGTGGAGGCGGCCATGGCGATCCTCAAGGCCAAGGGCGGCCGCAAGATGATGAAGCTCCCCGTGAGCGCGCCCTTCCACAGCCCCCTGATGGAACCCGCCAAGGCCCACATGGAGCCCGTCCTCAAGGCCCTGGCGTTCAAGGCGCCCTCCTGTCCCCTGGTGAACAACGTGGACGCCAAGGTGGTCACGGATCCCGAGGCCCTCCGGGACGGCCTCATCCGGCAGATTCCCGGCGCCGTGCGCTGGGAGGCCATCATGAAGCTGCTGCTGGCGGAAGGCGTCACCACCTTCATCGAACTGGGGCCCGGCAAGGTGCTCAGCGGCATCGCAGGGCGCCTGGCCAAGGAGGCCGGGGTCGAGGTGAAGGCCTCCTCCATCGGTGCTCCCGAGGACTTCGCCTAGCAACTTCCTGGATCCCGAAGGGGGCCTCCGCCGGGAGGCTCCCTTCAGTTCCAGGGAATGAGGAAGGCCATCACGGCCACGACGTGGCAGGCGCTTCCGGCGAGGACGAACAGGTGCCAGACCGCGTGGCTGAACGGGAGGCGCTTCCAGGCGTAGAACAGGGTGCCCAGGGAGTAGCAGGCGCCCCCGCCGAAGAGCCAGGCCACGCCCCAGGGCGGAAGGGCCCGCCAGAGGGGCAGGATGGCGACCGCGCCGAGCCACCCCATGGCCAGGTAGAGGACCAGGGACAGGCTCCCGCGCCGGGGGCCGAAGACGGACTTGAGCACGACGCCCAGCGTGGCGAGGCCCCAGACGATCCCGAAGATGCTCCAGCCCCAGGCTCCCCGGAGCACGGTGAGGCAGAAGGGAGTGTAGGTTCCGGCGATGAGCAGGTAGATGGCCGAGTGGTCGAGGATGCGGAAGACCTTCTTCACCCGCGGTCCCCGGAAGGCGTGGTAGAGGGTGGACATGGCGTAGAGCAGCACCAGCGTGGTCCCGAAGATCGAGGTGCCCACGACGTGCCTGGCGGTGCCCTTGAGGGCCGCGAAGACCACCATGACCGTCAGGGCCGCGATGGACAGGGCCCAGCCGAATCCGTGGGTGAGGCTGTTGATCCATTCCATCTTGGGAGATTCGAGGATCGGATCGTGTTGGTGGCGCATCGCAGACCCCGCAGGACCATCATCCCACAGACGTTGGCCGCGAGGGCGCATGAATGCTAGACTCTAGGTTTCTCGCCGGCTCCGGACCTTGCCGGCGAGGCTGTCTGGGAAGGGAAGACCATGGCTCTCGCGCTGGCTGGGTTGTCGGCCCTCCTCTATGGAATCGCTGATTTCTCGGGCGGCATGGCCGCCGGCAGGAGCCGGCTGCTCCCCGTGCTCGTCCTGTCGCAGCTCATGGGCCTCGCCGTCGCGTCGGCGGCCCTGGCCGCGACGGGCTCCGGGACGCCGATGCCGCGGGACCTGTTCTGGGGCGCCTTCGCCGGCGTCACGGGCTCCCTGGGGCTGTTCATGCTCTACGGCGGCATCGCGCGGAGCATCGTCGCCGTCGTCTCGCCGACCTCGGCGGTCGTGGGCGCGGTCATCCCCGTGCTGTTCGCGCTGTCCATGGGCGAACGGCCCACCGGGAGCGCCCTGCTGGGCTGCGTCCTCTGCCTGCCGGCCATCCTCCTGCTGTCCTGGGAGAACAGCGCGGAGGACACCCGCCGTCGGTCCGTGCGAACCGCCCTGGTCTACGGCCTCCTGGCGGGCCTCGGGTTCGGCGCCTTCTTCGTGGCCGTGTCCCGCTCCAGCCCCGCCGCGGGCATCTGGCCCCTGATGGCCGCGAGGACCGCCTCGCTCCTGGCCTTCGCCGGCGCGCTGGCGGTGTCCCGGCAGCCGTTCAAGGTGGCGCGCCCGGGGATCGCGACGGCCCTCCTGGCCGGGGCGGCCGACATGGGGGCGAACATCCTGTTCCTGGTCGCCAGCCAGTCCGGCATGCTCTCCCTGGTCGCCATCGTCACCTCCCTCTACCCGGCGCCCACCGTCCTGCTCGCGAGGGTCTTCATGCACCAGCGGATCCCGCCCGCGAGGATCGCGGGGCTCGTGCTGGCCCTGGTGGGCATCGGGCTCATCAGCTACCGGTGAAGACGTGTCCGCGGGATCAGGCAGGTTCGTGATCATCGGCCTTGCGGCCAGGCGGCTCCCTCAGCCACTCTGGAGGGAACATGCGGGATCGTGAACTCGTCCAGCGGGTCAAGGATGCGACGGACCTGGTGGCCCTCGTCGGCCAGGCGGTCAAGCTGCGCAAGCAGGGCGCCGCATGGGTGGGGCTCTGCCCCTTCCATTCCGAGCGCACGCCGAGCTTCCAGGTGCTGGGGGAGCGGGGCTTCTACCACTGTTTCGGCTGTGGGAAGCACGGGGACGCCTTCACCTGGATCATGGAGCGCGAGGGCCTGACCTTCCCGGAGACCCTGGAGCAGCTCGCCCGCGCCGCGGGCATCGAGCTTCCCCGGCTGCGCGAGCGGCCCTCCGTGGAAGTGGACCTGGAGGCGAAGCTGAGAGGGGTCCTGGAGGCCGCCCAGGCCTTCTACCGGAAGAAGCTGCTGGAGACCTCCAAGGCCACGGAATACCTGAAGCGCCGCGGGATCTCCGAATCCTTCGCCGAGGAGGCCGGCTTCGGCTACGCCCCGGACGCCTGGGAAATGCTGGTCAACCACCTGCGCGGCCTCGGCTTCTCCCACGAGCTGATCGAACAGTCGGGCCTCGCCTCCCGGAGCGAGCGGGGCAGCCTCCTCGACTTCCTGCGCAACCGGCTCACCATCCCCATCCACGACGCCCGGGGCCGGCTCATCGCCTTCGGAGGCCGGGCCTTCGGCGACGACAAGCCCAAGTACATGAACACGCGCGAGACGCCCCTCTTCAACAAGGGACAGGTCCTCTTCGGGTTCCACCGCGCCAAGGGGCAGCTGCGGGACGGCGCCCTGCTGGTGGAGGGCTACTTCGACGTCCTCCAGCTCCACCAGGAGGGCATCCACGCCGCGGTGGCCCCCCTGGGGACGGCGCTGACCGAAGGGCACCTCCAGCAGCTCGGACGCTTCACCAAACGGCTGATCCTCTGCTTCGACGGCGATGCGGCGGGCCAGCGCGCCATGGAGAAGGCCCTGCGGCTGGCGCTGCCCGCCGGCTTCGACGTCCGGCTGCTCGCGCTCCCCCTGGAGGAGGATCCCGATACCTGGTGCCTGAAGCTGGGCTCCCCGGCGTTCCGGGAACTGGTGGGCAATGCGCCCGACTGGACGAGCTTCATCATCGACCGGGCCCTGGAGGGCAAGGACTTCCGCCGCACCACGGACCGGATGGAGGCCCTGCGCGACCTGGCCGAATTCCTCGTCCACCTCCCCGTCACCCCCGAGCGCCGCGAGCTGTTCGCGAGCCTGGCCCACCAGCTCCAGATCCCGCTCCAGGAGCTGGACCGGGCGATCCAGTCCCGGAAGACCTCCGGCGCGGATCGGGAGGAGGACCGCGCGAAGGTCCCAGCGAGGGTGGAGGTGGACGACCTGCTCAGGCCCATGCTGCGCATGTGCCGCGACGCGGAATTCCGGGCGAGGCTCGCGGCCTGTCCCCCCGCGTGGTGGGAAGCCCTGGCGGGCGCGCCCCTCCTCCAGGCGGTCCTGGACGCGGACGGCCAGGAGGAACAGCTGCCCGAGGAGGCCCTCGCCGGGTTGAGGTCCATCGAGGCCGAGTGGGCCACCAAGGACGAGTCCGAATCGGTGGCGGGCGCGGTCCTGCTGAAGCTGGAGATCGGCTACGTGGAACGGGAGATCCAGGCCGTCAACCGGCAGATGCAGGAACCCGCGGCGAAGGCCGACCCGGCCGCCCTGCGGCGCCTGGAAGTGAGGGCCGCGGAACTTCTGGTTCGGGCCAGACATCTCAATCGCGAGAAGAACGCCTTCATGCGAAGGATGTTCTGAATGGACGGAAGCTGCTATCTGTAGCAAAGTTGGATCATGCCCTTGCCAGCTCCGCCCAGCAGCCTATACTGAAAAGTTCCGGATGCGATGTCATGATGGGCAAGTTGTGCCCATGGCGCACTTCGGAAGAAGCCCACTGCGACAACTCGTCGGATCCCGTGATCCTGTGGTTCTTTGAGGTCTTGATGGCTCCAGCCCCCTCGCGTGAAAACTACTACGAACTATCGAAATCCCTCATCGCTCTCGGCAGGTCCCGCGGCTACATCCTGATCGACGAGTTGAACAACTTCCTCCCGGATTCGGCCTCGGCTCCCCTCGACGTGGAGCTGATCATGTCGATGCTCAGCCGCCTGGGCGTCGGGGTCGGGTCGACGGAGGACGAGGCGCTCGCCTCGCGCGAGCAGATCCCTGACCAGGACATCCCCTTCCCCGAGGGCCCCGCCAAGCTGGACAAGGACCTGGAAATCGACATCGACGGCCCGGACAGCGACAAGTTCAACGATCCGGTCCGCATGTACCTGAAGGAAATGGGCACCGTCCCCCTCCTCAAGCGGGAGGACGAGGTCGAGATCGCCAAGCGCATCGAGGTCGGGGTCCGCAGCGTGATGCGCGCCCTCTCCCGGAGCCGCCTGGCCGCGAGCCTCCTCATCGAGATCGGGAAGATGCTGAAGGACAACCCGGGCAAGATCCGCGAGGTGGTGGGGCTCTCCGACGAGGTGGACGAGGACGAGGACGCCGAGAATACCTCGGCCACCCAGCACGTGCACCACCAGTTCGAGAAGCTCCTGGTCCACGAACAGTATCTCCAGGAACTCCTCGCCCTGAAGGAATCGGGCAAGCCGCTCCCGAAGAAGCGGAAGATCGACTACGAGATCCTGCTCGCCAGGGCCCAGGTCAGCCGCCAGATCCGCCGGCTGGGCCTGAACAGCCTGGCCGTGACCCGCCTCATCGACAAGATCACCCATCACCACAACCAGGTGATGGCCGGGGAACGCAAGCTGCGGGAGCTGAAGGACCGCCTCAGGAACCCCGCCTTCACCGGCATGAAGGAGAGATACACCCGGGAGGCCGAGCACATCCAGGGCGAACTGGACCGCTTCTTCCTCAAGTACGAGACGGAAAGCTCGACCTTCCACTCGGACTTCAACACGCTCAAGCAGGCGGAGTCCATCAGCAGGGCCGCCAAGGCGGAGCTGATCGAGGCCAACCTCCGCCTCGTGGTGAGCATCGCCAAGCGCTACACGAACCGGGGCCTGCAGTTCCTGGACCTCATCCAGGAGGGCAACATCGGGCTCATGAAGGCCGTGGACAAGTTCGAGTACAGCCGCGGCTTCAAGTTCTCCACCTATGCGACCTGGTGGATCCGGCAGGCCATCACCCGCGCGATCGCCGACCAGGCCCGCACGATCCGCATCCCCGTGCACATGATCGAGACGATCAACAAGCTCATCAGGACCCAGCGCGAACTGGTGCAGAAGCTGGGGCGCGAACCCTCCAGCGAGGAGATCGCCGAGGCCATGGACATGCCCGTGTCCAAGGTCAGGAAGGTCATGAAGATCGCGCAGGAGCCCATCAGCCTGGAGACCCCCATCGGGGAGGAGGAGGATTCGCACCTGGGCGACTTCATCGAGGACAAGGCGGTGGTCTCGCCGGTGGAGCAGGTGGTCAGCCAGCGCCTCAAGGAGACGGTCAACTCGGTCCTCCAGACGCTCACCGAGCGCGAGGAGAAGGTTCTCCGCATGCGCTTCGGCGTGGGCGAGGAGGCCTCCGAACACACCCTGGAGGAGGTCGGCAGCGAGTTCGCCGTGACCCGCGAGCGCATCCGCCAGATCGAATCCAAGGCCTTGAGAAAAATCCGCCATCCGCGCTACTCGAAGACCCTCAAGGCATTCCTCGGGTAGCCTGCGGTTCCTTCGCAGGCGTGGGTCGGCGAATTTGTGAGCTGAGGCCCGGAGGGCCGAAGGCACATCCCGCAGGGATGCGAACAGGATCCGCCATCCGCGCTACTCGAAGACCCTCACCATCCGACTGGAGCGGAGCGGAAGGAGGATAGGGCGGAATCGGCGAAGCCGATTGCCGGGGCGAAGCCCCTCGGGCCTGGGGGGCCCGAGCCAGGGCATTCCTCGGGTAGCCTGCGGCTGCTTCAGCGAGCTGAACCGGCGGATCCGCCGGCCGGAGGCCCATCCAGCATGTGCATCCGTCGCGGGGATCCCAAAAAAATCCCGTTGCGAGTCTCCTAAAGAGGCCGATTTCACGGCATCCTAGTCGGAACGTTGGAGCCTTCCTGTGTTGTCCAAAGACCAGATGCTGGGCAAGTACCAGATCCTGGACCGCCTCGGGGCGGGGGGATTCGGGACGGTCTACCTGGCCATGGACCGGCTCCTGAACCGCCGGGTCGCCCTCAAGGTCCCGCACCACCAGTCGGACGAGCAGGCGCTGCTGCAGGAGCCGCGCATCATGGCGGCCCTGAAGCACACCAACATCGTCGAGCTGATCACGGTGGAGAAGAAGGACGACACCTTCTTCATGGTGATGGAATTCGTCGACGGAGAGAGCCTGGACAAGCAGATCCGGCGGGAGCGGGTGCTGGCTCCCTCCAGGGCCCTGGAGATCGCCCTCGACGTCTGCACGGCCATCGGCTTCGCCCACTCCCACCAGGTGCTCCACCGGGACCTCAGGCCCGCCAACATCCTCCTCACGCGCGAAGGCGTGGCCAAGGTCACCGATTTCGGGACGAGCCGCTTCCTGGAACTGCAGAAGGACAGCTTCGCCCGGACCCGCATCGGCTCGCCTCCCTACATGGCGCCGGAACACTTCAGGGGTAGGGCCGTGTTCCAGAGCGACCTCTGGTCCCTCGGCATCACGCTCTACGAGATGCTCACGGGCACGGTGCCCTTCTACGACGCCGATCCCATCAAGATCGCCCAGGCCTTCCAGTCGAATCCCATCGTGCCGCCGCACCTCAAGAACCCGGCGGTTCCCAAGGCCCTCTCGGAAGTCGTGATGAAGGCGCTCACCGTGAACCTGGGTGACCGCTACCTCAGCGCCCAGGAGTTCCTGAAGGCCCTCCGCGCCGTCAAGGACAAGGTCGCCCGGGAGACGCGGCCCCTCGGGAGCGCGGTCCTCTCCGCCGCGGCATCCGGCTCCGGGAGTCCCCTGGCGAGGGGAACGGCCGCCCACACCCAGCAGCGCCTCTGCCGCTTCTGCTATCGCCCCCTCCCCCGGATGGCCGTGGTCTGCCCGAGCTGCGGGGAAAAGATCACATGACCTCCAGCCGCCTGGAGCTTGCGGTCGGAGGGGCCTGGAAGCGGAAGTGGTTCCGCGGCATCACGTACCTGCTGGTTTCCGGGGCCGTGGCCGGGGGCGCCGTCCTCTGGACCGTCCGCCAGCCCTTCTTCGATGCCTGGCTCATCGGCAAGCTCGATGGTCTCGTGCGCGACCAGACGGGACTGGCGCTCCAGGCCGGACAGATCGAGTTCCATCCCTTCCAGGAACGCGTCGTCCTGAGGGATCTCTCCATCGGCGTCGACCTCCTGAAGGCGGACCGCCTGGACGTGCAGGTGGACCTCCTGTCCCTGATCGGCCATACCAAGCACATCCGGAACATCGAACTGGAGAATCCGGTCAGCATCCTGGACGCCAGGCGGCTGGCCCGGATCCATCTGAAACCCAGGCCCGAACATGGCGCGGCGCCACAGGTCCGGCTGGACCGGCTCCAGGTCCTGGGCGGGGACCTCAGGATCCAGGAGCCGGCGTGGAACCTGCCCCGCGCGCGTTTCGCCTACCGGATCTATGGCCAGGGACTCGGCCCCAACCGCCTCTACGCGGATGTCCGCGTTCCTCGCATCCGGCTCGGGGAGGGGACGGACGCCGTGGACGGCAGCCTCGTCGCGATGGCGAACCTCAGCGACCTGGCCCTGGAGGTCAAGGAGAGCGAGCTGCGGCTGGGCGGCAACCGCGTCTCGGCCCAGGGTCACTATGCCTTCGACGCCCGGATGGTCTCGGCGGACGTGAAGGGCCGGGTGGACCTGGCGGAATCCCTGAGGCTGCTCGATCCCAAGGCGCCCAGGACCTGGGAGGGAACCGCCGGATTCAAGGCTGGCGTCAGGGGACGGCTGGCGGATCCCGCCTGGAATCTCTTCATCGACGGGAAGAACCTGGGTTCCCGGTCCAGCAGGATCAGTCCCGGCGATGTCCGGCTCGAGGCCCACGGCAGGCTGGACCAGGCCACGATCCAGTCCCTGGAATGGCGTTCCGCCCAGGGCAGGCTGCAGGCTTCCGGCGAGTGGAGGCGGGGGGTCGGGAGCCACCTGCAGTTCCATGGCGAGGAGCTGGGATTGACCCCCCTGGCCACCTTCGTGCGGGTCGGCTTCCTGGACAGCCTGTCGGTCGACCTGGATGGCGAGGCGGACCTGCCGGGCAATCCCTGGGTTCCCCCCCAGCTGGACGCCCTGGGCGTGAAGGCCGAGGGCCGGTTCCTGCGGGCGCAGGAGAACGTGGGCAGGTTGTCCGTGGATCTGGCGGACGGGCGGCTCTCGGTTCCGGACATCAGCCTCGAGATCCCGGAGGCCTACGTGGAAGGGAGCGGGGCCTTCCGCCTCGGCAAGCGGAGCCTGCTGTCCATCTCGGCCAAGGCCAGCGCCGAGACCGACGCCTCCCTCGTGGCCGACATCCTGGAGAACTGGAACATCGGGGAAGGCTGGGACCGCCAGGGCCGGGCGATCCGGCTGGGCATGAGCGGGCGGGCCATCGCCGACGCGGAGCTCGAATGGGACGCGCCCGGAGGCGTCCGGATGAAGGGGCAGGTGGAGGTGGAGACGCCCAGGTGGCACGGCGCCATCCTGGACCAGCTCCGGGCCGACGTCTCCATCCAGGACGACGAGCTGCGCATCGAGAACATCGCGGGAGGGAAGGGGGCCGGAAGGGCCGGCGGATCCCTCTGGCTCACCTGGCGCGACGTGCCGGCCGGGCAGGACCAGATCGACATGAACTACCAGGCCTTCGGGCTCCCCATCCAGGAAGGCCTGCGGGCGGCGGACGTCGGAGACCTTCCGATCTCGGGCCAGGCGAGCGGCTCCGTCCGCATCCACGGGCCCTACAGGCGCCTGAGGCTGGACGCCAGCGCCACGGTGCAGGATGCCAGCGTCTACGGCCTGAGGATCCCTTCCGGCTCGGGCAGCATGGCATACGACATCGCGGGGGGCAGGCTCGTGGTGAAGGACGCCCGGATCGCCGAATCGGCCGAACAGCTCGGTTCCGGGAACGAGGGGCCCACGGGCCTCCTGGCCCTGCAGGGCGCCATGGACATGAACCTGGAAGACGAAACCTGGCAGGTCCGGCTCAAGGGCAACCTGGATTCCCCGTCCCTCGGCCTGCCGGGGCCCCGGTTCCAGGCGCTCGTGGACGGGCGGCTCGAGGGCCCCTGGCTGAAGGACTACGGAGTCGTGCAGCTTCCGATGGGCTCGTTCACCTTCAGTCGGGGGCGGCTGTTCATGGGGCAGCAGAGCCTCGAAGGGTTCGAGGGGAAGGTGGAGACGGGGCCCGGGAGCCTCCGGGGGACCCTCGCGATGGCCGGGAAGACGGCCCCCCTCCTGACGGTGGAAGCCCGGCCGCAGGGAGAGGGCCTGGCCGGGACGCTGGACCTCCACGTCGCGCCGGATTCCGCCGACACCGCGAACCTGGCCGCGCGCGCGACGAAGGATCTGCTCCTGGATGCGGGCCTGGACCTCCGGCTGGACGGGGCCTGGAATCCCTCCGGCCTCCGGTGGAGCGGTTCACTGGAGAACGGGATCGGACATTTCGAGGGCTTCGATCTGGTCCAGTCCTCGCCCGCCGTCGTGAAGGGGGACGCTTCCGGGGGCTACCTGGACCTCGCGCTGCACGGCCAGGCGGCCGGCCGGGCCCCGGCAGCCGCGCCGCCGGGGGAGCCTGCGCACCTGAGGGTATCGGGGCAGGTCCCCTTCTCCTCCCGCAGTCCCCTCGACTTGAAGCTGGAGGGCGTCGCCGAGCTGGCCAACCTGAAGAGCATCCTCGACCATGTCCTGCAGGTGGACGAATACAGCCTGCTCGCCGACCTCAAGCCCAGGGGGGATGCGAAGTTCGATCTCCGGCTGTCCGGTCCCTTCGCGGATCCTTCCGTGGACGGCCTGCTGTCCCTGAAGGCCGGGAAGCTGGAGATCCGGACCTATCCCCAGAGCGTGGAGGATCTGTCCTTCAATCTGCATTTCAAGGGACGCGATCTCGTCCTCCTGGAGTCCGATCCCCTCCAGGGCCGCTTCGCCCAGGGGGCCATGCGGGCCTGGGGCGTGGCCACCTGGGATTTCGGTGGGCTGACCCAGTACGACCTCCAGACCCGGCTCGAGGATTTCCGGTTCCGGGATCTGCCTGAAGGCTTCGAACTGGACGGAACCCTGACCGCCGCCCTCCGGGGCACCCAGGAGAAGGGGGGGCTCCTCTCCGGGACCCTGCTGGCCCGGCGGATGCTCTACCAGGCCGATCTCAATCTCCGGGACTTGATCCTGGCCAGTGTCATGGGCCTGCCGCCCTCCCTGATGCGGGCGGATCCGAACGATCCCCTCACCCGCATCGACCTGGACCTGGACCTGGTTCTCGCGCAGCCCTGGGAGTTCGACACGAACCTGCTCAAGCTGCAGGGCCGGCCGGTGGGCACCTTCAAGGTCCAGGGGACCCTGGCGGAGCCCGGTTTCAAGGGCAAGATGGACATTCTTCCGGGCGGCCGCCTCACCAACCTGCTCCCGGCAGGGGACGTCGTCCTGGAACGGGGGACGCTCGACTGGGTGAATTCCAACGACTGGTATCCCACGGTGGACCTGCAGGGCCAGGTGGACGTACCGCCCTACCTCGTCAACCTGGCCATCCGGGGGAACATGGACGGCCTCGAGATGAAACAGACTTCGACGCCCTCCCTGCGGCAGGACGAGATCACCGCGATCCTGATCGATCCCTCGATGGCTTCGGAGGTCGGGGCCATGTCGACCGGGAGCACCCGCACGGCCATCAGCTCCGGGCTGGCGAGCACCGGGAGCGGGCTGCTGACGACCCTGGCCCTGGCGAACTTCCAGGAAAGCCTGAGGCGCACCCTCAGGCTGGACCGGGTGAGCGTCGTCTGGCGGACCGGCTCCGGCGGATCCTCTCCCGAAACCAGCATCACGGTGGGCAAGAACATCGATCTCTTCGGGCACCCGACGCCGCTGATCCTCACCCACCAGAGATCAGGCACCACCACGACCACCAGCGGCCAGGTGGAGTGGCGGTTCGGCAATTTCGTGCTGGAGCTCGGCGTGTCCCAGAGCGGCGCCAACGGCGTGGCGCCCTCCGGGGAAATCCGGCATACCTGGAGTCCGGGATGGTGATCGTACGCGCCTTCGCCCGCTATCGCGACGTGCTGGGCTTCCAGATGCTGGAAATGCCGCTGCCCGATCCGCCCGTCCTGGGCGTCCTCCTGGGGGATCCGCGCCTCGCGGGGCTGCCCGCCGAGGCGCTGCTGGCCGTGAACCAGGCCTTCGCGGACCGGGCCTGTGGCCTGCGGGACGGAGACGAGGTGGCCCTGATGCCCCCCGTCTCGGGAGGGTGAGTTTCGTGACATACGGCTCCTTCTCGGGCTGATGCCTGGAGCCGGACGCCTCGCGCCGGGAGCGGCCGTCCCGCATCCCGGCCTCGACAGGGAGAGCCCATGGATGAGGAGATCAAGACCCTTCGGGAGGAGATGGAGCTCCTCAACGGCCAACTCCTGGAGCTGCTCAGCCGAAGGGGGCACCTGGCCAGGCGGATCGGGATCCTCAAGGATCGCCTCGGCCTCGAGTATTTCGATCCGAAGCGCGAAGGCGACATGCTGAAACGCCTCGTGGAGGCCAACCCGGGACCCTTCAGCGACGCCTCCGTCGCCCACCTCTTCAAGCAGATCTTCCAGGCCTCCGCCGATCTCATGGGAATGACCCGGGACCAGAAGCTGCGCGTGCACCGCGCCCCCGGGGATCCGGATGCGGTCATCGACATCGGCGGGGTCCTGCTGGGGGGGGGCCACCGCCAGATCGTGGCGGGACCCTGTTCCGTGGAAAGCGAGGCACAGCTCTCCAGCGTCGCGTCCCTTCTCCAGGGCCACGGCATCCGCCTGCTGCGAGGGGGCGCCTACAAGCCCCGCACCTCGCCCTACGCCTTCCAGGGGCTGCGCGCGCCCGGCTGGGAGATCCTGCGCCAGGTCGCGGACCGGTTCGGCATGAAGACCGTCTCGGAGGTGGTGGACACGCGGGATGTGGAGAACGCCTGCCGATGGGTGGACGTCCTCCAGATCGGGGCGCGCAACATGCAGAACTTCGAGCTCCTCCGGCTCGTGGGCCAGACCCGGAAGCCCGTGCTCCTGAAACGGGGCATGTCGGCCACCCTCGACGAGTTCATCCTCGCCGCCGAATACATCGTCCTGGAGGGGAACCGGAACGTGATCCTGTGCGAGCGCGGGATCCGGACCTTCGAGACGAGCACCCGCAACACCCTGGACATCTCCGCCGTCCCCATCCTCAAGGAGACGGTTCCCTTCCCCGTGATGGTGGATCTCAGCCACGCCACGGGACGCCGCGACATCCTGGTCCCCCTGGGGAGGGCGGTGCTGGCCGCGGGGGCGGACGCCGTGATGGTCGAAACCCATCCCAACCCGGCCGTGGCGCTGTCGGACAGCCAGCAGCAGCTCTCGCCGGAGGAGTTCGGAGCCTTCATGGCCGGGCTCGCCCCCTGCCTGGAGCCAGCCTGCGGCTGATTCGCCCGGCATGATCTTGTCTTGTTTCCGGAGGGTACATGTACGAGCTGTTCGCGAAAGAGGACGTCCGGTGTTCCGTGACGAGCCGGACCCATGTCAGGGACACCTCCCTGCGGGATTTCTTCCAGGGGAGCTACGGCTTCATTCCCCTGGAACGCATCGCCGACACCTTCGGCTTCGTGGAGGAGTTCACGGAACTTTACGGCGGACGGGCCTACGATCCCCGGCACGTGCTCTCCCACCGGGACGTGGAGGAACTCTACGACCTGGGCGTCGGCATCAAGCTGTGCCTGCAGAACCATTTCGTCACACGGAAGGACTGCGAGGAGAATCGGGCCTTTCTCGCGCGCTACCACCGGAAGGGCAACGTGATCATCTGCGTCTCGGAGGAGCTGGCCCGGTTCGTCAAGGAGGAGTTCCCGGACTATTCGGTGGAGGCCAGCATCATCAAGGAAGTCCACGATCCCGCGGCCATCGAGGCGTGCCTCGGGGTGTTCGACCTCTTCACGCTCCCTCCGGCTTCCAACGACAACCTGGGCTTCCTGGCGTCGCTTCCGCGGAAGGACCGGATCATCCTGTTCGCCAACGCACGGTGCCTCTACCACTGCAATCTCCGCACCTGCTACTGGAACGTCTCCGTGCAGACCAAGCGCCGGAGCGATCCGGGATTCGGGGTCCTCAAGCCGCCCTGCTCCCCCGGCTCGCCCAACAAGTCCGAGTACGTCCTCTTCGATGTGGATCAGTTGTACGAGATGGGCTTCCGACATTTCAAGTGGATCATCCCCCAGCCGCAGATCCACGCCCAGGCTGGATTGAAGCCTGGCCTCTACAAGCTGCCTCGGAACTGATCCTCGCGAGGCTCGTCAGGACACGGCGGCGAGCCGCCTTTCCAGCAGCCCCAGGGCGTGCCTGGAACCCTCCCACAGCATGAGTTCCCGCGCCTCCGGGATGGCGCACCAGCGGAACTCGCTGTGCTCCTCCGGTCCGAGCTTCACCTGGGCCGAGGCGGGCACTTCGACATCGAAACAGGCCTCCGTGTTGAAGCTGGGCTCGCCGACCGGCAGACCGACGAGGCGGGGATCCACCCAGAAGGCATGGGAGAAGCCCAGCGGGGCCAGTTTTCCCGTGAGCCCCGTCTCCTCGAGGAGTTCCCGATGGGCCGCGGCCTCCAGGGTTTCGCCGTCCTCGAGCATGCCGGTGACGCTCGACCACCACAGGCCCTGGTCCGGCTTCCGCAGCATCATCAGGATCTCCGGACCCCGCGCTCCCCGGCGCCAGGTGAGGGCGGAGATGCTCCGCGTGAGGGGCTGGACGGGCTGCTCCCGGAGGCACATGATCTCCGCGATGTGGACCCGGAGGCGTTCCGCCGCCTGGTCCCAGCTGGGAGCCTCGCCTCCCAGCAGGGAATGGAGGCTGCACACGCCCTTGTCGGTGATCCCGCAGGGCGTGATCCACCGGAAGTGGGCCAGGTCGGGTCTGACGTTGAAGGCGATGCCGTGGGTCGGGATCCAGCGCCTGAGGTGGATCCCCAGGGCACCCAGCTTCTCGGGGCCGCGCGGAGTCTCGACCCAGACGCCGGGAAAACCCTCCAGCCGGTCGGCCTTCACGCCATAGTCCGCGGCGGTGCGGATCATGGCCTCCTCCAGCCCCCTCACGAAGCGCTTCAGGTCCTGCCTGGGCCCCTTCAGGTTGCAGATGGGATAGACCACCACCTGGCCCGGGCCGTGGTAGGTGACCTGTCCTCCGCGGTCGGTCTGGAACACCTCCACGCCGTGCGCCTCCAGGAACGCCGGGTTGACGTGGATGTCGGCACGAGTCGCGTTGCTGCCGAGGGTGAAGACCGGATTGTGCTCCAGGATCAGCACCTGGTCGGGACGGGCCCCGTCCTGCACGTAGTCCGCCATGGCCTTCTGCATCCTCACGCCGGCGGCGTAGAATACGCGGCCGAGAACACGGAACTGGGCGTGGCGGGGGGAGTCGAAACCGACGGCAGGCATTCCAACAGGTTAGCGCATCCTTGGGGGGTGTCCGCCAGCCATCCTAGGGCAGCTGCAGGTCGTCGTCGGCCAGGATCTTCTCCGTCTGGGCCTTGCGGAAGGCCAGGACCCGGTCCCGGAGGGCGGGGTCCGAGACCGCGAGCAGCTCGGCCGCGAAAAGGGCGGCGTTGACGGCTCCCGCCTTGCCGATGGCGAAGGTGGCCACCGGCACCCCGGAGGGCATCTGGACGGTCGAGAGGAGGGAATCCAGGCCGTCCAGGGCCCAGCCCTTCATCGGCACGCCCAGGACGGGCAGGTGGGTCTTCCCGGCGCAGAATCCGGCGAGGTGGGCGGCCCCCCCGGCCGCGGCGATGATCACCTTCAGGCCCCTGGATTCCGCCGTCTCGCAGAACTGGATCACCTTGTCAGGGGTCCGGTGGGCGGATGCGACGTGGGCTTCGAAGGGGATTTCCATCCGGCGGAGCGTCTTGGCGGATTCCTGCATCGTCTCCCAATCCGATTTGGAACCCATCAGGATTCCTACGACCGGGGTGCCGGACATGGTGCCTCCAGGTTGTGCGGATTCCGGGGCCGTCAATTCTGCCCCTTCTTGAACTGGGCGATGATGTCCTCGACGGATTCCTTCTTCTCGTCCGCGTGGAGGGAGGTCTCGAAGATGTGGTCCTGGGTCGCGGCCATGCGGTTCTCGAAGACCTCCGGCTCCCCCGGGTGCTCTTCCGGCTGGATGTTGAAGATGGCCAGCAGCCGGTCGAGTCCCTCCCGGAAATGCTTGAGGAGCAGGATCACCTTCTCCACCTTCTGCCGGGTGATGTCCTGGAACTGGAGGGTGTTCAGGATCTCGAAGGACTCGTCCGTGATCTTCGCGAGGTGCGCCAGCGGCACGTCCAGGTCCACCGGCGCGCGCCTGGAGTTCATCTGGTATTCGAAGAGGAAGTCCAGGACTTCCTGGGCCACCAGGGCCGGATTCTCTCCACCGCTGGCCCTGGACAGGAACTGGTCGATCCGGTCCTGGAAGCGGATCTGGTCCTCCTGCGCCGCCTGGAGGGCCACGGCGGCCCCGGTCAGCGCGCGGTGCGCCTCCTCGCTCGCGTTCATGAGCGTGTCCAGCCGGTTCATGACGACCTGGGTGGCCTGTTCGGTATCGGCCGTGATGGCGTCCAGCTGGGCGGCGAGTTCGGGCACCTGGGTGGACTGCTGCTTGACCGACGAATCCAGCTGCTGGAGGTTCTGGAGCGTCTGGTTGAGGCTCCGAACCAGGTCGCCGATCTCCCCCTTGGCCTGGATGTCGATTTCCTGGTAGACCTTGCCTTCCGCCATGTCCTGGGCGACCTGGGCGAGCCGGACGAGGCTCTGCCTGGCCTCGTTCTGGATCTCGCTCCGCAGCTCCTGGAAGAGCTCCTGCAGCTTGTCCAGCCGGGCATCGACGGCCTCGCCGCGTTCCCGGAACTCCTTCAGGAGGCTTTCCGGTTCACTGAGCGGCTGGATCTGGGGGGCGGACGGTTCGAGGGAGTCCATGCGGTCACCTATGGCGTGTTCGGCGCGGGTCGTATGCTGACAAATATACCTTCGGGCAACCCCCAGGCATGCATGAGTTCCTTCGGAACGACGACGGTCTGGTCCTCGAGGTCGTCCACGAACTTCACGGGTTGGATCGTGGTGCCTTCCGGCCCGAGGATCTTCACGCTGCGGACGGGATCCCACTTGTAGGGCCCCATGTAGCTCCACACGGTGGCCACGGTCCTCGACAGTTCTACATGGCTGGCCTTCCTGAAGAAGCTCCCCTTCATGGGGGCGACGGAAAGCGTCACGGCGGGCTCGAAGACCTGGAGCCGGTCCGCTTCCTTCAGCAGCAGGCAGGTCTGGAGCACGCCGACCTCGCTCTGGCCGGAGGCGTCGATGATCTCGAGGAAGTCGCGGAAACCGTCCAGGAACGGGAGGACCTTCGTGTCCTCGGGGAACAGCTTGAGGCCCTGCACGAGCCTGGCGCCGTTCAGCCTCGGCCAGGGCACCGCGTGCAGGTTCGGGAAGATGGTCCGCAGGTGCCTGCGGGAATCGGCGGTGCGCGCGGATTCCATCAGGAGATCCTGGACCGAACGCTGGATCGTGGGCTCCACCTTGAACTGGGCCACCACGAACTCGAATTCGCCCTTGTCCCATTCCAGCACTTCGAAGGCGGCGGATTCGCCGGAAGTCTGGGGCGTTTCCGCGTGGACGACCTCCCCGTTCAGCACGAACAGGGTCCCGGTGTTCTTGCCATGGATGACGTGCAGCTTGCCCGTCTTCCGGTTGATGTGCAGCAGCTGCACGACGTCCGTAAGGGACAGGCTCTGCAGGTTTCCGCGCAGGGTCGACATCAGGCCGTTCCTCCCCGTGCCCCGGGACCTGGAGACTCCAGCCGGGAGCCGGCAGGGTGGTGGACGGCAACGAACATCACGCGCCGGCCTCGCGGATGGCCGCCAGGATCTCCCGGACGGCCCGCTCCAGCCCGACGAGGACGGCCCTGGCGATGAGGCTGTGCCCGATGTTCACTTCCTCCACCTCCGGGAGGGCCGCGACGGCGGAAACGTTCGCCAGGTTCAGTCCGTGCCCCGCGAGGACCTTCAGTCCCAGCCGGGAGGCCAGCTTGGAGGACTCCCTGAGCCTTTCCAGCTCGCCCGAGGCGTCCGCCCCGTGGGGCAGGTTGGCGTAGTTGCCGGTGTTCAGCTCGACGGCGTCGGCCTCGAGCCTCGAGGCCATCTTCACCTGTTCCAGCTGGGGCTCGATGGAGAGGCAGGCCCGGATGTCCGAGGTATGCAGCTCCCGGATGAGCTGCCGCAGATGCGCCTGCAGGAAGACGACGTCCAGCCCTCCCTGCGCCGCCAGCTCGTCGCGGATTTCCGGCACGAGCGTGACCCAGTCGGGCTTGAGGGGAACGAGGGCCTCCAGGGCATCCGGCGTGGCCGCGCATTCCACGGTCAGCGGGACGGCGAGCACCTCCTTCAGGATCCGGACATCCCGGTCCTGGATGTGCCGCTTGTCGCCCCGCAGGTGCAGCGTGATGCCGTGCGCTCCGGCGCCCTGGGCGATCAGCGCCGCCGCGACGGGTTCGGGTTCGTGTCCGGGCCGGACCTGCCGAAGCGTCGCTACGTGATCGATGTTCACGCCGAGGCGGGTGTTCACTGCGGGACTCCGGGAATTCGGGGAAGGGGCTACACCCACAGACTAGCAGGTTCTGTGAAAATTTCGCGTGCCGGTTGACGTATTTATCTTCCGGATTGACAGGCGCCGGCGCGATCAGAGGCCCAGGTCGGAACGGGCGGCTCCCTCGAGCCGCTGTATCGCGTCCTGCATGGCGCCCTGGTCCCTGGCCTCCACCATGAGCCGAAGCTTGGGCTCCGTGCCCGACCACCGGACCACCACCCGCAGGGCGTCCCCGTGCGAGGACTCCAGTTCGGTCATGACCTTCCGGAGGGCCCGGCACGCCTCCACCGGCCTCCGGGCGCGCGCGGTGAGGTTCACGAGCCGCAGGGGCCAGGGAGCGAACTTCCAGGTCCAGCGCTCTGCCGGGGACCTGCGGAGGAGGGCCTGGAGGCAGGCGATGGCCGTGGCGAGGCCGTCTCCTGAAGGGCCCAGGTGCTTCTGGATGAGGTGGCCGGAGGCCTCGGCGGCGAGGTCCCACCCGCGCCTGCCCAGTTCCCTCAGCATGAACTTGTCGCCCACCTGGGTCCTGACGAAGGGGATTCCCAGACCCTGCAGGGCCTGGGCGAGCCCGCCGTTGCTCATGAGCGTGCCCACCACCCCGGGCAGGGGGGCGTGCGTCTCGTGGAGAGCCTGGGCCAGGAGCCAGAGGAGCTGGTCGCCGTCCACGACCTCGCCGCGGCAGTCCACGAAGAGGCAGCGGTCCCCGTCGCCGTCGAAGGCGATCCCCACGTCGGCTCTCGTCTCGAGCACCCTCCGCTGGAGGGCTTCCAGGTGGGTGGAGCCGACCCCGACATTGATCCGCTTCCCGTCGGCGGGGATCCCCAGGCATTCCACGCCTGGCCCCCGGAGCAGGCCCGGGGCCCAGGGAGCCGTGGCCCCGTGGGCGCAGTCCATGACGAGCTTGAATCCCCCGGGCAGGTCCAGGCCCGCCAGATGGGCCATGTAGGCGCTCATCGGCTCGGTCGTGACCGCGAGGGCCCCGGCGCCCTGCGGCACCACCTGGAGGGCCTCGAAAGCCTTCTCGATCGCCGCCTCGTCGGCTTCGGGCAGCTTTTCTCCCCGCCCGTCGAACCCCTTGATGCCGTTGTCCTCGGGGGGGTTGTGGCTGGCGCTGATCATGAGCCCCCAGGCCTTGGGGCGCCCCTGGGTGATCCAGGCCACCGCGGGCGTCGGCACCAGGCCGAGGACGCACAGCCGCAGGCGCGATCCGAGCCCCCGGACGAAGGCTTCGGCCAGGGGCTCGGAACTCGTCCGCGGATCCCAGCCGATCACCATCTCCTCGGCTCCGCGGAGGCAGGCGACCTCCGCCCAGGCCTGCCCCCAGCGGGCCGTCTCCTCGAGGGTCAGCGGCGACTTCAAGGCCTGGCCGCGCACGCCGTCCGTGCCGAAGTACTTGAGCTTCATGAATCCGTCCTTTCCATTGATCCGTTCACGGCGTGGGTCCGGAAGACGCGGTAGCCCAGGGCCATCGCCTCCTCGTGGGCCCGGCGGGTGAGGGCGTCCCGCTGGAGAGGCGGGATCGCGGGATCCCCCGCGCGCTGGGCGAGGAAGCGCTTCCGCGAGATGCCGAGGCAGAAACGCTCGACGGGCCACTCCAGGGCCGCGGGGAGCCGAGGGAGCGCCTGCCAGAGTGCCAGGTCCTCTGAATAGACCGTTCCGAAGCCGAAGCCAGGATCGAGGAGGATCCGGTCGGCCGCGATGCCCGCTCCCAGCAGCCGCGCCTTGACCTCGCGCAGCTCCTCGATGGCCTGGAGAGGAGAGGAGAGGCCCTCGCCGTCGTAGGGGGGCATCAGGAGGGTCCCCCCCGCCATCCGGCTCCGCATGGCGATGAGGCCGCACGTGCTTTCCTGTGCCAGCCGGAGCATGGCGGGATCGGAGAAGCCGGAGATGTCGTTGAGGATGGCCGCCCCCCGCGCCAGTCCCTTCTCCGCGACGGAAGCATGCCGGGTGTCGAGGCTCAGGGGGACGCGCTCGTGATGCATCCGGAAGCGATCCAGGACGGGCTCGAGCCTATCCCATTCCGCCTCCGGGGTCACCGGATCCGCGCCCGGACGGGTGCTTTCCGCCCCCAGGTCCAGGATCTCCGCGCCCTCCGCCAGCAGGCGCCGCGCCCGTTCCTCGGCGGCGGGAGGGGCCAGGTGGCGCCCGCCGTCGCTGAAGGAATCGGGCGTGATGTTCAGGATTCCCAGGAACCTTGGCTGCTCGAGCGTCAGGATTCCGGAGCCGATCCGCCAGTGCATCCGGTTCAGGCCGGCGTGAGGGCAGGATCCAGGCCGGTGCCCTGGGTCGGTCCCGTCGTGTCGGGAGAGCTCACGGGGGGCGGGATCTTGGGGGGCAGGGTCTCGCCGTCCATGAGCATGAGGACTTCCTTGCCGTCCAGGGTTTCGCGCACCAGCAGGGATTCCGCGATGGCGATCAGCTTGTCCCGCTTCTCCTCGATGATGCCCTTCGCCCGCTCGTAGTTCCGCATGACGATGGCGTGGACCTCCGCGTCGATGATGCGGGCCGTGTCCTCGGAGAAGTCGCGGCGCTGGCTGATGTCGCGTCCCAGGAAGATCTCGTGGTCCCCCTGGCCGTAGCTGACGGGGCCCAGCTTCTCGCTCATGCCGTAGTCGCAGACCATGTGCCGGGCCGTGGCGGTGGCGCGCTCGATGTCGTTGCTGGCGCCGGTGGAGAGGCGGTTGAAGAACATCTCCTCGGCGATGCGCCCGCCCATCATGATCGCGATCTGGCCTTCCATGAACTCGCGGGTGGAGCTGTACTTGTCCCGCTCGGGGAGCTGCCAGGTCACGCCCAGGGCGCGGCCGCGGGGGATGATGGTGACCTTGTGGACGGGATCCGCGCCGGGGATGCAGGCCGCGACGACCGCATGGCCCGATTCGTGATAGGCGGTATCGCGCTTGTCCTCGTCGGACATCACCATGGAGCGCCGCTCGCCGCCCATGTAGACCTTGTCCTTGGCGTTCTCGAAGTCGATCATCTCGACCCACTTCTTGCTGGTGCGGGCCGCGAGGAGGGCAGCCTCGTTGCAGAGGTTCGCCAGGTCGGCGCCGGCGAATCCCGGCGTCCCGCGCGCGATCACCTCCAGCTCGACGTCCGGAGCAAGGGGGATCTTGTCGTGGGTATGGACCTTGAGGATCTCGAACCGTCCCTTGACGTCGGGCCGGTCCACCACCACCCGGCGGTCGAAGCGGCCGGGCCGCAGCAGGGCTGGGTCCAGGACGTCGGGGCGGTTGGTGGCGGCGATGAGGATGACGCCCTCGTTGCCCTCGAAGCCGTCCATCTCCACGAGCAACTGGTTGAGGGTTTGCTCGCGCTCGTCATGGCCGCCGCCCAGTCCCGCGCCGCGATGGCGGCCGACGGCGTCGATCTCGTCGATGAAGATGATGCAGGGGGCGTTCTTCTTGCCCTGCTCGAAGAGGTCCCGGACGCGGCTGGCGCCCACGCCCACGAACATCTCGACGAAATCCGAACCCGAGATGGAGAAGAACTGGACCTTCGCCTCACCGGCGATGGCGCGCGCCAGGAGCGTCTTG
The DNA here is from genome assembly GCA_035353395.1 of Holophaga sp. Taxonomy (GTDB): domain Bacteria; phylum Acidobacteriota; class Holophagae; order Holophagales; family Holophagaceae; genus UBA1801. Next base: position 54,739 of record DAOPZL010000006.1, read on the forward strand.
CCGGTGCCCGGAGGGCCCATGAGCAGCAGGCCCTTGGGAATCTTGCCACCGAGCTTCACGAACTTGGCGGGATCCTTGAGGAATTCGACGACCTCGGCGAGTTCCTCCTTGGCCTCGTCGCAGCCCGCCACGTCCGCGAACGTCACCTTCTTGGCGTTGGCGGAAAGCCCGCGGGCCCGGGCCTTCCCGAAGGAGAGGGCCTTGTTGCCTCCCATCTGCGCCTGGCGCATGAACACGAACCAGAGCACCACGAAGACCAGCAGGGGACCCCAGAAGATCAGGATGGTCAGGAAGTTGTTCTCGCTGGGCTTGGCGGCCTTGAACTCGTCGAGCTGGCCCTCGATCTTCCAGTTGACGATCCGGGTGCCGAGGTCCTGCATGGGCGGGGCGATGGTCTTGAACTTCTCGAAGGTCTCTCCCTGCTCGTTCTTCTGGGGCTTCTTGTAGGTGCCCTCGATGTCGACGCCGGTCAGGGTCACGCTCTTGTACTTGCCCTCGATGCCCTCCGTGTAGAACTGGGAGAAGGGGATTTCGAGGGTCCGGTTATTCTGGGGCAGCCAGTTCAGGGCGATCAGCACCAGGGCGATGATCCCCACCCAAACCAGCGCGCTCTTCATCATCGAGTTCAAGTTTCCTCCCGAGGGGTTTCCCCCTCATCCAGTCTACCCTGACTGAGCAGGGACTCCTGCCACATTGGATGCAGCGCCCAGCCGGAAGGTTCGCGGACGAGCCGCCACTTCCCCCAGCTCTTGGATTTCCTCGACTTGCCGTTCAGGTGGGGCGTCGCCCAGGCGGCGATTCCGTGCAGCTGGTGCGCCTCCCTGGGCCATTCCAGAGCCCGGAAGGCGGCGTCCAGGACCCAGCGCAATTCCGGCTCCGTCCATGCACCCCTGAGCATCACCTGGCCCTGGACCGCCTCCCACCTGGGGCCACGCCAGGAGGCGATCAGCCCGTCTCGGAAGGCCCGCAGCTCCTCCACCTGGACGTGGGTCTCCCAGAGATGCCGGTCCAGGCCGGGCGCCTCCTCCCGCAGGGCGCGCAGCAGCTTGCGCCAGCGGTTCCGGGCCGTGAAGTCGGAGGCGTTGGTCTCGTCCTCCCGCCAGGGAAGGCCCAGGGCCCGGAGGTAGGCCCTCAGCTCCGCGCGCCGGACCTGGACCAGGGGGGACCAGCGGAGGGCCTGCCGGGCCGGGAGGGGGGTCAGGGCCCCCGAACCTCCCCCCCGGGAGAGCCGGAGGCAGACCGTTTCGGTGTGATCGTCCAGGTTGTGCCCCGTGGCGACGACCGCGGCGCCGGAGGATTCGGCCGCGGCCTTCAGCCAGGCCCAGCGCAACTCCCGGGCCGCCGTCTCCAGGCCGTGCCCGGTCCGCTGCGCGTGCCCGGAGACGTCCAGGTCCGCCTCCACCAGGTCCAGGTCCAGCTTGCGGCACAGCTCCCGCACGAAGGCGGCGTCCTCGCCCGAGGTCTCGCGCAGCTTGTGGTCGGCGTGGGCGACCACGAGTTCGATCCCGAGGGATCGCCTGGCGGCCCAGAGGAACGCGAGCAGGGCCGTGGAATCGCCCCCGCCCGAGCAGGCCACGAGCACCCGCACGTTCCCGACGCCGTCCTTCCGGGCACGGATGTGCGAGAGCCATGTGGATTCGAAGCGGTTCAACGGTCGGGCTCGTTCAGGTCCTGGTCCAGCATGTCAGGCGAGGGCGGCAGCCCAGCGCAGCAGGGCCGGGGGGATCGGCTTCTCGCACCAGAGGCCTTCCGCATATTCGGCCTGGATGAGGGAGCCCCAGTGCATGGCCCGGCCTTCGATGCCCCGCCGGAAGCTCGGGTGGGCGATGCGGGTCGCCGGCTGGGAGGGATCGTGGGCGAACTGGCTGCCGAAGGCGTCGAAGGCCTCCATGCGGACGGGCCAGACCTCGGAGACGTCGACCACGAGGTCCGGCGCCGTGGCGGGGTTCACGCCCCCCGCCCAGGCCACGGCCTCGGGACGCCAGCGCTCGCCGCCAGAGGGGTATTTCCCGATCCCCGCACAGTAGGCGGCCTCCCGGCCCAGCCGGAACGCGCGCCGGTGATCGGGGTGCTGGTCCTCGGGACCGGGGAGGATCACGAGGGAGGGCCTCAGGTTGCGCAGGACGTCGACGATCCGGTCCCGCTCGCGGGTGCCTTCCCCGAACCTGGCGTCGGGCAGGTCCAGGATGATCCGGTCGACCCCGAGGATGCGGGCGGCCTCCGCGGCCTCCTGGCGCCGGATCTCCGGCGTGCCGCGGGTGCCCAGGTCGCCCATCGTGAGGTCCAGGATGGCGGCCTTCATGCCCCGCTTGACGGCCTTGGCCAGGATGCCGCCCACGTGCACTTCGGCGTCGTCCGGGTGGGCGCCCATCACCAGGAGGTCGATCCGTGCTGTCATGACTCCTCCACGCACAACAGGTCCTGCGATGTCGTCAAAGCCTCCAGCATGCGCTCCAGGAGTGGCTCATCCCGGAGCCAGAGTATACCCGGAAGCACGCGCTCCTGGGGTTTCCCGAGGGGGAAGAGTCGCTGGCGGAGGCGTTCCGGATCCCCTCCCAGGACGCACTGCGCGGACGCGCGATGCAGGCGCCGGTCCAGCCGCCGCAGCTTCGACCGGGTCCAGGCGAGGGTCTGGAGGTAGCCTTGGGCGATTTCGGGCCCCCAGGCTGGATCGGGCCTGGACTCCTCCAGGGAGCGCGAAGGCAGCGCGAGGGGCGCCTGGGCGAAGGACTCCCAGTCGCCGCTGCGGAGGGCCGGCAGCATGGAGGGAGCCAGGGCGAGCCCCCTGGGGACTACGAAGAGGCTGGGCCTCGCGAGGAGGGTTGGCCGGGGGAGGCCGACCAGGTCCCACAGAGGGTCCGCCAGGCGCCAATAGGCTCGTTCCGCGGGCCCGAGGACCACGTGGGTCACGGGGAGCATCAGGGACTGCAGCAGGGGGCGCAGGGCGGCTCCCGGGCTGAGCCAGCGGCCCTTGGGGCAGGGGACGCCCTCCTCGATCCGTTCCCGGCGTCCCGTGCCCGGGTCGAGGCTGAACCACGCCGACTGGGTGCGAGGGTCCAGGACCAAGGTCTCCCCGGCGGCTTCCAGCCGGGCGGCCTCGGCCGCCAGGAGCCTCTCCAGGGGCAGGGCCCTCCAGGATTCCAGGCGTTCCTGGACGGCGTTCCGCCGTTCGGGATCGGTGGGAGAGAACGGAACGATCCCCCGCTTCCAGAGGGGCGCTCCCAGGGCGAGGAAATGGCCGCGGAGGGTCGGCTCGAGCGGCGCCGGCAGCCCGCCCCAGAGGGCCTCGCCCGCCCGCTGCTGGACCTCGCCCCAGGGCAGCCAGCCGGCCGCCGTGCCGTCCTCGGCCTGGAAGCTGAAGCGGTGCCGCAGGATCCGTTCCCCGTCGAAACCGACCGTCGTCGCGACTTCGACCCTGTCGTGGTCCTCGTCGGCCAGCCAGAAGACCGCGCCGCCGCCGGCCCGCCTGGCGAAAGCCAGCGCGGCCAGGGCCTTCACGACGGAAAGGGCGGGAGTCCATCCCGCGCCGATCTGTTGGCCCGTGGCGATCAGTGGCCGTCGAATTTCCATGGGCGAAAGCCTACCAGGAGGCCGGCGCCGGGGCGATGAGACGGAAGGCACATTCCACCATGGCCCCCAAGGCATGCCTTGATCCTGCCCGAGGAGGCTTCCACACTTCAGCATGGATCAGGATCCGGAGGAATGTTGGATGAGCAGGAACAGGCCCGCATCATCGGCATGGCGCTGGTACGTGGCCTGATCGGAGTCGAAGCGCTGAAGGCGGTGGCCGCGAGAGGGGATCGGGGGCTGCTGGATGCCCTGATGGACGCAGGCCGCCTCGACGAGATCGACGTGGAGGACCTGCGGGGCATCCACGAGAGCCCCTTCATCGAATCGGCGCGCTCGCCGGGTGGCCGATCCGACCTGGGAAGGGACGCGGATGATCCATCCCTCCAGTTCCCCGCGGGGGAACCGCCGCCGGAGCCGGAAGACGGGCGGGTGGTGCGCGAGGCCTACGCCTTGCCCCGCTGGAAGAACTACCAGGACCTCTGTTTCGTCGCCGGGGGAGGACTCGGCCGGATCTTCGCGGCCTTCGATCCCAGCCTGAAGCGGACCGTGGCGCTGAAGTTCCTCCTGTGGGACGACCCGGAACTGGTGCGCCGGTTCTCCCTCGAGGCGCAGCACCAGGCCAAGGTGGATCATCCCAACATCTGCAAGGTGTTCGAAGTGGGGGAATGGAAGGGCCAGGCCTACATCGCCATGCAGTACATCCATGGGGAGACGCTGGAGGCGGCAGCCTCCCGCATGAGCCTGACCGAGAAGATCGAGATCATGGAGATCGTCGCGGAGGCCCTGAACGCGGCCCATCGCGAGGGGCTGATCCACCGGGACATCAAGCCGGCGAACATCATGATCGAGTGGCTCCCAGGAGGGAAGCCGAAGCCCTACGTGCTGGATTTCGGGCTGGCCCGGGGCGTGGAACCGTCGGAACTGACCCTGGACGGGATGCTGATCGGCACCACGAACTACATGGCGCCGGAGCAGGCCGCGGGACAGTTCGACAAGGTCGGGCGCCGGTCGGATGTCTACGGACTGGGAGCGACCTTGTTCAGGATCCTCACGGGCCGGATGGTGAACCAGGGCGCAGGCGGGCCGTCCGGGGAGGAGAAGCGGGCGCCGGACCCCGTCCGCAGGTGGAACCCGGAAGTGTCCCGGGATCTCGAGACGATCGTGATGAAGTGCCTCGAAAAGGTGCCGGAGCGCCGCTACGACTCGGCCCTGGCGCTGGCGGAGGACCTGAGGCGGTGCCGGGAGGGGGAGCCGATCTTCGCGCATCCGGCGACCTGGTTCTATCGGACGGGCAAGTACGTGCGGAGGCACAAGAGCCTGGTGGGGATGTCGGCCGCTTCCCTGGCCCTGGTGATGGCCTTGAGCGGATGGGCGCTGACGATGCACCTGAGGGTCCCCAGGATCTCGGAATGCGCCACGTCCTTCGGATCGGAGGCCTCCACCATGATGATGGGGCTCCGGATGAACTACCTGCTGCCCGAGCATGACACCCGTCCGTGCAAGGCCTGGGTCCGGCAGCGGATGGAACGTGTCCGCGGGATCATCCAGGCGGAGGGGCGCCAGGCGGAGGGCCCCGGGGCCTTCGCCCTCGGCCAAGGGTATTTCGCGCTGCGCGACTACGCGGCGGCCCGCCGCGAACTGGAGGAAGCCTGGAGGAAGAACCACCGCGATCCCCTGGTGGCCTGGGCCCTCGGACAGTCCCTCGGCGAACTCTACCGCGAGGGCATGGAGGAGCTTCGGCAGACGAGCGACAAGAAGATGCGCGAGACCACGGAACATGCGCTGGAGCGGGAATTCCAGGCTCCGGCGCTGGCCTACCTCCGGCTTGTGGTCGCACAGACCTCGGAGCGAAAGTCGTTCGTGGAGGGTCTGCTGGCCTACTACGAGGGTCGGTATCTCCTCGCCATCGCGAAGGCCCGGGAGGCCTCCCAGCTCGAGCCGGATCTCTACGAAGCCAAGATCCTGGAGGGGAACGCGCTCGTGGCCATGGGGCTGGCGTGCCAGGACGCCCATCCGGAAACTTCCGTGAGGCTTCTCCAGGAGGCCGGCGCTCCGTACTGTGCCGCGCTGGGCATGGCGAGGAGCGATCCCGCGCTGATCTATGCCGAGGCGACGCGGAGGTGCGA